>NZ_JACHOM010000003.1:340859-645860 GCF_014199865.1 Xanthomonas sp. F14 | reverse complement strand
GTGCTTGTCACCGACACACGCCAGCAGGCACTGGATGCCTTGCGCCAGGCAGGCGAGCAAGCCGGCCAGCTGACCCAGGACGTCGCCAAGACCGGACAGCGCGACAAGCTGATGGCCCTGCATGCGCCCGTCGACGGCACGATCCAGCAGCTGGCCGTCCACACCGTAGGCGGTGTAGTCACGCCCGCACAGCCGTTACTGGTCGTGGTGCCAGCCGAAGAAGCACTGGAGGTAGAAGTTACCGTCTTGAACAAGGACATCGGCTTCATGCGCCCGGGCCAACCGGTCACCGTCAAGGTCGACAGCTTCCCCTATACCCGCTACGGCTATCTGACCGGCACGGTCGCCAGCGTGTCCCACGATGCCGCACAAGACGAAAAGCTGGGCCTGGTATTCCCCGCCCGGGTGAAGCTGGAGCGGGCCACGCTGAACATCGATGGTCTAGGTGTGCGGTTGAATGCCGGGATGAGCCTTAGCGCAGAGATCAAGACGGGCAAGCGCCGGGTCATCGACTACCTGCTTAGTCCTCTGCAACAGCACACCACTGAAGCCTTGCGCGAGCGCTGACACATGCTGACCCTTTCGCTGATCTATGTGAGCATCGTGCTCGTGTCCGGAATGCTTGGCTGCGGATGCCGGCTGCGGGTGGCCGCACATCGCCTGGCAACCGAGTCGATCGACAGCCCGGCGAGGAGCACGCGCTGGACGAATCGATACCTATTCTTCAGCTTCTGGCACCTGTTTGTCTCCCTCTTCTCGCTCGCCTTCATGCTGCCTTTGATGGACCTCCTCATCAACCACGGCGTACCCGGCAGGGCCCTGCCAGGCCTGTATCTCTTGTTGTGCCTGCCGTTGGCCAGCGTCTGCTCCTGCATTGACCTGCGGCTTACACGCCGCTGCGATCCCCGGAAGCGGGCAGGGCGGCTTGCGCTTCGCAAGCGGCTGAGAGGGTCCTGATCCTTCTGAACGTCCAAGTGCTTCACTGGATTCCACCTAAACTCCAACCGCAAGGAACGCGTCGCCATGACCACGTCCAACAAGACCATCTACTTTATCCAGGGCGACCTGGACGCGCCGCCTCCACCAGAAAAGCCGGATTCGCCTGAAGCGATACGCTGGTTCCAGGAAGCTTACCTACTGGAGATGTCGCAATTTCTGCCGGATCCAGGCAAATTCCTGGAGGACTCGAGCAAGACGCTTACCGAAGAGACCGTCAAAGAGATGACGGAACTTCAGGTAAAGGCTGCACTGGAGAAAATCCAGGACAACATCGCCGCCAGTTCGGAGATGGAGCGCGCCAAGGCGGCTGCCATCGACTATGCGCGCATTTCAAAGCGCTGGAAGGAAATCGCGCTCAAGTCCAACAGTCCTCATGCAAATAAGGTGGCTAGCTATGCCGACTTTGTTGCCAATGAATACCGAGTGGGGTTGCAGCAGCTGCATGACGCGGCCTCCGACTCTACTAAGGCGATTCGGGGCGCCGCTCGTATCGGCAATGGACTGGGCAACTTCTTCCTGATTGCCGATATCGCCGGAGCGATCCAGAACGGCGCGACCGACCCGCGTGGCGTGGGTGGCGAGATCGCCGGCATTGTTGTTGGCGGAGCGGTGGTGAGCGCGCTGCTTAGTGTGGCCGGGGGCCTGGCCGGCATCCTTTCGACACCGCTGTGGTTTGCGGCGGGGTCGATCTTGCTGGTCCTCGCAGCCGGCTATGCCGCTACCCAACTGGGCGAGGCCGTGTGGGACTCGCTGATCAACGACAAGTTCTGGTCCTTCCTCGAATCGCAGGGATGGAGCGACGAGGTAGAGGCCCTCATTTCGTCGGTCGGTAAAGCCGTCGATCCATACGTGCCCGGTGACCCGGACGCTCCCGACAAGCCGCAGCTGGACCCCAGGTTCGTCAACGATGGCGAGATCGCCACCGGTAACACCCACGAGAACATTGTCGTTGGCAACGACGGCAAAAACGCGATCACGTTCCTGTACGGCCGCACGACGGCCTTCGGCAAGGGTGGCGATGACGAGTACACGCTCACCGACCAAGCAGTGGGCAATCAGATCATCGACGACAGCGAAGGCAACAACAAGCTGACGTTCGGCATTGTCGACATTGCAGGCGTGACCTACGAGAAGACCGGCGATAACCGCTACGCCTCGCCGGAGGACTACTTCACCCTCGTCTACAACGACCCGGGTGACGGCGGCCCTGGCACCCTCGTGGTCTCCTCCAAGCACTACGAGAATGCCACGGTTACCCTGCTCAACTGGAAGAACGGTGACTACGGGCTCACCCTTCCAGGTATGCCGACCGAGCCGGAACACCCGGTACCTTCCGGCCCGGGCACTGCCGAAGGCGACTATATCAATCCGGGTATCACCAGCGGAGACACCGGGCCGGTGACCATCCACGGACTCGGTGGTCGTGACATGATCTGGGGCGGTTCGAGCGCCAGCGACGACACGCTGTACGGTGGCGATGATGGCGACATCATCAATGGCCGAGGCGGCAAGGACGAGATATACGGCGACGGCGGCGACGACTTTATTTCTGGCTTCGGGGATGGATCAACGGTTCACGGTGGTGCCAGTGACGACGTCATCGACGCGCGGTTCAACTTTGGCTTCCAGTATTCTGCGGGCCCGGTCGCCGGGCTGACGCTGGCTGATGTTTGGCGTGACGTGGGGAAATATTTCACCTGGTCGCGGGGCAGTTCGTTTGCCGCGGGCGAAGACGGCGAATGGTTCGCGCCTGCCAGCTTCCCGCTCGGCGGAAACTTCGACTACAGCGAGGCCTCTTCATCTCCTGGCAAAACCTTTCGGTTCTTCAGGTCAGGAGTCACGCAGTACCGCCTGCTGTACTTCTCGCCGGGCCATCCGGATGGCCAACAGGCCGGCGGTGGCCTTTTCACTTTTGACGACAATCCCTACCTGCCCATCCTAGGCGCGACGCTCTTCGGCGGCGCCGGCAATGACAGCATCAATGGCGCCGAGGGCAACGACAACATCGATGGCGGCGACGACAATGATCTGCTGGCAGGCATGGGCGGCAACGACTCCATCAATGGGGGCGCAGGCGATGACCGCATTGCTGGCGGCAAGGGAGAGGACGTCCTTTCCGGCGGTGCGGGCGCAGACCAGATCCTAGGTGGGCTGGGGCGCGACGTCATTTCCGGCGGCGAAGGCAACGACAACATGTGGGGCGACAACGCACTGGACGAGCATTCCACGGTCGGCGAGGGTGACTACATCGATGGTGGAGCCGGCGATGACACCATTGCCGGCGAGGCAGGCGATGACATCCTGGACGGCGGCACCGGCGACGACACCCTCTCTGGCGGCGTCGGGGATGATGTGCTGCTGGGCCGGGACGGCAATGACAGCATCTCTGGCGGGGCCGGCAACGACGTGCTGATCGGACACGCAGGCAAGGACATCCTGCAGGGCGATGCCGGAAATGATTCGCTATCCGGCGGCGAGGATGACGACTCGCTGTCCGGCGGTGAGGGCAATGACGCTCTGGATGGCGGTGATGGCAATGACAACATGGCAGGCGATGCCGGCGACGATCGTCTGGATGGCGGCAAAGGCAACGACCACCTGTCGGGAGGGATCGGCAACGACCAGTTGTTCGGCGGTGAGGGCGCGGATACCCTCGATAGCGGGGAAGGCGCCGACACAGTCCAGGGCGGCGATGGCGCGGACTTCCTGTATGGTGGCGCGCACAATGACAGCCTGTACGGCGGTGCGGGCGACGACTACATTGACGGTGACGAGAACGCGGTCGCGGCTGGCAACCATGGGCGCGATGTGCTCGATGGTGGCGATGGCAATGATCTCATGCATGGCCAGGGCAACAATGACATCCTGTATGGCGGCGACGGTGACGACCGCTTGTACGGCGATGACTACGAGCGCCTCTACTCCGGCGATGACACCCTGTACGGCGGCAACGGCAACGACTTCCTGTTTGGCGGCGCCGGCAACGATGTCCTCAGTGGTGACGCGGGTGACGATGTCCTGGTCGGCGACGAGGGCGACGATCTCCTCAGCGGTGGCACCGGCAACAACCAGTACCAGTTCAGCCGCAGCTTCGGCAAGGACGTGATCACGCTCGTCCAGGACAGCCAGGATTGGGTGTTCTTCCTGGACGGCATCACCGCCGAAGACCTTGCCTATGCGCGCGACGAGGACGACCTGCTGGTCACCCTGGATGACAACCAGGTTCGCATCAAGGGCTACTTCAGCGGCACCACCCAGGTGCGTATCCAGACCGCCGACAACCAGGTGATCACGCGTGCGCAGATCGAGTCGGGCGCCTTCTACGGGGCAACCATTCTCGGTACCGGCGGCGACGACACGCTGATGGGAACGGAGGACGCTGACCGCCTGTATGGGCGAGGCGGTGAAGATGTGATCGACGGCAAGGGCGGCAAAGACCTGATTGATGGTGGCGACGGCAATGACACCCTGACTGACGGCGCAGGCAGCGACGTGGTGCTGGGCGGCGACGGTCATGACGTCATCACCCTCTGGAACGACGGCCTGGATGGTTCCGACGAGGTCGACGGTGGCCAGGGCAATGACACCTACAACGTGCTGCTGGGCTCGGGCATCGATTTCATCAGGAACCTGGCAGGCAATGCCGCAGGCGTGGACACGATCAACATGGTCGGCATCACGCGCAACATGGTGCACAACTTCACCCTGGAGGGGGACACGCTCACCCTGATGATCCTGGCCGGCGGTGCTTCGCCCAATGCGCAGCCCGATAACATCCTCGTGCTGGAGGGCTTCTTAGCGAGCGATGCCCATCGCATTGTCTTTGCCGACGGCATCGAGATGAAGCGTTCGGATTTCCAGATGGTGAGTTGGACGGGCAGCGACGGCGACGATGTCTACACCGGAACCAACCTGCCGGAATCCGTCACCGGCGGGCGTGGCAACGACGTGCTGTCCGGCGGCGGTGGCAATGACGTTCTCTCTGGCGGTGAGGGCGACGATCAGCTCGATGGAGGCGCGGGTAACGACGTACTGATTGACGGCACGGGCGTGGACATCGTCAGGGGCGGCGCCGGCGATGACCGCTTCATCACCGAAATCGACTTCGATCTCGACATGTTCATTGGTGGCGACGGCAACGATACTTACGAGTACCTAAACAACTTCAGCTGGAGCGCCTATCGTACCAGCAACAACGTCGCCGAGATCCAGGAACTGGCGGGCGGTGGCGTCGATACACTGCTCAGCAACCTGCTCGACACAGTGCTTCCGGACAATGTCGAGAACGCGAAGATCACCCAGTCCAGCTACTGGTACTCGTACAACACCGTCACCGGCAACAGCCAAGACAACGTGATCGAGATCATCGGCCGCACCTGGGGACCGGCCAGTCTCGCCTTTGTGCTGGATGGAAAGGGCGGCAGGGACACCTTCATCGGTGCCGAAACCAATGACACCTTCATCATCGACAGTTATGACGACATCATCATCGAAAGGAACCGCCTCAACCACGATTCGATCGATACCGTCCAGACCAACCTGAACTACTCCATTGAAGGCCGCGAGTTTCTCGAGAACCTGCGGCTGACGGGTGATGCCATCTACGGCACCGGCAACGACGACCACAACGTCATCGAGGGCCATCTTGCCAGCGGCGCCAACCAGCTGGTGGGCTTGGACGGCAATGACACCTACATCGTGACCCGGAAGGACGCCGTGATCGAGGCGGCCGGTGGCGGCAACGACACGGTGATCATTGCCGGATGGGACGAGATGACTCAGCACGGCATGTGGTTCTCGCTGGCCGACTACGCCAATGTCGAGAACCTGACATTGCGCAATGTGGACAACCAGCAGCCCTCGCACATCGTCCTGCGCGCGAACATCCAAGGCAACGACGAAGACAACATCCTGATCGGGAACATGTATGCCAACGAGATTCGCGGTGGCGGCGGAAATGACGTCCTGCGCGGCAATCAGTGGCTGGCCGAATTCAATCCCTATACGCAAGTGAATGAGCCGGATCGCCTGTATGGTGAAGACGGTGACGACACCCTGTATGCGTCGGTCTACGGTGCTGACCTTTACGGGGGGCGGGGCAATGACACGTTGTACGGATCGGAGTGGCAGAGCGGGCACGGCAGCCGCTCGGGCAATGACCGGTTCTACTATGAAGCGGGCGACGGCACCGACCGCATCATCTCGATCAACACTTACAACCATGACGACAGCGACGAGGTAATCTTCGGCGCCGGCATCCTCGCCGAGGACGTGGTGTGGACCCGCGACGGCCTGGACCTGATCGTCCAGCTCGGCACCGACGCCAACGACCGTATCATCGTGCAGGGCTACTGGGTGGACGACTCCAGCAACCCCGGCCAGACAAGGCTTCAGGGCGCGATCGATCGGTTCGTATTTGCCGATGGCAAAATCCGCCGCGGCGATCTTGACCAGCTGATCAGTGGCAACGAGCCGCCTGTGGCCAACACCTTCGAGTACAACGCAGAGCTCACGGTGGGGCAACCGTTCTCGCTGGCACTTCCTGCCGGGGCTTTCAGCGATGCGCCCGGCGACACGCTGACCTACTCCGTAAGTGGCCCACAGTGGCTTTCGGTGGACCCGGTCATGGGCACACTCAGCGGCATCGTACCTGCCGACGAGAGCGACTTCACCTTCGCCCTGACCGCTACCGACCAGCACGGTGCATCCGCATCTGCCTGGATATCGCTGCACGCGACCATCGTGATCCAGGGCGCCGCACAGGATGACGTGCTTGTCGGAACCTGGAAGCGTGAGCAGCTGATCGGCCTGGCCGGCAACGACCGCCTCGAAGGCAATGGCGGTGCCGATGTTCTGCGCGGCGGCAGTGGCAACGACACCTACGTCCTGCAGTGGGAAGATGGCGAACGCATCATCGAAGAGGCCAGTGAGGGTTTCGACACGGTGGAAAGCAGTCGCTACAGCTACACGGCCGATGCCAACATCGAGCAGATCGTGCTGGTCGAGGGATCACAGGCGACCGTCGCGATCGGGCGCGAGGGCGCACAGACGCTTGTCGGCAACAGCAACGACAACACGCTCGATGGCATGCAGGGCGCCGATGAGATGCGCGGCGGCACCGGCAACGATACCTACTATGTTGACGACGCAGGCGACGTGGTGGTGGAACTGGCTGGCGGAGGCGCCGATAGTGTCTACGCGCTGGTGAACACGACGCTTGCAGCCAATGTGGAGTACGGCTACGTGGCCGTCGACACCGGGCTTTCGCTGACCGGCAACGCCCTGGCCAACCGGCTCTACGGTAACGGCGGCAACGACACCCTCAACGGCGGCCTGGGTGCTGACGTGATGGAAGGCTACGACGGTGACGACACCTACTACTTCGATGACAGCGGAGACCGGGCAGTCGAGCAGGTCGGCATGGGCATCGACACCATCGTGCGAACGACCGGCTCCACCACCACCTTGACCAACAACATCGAGAACCTGCGCGTGACCGGCAGCGGCCAAGCCACCGGCAATGCGCTGGACAATCTCATCGAAGGCAGCGAAGCGGCCAATACCCTGCTTGGCCTTGCCGGTAACGACACGTTGAACGGACGCGGTGGTAACGACCAGCTGACCGGTGGCGCCGGCAATGACCGGCTGATTGGCGGCGCCGGCGACGATACCTATGTTATCGATGGCAGCTCTGGCAGCGACATCATCAACAACACCGGTGGCGGCAACGACACCCTGTTGGTGAATGGCGTGGCCAGCAGCCGGCTGTCGTTCAAGCGCGACGGCAACGACCTCCTGGTGCACATCGATGGCGCTACGATCGCAGCGGCACGCGTCAGCGGCCACTTCCTGGGCGGTGATGCCGGCATGGACGTTGTGCAAGCCAGCAACGCACGTTATACCGCAACGCAGATCGCACAGCTGATCAACAGCAGCAGTCCCGACCGGACCATCAATGGCACCGCCTCCGGAGAGCAACTGACTGGCGGGACTGGTAAGGATCTGATCGACGGACTGGGCGGTAACGACACCTTGTTGGGCATGGGCGGCAACGATACCTTGCGAGGTGGTGCCGGCAACGACACATTGTCCGGTGGCAGCGGCAATGGCACCGGCAGCGGTGACGACACGTTGGAGGGCGGCGCTGGCAACGACACACTGCGCGGCGAGGATGGCGATGACCTCATGCTGGGCGGCGCCAACGACGATACCTATGTATTCGGCAGCGGCCGCGATGTGATTGACAATACCGGAGGCGGTATCGACCGTCTGCAATTCCAAGATGGACAACCGGTCAGCAACCTACGATTCACCCGCGATGGGGATGACTTGGTGATTGCATTGGCCAGCGGCGCTAATAGCAGTGTGCGTGTGACCAAGCACTTCCTTGGCGGCGATTTCGCGTTGGATGTCCTACAGCCCGGTAGTGGCGCCCAGCTGGACACCGCAGCGATCAATGCCCGTGTGTCCAGCAGTGACGGAGAGGCCAATCCGGCCGACTATGCGCGCGTGCTGACCGGTACCGCCACGAACGATCAGCTGAGCGGCAATACAAGCAAGGAGCTGCTCCGCGGCCTGGCCGGCAACGACACCCTGTTTGGCATGCTCGGTGACGACCGCATCGAAGGCGGTGATGGCGATGATTTTCTGTGGGGTGGCAGCGGTTCTTTCGGCGGATCGGGCAACGACATGCTCTACGGTGGCGCGGGCAACGACACTCTCGTTGGCGAGGACGGCAACGACCTGTTGTTCGGTGGTACGGGTGACGATGTCTACACCTATCGTGAGGGCAATGGCGTGGACACCGTGAGTGTCGGTGGCGGCAGCGATTCCATCTTCATGGCTGGTATCGAGCGGACGCGTTTGAGCTTCCACCGCAACAGCGACGACCTGATCGTGCGAGTGGACGGCGACGCCAATCAGCAGGTGAGCGTGCTCAAGCACTTCCTGGGTAGCAACAACGCTCTGTGGATGATCCAGCCCGAAGATGGTGGACACGGCATTTCAGCGGCGGAGTTCGAAACATTGCTGACACCGATGCAAGCTGGCAATACCACGGCATCGGCTAGCCGTACCTCAGGCAGTAATCGTTTGATGGCTTCTGTGTCGACCGAGATTTTGGCCGTTGACTACACCAAGGATCCGCTGGCCATCACTGCGTCCCGACGTCCGGTGCGGCGTGCGGTATTGGCTGAGGTCAATCAGTTGGTCGATGCAATGGGCGTGTTTCAAACCGGTGCTGCGAATCTCGACGTCGGCTTGGTGCATGACGTAGAGGCTGGAGTTCTGGGCGGAGCAAGATCTTGGGTGGCGCAAAATGCCAGTAGTCGTTATCAGATCCAATAACTGGACTGGGTCGATGGCGTTTTAGGGGGCAGCACGCGCATGCGTGCTGCCCCCCCCGGGCAGTGAAGAAACGGTGTATGGCTTCTGGAAGCGCAGGTCCAGAAGTAGGTCGCAAAGTACGGCACATGCCAAGCGCTGTACCAAGATGAACTCAGCGGAGATCAGTACCAGCCACGGGCCTGCGATGGTGATGACCTTAACCGAGTTTGCTAACGGGCCGATGCAGCGAAGTTCCCAAAGGGAAGGATGGATACGGTGATGGGAGGGGGCGGTGGTGGCGCCGGCACATATCCTTGATGGCAATGCCGGCCTTTGCTTCGCGCAGCGAGCGGACGATCTGCTCTTCGATAAAAATGCTTCTTCACGTCCAATCTTCTTGGAGCAGGACTCCAAACCGAGGCGCTACTCAAAATTGGGGGCACGTCGCCTCTGGAAGTCCAAATACGACGGGATGGGGGGGCACTACCGTGCTAGGCGCGAGCTGTACGTCTATCTCTTCGGTGAACATCACAGATGGGGCAAAGCGTGAAGTATTACCGTTTAATGAGCTTGTTCGGCTGCGGTTTATCTTCATCTAGTTTGTCTAGTCTTGTATTTCTACATCCAAGATCTTCGGGGGCATTGATGCTGGCTGCTTTCAGATAAATCCCGTAAAACCATGATTTTATATGGATTATTGGAATCCATCCGGGCGCACCAGATCAAAACGCCATCGGCCCGCTGCAGTGACACTGCAGCGGGCCGATGGCGTTTCTGGATCAGGGGTTGGTGCCGGCTGATGTATCAATGCGTCATTGCGCTGCGGTGCCAACGATGCAACGGCTGGCAGGGGGCGCCTGGCGCCACCCTGCCCAGGCGCGGATCAGAGCGCTTCCGGCGGCGGTGTGGTGGCCTTGGCGTGCTGCTTGCCACGTGCGTGTTCGATAGCGGTGCGCAGCTTGCGTGCGGCGCCGGTGACGGCCGAGGCGGTGGTTTCGGCGCTATTGGTGGCTGCGATCGGCGGCAGGCCGGCGACGTGCGCCTCGATGCTGCAGGTTCGATCCGCTGCGCCGCCGCGCTGGCCGTTTTCATCGCGCAAATGCACTTCGACGCGGGTGATGTCGTTGGCGAAATGCGCCAGCTGGGCCGAGCAGGTCTTCTCGACATGCTGCACGACTGAGGGGTCATGCGGCACGTGCTTGTCGGTCTGGATCTGAATCTGCATAGAGTGTTCTCCTTCGCGGTCATCCGCTGCGTCTGCCGTAGCGGTGACTCGATTCTGCGACAGCGCACCGTTGCCGCGAGGTGACAAGCTGCACCGCGTTCATGCTCAGGTCGGGATGGCCGGACGGTGCATCCACTGCGACGGGCAGCGCTGTCACCGCAATCGCGAAAGAACCTGCGATCGCGCAGCAACAGCCGCTGCTGGCGAGCTCTGCCAGGCTGAACCCGCACGGCAGCGTCGATCCGCCTGGCTGGAAGCAGTGGATTAAGATGCCGGCACCGCGCTGGTTGCGCCTGTCCGATCTCTGCCTGTGTCCGAATTCCGAGTTGCCCTGGGTGCCCGTCGCGGCGTGTTGCAGCGTGTGCTGCTGCTGGTCGCGTTGTGGATGATGTGCGTGGGCGCCGCCGTGGCGCAGGACGACGACACGCTGCTGGAGACCACACAGACTCAGCTCGACAACATGCAGAAGGTGCTGACCCAGGCCGACGCGGGCATGGAGAAGGCCGATACCGAGCAACTCGGCAAGCTCACCGACGATGTCGCCGGCGCGCAGCGGCAGGCACAGGATCTGGTGCGCACGCTGGAGCAACCGCTCAAGGAGCTCAACGGGCGACTGGAGGGGCTCGGTGTCGCGGCGCCGAACGAACCGGCCGACCTGGCAAAACAGCGCAAGGCGCTGACCAAGGAGCGCGATCAGCTCAATGCCGAGTTCATCCGGGCCACGCTGCTGGTCTCCAATGCCAAGGACCTGGCCGACCGGCTCGAACGCGAGCGCGTGCAACGCTTCAGCGTGAAGCTCTCCACGCGGGTCGCCTCGCCGCTGTCGCCGACCTTGTGGAAACAGATCGGGCAGCAATGGCCCGACGATCGTGCCCGCCTGCAGGCCTTGTCCGACAAGACGGTGCAGATGGTGCAGGCCGGCATCGCCGCCAGCGGCGTGGGCGGGCTGATGACCGCTGCCGTCATCGCGTTGCTGCTGGCGCTTCCGCTGCGCATCTTCCTGCGCCACCTGGGGCGTCGTTATGCGGCCTCGCGTGCGCCCGGCGGACGCCTGCGACGCTCGGGCCTGGCACTGTGGTTTCTGCTGGTCGGCACGCTGACTCTGGGGATTGCGGCATTCGTGCTGGTCGAGGGCATCCGCGCGCTCGGCGAGCTGCCGGACGATCTGGACCAGTTGCTGACCGGATTCGTCGCCATCAGTGTGGTGGCTGCTTTCGTCGGTTCGCTCAGTGCCAGCCTGTTGATGAAACACCAGCCAAGCTGGCGCCTGTTCCCGTTGGACGATGCCACTGTCGACCGCCTGCGCGTGCATTGCCTGGCCACCGCGGCGGTGATCTGGTTCAGCGGCATGGCGATGAAGATCAACGAGGTGGCCGGCAGCAGCCCCGCACTGACCACCGCCACCGATGCGCTGGCCGCGTTGCTGTACGCGGGGTTGATCCTGTCGGCGCTGGCCGGGCTGAGCCTGTCCTTGCGCGCGCATGCGGCCAATGCCGGGGTGGCCGATCCGGACAGCGATGCGCCGCCGCCGGTGGTCTCGCGCGGTGGCGGCTTCATCGTGCTGATCCGCCTGCTGGGCCATCTGGCGGTGATCTTTGCGCTGATCGCGGCCTTGTTCGGCTATCTCAATCTGGCCTTGTTCGTGGAGCGGCAGATCATCTGGATCACCCTGGTGTGCAGCCTGCTCGGCCTGCTGGTGGTCTTTGCCGACGATCTGATGACCTGGCTGTTCAAGCCCGACGGCCGCTTCAGCCGGGCCTTGTCGCATGCGCTCAGCATCGGCAGCGGACGCCTGGTGCAGCTCGGGCTGCTGATATCGGCGGCAACCCGGGTGCTACTGGTGCTGCTGGGCATCGCGGTACTGCTGACGCCGTATGGCGCCAACATCAGCGTGGTCACCGACTGGGCGGAGAACATCGCCCACGGCATCACCATCGGCAAGGAGCTGGTGATCACCCCGGGCGATGTGCTCAGGGCGCTATGCGTGTTCCTGCTCGGCATGGGGCTGGTGCACGTGGTGCAGCAGTGGTTGCTCAACACCTATCTGCCCAAGACCGAGCTCGATGACGGTGCGCGCAATTCCATCAGTACGGTGGCGCGCTATCTGGGCTGGCTGATCGTGGTGGTGTGGGGCCTGACTGCATTGGGCCTGGATCTGAAGCGGCTTGCGCTGGTGTTGAGCGCGCTGTCGGTGGGTATCGGTTTCGGTCTGCAGGCGATCACGCAGAACTTCGTGTCGGGCCTGATCCTGCTGGCCGAGCGGCCGGTGAAGATCGGCGATTGGGTGCGTATCGGCGACCAGGAAGGCGACGTACGCAAGATCAGCGTGCGTGCGACCGAGATCCAGGTCGGCGACCGCTCCACCCTGATCGTGCCCAATTCGGAATTGATCACCAAGAGCGTGCGCAACATGACCCTGTCCAACCCGATGGGGCGGGTGCAGCTGCAGTTCTCGGTGCCACTGGAAACCGACGTGGCAAAGGTGCGCAACATGCTGCTGGAGCTGTTTGCCGAGCACACCAAGGTGCTGGCCGATCCGGCCCCCTCGGTGTTCATCGATTCGCTGGCCGGCGGGCACGTCAACTTCAATTCGTTCGCCTATGTGCGCAGCCCGCGCGATTCGTACGGGGTGCGCAGCGAGCTGTTCTTCGCGTTATTGCAGCGGATGGAAACGGCGGGGATTGCACTGCAATCGCCGCAGGAAATTCGCTTCAGCCGTGCAGGTGCCGCGGTGGCGCGCGATCCGGCCGATGGCACGCCTGCATCGGAAGATTGAGTCGACGCGTGGATGCAGCGCGTGGGAAGGGGCCCTGGTCGCACGCACAATGATCGAACAACGCGGGTCCTACTCTGCCTGCGCCATGCACACCGACCATCCCGATAGGTCCCTGCCTGCTTACCGTCGCGGGACCTTACGCGGCATGGATGCCGCGTAAGAGCCTACAGGGACGCACTTGCGGCGTGTCCTGCGAGGGTGGGTGGGCAAGGACCCCGCAGTCAGGCCGCAAATCGCACGCTTCGCCGTTGCTCTTGAGCTTTGCCTTCGCCGTTGCTTCATACAGGGCGACAGCCAGACTCAAGAGCGATCCGCGACCTGGGTCTGCTTCACCAGGGCCAGGTCGTCCACGCTGACGTCTTCGGTGTAGTCCAGCCAGGCGCGGATTTCCAGATCGTCCACCGCATGTTCCAGGCCCACCGGCATGCGGATGCGACCGGCCGCATCGGGCACCACCCATTGCTGGGCCAGCACCACCTTGCGCTCCGACGAGACTGCCTCCACCCAGAATGCACGCGTCGGCCGGCGCTTGGCATACAGCTCCAGCATGTAACGACCGGCCTCGGTCTTGCGCGCGGCCTGGGTGAGCATGATCGGCTGGCGCACGCGTGGGCGCGGGCCTTGCTGGCTGGCCTCCAGCGGCGCATCAACGGCGATGCCGCGGGTCAGGTCCGGGTCGCGATATAGCTTCATGCTCTGGTGGCGGTCGACCACCAAAGCGCACCAATCGCCATCGGCCGAGCCGTCCTCGAACGCCGTGCAGCGATCCACATAGGCCAGCGTGCCCTCGGTGTGGGTGCGGTCGAACTGGCGCGAGGTGTTTTCCAGATAGACGGTTTTGAGATTGGTGTCGTCGTCGTATTCCAGCAGCACCGGCGGGCGCACCTGCTGCACGCCCACCACCACATCGCCATTGCCGTTGACGCGCAGCATGCGGGTGCTGCGCCCGGTCCACAGCGTGCGCGCGTAAGCGAGATAGCGCGGATAGTCCTTGCCGCTGTCGCGGCTGGCCGCAACGCTGGCGCTGGGGGGCGCATCGTTGGCCAGCAGCGAGCGGCCAAAGCCCAGCGTGCGCATGCCCGGCTCCAGCAACTGCAGCAGCGTCGCCCCCGAATCCAGCGTGCTGCCGGCGCGCGTGACCACTTGCTGCGGGGCGATGTCCTTGCCCAGGAACAGCAGCAGATTTTCGCGCTTCTGCTTGGCCAGGACATCGCTGAGATCGTTGGGCATCGCCAGGTGATCGGAGGCGATCACGATGATGGTGTTCTTGCCGTAGCGGCTGTTGCGAATGCGTGCGACCAGCTCGCCGATCAGCCGGTCGCTGCACTTGAGCGCATGCAGTAGCCCGATGTCGCCCAACGCGCTGTCGTAGTGCTGGCCCTTGCACGCCAGCGGCAGATGGCCGGCAGGGTGGTGGGTGTCCATGGTCAGCGTGGTGAGCATGAACGGCTGGCCGGCGCGCGACAGCGTCTGGAAGCTGTCCCAGGCATCGTCCAGCAGCACGTCGTCATGCACGCCCCAGGCGGAAAAGTGGTTCGGCGCCACGCCCTTGTCGCGGAAGTAGCTGACGTCGTGCACCACATCGAAGCCATGGCTGGACAGGAAACTGCCCTTGCCGGCAAAGCTGGCATCGGCGCCACCGACATAGTGATTGCGGTAGCCCTGATCCTTGAGATAGTCGCCCAGGCAGCGCGCTTCGGGCAGGAACAGGCCCATGCGGCCCATGCTGTTTTCATCGCCGGGCGCGGTGGTCAGCGGCACGCCGCACATCGAGGCGACCATGCCGGCGATGGTCCAGCCGCTGCCCTCGGTGGAGGTGAGGTTGCGCACGTCCACCGCCTCGCTGGCCAGCGCGCGCAGGTTCGGCATCAGACCGGGGAACACGTCTTCGTCGAAGTAGGTGCGTTCCAGGCTCTCGCCGTAGATCCACACGATGTTCTTGCGCTTCTGCAAGGGCTGCTGCGGCACCAGGTATTCCGGTACCACGGTGGCGTAATCCACCGGGCGCAGCTGGTAGTACAGGCGCTTGCCGTCGCGGTACAAGGGGCTGACCGCGATGCTCACCAACAACATCACCACGAAGCCGCCGAATACCGCATTGCCTCCACGCGGGCGACGGAAACGCCGCATCCTGAGCAACACCAACGGGCTGAGCGACAGCAGCACCATGCCGATAAACACGGCGATATAGCCGGAGAAATCGCTGACGCCGGCGCCGTCCATGTCCGCGCGCAGGTGATACAGCGTGGCAGCATTGATGCCGTCGCCGCTGAGCCGATCCACCAGACCCCAGGCGCTGAGCAACAGCAGCAGCAATGACAACAATCCGGCCTTCAGCCACGCCAGACGCGGTGAGGCGACCAATAGCCAAAGCAGGAGCAACAGCGAAAACAACAACATCCAATGCATGCGGCAGCGTCCGTGGGGGAATGATGCGAGCGCGTACCGGACGCCTTGCTCGCCATGTCCTGTGCGCCACAGCCAATGTGACACCCGGATGACGGACTATGCCGCGCTGAAGCTGACTGAAATGTTTGTTGGAGTTGCGTGCTTGCCGTAGCGCGGCACAGCGTGCGCGGTGAGGATCAGCTGGTCGCGGTGGCGCTCGCCAAGGGAGCCACGGTTTCTGCACTCCGCATCTGCGCGGCTCTCGCACATCGGCGACGTCTCGATAACGCCACATCGCCCGATCCACTTTGATCGCTGGACGCGGCGGTCTTTGCATGCGACGCCGGTCAAGCCGCGTCGCGCCCGGGTGCGCTCCTACGCATGTGTGTGGCGCTATCGATGCCCGCGTTCTTCGCGTGGACGCGGCGGTCTTGGCAGGCGACACCGGGTAACGCCATGTCGCGCCCGGGTGCGCTCCTACGCGGGGTGTGGCGCTATCGATGCCCGCGTTCTTCGCGTGCACGCACGCGGCGGTCGAACAGCAGCGCGCTGAGCACGATGCCCAGGCCCAGCACGACGCCGAGCAGGAACAGCACCATCGCGATCGCCGGATAGCCCCACAGCTTCAAGCCGGTTTCGATACGCATCATCTGCGCCGAGGCCATGATCAGCGCCGCAGTCACGATGCCGGCCGCCACGCGGTTGGCGATCTTCTGCAGGCTTTCCATCAGATGCGATTCTTCCAGCCCGGTGACGCGCATCTGCAGGCGGTTTTCTGCCGCCAGCGACAGGATCTCGGACATGCGGCGCGGTCCTTCGCGCACCAGATGCTGCAGTTCCATCGCCTCGCTGGCCAGATTGGCCGCCGACAGGGATTTTTTCAGGCGCGCGCGCATCACATGCTGCAGGTGGCGCTCGACGATGCGACGCGTGTCCAGGTGCGGCGACAGCGTGCGGCACACGCCTTCCAGGTTCAACAAGGTCTTGCCGAGCAGGCTCAGCTCCGGCGGCGTGCGCAGGCCGTTGGCGGTGGCGATGCGCACCAGGTCCAGTACCACACGGCCCTCGGAGGTGGTGTCGTGCGCGGCGTAGCGGGCGATCATCTGCCCGGTTTCGCGCTGGTAGCGGTCTTCGTCGTAATCCTCCAGGCGCGTGCTCAGCGCGATGGTCTCTTCGGCGACCTCTTCGCCACGGCCGTCGACGGCGGCGAACAGCAGCTTGAGCAAGCGCTCGCGCAGGCGCGGCGGCACGTGCGCGACCATGCCCAGGTCGAAGATCGCCAGGCGCCCGTCCTGCAGCACGCGCAGGTTGCCCGGATGCGGGTCGGCGTGGATCTCGCCATGCACGAACATCTGGTCCAGGTAGCCCTTGACCAGTTCTGCGGCCAGCTTGTCCATCGGCTGCTCGGTGCGGCGCAGGCCGGAGATCTTGTCCACGCGCACGCCTTCGGCCAGCTGCATGGTCAGCACCTTGCGGCTGCTCAGGTCCCACACCGGTTGCGGAATCCACAACAGCGGAAACGGCTTGAGATGTTTGCCGAAGCGCACCAGCGTCTCGGCCTCGTCCTCGTAATTGAGCTCGGCGCGCAGGGTCTTGCCGAATTCGCCCAGCCAGTCGGCAAAGCGTACGCGCCGGCCGATGCCGGTCAGGCGGTCGGCGGCGGTGGCAAAACTCTTGAGCACGTCCAGATCCGAACGTACCTGGGCAGCGACTTCGGGCTTTTGCACCTTGACTGCCACCGGGGTGCCGTCGCGCAGGGCGGCGCGGTGCACCTGCGCCAGCGAGGCGCAGCCCAGCGGCACCGGATCGAAAAACGAGAACGCCTTGTTGACCGACACGCCGAGTTCTTCTTCGATGATCTGGCGGATGCGCTCCACCGGCACCGAACTGGTGTTCTCCTGCATGCGCTCCAGCGCCGTGGCGAACTCCGGCGGCACGATGTCCGGCCGCGTGGACAGCATCTGGCCGAGCTTGACGAAGGTGGGACCGAGCGCTTCCAGGTCGGAGACGAACTGGTCGGGCGTGCCTTCGGCGGGCACTTCGTACTCGTTGATCGCAGCCGGATCCAGGTTCATGCCGGCAAACACGCCCGACCCGCGATACCGCAGCAACAGGCGCAGGATCTGCGTGCGACGGCTCATGCCGCCCACCACGCCGGTGTCGGCGGGGATCGCGGCCTGGGCCGGTGTGCGGTACGGGTCGTTCGGACTCAAGGCCATCTCCGGCGGTCGTGCAAGAGCGCGAGTGTGGCCAGCGGCGGGTCGTCGGGCGGTGAATCCAGACAAGCGGCTACGGCGCGGTCGTGTGCGGCGAGGCCGACGGGCATGGCCGAATCATGCGGTCGGCGGGCGTCGGGATCGCGCACCAACGGTCGGCAACGGCGTGCAACCGCCTGCCATCACCCCATACGGGCGCAGGATCGGCGAGAATCCACCGCCACTCACGAAGGACCCCCGCATGGCCGGTGCCAGCCTGTTCACCCTGCTCGACGACATCGCCACGCTGCTGGACGACGTTTCCATCCTGACCAAGGTCGCGGCCAAGAAGACCGCCGGCGTCCTGGGCGACGACCTGGCGCTCAATGCGCAGCAGGTCACCGGCGTCACCGCCGACCGCGAGTTGCCGGTGGTGTGGGCGGTGGCCAAGGGCTCGCTGATGAACAAGGTGATCCTGGTGCCGGCGGCACTGGCGATCAGCGCCCTGGAGGCCTGGCTGCGCGGGCGCGGCTACAACGTGCCGCTGGTGATGCCGCTGATGATGATCGGCGGTGCCTACCTGTGCTTCGAGGGCGTGGAGAAGCTGGCGCACAAGTTCCTGCACAACCAGGACGAGGAAGCGCAGCGGCATGCCGAGCGCACCCGCGCGCTGGCCGACCAGAACGTGGACGTGGTGGCGCTGGAAAAGGACAAGGTCAAGGGCGCGATCCGCACCGACTTCATCCTGTCGGCGGAGATCATCGTGCTGTCGCTGGGCGTGGTGGCCGGGGTGTCGTTCGGCCAGCAGGTCGCGGTGCTGGTGGCGATCGCCCTGGCGATGACCATCGGTGTGTACGGTCTGGTCGCGGCCATCGTCAAGCTGGACGACCTGGGCCTGTACCTGAGCAAGAAGGGCGCGGCGTTGGCGGCCCTGGGCCGCGGCATCCTGGTGGCCGCGCCGTGGCTGATGAAGTTCCTGTCGGTGGCCGGCACGCTGGCGATGTTCCTGGTCGGCGGCGGCATCCTGGTGCACAACATCCCGGCGCTGCATCACCTGGTGCAGGACCTGGCCAAGTCGGCCGGCGGCATGGGCTGGCTGGTCGATGCACTGGGCAACATGCTGGTCGGCGTGGTTGCCGGTGCGATCGTGCTGGGCGCGGTGATGCTGTTCCAGAAGCTGCGCGGTAAGCCGGCGGCGCACTGACGCCGTCCCGCGGCTGGCCAGGGGAGCCCCTGGTCGCCGCACGGAAGCGGTTGGTCGTAGTGGGGCCCGGCGGCAACCGAAAGACCGGCGGCGCCTCTGCGTCGTGCGTCGGTGATCCAGTCCGGCCGGTCGATGCGGCAGGCCGCGTTCGCGGCTAGCCGGCGCTGATCACCCGATTCTTGCCGGCCGCCTTGGCGTCGTACATGGCGCGGTCGGCACGGCGGATCACATCGTCCTGGGCCTCGTCGAGATGGCGCAGTGCCACGCCGCCGCTGAAGCTGACGAACACGCGCACGTCCTCGTGCAGCAACGAGCGCTGGGCCAGTGCGCGCTGCAGGCGGATCACCGCCGCGCTGGCTTCGAAGATGGTGGAGTCCGGCAACAGCAGCACGAACTCCTCGCCGCCGAAGCGGGCGATGGCGTCGGTGGTGCGCAGCACCGACTTGGCCACGTCCACGGTGTGGCGCAGCGCGGCGTCGCCACCGGCGTGGCCGTGGGTCTCGTTGAGGCGGCGGAAGTCGTCCAGATCCAGCATCGCCACGCACAAGGGTTGCCCGCCGCGCTGGGTGCGTGCGGCCTCACGCTGGAACAGTTCCTCGAAGCCACGGCGGTTCAGCGCGCCGGTCAGCTGGTCTTCGCGCACCAGCCCGGCCACGTCCTTGAGTTCCTGTTCGAGCGAGGCGATGCGCTGCTCGGCGTCCTCGACCTGGCGGCGTGCGGCCAGCAGCTCGTCGCGTGCGGCCAGCGCCTGCGCCTGCACCCCGGCAGTGTCCTGCAGCACGTCCTGCAACAGCCGGTTGAGGTCGGGAATGCTGCGAGCGTCGCCGATCGCCTGCGAATAGCCGGCAACGCGATCGTGGTACTCGCCGGTGCTGGTGGCCATGCCGTCGAGCCGGTCGACGAAGGACACCATCATCTCGCGCATCGCGGTCTTGGAGTCGGCAATGCCTTGCTTGAGCAGGCCTTGCTTGTAGATGACCTCGCGCAAGGTGCCGCGTGCCTGTTCGATCGAGCTGACATCCAGCGGCCCGGAGATCAACTGCCGCACCACCGAGATCTGGCCCTGCAGCCAGCTGCGATCGTCGAGCAGTTCGCCGACGTTCTCCAACAGCAGGTCGAACAGGCCGAGCAGCAGGTTCTGCTGCTCGCTGGCATCTTCGGCACGCAGGCCGATCTGATGACTGAGTTCGCGCAGGCGCTGTTCCAGCGTGATCAGCTCATGGCCGGGGCGCCAGTGGCGCAGTGCCGATGCCAGGGTCTGCGCTTCCTCGGCCAGTTCCGGGCTGCGTTGCAGCAGCGTGGCCAGGGCATTGCCCAGCGCGTGCCGCAGCAGGTCGCGCAGTTGTTCGGCTTCGGTGCGTCCTTCGGCCAGCGAGTCGCCGGTATCGATGGTGCGGATGTACTTGTCGATCAGTTGCCGCAGGGTGCGGCCGTAGCCGGGCCAGTCGCCGGCCGCATAGGCTGCGCTCAGGCGCACGCCCATGTCGCCGAGTTCGCCATGCAGGCTGGTGATGCCTTCGGCGAAGGCCAGCAGCAAGGCCTCCGGATGCGCGGCATGCGAGAACAGGCGCATCAACAGGGCGGTGGCGGCCGCCGGGTCGTGCGCGCCGGACTTGTTCTTGGCCGGCACCAGCTGATGCGCGGCCAGGCCATGCCCGCCGCCGATCACGCTGGGCAGGGCGGCGGCCGGGCGCGCGCTGTCCGCGCCGCCCCAGGGCAACAGGCGGCGCAGCCCGCCACGTGGGCGGCTTGGGAGTTCAGGCTGGTCTGCCATGCGCCGGGGTCTCGGAAAGTCGTGGTGCCATTGCGGGTTATCGGCGCGCGGGCGTCGCGCTTAAGCGGTCTGGGCAGGTCTGCGCAGTTCCGGCAGGCAGCCCCAATGCCAGGCAGTGGACGACAGCGGTCCTGCGTGCGCGGCTGAACAAGTCATGCGGGTGATGGCGGGCGCCGCCGTCGTTGCCCGCTTTCGGTGCGTTTCAACCACCGCGCACCACGGCAGGGATGTCATCGCACTGCAATGCGCCGCTTATGCCTTTAGAGCTACGCAACCATGCGCAAGGGAATGTAGATGTCGCAGAAAAGTCAGCACGTATTCACGCATATTTTATTTGCCCGGGGTGTAGATTCGTCCCAAGGACAACGTGGAGTACGCGCGTTGGCCCCGCTCCTCATTCGTAGCAGGTCGTCTGGCTGAATCGGCAGATGATGGTTGTCGCTTCGCTGTTTTTCCGTCTCCACCCACCTTACGACGGACGTTTAGATGGTTGCCATGATGCCGCTTCACGCTACTACCGCACGCTTAGAGCGCAGCACGATGCTCCCGACTCTGAAGAAGAGCGGGCGACCGCGTGATGCGCGTGGCCGCTTCATTCGCCATCACGAGCGCCTGCCGGTGTCGCCGGCCGATACCCGCGGCGCCTTGTTCGTGGTGTCGGAGATGGCGGACTTCATCAAGGCGGGCGGTCTGGGCGATGTGGCTGCGGCGCTGCCACGCGCGCTGCGCCATCGCTACGACATCCGTGTGCTGATCCCCGGCTACCGGGCGGTGCTGGCGCGGGCGGGCAAGGTGGAGATCGTCGGCCGGGTGCTGGCGCATGCCGCACTGCCGGCCTGCGACATCGGCCGCATCGTGCAATCGGACGGGCTGCCGATCTACATCCTGCTGTCCAAGGAATTGTTCGAACGCGACGGCTCGCCCTACGTGAGCACCAGCGGCTCGGAATTCGAAGACAACGCGATCCGCTTTGCCACCTTGTCGCATGCCGCTGCGCAGATCGCCGCCGGCCATGCCGGACTGGGCTGGAAGCCGCGCCTGCTGCACCTCAACGACTGGCCGTGCGCACTGGCTGCCGCCTATGTGCGCTGGTCCGGCGGCACCACGCCGTGCCTGTTGACCATCCATAACCTGGCCTACCAGGGCCTGGTGCCGTATTCGATGGCCGCCGCGCTGGGCATCCCGGCCGAGCGTGTGGCCGAGCTGGAGTTCTACGGGCAGATGTCGTTCCTGCGCGGCGGCATCGTGCATGCCGACCACGTCAACACGGTCAGCGTCAGCTATGCCCAGCAGATCACCGGCCCGGCGCAGGGCTGTGGCCTGGACCGCCTGCTGGCCGGCCGCGCCGCCAAGGGCGCGTTGACCGGCATCGTCAACGGCATCGACGCCAGCTGGGACCCGCGTACCGACGAATATCTGGACACGCACTTCAGCGTCAATCAGTGGCAGGGCCGTCAGGCCAACGCGGCGCAGGTGCGCAAGGCCTTCGGGCTGCGCGAGAGCACCGGCCCGCTGTTCGCGGTGGTGTCGCGGCTGGTGCACCAGAAGGGCCTGGACCTGATCTGCGAGGTCGCCCCGCAGATCGTGGCGGCCGGCGGCCAGATCGCGGTGATCGGCGGTGGCGAGCCGGAGATCGAGCAACAGGTCGCCGAGCTGACCCGGCGCTATCCGGGCCAGGTCGGTGCCTTCATCGGCTTTGAAGAGGGCCTGGCGCGGCGCATGTTCGCCGGTGCCGACTTCCTGCTGATGCCATCGCGCTTCGAGCCGTGCGGCTTGAGCCAGATGTATGCACAACGCTTTGGCTGCCTGCCGATCGCGCACGCCACCGGTGGTCTGATCGACACGGTGGATGACGGCGTCACCGGCTTTTTGTTCCAGCACGCCAGCGTGGAAGCGTTGCGCCGCTGCCTGGAGCGCGCATTCCGCACCTTCCGCCTGCCAAGCCTGCTGTCGGCGATGCGCCGCGCGGCGATGCTGCGTCCCAGTGGTTGGGATGTGGCGGGCAAGAAATACCTCTCGCTGTACGAACGCACCGCCGCAACCGCCCCCGCGCTTGCGACGGTGTCATGAGCGAACGGCTGGGCGTGCAGGGGCAGGAGACGGAAGCGACGGCGGTGACCATGGATGGGATGTCGGATCTGGTGCAGAGCGTGCAGGCGCTGGCCGATGGCCTGCCTGCCGATGCATTCGCGGTATTGGGCCCGCATTCCCAGGCAGACGGCCGCCGGCTGGTGCGCGTGCTGGCGCCCGGTGCCGAGGCGATGGGCCTGATCGATCCACGCGGCAAGTTGCTGGCGCGCATGCAGGCTGGCCCGGTCGATGGCGTTTTCGAGGGCACGCTGGCGGTCGAAGGCCCGTATCGGCTGCGCATCGTGTGGCCGGATGTGGTGCAGGAGATCGAAGACCCCTACGCCTTTGCCGCCACGCTGGACGAATCCACCCTGCTGCAGATCGCTGCCGGCGATGGCCAGGCGTTGCGCCGTGCCCTGGGTGCCCAGCACCTGCACTGCGACGACGTGCCCGGGGTGCGCTTTGCGGTGTGGGCGCCGCATGCGCAACGCGTGGCGGTGGTGGGCGATTTCAATGGCTGGGACGTGCGCCGGCACCCGATGCGCCCGCGCATCGGCGGGTTCTGGGAGCTGTTCCTGCCGCGTGTGGAAGCCGGCACGCGTTACAAGTACGCCATCACCGCTGCCGATGGCCGTGTGCTGCTCAAGGCCGACCCGGTGGCGCGCCAGAGCGAATTGCCGCCGGCCACCGCCTCGGTGGTGCCGGGCGCGGCAGCGTTTGCCTGGACCGACGCCGCCTGGATGGCCGCGCGCGATGCCAGTGCCGCGCCGGCGCCACTGTCGATCTATGAGGTGCATGCCGCGTCCTGGCGGCGCGATGGGCACAACCAGCCGCTGGACTGGCCAGGGCTGGCCGCACAGCTAATCCCCTATGTGCAGCAGCTCGGTTTCACCCATATCGAGTTGCTGCCGATCACCGAACATCCGTTCGGCGGCTCCTGGGGCTATCAACCTTTGGGGCTGTACGCACCGACCGCGCGCCACGGCAGCCCGGATGGCTTTGCCCAGTTCGTCGATGCCTGTCATCGCGCCGGCATCGGCGTGATCCTGGACTGGGTCAGCGCACACTTTCCCGATGATGCACACGGCCTGGCGCAGTTCGACGGCGCCGCGTTGTACGAGCATGCCGACCCGCGCGAAGGCATGCATCGCGACTGGAACACGCTGATCTACAACTACGGCCGCCCCGAAGTGATCGCCTACCTGCTGGGCAGCGCGCTGGAGTGGATCGACCACTACCACCTCGACGGCCTGCGCGTGGATGCAGTGGCCTCGATGCTGTATCGCGACTATGGCCGTGCCGAAGGCGAGTGGGTGCCCAACGCGCATGGCGGCCGCGAGAATCTGGAAGCGGTCGCCTTCCTGCGCCAGCTCAACAGCGAGATTGCCACGCGCTTTCCCGGTGTGCTGAGCATCGCCGAAGAGTCCACCGCCTGGCCGGGCGTGACCGCGCCGACCAGCGAGGGCGGACTGGGCTTCACCCACAAATGGAACATGGGCTGGATGCACGACACGCTGGGCTACATGCAGCGCGATCCGGCCGAGCGCGCGCAGCATCATAGCCAGCTCACCTTCGGCCTGGTGTACGCATTCTCCGAACGTTTCGTGCTGCCGCTCTCGCACGACGAAGTGGTGCACGGCAGTGGCGGCCTGCTCGGGCAGATGCCCGGCGACGACTGGCGGCGCTTTGCCAACCTGCGCGCCTACCTGGCGTTGATGTGGGCGCATCCTGGCGACAAGCTGCTGTTCATGGGCGCCGAGTTCGGCCAGTGGAACGACTGGAATCACGATCAATCGCTGGACTGGCATCTGCTCGACGGCGCCGCGCATCGCGGTGTGCAGCAACTGGTCGGCGATCTCAATGCCACCTTGCGTCGCGTGCCGGCGCTGTACCGCGGTACGCATCGCGCCGACGGCTTCGACTGGAGCGTGGCCGACGATGCGCGCAACAGCGTACTGGCGTTCATCCGCCACGATCCCGATGGCGGCGCACCCTTGCTGGCGGTGAGCAACCTCACCCCGCAACCGCACCACGACTATCGCGTTGGCGTGCCGCGTGCCGGCGGCTGGCGCGAAATCCTCAACACCGACAGTGCCCATTACGGTGGCAGCAACCTCGGCAACAGCGGTCGCCTGGCGACCGAGCCGATGGGCATGCACGGGCACGCACAACGCCTGCGCCTGACCCTACCGCCGCTGGCCACGATCTATTTGCAAGCGGAGAAATAAGAATGAACGAGCGCAACGACACCACGCCGGCATGGGGTGCATGGCCAGCGGGTGAGGGACAGGTGCGCTTCGCGCTCTGGGCACCGGATGCCAAAAGCGTGGAAGTGGTCTTCGACGACGGCGCGCGCATCGCGTTGCAGGCCGCGCAGGATGGCTTCTTCAGCGCGGTGATCGAATGCGCGGCGGATGCGCGCTATCGCTACAGCGTCGATGGCGGCGAACCGGTGCCGGATCCGGCCTCGCGCTGGCAGCCCGAGGGCGTGCACGGCCCCAGCGCCGTGCAGCGCAGCGATGGCTACGCCTGGCAGAACACCCAGTGGCAGGGACGGCCGTGGGGCGAGGCGGTGATCTACGAACTGCACGTCGGCACCTGCGGCGGCTATGCCGGTGTGCAGGCGCAACTGCCGCAGCTGGCGGCGATGGGCATCACCGCGATCGAGCTGATGCCGCTGAGCGCATTTCCGGGCGCGCACAACTGGGGCTACGACGGCGTGCTGCCGTACGCGCCGGTGGAAGCCTATGGCACGCCGGACCAATTGAAGGCGCTGATCGACGCCGCGCACGGACACGGCCTGGTGGTGTTGCTGGACGTGGTCTATAACCACTTCGGCCCGGACGGCAATTATCTGCACAGCTATGCCGCGCCGTTCTTCAACGAGGACAAGCCCACCCCGTGGGGCGCGGCGATCGATTTCCGCAAGCCGCAGGTGCAGCGTTACTTTCTCGACAATGCGCTGATGTGGCTGCACGAATACGGCTTCGACGGCCTGCGCCTGGATGCGGTGCATGCGATCACCCCGAACGCCTTCCTGGATACCTTGCGGCAGACCGTGCAGGCCAGCCTGCCGGCCGGCCGCCATGTGCATCTTGTGCTGGAAAACGAGGCCAATCAGTCGTCGCAGCTGCAACGCGGCTACACCGCGCAGTGGGACGACGATTTCCACAACGCCCTGCATGTGCTGCTGACCGGCGAAGAGGAAGGCTATTACGCCGCATTCGCCGACAAGCCCACCGAACACCTGGCGCGCGTGCTGGGCGAAGGTTTCGCCTACCAGGGCGAGCCGGACCCGCGCGGGCATGTGCGTGGCGAGCCCAGTGGGGCGCTGCCGCCGCACAAGTTCGTGGTCTTTGCGCAGAACCACGACCAGATCGGCAACCGTGCGCGCGGCGAGCGGCTGAGCGTGCTGGTGTCGCCGCAACGCCTGCGTGCTGCGCTGGCGCTGACCACGCTGACGCCGATGATTCCGTTGTTCTTCATGGGCGAGCCGTGGGGCGCCACGCAGCCGTTCCTGTTCTTCACCGACTTCGGCCCGCCGCTGGACGATGCAGTGCGCGAAGGGCGCCGTCGCGAGTTTGCGCACTTCGCCGCATTCGCCGACGAAGCGCAGCGCGCCACCATTCCCGATCCAAACAGCCACGACACCTTCGCCGCCTCGCGTTCGCCGATCGAAGACGCCGCGCAGGGCGAAGGCGTGCAGTGGACAGCCTGGTTCAAGGCGCTGCTGGGCGTGCGTCGCCAGTGGCTGGTACCGGGGCTTGCACAGGCGCGCGCGGTGGGCGCCAGCGTGCTGGCCGATGGCGCAGTGACCGCCAGCTGGGAACTGCCCGACGGGCTGTGGCATATCGCCTTCAACGTCGGTGCCTCGGCGGTGCCGATGCCGCCGCTGCGCGGCCGCGTGGCGCATGTCGAAAACGTCGCCGCCGACGCGCAGCAGTTGCCGGTCGATGGCTTCATCGCCTGGCACGAGGCGCGCGCATGAGTACCCGTGATCCGAGCAGGAGCGATCTGCATGCGCTGGCCGGCGCGGCCGGGGTGATGGTGGACTGGGTGGATGCCAGCGACCAGCCACGGCAGGTGTCCGACCAATCGCTGCATGCGGTGCTCACCGCGCTGGAACTGCCTGCCGGCACTGCTGCGCAGCGCGAAGACAGCCTGCGTCGCTGCAAGGCGCACGCCACCGAGCCGGCGCCGCTGCTGACCGTGCAGGTGGCCGGGTTGCTGCCGGTGTCGGTCGCCGCCAATGCCACCGGCCGTTGGCTGGACGACAGCGGCACCAGCGAGCCGGCGCATGCCGATGCGCAGGGGCAGGTGCGTGCGCCGCAGCGTTTTGGCTACTGGACGCTGCAGATCGGCAGCCTGACCCAGCAGGTTGCGGTCGCCCCGCAACGCTGCTTCAGCGTGGCCGATGCCTGTGGCCTGCCGGCACCGCGTGCCTGGGGCATGGCGCTGCAGGTGTATTCGGCACGCAGCATCGACGACGCCGGCATCGGCGACGCATCCGGCACGGTGGAATGGGTGCGGCATGCCGCACTGGCCGGCGCCGATGCCCTGGCCCTGAGCCCGGTGCATGCCGCGCGCCCGGTCACCGGCGGCTACAGCCCGTATTCGCCCAGCGACCGGCGTTTTCTCGATCCCCTGCATGCCGCACCGGTGCGCGTATTGGGCGAGCTCGCACTGGCGGCGATCAACGAGGTGCCCGGCCTGCGCGAGCGCTTCGATACGCTGCACCACAGCGCCCTGATCGACTGGCCGGCCTCGGCGCAGGCCAAGTGGCAGCTGCTGCGTCATCTCTACACCCGCGTGCCCGCCGATCACCCCGATCTGGCTGCCTTCCGCAGCGAGGGGGGCGAGGCGCTGGAGGGCTTTGCACGGTTTGCCGCGCAGGATTTCGGCGACGGCGATCCGCAGCTGCACGTGTTCACGCAATGGCTGGCGGCGCGCAGCTGGTCCGATGCGCAACGCGAGGCGCACGAGCGCGGCATGAAGATCGGTTTGATCGCCGATCTGGCCGTGGGCTTCGATCCCAATGGCGCCGAAGCCGCGGCAGCCGCCGACACCGTGCTGCGCGGCCTGGTGCTGGGCGCGCCGCCGGACGCCTTCAATGCCGACGGCCAGCACTGGGGCATCGGTGCGTATTCGCCCACCGCATTGCGGCGTAGCGGCTATGCGCCGTATATCGCGCTGCTGCGCGCAGTGCTGCGCGACCGCGGCGGCATCCGCATCGACCATATCCTGGGGTTGTTGCGGCTGTGGGTGGTGCCGGAAGGTGCCAGCTCCAACGAAGGCGCGTATCTGGCCTATCCACTGCACGATCTGCTCAACCTGCTCGCGCTGGAATCGTGGCGGCACCGGGCGATCGTGATCGGCGAAGACCTCGGCGTGGTGCCGCCGGGCATCCGCGAGGAACTGTCCCGGCGCGGGGTGATGGGCATCGATGTGCTGATGTTCACCCGCGACGACGATGGCGCCTTCGTCTCGCCGGCGCTGTGGCGGCCGGATGCGGTGGCCACCACCACCACGCACGATCTGCCCACCCTGACCGGCTGGCGCGAAGGCCGCGATATCGACTGGCGACGCAAGCTGGAACTGATCCAGCCCGCGCAGGCCAGCGATGACGCCACCGCGCGCAGCAAGGATCTGGCACGCCTGGATGCGGCGGTCGAACACGCCGGCCTGACCGCGGCGGACGACCCGCTGCTGGGCGCGCTGCGCTTCACCGCCACCAGCGTCTCGCCCCTGGCCTTGCTGCCGGTGGAAGACGCGCTGGCGCTGGAAGAACAACCCAATCTGCCGGGCACCGTCGAGGTCCATCCCAATTGGCGTCGACGCCTGCCCGATCCCTTGCCGCATGCGCGCCTGAGTACGGCGCTGCAGGGCTTTGCCGAGGCGCGTCGCGTCGCGGCTGTTTCGGAACCGCATCCATGATCGAGCTTCGCGCCACCGCCCGCCTGCAGCTGCATGTCGGCTTCACCCTGCACGATGCGCTCGCGCAGGTGCCGTATTACGCCGGCCTCGGCATCAGCCATCTATACCTGTCGCCGATCGGCACTGCGGTGCCGGGCTCGACGCACGGCTACGACAATATCGACCCGACCGTGGTCAATCCCGAACTCGGCGGCGAAGAGGCGCTGATCGCCCTGTCGCAGGCCGCGCGCGAGCACGGCATGGGCCTGATCGCCGACATTGTGCCCAACCACATGGCCACGCATGCGGACAACGCATGGTGGTGGGATGTGCTGCGCAATGGCCGCAGCGCCAAGCATGCCGACTGGTTCGACATTGACTGGCGCGCGCCCGGGCGCGACGGCAAGTTGTGGCTGGCGGTGCTGGACCGCCCGTATGCCACCGCACTGGCCGAAGGCCTGATCACGCTGGTGGTGGAGGACGACGGCAGCGCGGCACTGGCGCATTACGACCAGCGTTACCCGATCCGTCCGCAGACGCTGGAGGTGCCGGAAAAGGCCGCCCGCGCGCAATGGCTGCGCGACTACAACGACGGCGCCAAGCGTGGCGATGGCCGTCTGCACAAGCTGATCGAGCGCCAGCCGTACCGCCTGAACTGGTGGCGCGTGGGCAACGACATGCTCAACTACCGTCGCTTCTTCGATATCACCTCGTTGGTGGCGTTGCGCGTGGAGCTGCCGGCGGTGTTCGACGCGGTGCATGCGCTGCCGCTGCGGCTGGTGGCCGAAGGCCATCTGGATGGCTTGCGCATCGACCATGTGGACGGGCTCACCGACCCCACCGGCTATGTGCGCAAGCTGCGCAGCCGGCTGGATGCGGCCGGCCGCACGCGTGGCCTCAAGCCCGGCACGCTGGGGTTGTATCTGGAAAAGATCCTGGCGCCCGGCGAAGCCTTGCCGGCCGACTGGCCCTGCGATGGCACCACCGGCTACGACTTCATGGACCAGGTCGGCGGCGTGCTGCATGACCCGGCCGGCTTCAAGCCATTGGCGCGTGCCTGGCAAAAGGTGAGCGGGCGCAGTGGCGATTTCGCACAGGAAGAGCGCAGCGCACGCGACGAGATCCTGCGCGGCCCGCTGCAGACCGAATTCAATCGCGCCGTCGGTGCGTTGTCGGCACTGGCGCGACTGGACCCGCCCACGCGCGAGTTCAGCCCGCAGATGCTGGCGCGCGGCCTGTGCGTGTTGCTGCGCTGGTTTCCGGTGTACCGCACCTACGCCGGTGCCAAGGGCGTGACCGGCAGCGAAGCCGAGCGCCTGCGCGCCACCGCCGCGCGTGCGCGCGAGGGCATGCCGGAGTCGATCGTTGCGGCGGTCGACGCGATCGAGCGCTGGCTGCTCGACGATGCCGGTGCCGACCGCGCGCAGGTCGCCTTGCGGCGCATCCTGCGGCGTCGCGTGGAGCAGTTGTCCGCACCGCTCAATGCCAAGTCGGTGGAAGACACCGCGTTCTACCGGCATGGCGTGCTGCTGTCGCGCAACGAGGTCGGCAGCCATCCGACCCACTTCGCCAACGACGCGGCCGAGTTCCACGCGCAGAATCTCGAACGCGCCAAGCACTTCCCGCGCGCGTTGCTGGCCACCGCCACGCACGACCACAAGCGCGGCGAAGACCTGCGCATGCGGCTGGCGGTGCTCTCCGAGCAACCGCGCTGGTGGATCGAGCAGAGCAGCCAGTTCGATGCCTTGACCGAGACGCTGGACTCGCCGGCCTTGGCCGGTGGCGACCAGCAGATGCTCTGGCAGACCCTGGTGGCCGCCTGGCCGATCGGCCTGGGCGCCGACCAGACCGAACCGCTGGCCGAGTACGCCGAGCGCATTGCGCAGTGGCTGCTCAAGGCGGTGCGCGAAGCCAAGCTGCACACCAGCTGGACCGATGGCTCGCCGGCCTACGAGCAGGCCGTGCAGGCCACCGTGGAGCAGGTGCTGTGCAGCCGCGCCGGGTTGCCGCTGCGGCGGGCGCTGCTGCGCGCCAGCAACCACATCGCCGCCGCCGGTGCGCGCAACGCGCTGGTGCAGACCACGTTGCGCCTGACCGTGCCGGGCGTGCCCGACCTGTACCAGGGCACCGAAGGCTGGGATCTGTCGCTGGTGGACCCGGACAACCGCCGCCCGGTCGACTACGCGCAGCGCCAGCAGTGGCTGGCGCAGGCGCGCGACTGGAACACGCTGCTGCGCAGCTGGCGCGATGGCGCGGTCAAGGCACGTCTCACCGCACTGCTGTTGCAGCTGCGTGCCGACCATCCGTCGCTGTTTGCGAAGGGCGATTATCAGCCCTTGACCGTGGCGGTCAGCGGCGATGCGCAGGTGCTGGCGTTCCGCCGCCAGTACCGCGGCCAGTCGCTGGTGGTGGCAGTGACGCGGCTGGGTGCCGGCAACCAGGGCGATGGCGACCTGCCGCTGCTGGTGCCGCCGGCCAACTGGGGTCAGGCGTCGTTGGCATTGCCGCCCGCCACGTATCGTAATGTGCTCGATGGCAGCACGCTGCAGCCGCAAGGCGGCCGCGTGGCGATATCCACGCTGTTTGCACGTGCGCCAGTGGCAGTGTTGTCGACCCCCTAAGAGAACGTAAGCAATGAACGACACGGAACGGCAAGCGCGGCTTCGCCAGTTGGCACAGGAGATCTGGGAGGCCGAAGGCCGCCCGGACGGCCACGCAGATCGGCATTGGGCCATGGCCGAGCGGCTGGTGGACGCCGAAGAGCGCGCCGCCGAACAGGCCGGCCCGCCGGTGACTGCACGCCAGTAACGGTGCCTCTGTCACCTTGCATGGTTCACCCTGCAGGCTGTGCCGTGCCAGGGTGAGCGTGCCCAGGCACGCAGGCACCCGCATTCGCTCAGCGTTTTGAGTTCACCGTTCTCAGGAGTTACCGATGGCCACCCGCAAGTTCACTCAGCGCTCGCGCATTCGCGAAGGCCGTCCCAACCCGCTCGGCGCCACCTGGGATGGCCTGGGGGTCAACTTCGCGCTGTACTCGCGCAACGCCACCCGGGTGGAACTGTGCCTGTTCGACGAGCGTGGCCGTGAGCAGGAGCGCCTGGCGCTGCCCGAATACACCGACGAGGTCTGGCACGGCTATCTGCCCGACGCACGCCCCGGCCAGCTATACGGCTACCGCGTGCATGGACCTTATGCGCCCGAGGCCGGGCATCGCTTCAACCACAACAAGCTGCTGCTGGACCCGTATGCCAAGCAGATCGTCGGCGAGCTCAAATGGGCGCCGCATCTGTTCGGCTACACCATCGGCCACCGCGACAAGGATCTGAGCTTCGACCGTCGCGATAGTGCCGCGTTCATGCCCAAATCGGCGGTGATCGACCCGGCTTTCACCTGGGGCCAGGACCGCCCGCCGCAGACGCCGTGGAACCGTACGGTGATCTACGAAGCGCACGTGCGCGGGCTGAGCATGCTGCATCCGGCAGTGCCGCCGGAAAATCGCGGCACCTTCTCGGCCCTGAAGACCGATGAGCTGATCGACCACATCAGCTCGCTCGGCGTCACCGCGGTGGAGCTGCTCCCGGTTCACGCCTTCGTCGACGACCAGTACCTGCTGGAAAAAGGCCTGCGCAATTACTGGGGCTACAACACGCTGGGGTTCTTCGCGCCGCAGGCGCGCTACATGTCCACGCGCACCGTGGCCGAGTTCAAGCAGATGGTGGCGCGCCTGCATCATGCGGGGCTGGAAGTGCTGCTGGACGTGGTCTACAACCACACTGCCGAAGGCAACGAGCTGGGGCCGACGCTGTCGTTCAAGGGCATCGACAATGCCAGCTACTACCGCCTGGCCGACGATCGCCGCTTCTACATCAACGACACCGGCACCGGCAACACCTTCGACCTGACCAACGTCGGCGCGTTGCGCATGGTGATGGACTCGCTGCGCTATTGGGTGCAGGAAATGCATGTCGACGGCTTCCGCTTCGACCTGGCCAGCATCCTCGGCCGCGAGCGCTATGGCTTCGATCCGTCGGGCAGCTTTCTCGATGCGGTGCGCCAGGACCCGGTACTGAGCCAGACCAAGCTGATCGCCGAGCCGTGGGATATCGGCCCGGGCGGTTACCAGGTCGGCAACTTCCCGCCGGGCTGGGTGGAATGGAACGACAAGTTCCGCGACAACGTGCGCGCGTTCTGGCGTGGCGACGGTGGTCAGCTGGCCGAACTGGCCACGCGCCTGACCGGCTCGGCCGACCTGTTCAACCATAGCGGCCGCCGCCCCACTGCGTCGGTCAACTTCGTCACCGCGCATGACGGCTTCACCCTGCGCGATCTGGTCAGCTACGAAGGCAAGCACAACTTCGCCAACGGGGAAGAGGGCAGGGACGGCAGCGACCACAATATCTCGGCCAATTACGGCGTCGAAGGCGACACCAACGACCCGGGCATCAAGCAGCTGCGCCGCCAACAGATGCGCAACCTGCTGGCCACGTTGTTGCTGTCGCAGGGCACGCCGATGCTGCTGGCCGGTGACGAGTTCGGCCACAGCCAGAACGGCAACAACAACGCGTATTGCCAGGACAACGAACTGACCTGGATCGACTGGACTGCCGCAACCAAGGCCGCCGCCGCCGATCAGGCTGCGTTCGTGCGGCGGTTGATCCGCATCCGCCAGCGTTACCCGCTGCTGCATCGCGCCCGCTTCTTCGATGGCAAGTTCGACGAAGCGCTGGGCCTGAAGGATCTCACCTGGCTGGCACCGGACGGCCACGAGATGGACGAAGCCGGCTGGCACGACCCGGAAGCGCGCGCGCTGATGCTGCGCCTGGATGGCCGCTCGCCGACCACCGGCTTGCGCGAGATCGCCTCCAACGTGACCTTGCTAATGCTGATCAATGCGGCCTCCACCAGCGTGTCGTTCACGCTGCCGGCGATGCACGACGAACATTGGCGCGTGCTGGTCGACACCGCACGCCATGGCGGCCGCGTGGTGGCCGGCGGCAGCGAATGGAAGGCGCCGGCGCACTCGTTGACCTTGCTGGCAGTGGAGCGCGATCGCATCGCCAGCAGCGCACGCATCGTCTCCGAGGGCGCACGCTGATGGCAGGGGCGGTCTGATGGACGTGCTGCTGGCAGGGGCCACCGGTCTGGTCGGCGGACATGTTTTGCAACAGCTGCTGGCCGACGCGCGCTGTACCGGCGTGGTGGCGATCACGCGCCGGCCGCTGTCGCAGATCCATCCCAAGCTGCGCAACCAGGTGATCGATTTCGAGCGCCTGGACCACTGGACCGCGCCGCGCATGGAAGCGGCCATCTGCGCCCTGGGCAGCACGATGAAACAGGCCGGCTCGCGCGAGGCGTTCTACCGCATCGATCACGACTACCCGATGGCGCTGGCACGCGCCGCCTGCGCGCAGGGCACCTCGGTGTTCGTGCTGAATTCGGCGGCCGGTGCCGACGCGCACTCGCGCATCTTCTACAACCGCGTCAAGGGCGAACTGGAACGCGACCTGCGCGCGGTCGGCTTCCCCTCGCTCACCTTCGTGCGCCCGGGCCTGATCGGCGGCGAACGCGAGCAGCGGCGCACCGGCGAACACATCGGCAGCCTCGTGCTGGGCGCGCTCGGCCCACTGCTACCACGCCGCTTCCGCATCAACCCGGCCGAACGCATCGCCGCCGCCATGGTGAGCGCCGCGCTGGCACCAGCGCGTGGCGAGCACAGCGTCGAGGCGGCGGAGTTGGCTGGCTAAAGCCGCCTCGCCGCCTCGCCGCGAGGCAGTCGAACAAAGATGAGACGCCGCCGTATCGTAGGAGCGTGCCTGCGCGCGACGGGGCGTTACCGATAAAGCCTCGTCGCGCGCGGGCACGCTCCTACAGGTTCGCGTGCAGCCGATTGCCGTCTTCGTAAGCATAAATACCGTGCGCACTCCCAACTACTGTCCATCATCCAGCAGCACCCGCCCGACATCGGGAAGGTGTCGCGGATAAAGGAACCGGTCGCCGGCTGTTCGTAGGAGCGTGCCTGCGCGCGACGGGGCGTTACCGATAGAGCCTCGTCGCGCGCAGGCACGCTCCTACAGGTCCACGCGCAGCGGACCGGCATCTCCGCCAGCACAAATCCCCGCTCACACCCCCAACGACTGCCCACCATCCATTAGCACCCGCCCGTCGTCGCGAGGGTGTCGCAGATGGAGGAACTGCTTGTCTGCTGTTCGTAGGAGCGTGCCTGCGCGCGACGAGGCATTACCGATAAAGCTTCATCGCGCGCAGGCACGCTCCTACAGAGTCACGCGCAGCGGATCGGCATCTTCGCCAGCACAAATCCCCGCTCACACCCCCAACGACTGCCCGCCATCCACCGCCAGTACTTGCCCGGTGATCCAGCGTGCTTGCGGCGATGCGAGAAACAACGCCGCATCGGCGATGTGCTGCACTTGACCGAATCCGCCGAACGGGATGCTGTCGCGGATGCGGGCATACAGCTCCGGTTCTTGATCGCGGCGGCGGGCCCATAGCCCGTCCGGAAACTCGATAGAGCCTGGAGCGATTGCGTTGACGCGGATACGCTCGCGTGCGAGCTCGGCGGCCAGCGTGGTGGTGTAGTAATTGAGCGCCGCCTTGGCGGTGGAATAGGCGATCGCACGTGGTGTGGGACGTTGCGCATTGATCGAGCTGATATTCAGGATCACTGCCGCATCGCTGTTGCGCAGATGCGGCAGTGCGGCGCGATTGCAGCGCACTGCGGCCATCAGATCCACGTCCAGGCCGGCTTGCCAGCTCGCATCGTCGTTGCCGTGTCCATAACCGGAGGCATTGTTGATCACCACGTCCAGCCCATCCAGCGCCTGTGCTGCGGCCTGCACATAGGCCTCGATTTGCGCAGCATCCGACAGGTCGCAGGCGAAGGTGTGTACCGGGGCTCCATGAGGCGCCAACGCGTGGGCGGCCTGTGCCAGGCCATCGGCATTGCGTGCGCATAGCGAGACCTGCGCGCCGTTGCGCACGAACGCTTCGGCAATCGCCAGGCCGATGCCACGGCTGCCGCCTGCGATCAGCACGCGTTGATTGCGCGGCGAGATTTGCGTGGGTGCTGCGGAAATGGACATGGCGGACACTCGATCGGAAACCGACATTATCGAGCAGCCCGGTCATGACGCGGTGCTCGGTACCGTTACAGTGTTGAACGCAGCGTCGCAATGTCTGCTGTCCATTCCACTACTTCCACCGCTTCTGCCAACGACGCGCCGGCCACCGCGTAGCGGGGCTTGCGATCTACTGCACTCATCCCCAGGCGCGCGCGGGCGGTGCTCGGAATTGCCATGTGCCACTCGTACACCCAGGTGTTGAGCGCGCCGTCCACACGCCCCGAGCGATTGTTCGCTACGTGTTGTCAGCCACCCCAAATCGCGGTGCGCAGCGCTGCGCTGCGAGCCAGGTTGGGAGCCATGCACCGGCACCTGGCTGCGGTCGCGTGCGCTGTCATCTTTGTGCAATGCCATGCGCAGGCCGCTTGCCACACAAGCCTCATCACCAAGCATGATCAGCTCATGCGTTTTCGGTTGCTCGCCGCTAACCATTTGTTTACACGTTTGCGCCGCGCTGCGGGCACAACGTGCGGGTCATTCAGTGGGAGTTGCACATGGAAACCCATATCACCGTCATCGGGGCCGGCTTCTGCGGCACCGCGCTGGTCCGTGCACTGGCGCAGACGGCCGATGCGCAGGTGCGTATCACCCTGGTCGGCGTGACCGAGACCTTCGGCAGCGGCATCGCCTATGGTGCCGCCCGGCCGGAGCACCTGCTCAACGTACGCGCCAAGTACCTGGGCATCGACGCGCAGGCGCCAGGCGCCTTCGCCGACACCCTGCATCTGGGCGACAGCGGGCGACTGGAATTCCTGCCGCGCCTTGCCTATGGCGATTATCTGCGCAGCGAGCTGGATACCGCGGTCAGTGGCGCGCAAGCGTCGATCGTGCGGCTGTCGCAGGAAGCGGTGGCGGTGGAGCGTGCGCGCAAGGGCTTTCGCGTGTTCCTGGCCAATGGCGATGCCTTTCATAGCGATCGGGTGGTGCTGGCGGTGGGCGCACTGCAGCCGCAGGCGCTGGCCGGGATCGGCCCGCGCCTGAGCGTGCATCCGCGCTATATCGGCTGGCCGTGGCAGGGCGATGCCCTGGCGCGCTTGTCGCCGGACGACGATGTGCTGATCGTCGGCACCGGGCTGACCATGGTGGACGTGGCATTGACCCTGCACACGCGCGGGCATCGCGGCCGCCTGCTGGCGATCTCGCGACGCGGCCTGGCGCCGCAGGCGCATCTGCGCCAGCCGGGCGCGGCGCTGGAGTTGCCGCCGCATTTGCAGCGTGCACTCAAGGATGCCGACCTGCGTGGCCTGCTGCGCGGCGTACGGCAACTGAGTGCAGTGGTCGACGACTGGCGACGCGTGGTGGATGCCTTGCGCCCGCATCTGCAACCGCTGTGGCAGCGGCTGGAATTGCCGCAGCGTGCGCGTTTCCTGCGCCATCTGCGCCCGTATTGGGAGGTGGCGCGGCACCGCGTTGCGCCGGGCGCAGCGGAACAACTGGCGCAATTGCAGCAATCGGGGCAACTGCAGATCGTCGCAGCGCGCCTGCTGCGTGCGCGTTGGGTGCCCGATGGCGTGGAAGCGGTGATTCGCCCGCGTGGATCGGCCGACGCGCAGACCGATCATTACGATGCGGTGATCCGTGCAACCGGGTTGGATACCGATATCGACCGCACCAGCGACCCGCTGATCGCCGGCATGCGCGAAGCCGGCCTGTTGCGTGCCGATCCGCTGGGCCTGGGCGTGGATACCGATGCACAACTGCGCGTGCGCGATGGCGCCGGGCAGATCGTGCCGGGACTGTATTGCGTGGGCCCGCTGCTGCGCGGGCGCTATTGGGAAATCACCGCCGTGCCGGAGCTGCGCGTGGCTACGCGCGCCCTGGCAGAACGTCTGTTGCTGGGTGCAATGCCGGCGTTACAGCCGGAGCCGGAACAGGTGCCGCGCGAGGTCAATGCGCGTTTGTAGTGGGGTGGATTTGCATTGCAGCTTCTTGATGGTTGTATCAAGTTGAAGCTGTGACGAGTGCAAGTTTGAGCCTTCTTTCATCGAGAGAGTGCCTCATCACCCGGCGTCTTGAACCCTTCTCCCATCGGGAGAAGGTGGCGCGCCAGCGCCGGATGAGGGTAGGTGCGCAGCCCCGTGGGGTTGGGTGATGTCTCTTTGAAAAAGTTGCTTCCGGTCGACGCGTGCCAGTTGCAGCATTTTTTTGTGCGTGCATCAGACGCTTGCGTAATGCTCGTATCGTCTGCCGTCTGCCGTCTGCCGTCTGCCGTCTGCCGTCTGCCGTCTGCCGTCTGCCGACATTCCTTCGGCTTTTTTCTGGCGATAGAAGCGCCCGATCACGCAACAAACAGCCTCTGCGCGCGCAGGCATAGCCCTCACGGCGCAATCTCGCGCGGACTTCGCCAAACAGCGCAATCATGCCGCGTGATGCGTAGCGCAGTGCGGCGTTGCAGACAGGACTGGGTCATGTTGACGGCCCTGGGCTGATTACAGTCCAGGTCGCTTCTTTCCCTCATCCTGGAGTTCGCCATGCCCCGTCTTGCTCCCGCTGCCCTGCTCGCCACGCTGTGCGCCTGCGCGCTGCCCGCCTGGGCGAGCGAATCGCTCAATACCCGTGCGGAAGTGCTCGCAGCCCTGGAATCCGGTTACGACGTCAGCCTGACCACCGATCTTGGCCGCTGCACACCCGAACAAGGCACGCCGGTCACCCAGACCCGTGGCGGCCGCCATATCGATGCGTACCGCATCACCGAGGACGGCACTGCCGCGTTCTCTGGTTCGCACTTCACCGTGGCCAACGACGGCAAGCCGATCCAGCAGTTCATGCGCTACCAGCTGCGCCCGGATGGCAGCGTGCGTTTCACCACCTACATGTACGACCTGCCGGGTCTGCAGCAACGCGGGCCGGTGCTGGCATATCAATGCACGATCAATCAAGGCATCCGCTTCCACGCCGATTGACCACATGACGACTGCGCGGGCTGCAGCAGCCATCGCGTGCACGGCGACGCGCAGTCGTTATCCGCACCCGGGTCGCGGTGAGGACAGCGAGTTTTCTTCCGCCAAGGACGCAGGGCCCGCTTGGCGCACAGACGACGCCCACCGATATGAGGCAAGCGCCGCAGTTTGCGGTTGCCCGGTAGCGACCTTGTCCGTACTTGCGTCAGCGCGGTGACGACTGCTGCAGCGCAACCGCGTCGGCGGCGCTGGATTGCCAGCCGCCACCCAGTGCCCTGAAAGTGGCCACCGCACTACGCGCGGCATCCGTGCGCGCCTGCACTTGCGCATCGGATGCGCGCAGCAGTTGCTCGTCGGCATTCAATACTTCGATCAGGCTGACCACGCCCTTTTCGTAGGCCAGTGCGGACGCGGTGCGCGCCTTGCCCAGTGCGTCCACGCCTTGCGCGAGCACGCTGGCTTGTTGTTCGCGTTTGACCAGTGCGGTGAATGCATTTTCGACGTCCTCGGTGGCGCGCAGGACCGCCAGGCGATACGCCGCCAGCTGCTCGGCTTCCTGGCCCTTGGCCTGGGCGATCTGCGCATTGATGCGGCCGAAGTCGAACAGCCGCCAGCGCAGGCCCAGCACGCCGGCAGACTGACTGGCACCGCCGGTGAACAGATTGGCGCCGGAGATCGCGGTGGCGCTGCCGAGCAGTCCGCTGAGCGAGAATTTGGGGTAGTACTCGGCCATCGCCACGCCGATGCGTGCGTTCGACGCTGCCAGCCTGCGTTCGGCCGCGATCAGATCGGGGCGGCGCCGCAGCAGGTCGCCGGGCGTGCCCGTCTCGGAGATCCGCGGCGCAAGCGGAATCGGTTTGGTGGCGGCCAGTTCCGCGCGGTGCGTGCCCGGCGGCACGCCCAGCATCACGTCCAGGGCGTTCATCGCCGCGACCAGGCCGCTTTCGATGCCGGGCACCGAGGCCTGCGCCTGTGCCAGCGCGCCTTGCGCCTGGTGCAGTTGCAACTCCGGCGCGAGCCCCTTGCCATGCAGCAGCGTCACCATCGACAGCAGGCCCTGCTGGGTGGCGACCTGGCGCTGCGCCACCTCCAGCCGTGCCTGCAGGCCGCGGATGCTGATGTAGATATCGGCAGTCTGCGCCGCCACCGCCAGGCGGGTGGCGGCGGCGCCGGCTTCGCTGGCCTGGTAGTCGGCCAGTGCGGCCTGACGTCCGCGACGCAGGCCGCCGAACAGATCCAGCTCCCAGCTCGCGCCCAGGTTGGCTTCGTAGGTGCTGGCGTAGCGGTCGAAGTTGGGCGTGCTGTTGAGCACCTGGCCGAGCGGCGTTTCCAGCGACTGGTAGGCGCGGGTCGCGTTGCCGCTGATGTTGCCCGAGGGCAGCAGCGCGGCAGTGGCGGCGGTCAGGCCGGCGCGGGCCTGGGTGACGCGCGCGGTGGCCTGGGCCAGGTCCAGGTTCTGCGCCAGCGCCTGGGTGACGTAGCGGCTCAGGTCCGCGTCGTCGAAGCCGGTCCACCAGGTCGAAAGCTCGGCCGGTCGCGCTGCCGGGCGCACTTCGGCCGCCGCCTGGCCCGCGTAACGGTCTGGCAGGGGCGCTGCGGGGCGGGTGTAGGTCGGACCGACTGCGCAGCCCGTGGCAAGGCTGGCAACGACAAGCACGGCAACAGGGCGGAACGGGGGCATGGCAGACCGGGCGGGCAGGGATGAGGTGTGACTATAATACGAAATGGTCACTTTTGTATGTGAGACGCCGGGGCGCTAAGCTGGCGGCATGAGCAAGACACCCAGCTATCCGGTTTCGGGCCGCGGCCCGGCCGACCATGACGTGCGCGATCAGATCGTGATTGCGGCCACCGAGCATTTCAGCCGCTACGGCTACGAGAAGACCGCCGTCTCGGACCTGGCCAAGGCGATCGGGTTCTCCAAGGCCTATATCTACAAGTTCTTCGAATCCAAGCAGGCCATCGGCGAGATGATCTGCAGCAACTGCCTGCGCGAAATCGAGACCGAGGTGCGTGCCGCGGTCGACGAGGCGGAGCAGCCGCCGGAAAAATTACGCAGGCTTTTCAAGGTAATGATCGAGGCGAGCCTCCGGCTGTTCTTCCAGGATCGCAAGCTGTACGAGATCGCCACCTCGGCGGCCACCGAGCGCTGGCAATCGGTCCGCGCCTATGAAGTGCGCATCCAGACGCTGCTGCAGGATGTGCTGCAGCAAGGCCGGCAAAGTGGCGATTTCGAGCGCAAGACGCCACTGGACGAGGCCACGCAGGCGATTTACATGGTGCTGCGCCCTTACATGAACCCGCTGCTGCTGCAGCACAGCCTGGAGCAGGCCGACGAGGTGCCGGTGCTGTTGTCGAGCCTGGTGCTCCGCAGCCTGTCGCCCTAAATTCGTTTGTGACTATTGACTGATTTAGTCACAAGTCTCAGGATGCAAGCCTTCATCAGCTCGCTCCTGGATTTGCCATGCTTCGGCGCCTCGTTACCTCTGCCGCTTTCTGTGTGCTGCCGCTGGCATTGATCGCCTGCGGCAAGGCGCCCCCCTCCGATCCGCGCACCGCGGACCCGTTGGTGCGGGTGGCCATCGTCGAAGACGCCGGTGCAGCAGCGCGCAGCTTCTCCGGCACGGTCGCGGCCCGGGTGCAGAGCGACCTGGGGTTCCGGGTCGCCGGCAAGGTGCAGGAGCGTCTGGTCGATGCCGGCCAGCGCGTGAAACGTGGCCAGCCGCTGCTGCGGATCGACCCGGTCGACCTCAAGCTCGCTGCGCGGGCGCAGCAGGACGCGGTGGCGGCCGCGCAGGCGCGCGCCCAGCAGGCGGGTGAGGATGAGGCGCGCTACCGCGATCTGCGCGGCACCGGCGCCATCTCGGCTTCGGCCTACGACCAGATCAAGGCCGCCGCCGACACCGCCAGGGCGCAGCTGAGCGCGGCCCAGGCGCAGGCCGAAGTGGCCCGCAACGCCAACCGCTACACCGACCTGCTGGCCGACGCCGATGGCGTGGTGATGGAGACGCTGGTCGAACCGGGCCAGGTCGTCGCGGCCGGGCAGCCGGTGGTGCGGCTGGCGCATGCCGGCCGCCGCGAGGCGGTGATCCAGTTGCCGGAAACCTTGCGCCCGCAGGTCGGCTCGGTAGCGCAGGCCACCTTGTTCGGCAATGCCGCTGTCACCGTGCCGGCGACCTTGCGCCAGCTGTCCGAAAGCGCCGACCGGCTGACCCGCACCTTCGAGGCACGTTACGTGCTCGATGGCGCACTGGGCGATGCGCCGCTGGGCACCACCGTCAGCCTGCGCATCGCCGATGGCACGGCCGCCGGCGCGCAGGCCGGGCTGCAGGTGCCGCTGGCCGCATTGTTCGATGCCGGCAAGGGGCCGGGCGTGTGGGTGATTGCCGGCAATCCGGCCAAGGTGCGCTGGCGGCCGGTGGCGGTGCTGGGCCTGGACGACGACCACGCCACGGTTGCCGGCAAGCTGGCGCGCGGTGAGCGCATCGTGGCGCTGGGCGCGCACCTGTTGCGCGACGGCGAGCAGGTGCGGGTGGTCAACACGATTGCGCCTGCCGCCGGCGCCACGACCGGCGCCAAGGCCGCGGCTGCGGCAGGAGCGCAGCCGTGAGCGAAGGCCGGTTCAATCTTTCCGCGCTGGCGGTGCGCGAGCGCTCGATCACGCTGTTTCTGATCGTCCTGATTTCGCTGGCTGGCCTGGTCGCCTTCCTCAAGCTTGGCCGTGCCGAAGACCCGGCCTTCACCGTCAAGGTCATGACCATCGTGACCGCCTGGCCAGGCGCCACGCCGCAGGAAATGCAGGACCAGGTCGCCGAGAAACTCGAAAAGCGCCTGCAGGAGCTGCGCTGGTACGACCGCAGCGAAACCTATACGCGCCCCGGGCTTGCGTTCACGACCTTGACCTTGCTGGACAGCACACCACCCAGCCAGGTGCAGGAGCAGTTCTACCAGGCGCGCAAGAAGGTGGGCGACGAAGTCGGCAACCTGCCGGCCGGCGTGATCGGGCCGATGGTCAACGACGAATATGCCGACGTCACCTTTGCGCTGTTCGCGCTCAAGGCCAAGGGCGAGCCGCAACGTTTGCTTGCGCGCGATGCAGAAAGCCTGCGCCAGCGCCTGTTGCACGTGCCGGGCGTCAAGAAGGTCAACATCATCGGCGAACAGCCCGAGCGCATCTTTGTCGAGTTCTCGCACGAGCGCCTGGCCACGCTGGGCGTCGGTCCGCAGGAGGTGTTTGCGGCGCTCAATGCGCAGAACGCCTTGAATGCGGCAGGTTCGGTGGAGACGCGCGGGCCGCAGGTGTTCATTCGCCTGGACGGTGCGCTCGACAGCCTGCAGAAGATCCGCGATACCCCGCTGGTGGTGCAGGGCCGCACCCTGAAACTGTCGGATATCGCCACGGTCAAACGCGGCTACGAAGATCCGTCCACCTTCATGATCCGCAGTGGCGGCGAGCCGGCGTTGCTGCTGGGCATCATCATGCGCGATGGCTGGAACGGGCTGGATCTGGGCAAGTCGCTGGACAGCGAAGTGGGCGCAATCAACGCCGAGCTGCCGCTGGGCATGACCCTGAGCAAGGTCACCGATCAGGCGGTCAACATCGACGCGTCGGTGGGCGAGTTCATGACCAAGTTCTTCGTCGCACTGCTGGTGGTGATGCTGGTGTGCTTCGTCAGCATGGGCTGGCGCGTGGGTATCGTGGTGGCGGCCGCGGTGCCGCTGACGCTGGCGGCGGTGTTCGTGGTGATGCTGGCCACCGGCAAGAACTTCGACCGCATCACGCTGGGGTCGTTGATCCTGGCGCTGGGATTGTTGGTGGACGACGCCATCATCGCGATCGAGATGATGGTGGTGAAGATGGAGGAAGGCTATAGCCGCGTCGCCGCATCGGCCTATGCGTGGAGCCATACCGCCGCGCCGATGCTGTCCGGCACGCTGGTGACCGCGGTCGGCTTCATGCCGAACGGCTTTGCCGCCTCCACTGCCGGCGAATACACCAGCAACATGTTCTGGATCGTGGGGATCGCGCTGATTGTGTCGTGGGTGGTGGCAGTGGTGTTCACGCCTTATCTGGGCGTCAAGATGCTGCCGGATCTGAAGAAGATCGAAGGCGGCCACGCCGCGATGTACGACACGCCGCGCTACAACCGCTTCCGCAATGCGCTGGCACGCGTCATCGCGCGCAAGTGGTTGGTGGCCGGCTCGGTGGTGGGCCTGTTCGTGCTTGCGATCCTGGGCATGGGCATCGTCAAGAAGCAGTTCTTCCCGATCTCCGATCGCCCTGAAGTGCTGGTCGAAGTGCAACTGCCGTATGGCAGCTCGATCACCCAGACCAGTGCGGCCACGGCCAAGCTGGAAGCCTGGCTGGCCGGGCAGAGCGAAGCCAAGATCGTCACCGCCTACATCGGCCAGGGCGCGCCGCGCTTCTTCCTGGCGATGGGCCCGGAGTTGCCGGATCCGTCGTTCGCCAAGATCGTGGTGCGCACTGACAACCAGCACGAGCGCGACGCACTGAAGCTGCGCATGCGCAAGGCCGTTGCCGAAGGCTTGGCCCCCGAAGCACGCGTACGCGTGACCCAACTCACCTTCGGCCCGTACTCGCAGTTTCCGGTGGCCTACCGGGTCAGCGGGGCGGACCCGCAGGTGGTGCGTGGCATTGCCGCGCAGGTCAGGCAGGTCATGCAGGACAGCCCGATGCTGCGCACCGTCAACACCGACTGGGGCACGCGCACGCCCACGTTGCATTTCACCCTGGACCAGGACCGCCTGCAGGCGGTGGGGCTGACCTCGGCCGCGGTGGCGCAGCAACTGCAGTTCCTGCTCAGCGGCGTGCCGGTCACGTTGGTGCGCGAGGATATCCGCAGCGTGCAGGTGATGGCGCGTTCGGCCGGCGACACGCGCTTCGATCCGGCACGCATCGCCGACTTCACCCTGGCCGGTGCCAACGGCCAGCGCGTGCCGCTGTCGCAGGTGGGCAAGGTGGATGTAAGGATGGAAGAGCCGATCATGCGCCGCCGTGATCGGGTGCCGACGATCACCGTGGGCGGAGATGTCGACGACCAACTGCAGCCGCCGGATGTCTCGGCGGCGATCACCAGGCAGCTGCAGCCGATCATCGACACATTGCCCAGCGGTTACCAGATCAAGGAGGCCGGTTCGATCGAGGAATCCGGCAAGGCAACCACCGCGATGCTGCCGCTGTTCCCGATCATGCTGGCGGCCACCTTGCTGATCATCATCCTGCAGGTGCGTTCGATCTCGGCGATGGTGATGGTGTTTCTGACCAGCCCGCTCGGCCTGATCGGCGTGGTGCCGACCCTGATCCTGTTCCAGCAACCGTTCGGCATCAATGCGCTGGTGGGCCTGATCGCGTTGTCGGGCATTTTGATGCGCAACACGCTGATCCTGATCGGGCAGATCCATCACAACGAGGCCGAAGGGCTGGACCCGTTCCATGCGCTGGTGGAAGCCACCGTGCAGCGTGCGCGGCCGGTGATCCTGACCGCGCTGGCGGCGATCCTGGCGTTCATCCCGCTCACGCATTCGGTGTTCTGGGGCACGCTGGCCTATACGCTGATCGGCGGCACCCTGGCCGGCACGATCCTGACGCTGGTGTTCCTGCCGGCGATGTATTCGATCTGGTTCAAGATCCGGCCCGATTCCGGTAGCACCCGGGCAGCGACGCAGCACGCCTGATGCCGCTCGGCCGTGGCGGCCAAGCCGCCATTATCGAAGGCGGCGGCGCGCGGTCGTTCACCCGCGTGGGCCGCCGCCGCGGCCTGCGAGGAACCGGTAGCCGGCCGGCAGGCCGGCGTGCGGGAACCGTGGCGCCGCGCAGGGCACAGACGACAGTGCGTCTTTGCCTTGCGGTTTGCCTGGTGAGGCGGAGACTCAGACCTGGTCGGTCGGAAGCACGAAGACTTCGGCGATGTTGACGTTGGACGGTGCCTGCGCCGCGAACAGGATGGTGTCGGCACTATCCATCGGGTCCAGCATGCGAACCGTGCCGGCATAACCGGCCATCATGGCCTGATATTCCGCGCTGGTGGTCTGTGCCGGAAGCTCGTTTGCGACGATGCCCGGTTGAAGGCTGGTGAAGCGGATGTTGTGCTTCTTGCCGACTTCCATCCGCAGGCCTTCGATGAAGTGGTCACTGCAAACTTGCTTGCCGAGGACACCGCAAATCCCTGGCCAAACACCTTGCGCCCGGCGATCGAGTAAGTATTGAAGACGTGGCCGGACTGTTGCTTGATCATCTGCGGCAGCACCGCTGCGGCCACGTTGGGCACGCCTTTCACATCGACATCGTCAGCCAGGTGGCAGGCCGAGGTGTGCGACACGCCATCGTCGTGCATGAGGCGGCGGCCTGCTCGCCTGTGCCAGCCTGCATCGACGGGTCGCCCGTCGTGCCGCATCGCGGCGTGTATCCATGCTGGCGCAGGGCGCGCGTGGCGTTCTCCACGCCGAGGCAGGCAAACGCTTGCGCCCATGCCGCCGGCCACCGAATCCCCGGCCATTCACCCAGAATGGCCGTGTGGCCTCACAATAGGCGGCCAGCTCCCAACCGATGTCGCCATGCGCAAGACCTACCAGCTCAACCTCGAAGGCAAGAACCGCGACCGTCTGCTGGAATCCAGCAAGCACGATATCCGCAAGTACATCCGCCGCGAGCGTCGCAAGGACTTGCCGGAAGGAGCGGATTATTGGGATTTCGACATGCGCTTCGGGGTGGACGAGGCCAGTGCTGCGCCGCTGCCGCCGGCCGAGCTGATCCGCTCGATCAATGCGCTCACCAGCGAAGGTGGCGGGCAGTTCTTCGTGGAAATCCTGCGCAAGCCCGGCAAGCGGACTCCGCGTGCCGATGGCGACAGCGCCGCGGGTGGCGAGCTGGATTTCGAGCAGGACTGAGTCTTCGCGTGGCGTCCGCCTTGGCGTGACGCCAGCGCGTCAGGTGTCACCCACCGCCTTCAGTCGGGCTTGCCTGCCTGCGTCGCCGCTGCCGCGCGTTGCTTGTCCTTCTTGCTCGGTCGCCTGCCCTTGATGCCGCCGTTGTCGTCCGCAGCGCGCGTGCCGGTCTTCGGCATCTGTGTTGCAGGCGCCGCGGTCGCCGGACTCGGCTCGAACCCGGCGACCATGCTGGTCGGTACGCGCAGGCCCTGGCGTTTTTCGATCAAACGCCATTGCGGCTGACTCTCTGCCGTGACGAAGCTGATCGCAAGGCCGCTGGCGCCGGCGCGTGCGGTGCGGCCGATGCGGTGGGTGTAATCCACCGTCGAGCGCGGCAGGTCGTAATTGATCACGGCCGGCAGCGCATCGATATCGATACCGCGTCCGGCCAGGTCGGTGGCCACCAGCACCTGCAGCTCGCGCTGTTTGAAGGCGTGCAACGTACGCTCGCGGCGACCCTGGCTCAGTTCGCCGTGCAGCGGCTGCGCACTGATGCCGGTCTTGCCGAGTTTTTCGGCGACTTTTTCGGCGGTATGCCGGCTGGCGACGAACACCAGCACATGCGACCAACCATGCTCCTGCAGCAGGTGGCGCAGCAGTTGCGTGCGCTGGCAGGCATCGACGGCGATCGCGCGTTGTTCGATCGCAGGCGCAGCCTCCGGGGTGGCGGCAACGGTGATGCGTAGCGGGTCGCGCAGGCGACGCTTGGCCAGCGAGGCGATGCCGGGCGGAAACGTGGCCGAAAACAGCACGCTCTGGCGCTGCGCCGGCAGCAAGGCCAGGATGCGATCGAGCTCGGCACCGAAGCCCAGCTCGAGCAGACGGTCGGCTTCATCCAGCACGAGTGTGGCGACCTCGCTCAGGCGCAGTGCGTTGTGGTCGACCAGATCCAGCAGCCGTCCGGGCGTGGCGACCACGATATCGGCACCCCCGCGCAGGGCGAGCAGCTGCGGATTGATCGAACTGCCGCCGGTAGCCGCCACGATCTTGAGCCGCCGCGGCAGATGCGCGGCCAGTTGGCGCAAGGTGTCTTCGACCTGCGCAGCGAGTTCGCGCGTGGGCACCAGCACCAGTGCCCCGAGCACGCGCGGCGCGGTGTCGGGCGCCAGGCAACGTTGCTGCAGCAGCGGCAGCGCATAGGCCAGCGTCTTGCCCGAGCCGGTCTGCGCCATCGCGATCAGGTCGCGCCCCTGCAGCATCGGCACAATGGCCTGCTGCTGGATCGGCGTAGGGGTGTGGTGACCGGCGCGAGTCAGCGCAGTGTCGAAGAATGGCTGCAGCTGTGGCGACAGCGAGAGATGGGCAAATGACATGGGCCGATTATCCAGGCATTTGCGTTGCAATGGTCGGTGGGACGTCATGCGGGGTTGCCGCTGGGCAATGCATCGATGGACGGGCAGAACGCTGCAACCAGAGCGCAGCGCCGCCGCGCGACAGCGCATCTCGCCATATCGTCCAAGTCCATCGTGGCACAACGCATACCGCAACCAAGACTTCGACCCATGGATTCTTAGGGGCGATCAGATGCTTAAGTCAAAGCCTGGTGCATCGAGTGCGCGGTGCCCTCACCGCTTGCGGGACACGCCGTGAATCCGTCCGTGGAGGCTCCTCGGCGGCATCCATGCCGCCGAGGGTCCCGCAACCGGCGAGGGCACCACACCAGAAAGTTACTAGGTTGCTTCAATGAAAGCCTGCTTGTTGCTCGGCTCGTCTTGGGCAACCGATTGGCCTTGCTAGAGAAACAACCTACCTCATGCGCTGCTTGTACCGCGCACACCGACCATCTCGACTGGTCCTTGCCCGCCCACCGTCGCGGAACCTCACGCGACATGGATGCCGCGTAAGAGCCTACAAGGATGTACTTGCGGCGTGTCCTGCGATGGTGGGCGGGCAAGGGCCCCGCAGCCAAACCTGGCATTGGCAACTGATCGGATGCGCAGTAATCCACACGCCGCATCATGCCCTGCTTGCAACCATGCACACCGACTCTCTCGACTGGTCCTTGCCCGCTCACCGTCGCGGGAACTTACGCGGCATGGATGCCGCGTAAGAGCCTACACGGACGTACTTGCGGCGTGTCCCGCGATGGTGGGCGGGCAAGGGCCCTGCAGCCAGGCCGCAGGTCAGCCGCTCTACGAGTGATCTATCCGCAATGTTCAAGCCGGCAAGACACGGAATCCGGGGCAATAAAGGCTCCACCGCGGCCTCCATGCCGCCAGGGATTCCGCGAACGGCGAGTTCATCGCAACCGTGGGTCCGGTCGCGTGTGGACGGATGCGACAAGGCGCGCCGCGCCCAACGAGCGGTGGGCGCGGCCGTTCTGCTATCCGTGCGTCAGTTGGCCAGCGCCAGATCGTCCAGCAGTGCGCGCAGGAAACGCGCGGCTTCGCCGCCGGTGGCGGCGCGGTGGTCGAAGGTCAGCGACAGCGGCATCACCTTGTGGGTTTCCACCCCGCCCATCACCGGAGTGAGCTGGTAGCGTGCGCGGCCGGCGGCGACGATGGCCACGCATGGCGGCACCACCACCGGGGTGGCGTAGCGGCCGGCGAACATGCCGAAGTTGGACAGCGAGATGGTGTAGCCGCTGAGCTCGGAGGCGGCGATGCTGCGGTTTTCCACCTGCTGGCGCAGCCGGTTGACGCCCTCGCGAATGCCGTGCGCGTCGAGCATGTCGGCATTGCGCAATGCGGGCACGAACAGGCCTTCTTCGGTATCCACTGCAATGCCGATATCCACCTGCGTGTGCAGGGTGCGGCTGAGTGCCTCGCCGTCGAACCAGGCATTGAGCGCTGGAACCGCTTGGCACGCCCGCACGATGCCGCGTACCAGCCGCACGGTGACATCGTTGCCGGGCTGCCAGGCGTGGATGTCGGCATCGTCGTTGAGCGTGGTCGGCACCACCTTGCTGTGCGCATCGGCCATCACGCGCGCCATGTTGCGGCGCACGCCCTTGAGCTGTTCCGGCTGGCCTTTGGCGACCACGCCGGGCGACTGGGTACGCATCGGTTTGCCGCTGGCAGACAGCGCTGCACGTGGTTGTGCGTTGCCGGCTGCGCTGGTTGCCGAGTGCGTGCCGGCGGCGGCGTGCGGCGCGGCTGCTGGCGCGTTGCTGCCGTTGCTCGGCGTGACCGAGGCACTCGCGCGCGCTGCAGACAGCGGCGCGCTGCCGGCCGCGGCGGCCTGCTTCACATCGGCCATCGTCACCGTGCCATCGGGGCCGCTCGCACGGATCTGCGCTAGGTCCACGCGCAGCTTGCGCGCCAGCGCGCGCACGGCCGGCATTGCGCGCACGCCGCCCACGGCGATTGCCTGTTCGCTCTGCACCGCGTTGGAGCTCTGCATCGCACCGACCACGGTACCGGCGTCGTCACGCTCGCTCCCGCCACTGGAATCGGCGTCGGCAATCTCGCCGCCGTTGTCGGAGGCGACCACGCGCGCGGTCGGGCCGGCCGCGCTGTCGCCGGTGCTGGGCGTGTGCGTGGGTGCGGGGCCATGCGAGTGCCCGGTGTCCTGACCATCGGCGCGCTGCGGCTGCGAGGCGTCCAGCGCGAACTGCGCCAGCATCGCACCGGTGACGATAATGTCGCCGGCGGCACCGGCGAGCTTGGTCACGGTGCCGGAAAACGGCGAGGGCACCTCGACCACCGCCTTGGCGGTCTCCATCGAGACCAGCGGATCGTCCAGGCGGACGCTGTCGCCCTCCTTGACGAACCATTCGACGATGGTGGCGTCGGGCAGGCCTTCGCCCAGGTCGGGCAGGTGGAAATTCTTGGCTTCGCTCATGGCAGGTTCTCTTGCGCCGCAGGCAGCGGCGGCGTGGTGTCGTCGAGGAGTTCGAGGTCGGCGGCCGGCAGCCAGCCCTGCATGCCATCGGCACGCTCGGACCACCACCAACCACCATGTTCGTAATGCAGCAGCACGTCCTCGCCCTGGTGGGCATCGAGTTCGCGTGCGTCGTAGTCGCGCAGGGCTTCGGCCTGGCCGTCGCCCAGCGGGCGCAGCCAGGCCACCGGGGCCCAGCCGGCATGGCCGTCGCCGGTGTTGACCCAGGCGAAGGCCGGCCATTCCTCATCGCGCACGCCGATGGTCACCTGCTGGCCAGCACGGAAGCGGATCGGGTTGGCGTACGCGGCGCGGTAATCGCAGAGCAGACGGGCGCGCATGTCAGCCGGCGGCCACCGCGCGACGGGCAGCGGTGACGATGCGCTCCACGCTCGGCAGGTACTTCATTTCCAGCCGGAACAGCGGGATATGCGTGTCGTAGCCGGTGACGCGTTCGACCGGTGCGAGCAGGTCGTACATCGATTTTTCCGCCAGCTGTGCGGCGATCTCCGCACCGAAGCCGGCGGTGCGCGGGGCTTCCTGCACGATCACGCAGCGGCCGGTCTTGGCTACCGATTCGGCAATGGTGTCGAAGTCCAGCGGGCGCAGCGTGGCCACGTCGATGACCTCGGCGCTGATGCCTTCGCCGGCGAGCTTGTCGGCCGCTTCCAGCGCTTCCTTGACCTGCGCACCCCAGGTGACCAGGGTGACGTCGGTGCCGTCGCGCAGCACGAAGCACACGTCCAGCGGCAGCGCCTCTCCATCGTTGGCGACCACTTCCTTGTACTGGCGGTAGATGCGCTTGGGCTCCATGTAGATCACCGGATCCGGGTCGCGGATCGCGGCCAGCAACAGGCCATAGGCGCGCTGCGGCGAGGATGGCAACACCACACGCAGGCCGGGCACGTTGGTGAAGATGGCCTCGTTGGCTTCGCTGTGATGTTCCGGCGCGCGGATGCCGCCGCCCCACGGCACGCGCAGCACCATCGGGCAATGCAGGCGGCCGCGGGTGCGGTTGCGCAGGCGTGCGGCGTGGCAGATCAGGTGATCGACCATGGGGTACACGAAGCCGTCGAATTGCGCTTCGGCCACCGGCTTCATGCCCTGCGCGGCCAAGCCGACGCTCAGGCCGGCGATGGTGGTTTCATCCAGCGGCGTGTCCAGCACCCGCTCGCTGCCGAAGCGCTGCTGCAGGCCGGCGGTGGCGCGGAACACGCCGCCGTTGACGCCGACATCCTCGCCCAGCACCAGCACCGCGGGGTCGTGTTCCAGCTCCCAGGCCAGCGCCTGGGTGATGGCTTCGATCAGGGTAATGGGCGAACTCATGGCGATCTCTCCGCGCGTGGCTGCGGCGTTGTAAGGGGCACTGGCCTGCTGCTGTGTCGCAGCCAGGTGTGACTGGTTGAGCTCATCCATGGCGGGCCTCCTGCGCCATCACCTCGGCGCGCTGGGCCAGCAACTCGGCCGGCGGGTCGCCATAGAGGTAATCGAACATCGCTTCGACCGGCTGTACCGGCGTGTTGAGGTAGGCGTTGACCTCTTCGTCCACGCGCGCGCCGCATTCGGCCTTCCAGGCGGTTTCCTGCGCCTCGTCCCACAGGCCCTGCGCGGTGAGATAACGGCGCAGCCGCAGCAGCGGCTCGCGCGCCCAGCCCTGCTTGACCTCTTCTTCGCCGCGGTAGCGCCGCGCATCGTCGGCGGTGGTGTGATCGGACAGGCGGTAGGTCAGGAATTCGATCACCGTGCCGCCGTCGCCGGCCAGTGCACGCGCACGCGCCTGGCGCATCGCCTCGAGCACCGCGATCAGGTCGTTGCCGTCCACCTGCAGGCAATGCAGGCCGCCGGCCAGGCCCTTCTGCGCCAGCGTCTGCGCGCCGGTCTGCGCCGAGCGCGGCACCGAGATCGCCCAGCCGTTGTTGATCACGCACAGGATCAGCGGCAGCTTGTAGGCACCGGCCGAATTGAGCGCGGCGTAGAAGTCGGTCTTGGAGCTGCCGCCATCGCCGCAGCAGGCCACAGCGACCTGCGGCTTGCCCTGCAGCTTGAACGACAGCGCCGAACCGGCCGCGTGCAGGCACTGGGTGGAGATCGGCACGCAGATCGGGAAGTCGATCGCCGCATCGGCATCGCGCGGATAGTCGCTGCCGCGTTCGTCGCCGCCCCAGTACAGCAGCACGTCGCGCGGGCGCACGCCGCGTTCGAACATGGTGCCGTACTCGCGATAGCTGGGCGCGAACACATCGCCGCTGCGCATCGATGCGCCGATGCCCACATGGGTGGCTTCGTGGCCGAGGCAGGCCGCATAGGTGCCCAACTTGCCGGTGCGCTGCAGCGCGACCGACTTGCTGTCGAAGGTGCGCACGAACAGCATGCGCTTGAACAGCGCGATCAACTGTTGCGGGTTGGCGGCGTCGGCCGGCAGGTCGTCGCGGACGATCTGGCCGTCCGCATCCATGTATTGCAGGTATTCGATCTCGAACTGCGCGGCTACGCTCATTGCGGCGACACCTTCACCAAGAAGTTTCAAATGATATGAGTTGCGATGTTAAGGACCACGCAGCAAAAAGCTGTCCTGCACCGCAGCACACAATGATGCTGGCTTGCACAAAAAAAAGGGCGCGGACCAGGCCGCGCCCTTTGTCGCAGTACAGAACTGCGACGTGTTGCACTGCAATCAGCGGCGGCTGGCGCCTCCACCGATCGGGGTGACGATCAGCGCCGTGTTGTCGGCCGGGTTGGCATCGGGCGAGGTCGAGCTGGCGCTGGCCTGCACCCGCACCGCGCGTTCGGCCGGGATCGGCTTCGCCGCGACGGTGAGCTGGAACACGGCCTGCGCGCCCGGCTGCACTGCGGCGGCGGTGCTGCAGACAAACACTGCGTTGCGCAACGACTGCAGTTGCTTGGCACAACGCCAGCCGCTGGGCGGCACCAGCAGCGACAAGGCCGACACCGTGTTGCCTTCGATCCGCACGCTGGCACCGGTGGCCGCTGCGTTGCCGCGGTTGTCCAGCAACACCCGGTAGGTGGCGTTGAAGGCGGTGGTGGGCAGCGTGGCGGGGCCTTCCAGGCGCACTGCCAGATCGCTGCGCAGCACTGGCTGCACGCTGACTGCGGCGGTGTCGGTGTTGTTGTCCGGCTGCGGGTCGGGCGTTTGCGAGGCGACCGAAGCGGCCAGGGTCAGCGTGCGCCCTGCCAGTTCCGCGCCAGCGTCGACCTGCACGGCAAAGCGCTGTGCGTTACCGGATGCCAGCGAGGCGATGGTGCAGGTGACCACCGTCTGGGTCGCGGTTTCCGGCGCTTGGCAACTCCAGCCCGGTGCCGCGGTGACCCGCGGGCTGACCGCGGCATCGAAGGCCAGTGCCACCGCGGCAAACGCCGCGCTGTCGGGCCCGCGGTTCTCCACCTCCACACTGAAGTCGATGCGCTCGCCTTCGGTGACCTGTGCGCGTGCCGCAGTGACCATCGCCCCCAGGTCGGCACGCAACGCGGGCGCCATGCGCAGCAGCACCACGGTGGGGTCGTGGTCGGACAGGCGCGTGGGCGTATTGGCATCGTTGCGCGCGGTGCCGGGGAAGTCGGCATTGATGCGTGCGTGGCCCACCGACAGCGAGGCGATGCCCGGTGCGCGCATCAGCGCCTCGTTGGCCAGGATGTGATCCAGCGACTGCACGTTGCCGTCGAAGGCGTACGAGTAGCTCTGGTCGGGCGTGTTGAACCAGGTCAGATCGGTGTAGTCCGGGCTGACCAGGTCCGCGCCATCGCCGCTCACCACGGTCTGCGCATCCGGTGCCGGCCTGCCGGTGACGGTGCCCATCGCATCCACATAGCCGTCGTTGAACTCGAAGGCGTTGAAGTCGCCCATCACCAGCACCTGCTCGGCCGGGTCGAGCTGCTGGCGCGTCTGCAGCAGGCGCGCCAGGTACTCGGCCTGGGCCTGGCGTTTGGCGCGGATGCGGGTGCCTGCGGCATCGTCGGTCTCGGCGCCGTTGAGCGAGCGTTGATGCACCACGATGGCGGTCAGCGGCAGCACGCGGCCATCGGCCTGATGCACTCTGGCGGTAAGCACCAGCGGCGGGCGATCGTTGAGCAGGCTCACGCCACCGCCCGGTTCGGTCCAGGTGGTGGTCTTGCCTTCCTGGGCGATGGACACCACTTCCACGCGCGGCATGCCGGCCGACACCGTACCGGTCTTGACCAGGAAACCGACGTCGATGCCGCCGACGTCATTGCCTTCCTGCAGGTAGGCCACGTACTGCGGGTTGGGCTGGCCGGAGGCGATGGCATCGGCGTTGATGCGCGCAGCCAGGGTCTGCAGCACGCTGATGTTTTCCACCTCCACCGTGCCCAGGATGTCGGGCGTGTGCAGGTAGTTGCGGATCGCCAGCGAGGCCTTGTTGAGGCGGGCCTGGAACGCGGCCGGAGTGAGCACCGGTTCGCCGATCGCCGGGTCGTTCTGGTCGTCGAAGAAGCGCTCCATGTTGTAGGTCGCCACGGCCACGTCGTCGGCCTGCGGTACCGGTGCCGGGCGTGGTTGGTCGGCACCGTTGCAGTTCACCTGCGGAGTGCGTTCCGGATACAGCGTGTAGCGGCGGAAGCTGTAATCCAGCGGGCCGGTGACATCCAGCACGACGCAGCCGGAGGCCAGATCCAGCCGTTCGGCGCCCACGCCGGCACTGCCGACGGCGATCACTTCCGGGTTGGTGTTCCAGCGCGGCACGCCGGCAGGCGAGCCGGCCGGCAGCGGGTCGGGCAACTGCACGCCGGGCTCGCGAAAGGCGCGCGGCAGGCCGGTGACCACCGCATGGAACACGCCATTGCTGGTGGCGCTGGCGTTGGTCTCGTTGACGCTGCCGCCGGTGGGGGCATTGACGGTGAGGCTGGCGGCGGTGACACGCATGCCTTCCAGCGCTTCGAGCTGATCAAAGGCGCCGTTCGGGTTGGGGAAGTTCGCGCTCAACGCCACCGGCATCGGCAACGGGTTGCCGGTGGAATCCAGCAGCACGGTCAGGCTGCCGCCGATCTCGGTCAGCGGCGGCTGGGTCGGGTCGGCGGTGGGCACGTACTCGAGCACCGTGCCCTGCACGCGCACCCGGTTGCCGATGGCGGCGGCATCCGGCGGTGCGCTGCCGGTGTAGACGTAGACGCCTTCGGAGGTGGCCGGATCGCCATCGGTTTCGGCATCCGGTGCCTGCAGGAAGAAGCCGGCGCTGCGACGGGCAGTGACGATGCCCGAGGTGGCGACCACCTGGCCTTCCAGCGGCGAGCGTGCGCCCTTGCCCTGGATGGCGTGGATCGGCAGCAGGCTGAAGTCGTCGTTGAGGATGGTGCCGGTGGCGCTCAGCGTGGCCGGCAACGCGCCGGTGAGGCCGCTGATCTGCAGCGCGAAGGTCTCGTCGGGTTCGGGCGTGGTGTCGCCCAGCACCTCCACGGTGATGCTGGCGCTGCGCTCGCCGGCGGCGATGCGGACGCTGGAGGCGGGCAGGGCGACATAGTCGCTGCCGGCCGTGGCCGTGCCATCGGCGGTGGCGGCGGTGAAGCTCACCCCGCCTGCGCCGGCCGGCTGGCTCAGGCTCAGCGTGAACACGAAACTGCGGCTGCCGCTGTTGCCTTCGGCCTGGCTGACGTCGACCAGCGTGGCGATCGGCTGGCCGCCGCCGCTGCACAGCCGTGCGGGGCTGGCGGCGTTGCGCGGCGCCGGCGCGCCGGTGGCGAAATCGGCCGCGTTGTTGTCGGTGTCGGTGCAGCCATCGCCGCCGCGCAGCACTGCCAGCGTATTGCTGGGCGCCGGCGTGGGCGCATTGCCTTCGGCGCAGCTGGCGGTGCTGCCATAGCCGACCAGATCGGCATTGCCGGTGGGGCAGGCGCCGCTCAACGCGGAGGCGCTGTTGCTCAGCGCCACCTTGCCGGCGCCGCCGCCCATGGCGATGGTGCCGGTGGCATCGGGCGTGGGCAGCGCGACGCTGCCGCCGCTGCCATCGGCCTGCTTGACCAGGTAATAGCCGCCGGCCGGAACGCTGCCTGCCAACGGCGTGACCTGCCAGCTGCTGCCGGCGGCCGAGGCGTATTGCACCGACCAGCCGTCCAGGCTGACCGTGGTGCTGCCGATGTTGTGCAGCTCGACGAAGTCGCTGCGGAAAGTGGCACCGCTGTTGCCGCCACCGCCGTAGACCTGGCTGATGACGACCTGGGCATTGGCATGGCCGGCAACCGCCAGCGCACAGAGAAGTAAGGCTGCACGACGCTGCAACACATGCATGAGATGAGAGTCCCCTGATCCATGAGACGTGAAGCGCTCCCCTGGTCCGGCCACGTCCCTGGCCGGCAGCGCCGTTCGATTCTGCATGAATTTGCAGACCTTGGTTGACGATACGGTGACACCGGCGCAGCGGCTGCGACGACGCGGTCGAAAGCGGCAGGATTTTTCAGGTGTGAAGTACCGGTCGCGTACGCCACGGCATCGTCAGGCTGCCAAGTAGGCAGGTCATCCAGGCAAACCGGACGCTGCTACGGCAGCGCGCTGCCGCGACATGCATCAAGGCCGCGCGCTGCAACTCCTGCCTCCCGATTCCCGATTCCCGAATCCCGAATCCCGAATCCCGATTCCCCCCAATCCCCAACCCCCAATCCCCAATCCCCGCCACTGAGCTACCCTGACCGGCCCGATCCACCTGCACTGCCATGCCCGTCGACAAGAACCTGCGTGACCTGGAACCCGGCATCCACACCGATCTGGAGGGGCGGCTGACCTACGGCGGCTATCTGCGGCTGGACCAGTTGCTGTCGGCGCAGCAGCCCCTGTCCGAACCGGCGCACCATGACGAGATGCTGTTCATCATCCAGCACCAGACCTCCGAGCTGTGGCTGAAGCTGCTGGCGCACGAGCTGCGCGCAGCGATGGTGCACCTGCAGAACGACCAGGTCTGGCAGTGCCGCAAGGTGCTGGCGCGCAGCAAGCAGGTGCTGCGCCAGCTCACCGAACAGTGGTCGGTGCTAGAGACGCTGACGCCGAGCGAGTACATGGGATTCCGCGACGTGCTGGGCCCCTCGTCCGGCTTCCAGTCGCTGCAATACCGCTATATCGAGTTCCTGCTCGGCAACAAGAACCCGCAGATGCTGCAGGTGTTCGCGTACGACCCGCAGGGGCAGGCGCGGCTGCGCGAGGTGCTGGAAGCGCCCAGCCTGTACGAGGAGTTCCTGCGCTACCTGGCGCGCTTCGGCCATGCGATTCCGCCGCAATACCAGGCCCGCGACTGGACCTGCGCGCATGTGGCCGACGACAGCCTGCGCCCGGTGTTCGAGCGCATCTACGAAAACACCGACCGCTACTGGCGCGAGTACTCGCTGTGCGAGGACCTGGTCGATGTGGAAACCCAGTTCCAGCTCTGGCGCTTCCGCCATATGCGCACGGTGATGCGGGTGATCGGCTTCAAGCGCGGCACCGGCGGGTCCAGCGGCGTGGGATTTCTGCAGCAGGCGCTGGCGCTGACGTTCTTCCCGGAGCTGTTTGACGTGCGCACCTCGGTGGGGGTGGAAGGTCGTGAGCCGGTGGGTGGTGGCCGCGGCGACCCTGAAAAGGGCTGAGCGGGTCGCTACGGGCGTCATCCCCGCAGAGCGGCCGCCATCAGGTCGGCGAGTCCTGCGAATTTGACGCGTACATGACGTCTAAGTGATCCTCGCGCGTCTCCCGGGGTACGCTCCGGGCACCCAGCCATTACTGAATACGCAAGGGACATTCCATGAGCGTTGACGCTACCGCGCCGACTTCCGCCGCCACTCCGCCGCCGCCGGCACCGCCCGAGTTCCCCACGCTGCTCGGTCATCCCCGGCCGCTGTGGATGCTGTTCATGACCGAATTCTGGGAACGCTTCGCGTTCTACGGCATTCGTTGGGCGCTGGTGCTGTACATCGTGGCGCAGTTCTTCAATGGCGATGCCACCGGCCAGGCGCCGGCCGGACGCACCTATGGCGCCTATCTGGCGCTGGTGTATGCGGCAGCGATCTTCGGCGGCTACGTGGCTGACCGCGTGCTCGGCTACCAACGCTCGATCCTGGTCGGTGCGGCCGTCATGGCCACCGGCCTGTTCCTGATCGCCATTCCCGACCACACCATGTTCGAGATCGGCCTGGCCACCGTGGTGGTGGGCAACGGTCTGTTCAAACCGAACATCTCCACCATGGTCGGCAAGCTGTACTCGGTGGCCGATCCGCGCCGCGACAGCGGCTTCACCATCTTCTACATGGGCATCAACCTCGGCGCGATGATCTCGCCGGTGCTGACCCAGCTGCTGGCCGAAAAGGTGTTCGGCACCGACGCCATGCCGTCCTACAAGATGGTGTTCATGGCCTCCGGCGTGGGCATGCTGATCAGCCTGGTGTGGTTCTGGATCGGCCGCGCGCAGCTCAAGGGCATCGGTGCACCGGCGCCGAACGCGCAGGGCATCGGCCGCGTGCTGATGGTGCTGGTCGGCTGCGTGCTGGCCATCCCGGTGGTGTACTTCCTGCTCGCCGTCGGTGCGGACGTGCTGCAGATCGTGCTGACCGTGTTGTTCGTCGGCCTGTCGGTGATGCTGCTGGTCGAAGGCATCCGCGAAGGCAAGGTGCAGCGCGACAAGGTGATCGCAATGCTGATCATCTTCGCCTTCAACGTGCTGTTCTGGATGTTCTTCGAACAGGCCGGCAGCTCGTTCACCTTCCTGGCCGACAACATCGTCGACCGCGGTTTCGGCGACTGGACCTTCCCGACCGCCTGGTTCCAGTCGGTGAACTCGATTGCCATCATCACGCTGGCGCCGGTCATCGCCTGGATCTGGGTCAAGGCCGGCCGCTTCAACCCATCGATTCCGCGCAAGTTCGGCTTGGGCCTGCTGTTCAACGGCCTGGCGTTCCTGCTGCTGATGTTTGCACTGTCGAGCCTGGTCAACGATGCTGGCAAGGTGCCGTTCTGGACCTTGTTCATGGTGTACGTGATCCAGTCGGTGGGCGAGCTGTGCCTGTCGCCGATCGGCCTGTCGATGGTGACCAAGCTGGCGCCGGTGCGCCTGGTCGGTTTCGGGATGGGCGGCTGGTTCCTGTCCACCGGCATCGGCAACAACCTGTCGGGCATTTTTGCCGGGCATGTCAGCGGAAGCGAAGGGATGAGCGTGTCTTCGGCCCTGAGCGGGTATACCTTCGGATTTTGGGCGCTCTTGGGCGCTGGCGCGGTGTTGTTCCTGATCGCGCCGTTGATCAACAAACTGATGCATGGTGTGAAGTGAGGAGAACAGCGATGCCGATCAAACCCACTGTCTGTGGCCTGCTGCTGGCAGGTCTGTTGAGCGCCTGCGGGCAGCCCACCGAGCAACAGGAGGCGCCACGGCCGCTGGATACCTCGATGCAGAAGCCGCCCAGCGCCGATCCCAGCCAGCCGGTGTCCTCGGGCAATACGCCCACCGCGGCGGACATCGCCGCGGCGGCGGCACTCAATGCGCAGTACGACCCTTCGCGCGATCCAGCCGCCGATCTGGAGACCGCCAAGGTCGAGGCCAAGCGCGGCGGCAAGCGCATCGTGCTCAATGTCGGCAATGCGGCCTGCGAGCCGTGTAAGGCGCTGGACGAACTGATGGGCGGCGATGCGGAGCTGCGCAGCTTCCGCGATGCGCACTTCGTGGTGGTCAAGGTCAATCGCGATGCGGCCAACGAGAATGCCGCGTTCCTGTCGCAGTTCGCCCAGCTCAACGACTATCCGTCGCTGCTGGTGCTGGACAACGACGGCAAACTGCTGACCACCCAGACCGGCCCGGACCTGCGCAAGGGCGAGCGCTTCGACCGCAGGAAGCTGTTCGACTTCCTCAAGCAGTGGGCGCCGCCGCAGGCCTGATCCGTCGTTGCCTTGGCATGCAAAAACCCCCGCACTGCGGGGGTTTTTTTATCAGTCCTTGCCGGCCATGCGCGGCAGCCCGTCCTTGGCCAGCCGGTCGATCAGCTTTTCCAGGACCTGCTGCTCCTCGGCACTGAACACCGACATCAGCCGCTGTTCCATCTCGTTGACCAGCGGGGCGACGGTCTCGTAGACCTGGCGGCCGGCCGGCGACAGTGCCAGCATCGAGCGGCGGCGGTCGTCGCCATGGGTTTCGCGGCGGATGAAGCCGCGCTCCAGCAGGCGCGCCACGGCGCGGCTGACTGCAACTTTATCCATCGCGGTGCGGTCGGAGACCTCGCTGGCCGAGGAACCCGGGTACAGCGCCAGGATGGTGATCACCCGCCACTCGGGGATGGCCATGCCGTAACGATCGCCGTAGACCTTGGCGATGTTGCTGCTGATACGGTTGGACAGCACGCTCAGGCGATACGGCAGGAACTGCTCGAGATTGAGCAGCACAGGATGTGGCGGCGGGGTGGGGGCGTCGAGATCGCTCATGTTGCGCTGTGTCTTGATTTTGGTTTCATTTGCAACTACAAACCTTGGGTGGCCTGCGCATTCTCGCGGGTCTTCTGCCACCCCGCATAGCCCTGCGGACGGCCTAGCGTGGAGAAACGACGATGAGCGCACAACCGAGCAGTACCGCAACCCGCCCGAACCTGGGCATGCAGGTCACCACCTTCGACAATCCGATGGGGATCGACGGGTTCGAATTCGTCGAATTCGCCGCGCCCGCCGACCAGGCGGCGCAGCTACACGACTATTTCCGCAAGATGGGCTTCAGCGCGGTGCTGCGCCACCGCAGCCGTGCCATTACCGTCTATCGCCAGGGCGGGGTCAACTTCCTGCTCAACGAAGAGCCCGATTCGTTTGCCGCCGATTTCGCCGCCGCGCACGGCCCGAGCGCCTGCGGCTTTGCGATCCGCTTCCGCACCCCGGCCGAGACGGTGCTGCAGACCGTGCTGGGCAACGGCGGCGAAGCGGTGCAGGACAAGGCCGACACCCGCGCCGTGCCGGCCCCGGTGGTCAAGGGCATCGGCGACTGCATGCTGTATCTGGTCGACCGCTACGGCGATGCGGGCAGCATCTACGACGCCGACTATGAGCCGATCGAAGACGCCGACCAGCACCCGGCCGGCTTCGGGCTGACCTTCATCGACCACCTGACCCACAACCTGTACTTCGGCAACATGCAGCGTTGGTCGGACTATTACGAGCGCCTGTTCAACTTCCGCGAGATCCGCTACTTCGACATCAAGGGCGCCAAGACCGGCCTGGTGTCCAAGGCGATGACCGCCCCGGACGGCATCGTGCGCATTCCGCTCAACGAGTCCTCCGACCCCAAGAGCCAGATCAACGAGTATCTGGACGCCTACCACGGCGAAGGCATCCAGCACATCGCCTGCTTCACCGACGACATCTACAGCTCGGTGGAAAAGATGCGCGAGGCCGGCGTGACATTCCTGGATACGCCGGACACCTATTTCGACGTGGTGGACCTGCGCATCCCCGACCACGGCGAGGATGTCGAACGCCTGCGCCGCAACAAGATCCTGATCGATGCCGACGTGGACACCAAGCAGCGCAAGCTGCTGCAGATCTTCACCCAGAACTGCATCGGCCCGATCTTCTTCGAGATCATCCAGCGCAAGGGCAACGAGGGCTTCGGCGAAGGCAATTTCCAGGCGCTGTTCGAGAGCATCGAGCGCGACCAGATGAAGCGTGGGGTGCTTTGAGGGCGGGGATTGGGGATTCGCTGTTCGGGATTCGGGATTCGGGATTCGGGATTCGGGATTTGTGGTTGGTGCCGTTAACTGGGTCTGTGCGGGCTTGAGTGGTGCAAAGTGTTGCGATGTCCAGCCTGGCTGCCCGTCACGTCGGATGTGGTTCCGGTACGGATCCAACGAAGCGGGCGGCAAGTGGTCGCAATCAAGCGCGTTCAGGCAAGGTGTTTTTCCGACGACACAAATCAACGAAGACGCACGTCGTTAAAGCCCCTCTCCTCGCGGGGAGAGGGGCTTAATCCGCCAGGCTTAGCTCTTCTACGGTAGGAAAGCGGCCTGATTCAACTCAATCCCAACCTTCTGCATCCGGGAAGGGAGGGCCAAGATCCGGACGCATGCCATGCATAACAACCAGCACTACATGACCGGTTTCGGCAACGCGTTTGCGACCGAGGCGGTGGCCGGTACCTTGCCGGTGGGGCAGAACTCGCCGCAGCGTGTGGCGCACGGGTTGTATGCCGAACAGTTATCCGGCACCGCGTTCACCGCGCCACGTAGCGAGAACCGGCGCAGCTGGCTGTACCGCATCCGCCCGGCGGCCGTGCATGGCAGTTTCTCCCTGGTCGAACAGTCGCAGCTCCACAACGATTTCGGGCGCGGCCCGGTGCCGCCGGATCAACTGCGCTGGAGCCCGTTGCCGCTGCCGTCCACGCCAACCGATTTCGTCGACAGTCTGTACACCATGGCCGGCAACGGCGGGCCGGAGGCGATGTCGGGTGTCGCCGTGCATCTGTATGCGGCCAACGCATCGATGCACGATCGCTTCTTCTACGATGCCGATGGCGAGCTGTTGCTGGTGCCGCAACTGGGCCGCCTGCGTATCCATAGCGAGCTCGGTGTACTGGAGCTGGAGCCGGAGCAGATCGGGGTGATACCGCGCGGTGTGCGTTTCCGGGTCGAGCTGCCCGATGGCGAGGCGCGCGGCTATGTCTGCGAAAACTTCGGCGCATTGCTGCGGCTGCCCGACCTGGGGCCGATCGGCTCCAACGGGCTGGCCAATGCGCGCGACTTCGAAACGCCGCATGCGGCCTACGAACAGCGCGAAGGTGCGTTCGAGCTGGTGGCCAAATTCCAGGGCCATCTGTGGCGTGCGGACATCGGCCACTCGCCGCTGGACGTGGTGGCCTGGCATGGCAACTACGCGCCGTATCGCTACGATTTGCGCCGCTTCAACACCATCGGCTCGATCAGCTTTGATCATCCGGATCCGAGCATCTTCACCGTGCTGACCTCGCCCAGCGACACGCATGGCACGGCGAACATGGATTTTGCGATCTTCCCGCCGCGCTGGCTGGTGGCGCAGCACACCTTCCGCCCGCCGTGGTTCCATCGCAACGTGGCCAGCGAGTTCATGGGGTTGGTGCACGGCGTCTACGACGCCAAGGCCGACGGCTTCGCGCCGGGTGGTGCCTCGCTGCACAACTGCATGAGCGGGCATGGCCCGGATGCGGCGACCTTCGACAAGGCCTCGCATGCGGACCTGACGCGCCCGGATGTGATCGCCGACACCATGGCCTTCATGTTCGAAACGCGTGCGGTGCTGCGCCCCACCCAGCAGGCCTTGCAGGCCGCGCACCGGCAGGGCGACTACCAGCAGTGCTGGTCCGGATTGCGCGCGGCGTTTCAGGCGCCCGGCTCAGAGGGTGCGCAGTAACTCAGGCAGTTGGGCGAATGTGCTGATCAGGCACTACGGCAGCCAGGGGTCGCAGGTGCCGGATCGAGGGTTCCAAGTTCTCCGATCAAGCCGCCTGCAGCGCATCCGGCAACAGCTCGCCGATCCGGGCACGTACGCGCTCGGCATAGCTTGCCGAGGTGATCTGCGGCAAGGCGCGTAGCGCGTCGGCAATAGCGGCGCCGATGGCGTCCTCGGCGCGTGCGGCCTGCAGCTGCCGATGCAGCGCCGCGGCGGCCGGGTCGCGTTGCAGCTGCAGGATGTCGAGCAGGTACAGCCGTGCATTGGTGGCCGCGCGACGGCGCTGGCGCTGCAGGTCTTCTTCGCTCGGTGGTGGCGCTGGCGGCGTCACGTGGGTACCGGGCACGCCCGCCGGCGAGGAATCAGACGCCTGGGCAGTGCGTGTCGCACTCCCTGCCTGCGTGCCGAACTCCAGATAGCCCATCGCGCAGAGCGCATGCACCAGCGCGGCGCCGTCGCCGCCCAGCAGCACGGCCAGCGTTGCCAGATCGCGCTGGCCGTCGGCCAGGATCAGCGCGCGTCGCTGCAGCAAGGTGAGTGGACTGCGGTGCGATTGCAGCGCGGTAAGGGCGAGCTCGGTCTTGCGTGGGGTCATGGCGGCGGTCCTGCGAGGCACCCAGCTTGCCCGCCGCCAATGAAGCGCCGATGACATCGGTACGAGGCAATGCCAGCGCGTTCTGCACATCGTCGCGATGTGGGCTGTGTACGCTGTAGCGGACCCGTAAGGAATGCATGCATGACCACCAGATTGCTCGGTTTGATGGGCGCATTGCTGTTGCTGACCGGCTGCAACCGTGCCGAGGACGCCACCACGGCCGCGCCCGACGCGGCACCCGCACCGGTGGCAGCCGCCAACGACCAGCCAGCCGGGGAGGTTCCGCCGGCCACTGCGCCGGCCGGCACGTTTCCGCCGCAACTGCGCCAGCAGCCGGCTGCGCTCGCGCGCCTGGATGGGTACGGCGATCTGCGCCTGGGCATGGATGCAGCGCAGGCGCGCGCTGCCTGGGGCGGCGACCTGCGCGGCGAGCCGGCGACCGACGGCGGCTGCTATCTGCTACGGCCGCAGTGGGCCGAGGATGCACGCCGCTTCGGTTTCATGTTCGAAGGCGATCGCCTTGTGCGTTATCAGACCAACGAACCCAAGGAGCTCGCCCCGGGCGGCGGCAAGGTCGGCATGACGCTGGCGCAGCTGCGCGCGCTGTATCCGGCAGGTCTGACCGAACAGCCGCACAAATACGTCCCCGGCGCGTTCACCCTGCGCATGGCAGATGCGGCCACCCGGTCCGCATTGGTGTTCGAGACCGATGCCGACGGCAAGGTCAGCAGCTGGCGGGTCGGGCAGCCGCCGCAAGTGGATTATGTGGAGGGCTGCGGCTGATCCGTCACGGCCGCCGCTGCGCCACATCGGCGGCGCAAGCGGCTTCCGGCAGCACAGCGTGCGCGCGCATAGTTGACTGGTAGCAGGCGCGTAGAACAACGTGTCGAGACCATCCGGGCAGGGGGTCTCGAAGCAGCTGCGCAGCTCAGCGCGGATCCTTGTCCGGCTCGGCGTGCTGTTTGGCGGTTTCCGCGTTTTCGCCCACATCGCCTTGCGTCTGCGGTGTGGGCAGGCCTTCCTGCTTCATCTCGCCATGGTTGGGTACTTCCGGGCGGTTTTCCATCATCAGCGACAGCGCGGCCTTGGCCATCAGATGGGCGCTGATCGGTGCGGTGATGAACAGGAACACGGTGATCAGCAACTCGCGCGGTTGCGGGTCCACACCCAGGAACAGGTGATAGCCGACCGATGCCAGCAGCACGCAGCCCACCCCCAGGGTGCTGGCCTTGGTCGGCGCATGCAGGCGCTTGAAAAAATCCGACAGCTTCACCAGGCCGAGCGCGCCGATCAGGATGAAGAAGGTGCCGACCAGCAGCAGCGCGCTGAGCAGATATTCGGTCAGCGCAATCATTCGACGATGTCCCGACGCAACACGAACTTGCTGAGCACCACGGTGCTGCCGAAGCCCAGCATCGCGATCACCAGCGCGGCCTCGAAGTAGATCGGCGAGTCCAGGTACATGCCCAGCAGCATCAGCTCGGCGATGGCGGTGATGGACAGTGTGTCCAGCGCCAGGATGCGATCGGGCACGCTCGGGCCGCGCAGCAGGCGCCACAGCGCCATCAGCATGGCCAGGCCCACCGTGTGCATGCAGATGACGATGGTCGATTCGATGAACATGTGGCCGGTCACGGAAAGATCTCCATCAGGGGCTTTTCGTAGCGGGTCTTGATCTCGGCGATCAAGGCGTCCGGGTCGTCCAGGTGCAGCACGTGTACCAGCAGATACTTGCGGTCGTCCGAGAGTGCCGCCGACACCGTGCCGGGAGTGAGCGTGATCATGCTGGTCAGCGCGGCGATGCCGTGGATGTTGGCGATATCCAGCGGCACCCAGATGAAACCGGGGTGGATGCGCGACTCCGGGCCGAGCACCTGGCCAGCCACCTTGATGTTGGAGCGCACGATGTCGCCGGCGGCCACCAGCAACATGCGCGGCACCGAACGCAGCGAGCCGATGCGGGCGAACTCGCGGTCCAGGCGCGCCGCAAAGATCGGCACCACCCAGCCGAGCAACAAGCCCAGCACCCATTGCTGCGGCCCGAAGCTGTCGCTGAGCAACAGCCAGAAAATGAAGACCGTCACGCTCAGCGACGGCGAGGGCAGCAGCCGGCTACGCAGCGGCAGGCGCGTGCTCATGGCTGCCTCCGTTGCGGCGTGGTGGCGCGGACCTGCTCGACGTAGGCGCCGGGGTCGCGCAGCTGCACGCCGGCCGCGTCGGTGTAGCGCATCAACGGGCCGGCACCGGCCGTCATCGCCACCAGCCCGCTCAGCAACAGCAGCGTGGCGGCGGTCTCCACCGGGCGCATGCGTGCACGCCGTTGCGGCTGCAGCTCGGGAACGTCCTGCACTGCTTCGGGCACGCGCCAGAACAGGCGCACGCCGGCACGCGTCAGGCCGATCACCACCAGCAGGCTGCTGCCCAGGATGGCGAACCACACTGGCCCGACCAGGCCCTCGGGCACGTGCTGCAGCAACGCGGCCTTGGCCAGGAAGCCGGACAACGGCGGCAGCCCGGCGACCGCGACCGCGGCGACCATGAACATCGCGCCGGGGATCCCGCGCCGCGGCAGCGGCGCGACCACTTCCTTGCGGTCGCTGGCGCTGCCGCGGCGACGCCGGATCAGGTCCGACACCATGAACAACGCCGCAGCCACGAAGCTGCTATGCGGCAGGTAGTACAGGCCTGCACCCAGCGCGCCGGCATCGTCCAGCGAGAAGGCGATGAACAATGTCGCCGCCGAGAACACCACCAGATACGACACCATCACCCGTAGCCGCGATGCGGCCATCACCCCGAACGCGGCCATCAGCAGCGTGGCGATGCCCAGCCACAGCAATGCGTGGCGGCCGAAGCCCTGCAGCGCGCCGGCACCGGCGCCGAGCCACAGCGCCGACACCCGCAGCGTCGCGTACAGCCCGACCTTGGTCATGATGGCAAACAACGCCGCCACCGCCGCCGGCGCGCGCGAATAGGTCTCCGGCAGCCACAGGTACAGCGGCAGCAACGCGGCCTTGCTGCAGAACACCAGCAGCAACAGGCCCAGGCTGGCCTTGGCCAGCGGCAGGTCCTGCGCCGGCAACGCGGCGATGCGTTGCGACAGCTCGGCCATGTTCAAGGTGCCGAACACGCCGAACAGCAGGCCCAGCGCGATCAGGAACAGGGTCGACGCGCACACGTTGAACACCACGTAATGCAGGCCCACACGCATCTGCAGCCCGCGCCCGCCGCTGAGCAGCAGACCGTAGGAGGCGATCAGCATCACTTCGAAGAACACGAACAGGTTGAAGATGTCGCCGGTCAGGAACGCACCGTTCAAGCCCATCAGCTGGAACTGGAACAGTGCATGGAAATGCGGCGCGCGCCGGTCCCAGCCGGCGCAGGCATGCAGCAGGCAGGCCGCGCCCAGGATCAGGGTGGTCAACAGCATCCACGCCGACAGGCGGTCGCCCATCAGCACGATGCCGATGCGCGCCGGCCAGTCGCCGAGCAGGTACACCAGCACCTGGCCTTCGGCGGCGCGCGCGAACAAGGCGATGACCGATGCGGCCAGCAAGGCCATGCTCGCCCATGCCACCGTGCGCTGCACGCGCGGCCCATAGCGTCGGTGTTCGACGAACAGCGACGCCGACGCGCCCAGCATCGGGATCAGGATCGGCAGGATCAGCAGATGGCTCATCGCCGGGCCTCGCGCGTGTCCACGCCGGTGGTGGCGTCTTCATGCGCATCCACATGATCGCTGCCGTTGTCGCTGCGGCTGCGGATCGCCAGCACCAGGCTCACCGCGGTCATCGCGAAAGCGATCACGATCGCGGTCAGCACCAGCGCCTGCGGCAACGGGTCGGTGTAGTGCATCAGGTCGGCGGGTACGCCCTCGCGCAACACCGGCGCCTGGCCGCTGCGCAGCCGTCCACCGGCGAAGATCAGCAGGTTGGTCGCGTACGACAGGAAGGTCATCCCCAGGATCACGTCGAAGCTGCGTGCGCGCAGCAACAGGTAGATCGCCAATGCGGTGAGGACGCCGATCGCGCTTGCCACTGCCAGTTCCATCAATGCTGCTCCGCGGTGCGTGTCGAACGTTGGGTGGGGTCGATCTCGCCGCGCTGCGAGCTGCGCGTGCGCGAGGGTTTGATCGTGCCCATCATCGACAGCATCAACATCGCCGCACCGAACACCACCAGATACACGCCGACATCGAAGCCCAGCGCGCTGGCCAGTTCCAGGTCGCCCAGCAGCGGCAACGGAATCTCCAGATGCCCGCTGCTCAGGAACGGCATGCCGAACACCAGCGCACCGGCGCCGCTGACCAGCGCGCACAGCAGGCCGATGCCGATCAGGCGGATGTAGTCGAAGCCGAAGCGCGATTCCACCGACGCGGCACCCTGGATCACGTACTGCATCAGCAACGGCACCGCCAGCACCAGCCCGGCGATGAAGCCGCCACCGGGCGCGTTATGGCCGCGCAGGAACAGGAACAAGGACACCGTCAGCGTCAGCGGGAACATGATCTGCGCCAGATCGGCCGGCACCGGCAACTTGATCGGCGGGCCGGGCATGCTGCGCTCCGGCGCCATCCGCGAGCGCCGCAGCAGCGCGTGCACTACCAGCCCGGCGATCGCGAACACGGTGATCTCGCCGAAGGTATCGAAGCCGCGGAAATCCACCAGGATCACGTTGACCACGTTGCGCCCGTAGGCTTCCGGCAGCGCACGCTGCAGCAGCTCGCCGGCAACCGTGTGGCTGGGCTGGGTCATCAAGGTATAGGCCAATGCGGCAAGCCCGGCACCACCGACGACGGCGATGCCGGCATCGCGGAGCTTGCGCAGGCGCGCGGGCTCGGGCAGCGAGCGCTCGGGCAGGTAATTCATCGCCAGCAGCATCAGCACCAGCGTGACCATCTCCACCAGCAACTGGGTCAACGCAAGATCCGGTGCCGACAGGAACACGAAGGTCATGCTGACCGCCAGGCCGGTGCCACCCAGCACCAGCACCGCGAGCAGGCGCTGCTTGTACAGGAACAGGCTGCCCAGGGCGCAGGCGATCATCAGCAGCCAGATCGTCCAGCCCAGCAGCGGCAGCGGGGTGGGCGCCGGCCAGGCCGGCAATGCACCGCCCTGCAGGAACGGCACCAGCGCCACCACGACAGCGCTCAGCACCAGCAGCATCAGCATGCGTTGCAGGTTGCCGTTGGTGACCGCATCGGTCATGCGCACGGTGCCGGCGAACAGCGCGCGCAGGTTCCAGTTGAACAGCGCCTTGCCGGGCGAGCGGTTCTGGATCGCGTACATGTCCAGCGTGCGGCGCAGCGCCATGTACAACAGGGTGCCGCCCACCATGCCGGCGATGCTCATCGCCAGCGGCCAGTTCCATCCATGCCACAGCGCCAGGCTGTAGTCGGGCAGGCGCGCGCCCAGGATCGCGCTGGCACCGGCGCGCAGCACCGGCGCGATGGTCCAGGCCGGCACGATGCCCACGGCCACGCAGATCAGCACCAGCACATCCACCGGAATCCGCATCCAGCGCGGCGGCTCGTGCGGAGTGGTGTCCAGATCGCGTGGGCCCTGGCCGAAGAAGGTGTCGTGCACGAAGCGCAGGCTATAGGCCACGCCGAGCAGGCCGGCCAGCAGCGCGGCGATGCTGGCCAATACCCGCATCGTCTGCGGCGCATCGGTTTCCAGCGCCACGGCAAAGAACATTTCCTTGGACAAAAAGCCGTTGAGCAGCGGAACACCGGCCATCGCCAGCGAGGCGGTGATCGCCAGCACGCTGGTGACCGGCATCAGGCGGCGCAGGTTGCCCAGCTTGCGCATGTCGCGCGTGCCGGTCTCGTGGTCGATGATGCCGGCGGCCATGAACAACGAGGCCTTGAACACCGCGTGGTTGAGGATGTGGAACACGCCGGCCACCACCGCCATCGGCGTGGACAGGCCGAACAGCATGGTGATCAGGCCCAGATGCGAGATGGTCGAGTACGCCAGCACGCCCTTGAGATCGTGCTGGAAGATCGCGTGCCATGCGCCGAGCAACAGCGTGATCGCACCGATGCTGGTGACCGTGTAGAAGAACAGGTCGGTGCCGGCCAGGGCAGGATGCAGGCGCGCCAGCAGGAACACGCCGGCCTTCACCATCGTGGCCGAATGCAGGTACGCCGACACCGGCGTCGGCGCCGCCATCGCGTGCGGCAGCCAGAAGTGGAACGGGAACTGCGCGCTCTTGGTGAAGATGCCCAGCAGCACCAGCCCCAGTGCATACGGATACAACGGACTGGCGCGAATCAGATCGCCGGCCGCCAGCACCGCATCCAGCTGGAAACTGCCGACGATGCGGCCGATCATCAGGATGCCGCCGAGCAGGGCCAGACCGCCACCGGCCGTCAGCACGAAGGCCATGCGCGCGCCTTCGCGCGCATCCTTGCGGTGCGACCAGAAGCCGATCAACAGGAACGAGCTGATGCTGGTGAGTTCCCAGAACACCATCAGCAACAGCAGGTTGCCCGACAGCACCATGCCGAGCATCGCGCCCATGAACAGCATGAGATAGGCGAAGAAGCGCGATGCGCTGTCGCGTGCACTCAGGTAGTAATGCGCATACATCACCACCAGCGCACCGATGCCCAGCACCAGTAACGCGAACATCCACGCCAGGCCATCGAGCCGCAACGAGAACATCAGGCCGATCTGCGGTAACCATGCGTACTGGCTGCCGATCACCTCACCGCGCAACACGGCCGGTGTGAGCGTCGCCAGGATGACCAGCCCGCCCAACGGCGCGGCCGCAGCCAACCACGCAGTGATCGAACGGGAGGTGCGCCAGAGCAGCGCAGTGGCGGCCGCCATCACAAATGGCAGCGCAAGCAGGATTTCCAGCGAGAAAGGCATGCAGGGAACACAAGATTCGCGAGCAGGCCAGAGAGCTTAACAAATCGTTGACTGACGCTAGCGTCAACGCCGTGGCTGCGCGCCTGCGCAAATCGCGGCCGGATCGGCGTCGCGCCGCTGCCTGTCACTCGCTATGCTGGGATCACCCAGACTGCATCCGAGCCCTGTGACTGCTGCCGATCCCGCTCCGTCCACTGCCGTTTCTGCGCCGCGCGCCCTGGTGTTCGGCGGCAGCGGTCAGATCGGCGAACGCCTGCTGACGCGGCTGCTCGGCCGCGGCTGGCAGGTAACGGCCTGGTCGCGCCAGCCACGTGCCGCGCGCGCCGGGCTGATCTGGCGGCAGGGCGATCTGGCCATGCCGGCTGCCGCGGGCGAGGCATTCGAGGTGATCTTCAGCTGCGGTCCGCTGGACCATTTCGCGCGTTGGTATGTCGAAAATCCGGTGCGTGCTCCGCGCATCGTGGCGTTCGGTTCCACCAGCCTGGAGGTCAAGGAACACTCGATCGACGCGGCCGAGCGCGATGTCGCACAGCGCCTGGCAAATGCGGAACAGGCGCTGTTTTCCGCAGCCCAGGCGCGTGGCGCTGCGGCGACGGTACTGCGCCCGACTCTGGTCTACGGTGCCGGGCGCGACCGCACGCTCACCCAGATCGCCGGGCTGGCGCAGCGCACCGGCGCCTTCGTACTGCCGGCCAACGCGACCGGGCTGCGCCAGCCGGTGCATGTGGACGATCTGGCCAGCGCCGCGCTGGCGGTGGTCACCCAGCCGGCGACACAGCAGCGCAGCTATGCCGTCGGCGGCGGCGAAGTGCTGGCCTATACTCAGATGGTGGAGCGCGTGCTGGCAGCACTGCCACGACCGGCGCGGCTGTATCAGGTGCCGCCCGGACTGTTCGGCCTTGCCCTCACCGCTGCGCAGCGGCTGGGGCGCCTGCGTGGCATCAATGCGGCCGCATTGCAGCGCATGCGCGATGACCTGGTGTTTGACCTGGAACCGGCGCGTCGCGACTTCGGTTATGCGCCGCGCGCCTTTCGTCCCCTGCCCGAAGAACTCGGCATCGGCGAGTGAGGCTCGTCTGGGCGTATGTGCTTCGAAGACCTGCATGGCGCGCGGTCCGCTAGCTCTGCTGCGCAAGGCGATGCGGCACGACCGTTAGCCGCTGCAGCGCTTCGGCGTAATCCGCTGCTTTCAGGTCATGACCACGCCGGCGACCGGCCACGTTATGGCTGTCGTCGCGCTCAGTACCGCCAACCCAGCTGACGATAGAGCTTGGCCAACACCCAGATCGGCCCGATCAGCAGATAGGTCAGGTCGGTCAGGAAGCTTGGCTTGCGGCCCTCGATCCGGTGGCCGACGAACTGCGCGACCCAGGCCAGCACGAACACCGTCAGCGCCGTGGTGAACAGCCCGGTGAGCCCGAGTCTGCCTTCGAGCAACCGGCACAGGCAGCCGAAGAAAAAGAAGATCCCCAGCATGCCCAGCCCGAGCGGACGCGATAGGCGGTTGTAGTACGACCAAGCCGCGAACATCGACAACGCCGCCCACACGCCGCTGCTGAACCAGGTGCCGCCAACCGGGATGCACCACAGCAGGGCCACCACCGACCACAGGATCGCCGGCACCGCCAGCACGTGGATCTGCTGATTGGTGGTGTTGTGGTGGTCGTCGGCGTAGCTGGCGAAATAGCGGTCGATCGGTCGCGCGGTCTTGGTGCGTTCGGTCATGTTCCCTCCCAGGAATGACCCAAGCATACGCGCGCGGATGGCACTGTGGCAGCCGTGCTCCCTGCCACGCGCAGTGCGCGTGACAGGGGCCGGCATGCATCAGTTGACCGACACGGCGCTCCACGCTGCGGCAACCGCGCGGTACTGCGTGGAGCTGCTGCCATACAGATCGGTGGCCGCGCTCAACGTGGCCCTGCGTGCGGCCGCGTAGTTGGTCGAGGAGGTCATGTAGACCGTCAACGCGCGGTACCAGATGCGGCTGGCCGCCGCCCGGCCGATCGCCGTCAATGCCGTATTGCCGTTGCAGACCAGCCCGGCCGGCGTCACGTTCCAGCTGGTGCCCGACCCGAAGCCGCTCGGTACCACCGCGCCTTCGGCCAGCAGATAGTAGAAATGGTTGGCCACGCCCGAGCTGTAATGCACGTTGAGCGAGCCCAGGCTGCTGCTGTAGCAATCGGGCGAATCGCCATCCAGGCTGGGCTTGAACATGTAGCGCAAGGCCAGCGTCCCGCTGCTGTTGCCCGGGATGATCTTCTCGCCGATCAGGTAGTTGCCCGGCTGCGCGCTGTTGTTGGCGGAGTACTCCACCATCGCGCCCATGATGTCGGACGTGGCTTCGTTCAGGCCGCCCGACTCGCCCGAATACACCAGGCGCGCGGTGCGGCTGGTCACGCCATGGGTCATCTCGTGGCCGGCCACATCCACCGACACCAGCGGCGTGAACGTGCTGCCGTCGCCATCGCCGAAGGTCATGCAGAAGCAGCTGTCCTGCCAGAACGCGTTGTTGTAGCGGCTACCGTAATGCACGCGGCTGCGCGCACCGATACCATCGTTGGCGATGCCGCTGCGCGCATGGGTGGTGCGGAAATAGTCCCAGGTCAACGCCACGCCGTAATGCGCATCCACTGCCGCGGTCACCGTATCGCTGTTGGCGCCGCTGCCCCAGGCGTTGTCGGCATCGGTGACCAGCGTGCCGTTGCCAGAGGTGCTGTTGCGCATGTTGTAGGTGGCGCCGCTGCCGCGGCTCAGATCGGTCAACTCGTAACCGCTGCTGCAACGCGTCGTTGCCAACGCCACGCTGCCTGCATACAGCGAACGCCCGGTGCCGGCCGCACTGGTGCCACCCGCGCATGCGGTGTGCACCGTGTCCCAGGATTCGAGAATGCGTTGATTGATTGCGTCGACGATGTAATGCATTTCGGTCGGCGTCTGATCGGGCTTGATGCCGCTGTAGATCACTTCATAGACCAGCCGTGGTGCGCCCTGGCGCGCATACAAGGCCAGACTTGCGCGCGGCGCGGCATCGGGTGCCAGATCGAACTGCGCACCGGCCGCACGTACTGCCGTGTCGGCATCGATGCCGGGCACGATGCTCGGGCGCACGCTGGTGTCCATGCTCTGGCTCAGCTGACGCATCACTCCGCGCCGCGAATGCACCACCACATCGCCGCCGATCACCGGCAGGCCCTGATACGTACGATCGAAGCGCACATGCTCGCTGCCGTCGGCATCGACAATGCTGTCGCGCGCGACAAACGCATCGGCCGTTGCACGATTGGCCAGCGCCGCAGCGTGATTGCCCAACAAGGATTGCGCGCGCGACACCGCGGCATCCGCGGAAAGATCCGCAGCAGTGGCGACAGCAGACAACGATAGCGCGCAGCAGATCGCCGCGCCCAGGACATGAACTTGCATGACGACTCTCTCCCCGAAAACGTGCAATGCAAAGATCGGCGGCGATACGCATCACGGCCGATCGCGACTGGCAACAGGTGCCGGCAGATAAACTTGCACAGTCCATGACAGCACAGTAGTAAAAGTTACAGCTGTGTTGCGTTCTGTGCGCCGCGCCACTTTGCGGTGTGGAGGGCATCGCAGAGCAGCAGGAGTGTCACTGCGTGTGCGACATCGCCAGCGCGGCAGGCATGCCGTCTTGTCGCAATCTGGAGGGTGCACCAACCTCCAGCGACGCTCGATCCGCTGGCAACGACAGGCAATCCGCGCGGCGTGTGCAGTCAGGCGCGGCCGCAGCGCCGCTCTCGGGGCTACTGTCGAAAGCAGACAGACACAAAAAAACCGGCCAGACATCTGGCCGGTTTTTCGTGCTGCGGCGTTGAACCGTCAGCGGCCGCCGATCGCAACCCGCTGCTGCTCATCCTGCGCACGCTGCTGCGAAGCCTGGCCAGCCAGCAATTGCGCACTGGTCTGCTCCAGCGGGGGAGCTGGCTGGTTCAGATCCACCGCCGCACGGAAGCCCGGCGTGGTGCCCATGACAAATGCCTTGCCATCCTGCACGGTGACGTTCTGCAGTTTGTCTGCCGAATCGATACCGTTCTGCTTGGCCTGCAGGGTGACGTGGGCCGCGGTCTCGTTGGAGATCATGCGGGGCAGCTTGCTGCGGATTGCGTTGTGCAAGGCATGGTCCGGATGCGAGGCATCGTCGAGCGACGGCCCCTTGGGCGCAGCAACCGGCGTCTGCGCTGCCTGTGCCTGGGCCGGTTGTGCGGACAACGCGGCCTGCGTGTTGCGCCCCACCACGCCATCGGGCTGCAGCCCGTGCTGCTTCTGGAACGCAATCACCGCCTCACGCGTGTTGTCGCCAAAGCGGCCATCCTCGGCAAGCCGGTTGCCCTGCGCATCGCGCACGCCGAGACGGTTGAGGTCCTGCTGCAGCTTGCCGACATCACTGCCTTGCTCGCCATGCCGCAGCGTGCCATTGCCAGGCGCTGTCGCCGGCTGGGGGTGGCGCGCGCCGGACTCCTGCTGATGGCCCTGATTCCAGAATGTCTCCGGACTGGTCAGCTTGCCGTTGGCATCGCGCAGTTGGTAATGCACGTGCTGCGCGTACTGGCTGTTACCGTTCGGGCCGCGTCCACCCATCGTGCCGATGGCATCGCCTGCAGACAGCGTCTGACCTTCCTTCACCTTGAGCGCGTCCAGGTGCAGGATCTCGTGCGAGTTGCCCTGTGCATCGCGAATCTTGACGGTGCCGTAGTTGCCGCCCGCGAAGGTGACGGTTCCGGCGACCGGCGAATGCACCGTCGGGTGCTGCATGTTGCGGCCTGTCTGGCCACCCTGGTAGTTGAAGTCGGTACCGCCGTGATCACGGGCACTGCGATGCTCGCCGTAATGGCCGGTGATGTGCGGTGCCGTCCCGTTCTGCGGTGGGAGCATCCGTTCCATCGTCTGCTGAAACGAGCTGGATCCACCATGCTGTGGCTGCACAGGTGCTGGTGCAGTGTGCTGCACTGGCTGTCCGAGCTGGCCATGGGCCAGGTTGTTCATCAGCTCTGGAGTGATATCGCGCTGCCAGCGGGCAAACCGGTTCTCGCGGTCGGCCAATCCATTTGGCGGATCGCCGCCGTTGATCGCAACACCTGCCGCATGCGCGTCCTGCCTGGCGGCCTGCGGCACGTTGTTTTGCCAGTACCAAGTGGCGATGCGGGATGCGTTTTCAGGTTGTGCCGCCAGATCGGGGTGTGCCACCAGATCCAGGTTCAACGCTTCGCCCGCCGCACGATATTGGTCCTTGCCGGTGAGCTGCATATAACCGCGGCCACGGTACAGGTAGCCGTCGCCGGGCTCGTTATTGCCCATGCGTCCGCCATACATCAATTCGGCCAGTTTTTCCGGTTGCCCGCGCAGGGCATCCAGACGTGCCTGCTCCAGGGCTTCGGGGCCCTCACGCAGTGCGGAGCGCACCTTCGAACTCACCTGTGAGGATCCGTGCGTATAGCGGAACCCTTCTTCCAGGCGGTTGAGGCCCATCGATTCATGACCCACCTGGGCCATGAAGTTTGCCAGCTCCTTCGGCTGGGTAATGCCTGCAGCATAGGCTGACTGGAGCAGTCCTGTTTCACGATCGGTTGCCATGGTGTAACTCCTCATTTCTCAGCAACATGAAATAACGGACTCCTTCCTTGTCCGTGCAAACCATTACGTCCCTTTAATTCGCCTTCTCGGCTGCGGCGTCGTCCAATGCCGCAGCTTTCTTCAATGTGGATGGATCAAACTCCTGAAACGCCACCGTGCCGAAGTCTTTGGCGGTCAATTCCAGGGTGTTGTGCTGCTCGGTCTCGGTATCGGACAGGTCACGCACCACCTTGTCCAGCAACCAGGTCTGCTTGTCTGCCGAATACTTGAACGTGAAGTCGTCTGCCCAGCGCTCGCGCGATCCGCCGGAAATGGAAATGGTGAATTGCCCGGTCTGGATGCGCGAAAACGCGTAGGGGTCGCCTGCCAGACCGCCGCAACGGGCGCATGGCACGATCTTGCTATTTTCTGAGGCCTTCTGCATCGCACCGTCGGCGGTCTGCGTCAGCAGCAGAACCGTACGCGGTTGTCCCTCGCCAAGTTTTTCGGCGCCGGTGCTGGATGGGGAAATCACCACCAACGCATCGGAGCGGCCCGCGCCAGTCAGATCGCCACGGATGGTCTCCAGAGCCTTCGATCCCGCCGGAATGAAGGAGTCTATCGTGCCCATAGGTACAGTCCCTTGTGTCGGTGTTGCGGGGGTTGGTGCGGCAGGTGCGGACGGCTGCGTCGCCGCGGTACCGGCAGCGGCGTTCGACTGCTCGGCCGCACCACCAGCTTGAGGTCCGTTACAGGCCGCGAGTGCAACTGCCAATGCAGGGCCAATCAGTCGGAAAGGACGCAAGGTTATCTCCTGAAACGTTGGCGGATGCGCCATTACCAGTGTCGCCACTAGCGCGCTGATTAAAGGGACTGGTCGTCCACCTTGACCAGCATCCAGCAGGGGCGCTGGGCGAAGTGGTAGACCTGCTGATCGCCGGTGTCCGGTGTGCGGACCAGTACCTGGCGGCCATCGGCCTCTTCGGAAATCGTGACCTCGCGGCCGCCGTTGCGGGCTGCCTCCAGGTTCGGGATGACGGGCCATTCGATTTTGGCCAGCGGAACCGTGCGGGTGACCGGGGCGGGCTCGGGCTGCGCGTCCGGGTCGAGCTGGATCATCGTCAGCGGATCGGCGGTGGCCTTTTCCTGTACCGCAATGTCTGCGCTGAAGCTTTTCAGAAACGTAGAGAAGTCGGCGCTGGGGCAGGTTGTCGCCTGCGCAGGCGTTGCCGGAGCAGTGGCGGGTGCCGAGGCTGCAGGTGCTGCATTGGCAGCAGGCGTCGCTGCGCCGGCTGGCTCTGCTTGCGGCTTGCAGGCGACCAGCGCCAGGCTCAGTGCGAAAGCGTGCAGGGACGTTCGGAAAAGGGCCAAGGGATCCTCCTGATCATTGCGGGGCAACTGGAACGCGGGCGGGATGGTATACGCGCGCTGCTTGCCAATGTGTGAAGGCTCGCGGAGTCGTGGCTTGCGCAAACTGGCCGGCATGCGGCAGGCCAATACCCTCGCAGAACAAGCAGCCTGACGGTGTCCCCGGTTCGGGTGAGTCCATCGCCGTTGATTGCTGTCAGCAAAGCCAGGTTATCTCGATCGAGCCTGCGCAAAAGTCATGATGATTTGATCATGGTTTGGCCGGGGATTTATCCGGTGTGGCGCGGCTGACTATATCCCGTTTGAAAACACATCGAGCGCATCCGCACCCACCCATCCCTGCGCGCAGTCGCCGACATACTGGCCTGGTGCGGCGGCATGACAGCTCTCGCCAATGGTGGTCTTCGGGCGTTGGGTCGGCCTGTCGCCATATGTTCCGCATGCCGGGTTGTTCTTGCATCCGGCGACGCTGTCTGCAGGAATCGCAATGACGTAGTAATACAGCGGATTCTGTCCGGCGCGGCCGATCGCTTGAATGCAGACGAGCTGGCCCTGCGCCAGCCTGGCTCTGGCGACCACACGACTGTCAGTGGTCGGCACCGCATCAAGTGCATCCACTCCGTTTGCCTGCGTCACGCCGGCAAACAAGCCCGCATCGCCACATGCAGGCGAGAGCTCGACGTCGTAGAAATCACCGGCGTCGACATTTCCGGCCGTGCAGCCTTCTGCCATATTCGCATCGGCACACTGCACGCCGCTTGCCTGTAACAACGTCGCTAGTCGGTCATTGACGGAAGCGCCGGCAGAAGCCGGTGCATGTGCTGATGCAGACGCCGATGCCGTCGATGTGACTGGCGGCGCTACAGGGGCTGCCGATTCGCCGGCGCTGCACGCGCTTACCGCAAGCAGCCCGGGCAGCAGTGCGTTGCGTAACGCCGGCAATCTGCGGAACGAACAATATGAGAGTGCCATTGCGACTTCCTTGGGCAACAGACCGCGTCAGGTGCGTCCTTCAGCGCTCAATAAAGAGCGCTGCCCGCCATTGTTGCTTTACTACAGCCTCAAAGCCCCAGGGGCGGGGCCTTGGAGATCAATCGACCGAAATACCCGCCAACCGCTGCAATGCCTCGGCGTATTTTGCGCGCGTGCGTTCGATCACTTCTGCCGGCAGGCTGGGGCCGGGTGCGGTCTTGCCCCAGTCCAGGGTTTCCAGATAATCGCGCACGAACTGCTTGTCGTAGCTGGGCGGGCTGGTGCCGAGTTCGTACTGGTCAGCCGGCCAGTAACGCGACGAGTCCGGGGTCAGCATCTCGTCCATGATGTACAGGCGGCCATCGGCATCGGTGCCGAATTCGAACTTGGTGTCGGCCAGCAGAATGCCGCGCTCGGCAGCAAAATCGGCGGCGAAACGGTAGATGCGCAAGGTGGCATCGCGGACGCGTTCGGCAAGCTCGGCGCCGACGGTCATGACCATCGCATCGAAGTCGATGTTTTCGTCATGGTCGCCGACCGCGGCCTTGGTCGACGGGGTAAAGATCGGCTCGGGCAGTTTCTCGGCCTGGCGCAGGCCGTCGGGAAGTTCGATGCCGCTGATCTTGCCGGTACGCTGGTAATCCTTCCAGCCGCTGCCGATCAGGTAGCCGCGTGCGATCGCTTCCACCGGCACCGGCTTGAGCTTGCGCGTGACCACGGCGCGCTTTGCATACAGCGCCGGGTCCACGCCTTCGGGCAAGACCTGCTCCACAGTGATGTCGACCAGATGGTTGGGCATCAGGTGTTCGGTCTTGTGGAACCAGAAGTTGGAGACCTGGCACAGCATCTCGCCCTTGCCGGGGATCGGGTCGGGCAGCACCACGTCGAACGCGGACAGGCGGTCGGTCGCCACCATCAACAGATAATCGCCCGGGGGCGCATCGGCGGGCAGGCGCTCGCGGGGAATGTCGAAGACATCGCGGACCTTGCCACGGTGACGCAACGGCAGGCCGGGCAGATCGGATTGCAACAGCGTGGTCGACACAGGCACTCCTAAGGACGTCGCAATGACGCTGTCCCCGGGACCCGGCGGGCCCGCGGGTGGGCAGCGGGCCGCGTAGTGTACGGCGCTTCGGCGCGCGCCGCTGGATTTATTGGGGCCGCCCCGGTGGGCGGCGTGCATGCCGCGTCAGCCAGGCCGGGCGGGCGTTCGGGTAAGATCGCCAGCCCGCCTTCCCGCCCCCGATCGCCCATGTCCTGGTACGGAAAACTGCTCGGCGCACTGGCCGGCGCCCTGCTGTTCCGCGGCGCGCCGGTACTCGGGCTGATGATCGGCCTGGCGATCGGGCATGCGGTGGACGCCGGCTGGTTCAAGCGCCGCGCCGACAACCCGTACGAAGCGCTGGGACTGGAGCCGGACGCCACCACCGCCGAGATCGACCTGGCCTACCGCCGGCTGATGTCGCGCTACCACCCCGACAAGGTGGCCAACGCCGAGCCGGAAGCACGCCGCCAGGCGGAGAAGAAGGCCAGCCAGATCAATGCGGCCTACGATCGGATCCAGCGGCTGCGCAAACGCTGATCCAGCCTACGCTGCAATATCGCTGCCAGGCACCCGCACAGGGTCGGCATGGGCGCCACAAATGAAAACGCCCGACCCATGACAGGTCAGGCGCGGTCACTCGGACGCTAAGCACTCAAAAGCGATAGGTCGCCGTCAGGCGCACCGCATTCGACGAAAAGTCGGTATCGCTGCGACGCAGGTCGGTGCCGGCCGGATTGACGCGCAGAAACGGGTTGGTCGCCGGCGCGGTACCCGGCCCGACCCGCACGCGGGTGTCTTCGTCCTGCAGGCGGGTGAACAGGTATTCCACACCGACCGAGACGTTGTCGCTCAGGCGGCGCTGCAGGCCCAGGCCGGCCTGGTAGCCGTCGGCGCTGTCGCCGCCGCTGCTGGTGAAGCTGTTGGCGGTGTTGCTGCTGGAGAAGCTGTGGTCGAACTCGCCGCGTGCCACGCCGGCGGTGAAATAGGCCAGAAAGTCGCCCTGCGCGCCAAAGGCATAACCGATACGGCCGCGCAGTGCGGCGGTGCGGTTGAGCTGGCGGGTGAAGGTGTAGAACGCCGGGGTGGTGCTGAAGGCGCTGACGCTGTCGCGCAGGTCGTTACGGGTGTACTCGGCAACGACGCCGTAGACCCAGTTGCCGGCCTGCCAGTCGTAGCCCAGCCGCGCACCGTATTCGGCGCCACCCTTGTCCTTGCTGCAGCCGCTGGCCGGAGTGCGCCCGGCCGCCGCGCCGCCGCAGAACCCGGGCGAGAAGGCATCGGCGCCGGTCGGGGTGCTGACCTGGTCGCCGTCGCGGCCGTCCAGGTTGGTGTCGAAGCCGAAGCGGCCGCCGGAAACGCCACTGACGTCGGCGCCGCCGACATTGGCGCCGATCGAGAAACCTGACCAGTCGGCCGGGCCGGTCTGGGCCCAGGCGGACGGGGCGAGGGCCATCAAAACAAGCGCAGCGGAGGCGAGCGGGGTGGTCTTCATGCGGTGTCCTTGGCGAAAGGGCGCGGTGCGCCGGTTCAGCTGCATACGCAGGCTGGACCGCTGCGGATGCACTGGCTTTGCGCGCCTGCGACAATGTGTTTTCCGTTCCTTGACGAGCTGCCCATGCAACCGACGGCGATTGCCCCGTCCATCCTGTCCGCCGATTTCGCCCGTCTGGGCGAGGAAGTGAACAACGTCCTGAAGGCCGGCGCCGACTGGGTGCACTTCGACGTGATGGACAACCATTACGTGCCCAACCTCACCATCGGCCCGATGGTGTGCCAGGCGCTGCGCAAGCACGGCATCACCGCGCCGATCGACGTGCACCTGATGGTCGAGCCGGTGGACCGCATCGTGCCGGACTTCGCCGAGGCCGGCGCCACTACCATCAGCTTCCATCCCGAAGCCAGCCGCCATGTGCATCGCACGATCCAGCTGATCAAGTCGCACGGCTGCCAGGCCGGCCTGGTGCTCAACCCGGCCACCCCGGTGGACATTCTGGACTGGGTGCTGCCCGAGCTGGACCTGGTGCTGGTGATGTCGGTCAATCCCGGCTTCGGCGGGCAGGCCTTCATTCCCTCGGCGCTGGACAAGCTGCGCGCCATCCGCAGCAGGATCGACGCGCTGGGCAAGCCGATCCGGCTGGAGATCGATGGCGGGGTCAAGGCCGACAACATCGGCGCGATCGCTGCCGCCGGTGCCGACACCTTCGTCGCCGGCTCGGCGATCTTCAACGCGCCCGACTATGCGCAGGTGATCGCGCAGATGCGCGCGGCGGTGGATGCGGTGCGATGAGCGCGCCTGCGCTGCAGATCCGCGCCGCCACGCCCGACGATGTGGCGCTGCTGCATGAGCTGATCACTGCATTGGCGGTGTACGAACGCGAGCCCGATGCGGTCAAGGCCAGCCCGCAGGACCTGCGCGCCAGCCTGTTCGGCGAGGGCGCCACCGCGCATGCGCTGATCTGCGAGCAGGACGGCCAGGCGCTGGGATTTGCGGTGTATTTCTTCAATTACTCGACCTGGCTCGGCCGCAACGGCCTGTATCTGGAAGACCTGTTCGTGCGCCCGCAGGCGCGCGGGCAGGGCGCTGGCCTGGCCCTGCTGCGGCACCTGGCCCGGTTGGCCGTGCAGCGTGGCTGCGGGCGTTTCGAATGGTCGGTGCTGGACTGGAACCAGCCGGCCATCGACTTCTATCAGGCGGCCGGTGCGCGCCCGATGGACGGCTGGACCGTCTACCGGCTCGACGGCGAGCGCCTGGCCGCGTTCGCCGCCGGCGCCTGAGCGCGGCCTGCGCGCCGCCGCGGCACGCAAAGAGAAGGCCGCTCCCCTGGGAGCGGCCTTCGAGAAAAATTGGAGGCTGATCCTGCCTCCGCCCGTCGTCCCTGCTATGGCCTTCCACTCTCCGGGTTCTCGGTGACATGCCGATGACAGCCGGGCGACATTGCGTATTCACGATGCGCGCAGCGGGCCGCTGCTAGCCTGCGTCCACCACCCCCACAGCATTGGCAGCGTGCATGGCCGCGTCCCACTGGCGTCTGATCCTCAACGGCAAGTCCACCGACAATCTGGACCTGCGTGAGGCGGTGGGAACGCTGCGCAAGCGCGGCATCCAGCTCGAGGTGCGGGTCACCTGGGAAGACGGCGATGCCGAGCGCTATGTCGGCGAAGCGGTTGCCGACGGCGCCCACACCGTGATCGCGGCCGGCGGTGACGGCACCTTGAGCGAAGTGGCTGCCGCACTGGCGCATCACACCGCCGACGCCGCCACGCTGCCATCGCTGGGCCTGGTGCCGCTGGGCACCGCCAACGACTTCGCCACTGCCGCCAACCTGCCGATCGAACCGCTCGCTGCGTTGACGCTGATCGCCGAGCGCCCCGCCGAGCCGATCGATCTGCTGCGCATCGACGCCGAACACGGCCCGCACTGGTGCGCCAACGTCGCCAGCGGCGGGTTCGGCACCCAGGTCACCGTCGAAACCGACGAAGGCCTGAAGAAGATGCTCGGTGGCCTGGCGTATCTGATCACCGGCATGTCTCGGCTGGGCCGCATCGACCCGATCAGCGCCCGCTTCAGCGGCCCGGATTTCAGCTGGGAAGGCGAGTTCATCGCGCTTGGCCTGGGCAACGGGCGGCAGGCCGGCGGCGGCCAGGCGCTGTGCCCGGAGGCCCTGATCGACGATGGTCTGCTCGACGTCACCATCGTGCCTGCGCTCAACGGCGAAGTGGCCGCCACTCTCGGCACCCTGGTCACCGGCGGCAAACAGGCCGCGCTGGAACGTGTGGCCGTGCGCGCGCGGCTGCCGTGGCTGGAGATCGTCGCCCATCAGCCGCTGACCTTGAACCTGGATGGCGAGCCGGAGACCTCGCTGCATTTCCGCATCGAATGCGTGCCGGCGCGGTTGCGGATGCATTTGCCGGTGGAGTGCCCGTTGCGGAGCGCTTGAGGGTGGGGAGTCGGGAATCGGGATTGGGGAATCGGTAGAGCGTGGGCTGGCTGTTCTGCGCCAGGCTGGCCCGCCCGGCTTCGCAATTTGCGCGGCTTTCGCCTCGGGCCTGCTGCCCTGGCGCGGCAGTTGCGCTACAGTAGGGACGTGTCCCGCTTGACGACTCCACGCTCCTTCTCTTCCGCTCGCCGCTGGTGGCGATGGTGGCCCGTTGCCGTCGTCCGCCCCGCCACAGAGTCCCGGAAGGAAAGTCGTCTTGATCACTGCAGAGCAGTTCCAGCGCCAGGCCGCTGAAGGTCACACCCGTATTCCCGTCGTCCGCGAAGTGCTGTCCGACCTGGACACGCCGCTGTCGGTCTATCTGAAGCTCGCCGACGGCCCCTACACCTATCTGTTCGAATCGGTCGAAGGTGGCGAACGCTTCGGGCGCTATTCCATCATCGGCCTGCCGGCGCGGCGCGTGTACAGCTTCCGCGGGCATACGCTGGAAATCAGCGAGCACGGCGAAGTGCTGGAAACCCGCGAGGTCGCCGACCCGCTGGCCGAAGTGGACGCCTTGCGCGCCGAGCATTCGGTGCCGCAGCTCGACGGCCTGCCCGGCTTCACCGGCGGCCTGGTCGGCTGGTTCGGCTTCGAGTGCATCCAGTACATCGAACCGCGCCTGGGCAGCGGCGACAAACCCGATGAGCTGGGCACGCCGGACATCCTGCTGATGCTGTCCGAAGAGCTGGCGGTATTCGACAACCTCAAGGATCGGCTGTACCTGATCGTGCACGCCGACCCGCGCCAGCCGCAGGCCTATGTGCGCGCCAACCGGCGCCTGGACGAACTGGCGCACCGGCTGCGTCAGGGCGGTGCCGGGTATCCGCAGGCGCAGGTTTCCGATGCGATCGACGAGTCGGACTTCCACTCCTCGTTTACCCGCGAGGAATATCACGCGGTGGTGCGCAAGGCGCAGGAATACGTGCGCGCCGGCGACATCTTCCAGGTGGTGCCGTCGCAGCGCTTGCGCGTGCCGTTCCGTGCGCGTCCGGTGGATGTGTATCGCGCGCTGCGCGCGCTCAATCCCTCGCCGTACATGTATTTTCTCGATGTCGGCGGCACGCAGGTGGTGGGCTCCTCGCCGGAAATCCTGGCGCGCCTGCGCGATGGGGTGGTCACCGTGCGGCCGATCGCCGGCACCCGCCCGCGTGGTGCCACGCCCGAGCAGGACAAGGCGCTGGAGGCCGAACTGCTGGCCGACCCGAAAGAGCGCGCCGAGCACGTGATGCTGATCGATCTCGGTCGTAACGATGTCGGCCGCGTGGCCGAACCGGGCACGGTCAAGGTGGGCGAGCAGTTCGTGATCGAACGCTATAGCCACGTCATGCACATCGTCAGCGAGGTCACCGGCACGCTCAAGGCCGGCCTGAATTACAGCGACGTGCTGCGTGCGACCTTCCCGGCCGGCACCGTCAGCGGCGCGCCAAAGATCCGCGCGCTGGAGATCATCCGCGAGCTGGAGCCGGTCAAGCGCAACGTCTATTCCGGCGCGGTCGGTTACATCGGCTGGCACGGCGATGCCGACACCGCCATCGCGATCCGCACGGCGGTGATCCAGGATGGGTATCTGTACGTGCAGGCCGGCGGCGGCGTGGTCTACGACTCCGACCCGGATCTGGAATGGCAGGAGACCATGAACAAGGGTCGCGCGCTGTTCCGTGCGGTCGCGCAGGCGGCCAAGGGGCTGTGATGGACGGGCAGGGCAACGCTGCGCGCATCAGCTTCCGCAACGATTACAGCGAGGGCGCGCACCCGCGCCTGCTGCAGGCCTTGGCGCAGGCCAGCGCCGAGCAGAACGCCGGCTACGGCACCGATCGGCATACCGCGCGTGCGGTTGCGTTGATCCGCAGCGCAGTCGCGCAGGCGCAGGCCGAGGTGCATTTGCTGGTCGGCGGTACCCAGACCAACCTGACCGCGATCGCGGCGTTCCTGCGCCCGCATCAGGCGGTGATCGCGGTGGAAGCGGGGCACATCGCCACGCACGAAACCGGCGCCATCGAAGCGACCGGCCACAAGGTGCTGACCGTACCCGCATTGCACGACAAGCTGACCCCGGCGCTGATCCAGCCATTGCTGGATGTGCACGGCAACGAGCACATGGTGCAACCGCGCCTGGTCTACATCTCCAACAGCACCGAGAGTGGCACCATCTACAGCCGTGCCGAGCTCGAGGCGCTGTCGCGTTTCTGTCGCGCGCACGATCTGCTGCTGTATCTGGATGGCGCACGCCTGGGCGCCGCGCTGACCGCCGAGGGCAACGATCTGGATCTGCCCACGATCGCCGCGCTGACCGATGCGTTCTACATCGGCGGCACCAAGAACGGCGCATTGCTCGGCGAAGCGCTGGTCATCGTCACTCCTGCCTTGCAGGCCGACTTCCGCTACCTGATCAAGCAACGCGGCGCGCTGCTGGCCAAGGGCATGCTGCTGGGATCGCAGTTTGCCACTCTGTTCGAAGATGGCCTGTTCTTCGAGCTGGCCGCACACGCCAATGCGATGGCCCAGCGCCTGCGCGCGGGATTGCTGGCCGCTGGCGCGCAGTTCACCAGCGATTCGCCGACCAACCAGCAGTTCATCGCCGTCAGCGCGCAGCAGGCCGCGCAGCTGGCGCAAGGCTACGACTTCGAGCGCTGGGAAGTGCGCGCCGATGGCAGTCAGGTGATCCGCTTCGTGACCTCGTGGGCGACCACGGCCGCGTCGGTCGACCGGCTCTGCGCGGACTTCGCAGCGCTCAGTCATTCGGCCATGCATCCATAACCATCTATCTCATCAAGGAAGACCCCGATGAAGCGAGTTGCCCTCTGGATTTTCGCAAGCCTGTTGATGCTGCCGCTCGCGGCGACAGCGCAGGTCAACAGCCTGCCGTCACAGCCGCATTTGCTGGTGAAGGGCCAAGCCTCGCGGACGGTTGATCCGGACCGTTTCATCCTAGATCTCAAGGTCAGCAACACCGATCTGCAGCCTGACCTGGCGCGCAAATTTGTCGAGGAACGCGCCCGATCGGTATTGGACGGCCTGCGACGCAACCACGTGCTGATGGATTCGCTCTATGCCTCGTCGCTGTCGATCTCCCCGCAGTCGCGCTACGAAAATGGCAAGTCGGTGTTCCAGGGGACCCGCGTGGAGCGCAAGATCCGCGGCACCTTCTCGTCCCTGAAGGACGTGCGCGCCTTTCTGGGTGGCCTGGAGGCCAACGAGAATGTCCAGGTGTTGTCGATGCAGAGTGCATACGCCGATGCGGCCAAGCTGCGCGCCGAACTCAAACGCGAAGCCGCAACGCAATCGCGGGAATCCGCCCAAGGGCTGGCCAGCGCCTACGGCGTGCGGCTGACCGGGATCTACAGCATCTCCGATGTGGCGCCCAGTTTTGCCTACGGCGTCGAAGCCGGCACCTGGTCTGCGCCTGCAGCGCCAACGCCCAGCTCCGTGGTTTCGCCGCCCTCGCCACCGGCACCCCCACCGCCGCCGCCGCCGCCACCTGGTGCAGATGGCAAGGTGCAAGGCCTCGGCGAAAGCCTGCTGACCGGCACGATCACCTACACCGAGAACATCTATGCGGTCTTCCTGATCGCGCAATGAGTCGCTGCCGTGCGGGTCGTCTGCGCGCAGGGCGTCCATGACATGGGGAGCGCCTGCCCACCGGGGTGCGCGAACCGTAGTATGTGCGCGACCGCAGCGCCAGCGTGAACCGGCCGGTGCGGGAACTGAAGGATTTCCGCAAGCTCGCGGTACCAGCAGGCGGTAGCGCGCCGGTGGAGTTCGTGTTGCGGCGTGCGGACCTGTTGTTCATCGGTCAGGCATTGGAACCGATCGTGGAGCCGGATGTATTCGCTGTGTGGGTGGCGCCATCGGCTGAAGCTGCAGGACTGACGGCGAGCTTCGAGTTGATGGAGTAAGGTGACGTGCGGTGACGTTGGTCGATGTTCATGACCTCGAGCACCGTTTGCGTCTGAAGTCCGATGATGACCTTTGCCCGGGCGGTCGGTACGACCGCCCACGCGGATCACGTGCTGCGCAATGATGCGTAAGAGCAGAACGCGGGTGGGCCCGGAAATCCGGGCCCACCGCGGCTTGGTCAGAATTCCTGCCAGCCTGCGCCGTCTGTTGCGCCGGTGACTGACTCGAGTTTGCGTGGTGCCCGGTGCGGAACAACCTTTGCAGGTGTCTTCAGGGGCGCTGCCGTTTTCCTGCTGCCGGAGTTCGCAATGGCTGATGTGGCAGCAGCTGCGCCGACCGGAACAGCTTTCTGTCCGTCGATCTTGAAGACCGCCACCGCCTCGGTCAGCTGCGTCGCTTGCTCTTCCATCGCACGTGCTGCAGCCGTCGCTTCCTCGACCAGGGCTGCGTTCTGCTGCGTCGTTTCGTCCATCTGCGTGACCGTGATGTTGACCTGCTCGATACCGGCCGACTGCTCCTGCGACGCCGCGGAAATCTCGCCCATGATGTCGGTCACGCGCTGCACGCTGGCTACGATCTCGGCCATCGTGGCGCCTGCGGTATGCACCAAGGTCGAGCCTTCGGCGACCCGCTCGACCGAATCGTCGATCAGGCTCTTGATCTCCTTCGCCGCAGCGGTGGAGCGTTGGGCCAGCGTGCGCACTTCCGAAGCAACCACGGCAAATCCGCGCCCCTGTTCGCCGGCACGTGCCGCTTCCACGGCGGCATTCAAGGCCAGGATATTGGTCTGGAACGAGATTCCGTCGATGACGCTGATGATGTCGGCAATCTTCTTGGACGAGGCCTCGATACCGGCCATGGTGCCCACCACCTTGCTCACGATCTCGCCGCCCTGGGACGCCACGCCTGCCGCGCCGATCGCCAGTTGGTTGGCTTGACGTGCGTGCTCGGCGTTCTGGCGCACGGTGGAGGTGAGTTCTTCCATCGAGGCAGCGGTTTCCTCCAGGTTGGCCGCCTGTTGTTCGGTGCGCTGCGACAGGTCCTGGTTGCCGGCGGCAATCTCGCTGGCCGCCGAATTGATCGACACGGCCGACTGCTGGATGCGGCCAACGATTTCGGCAAGCTGCGCGGCGGTGGTGTTGGCGTCATCGCGCATCTGCGCGAACACACCCCTGAACTCGCCGGTCATGCGTGCGGTCAGGTCGCCTGCGGCGATGGACTGCAGCAGCGAAGACAGCGATTGCAGGTTGCTGTCCGCGGTGGCCATGAGCAGGTTCAAGCTCTCCACCATGATGCGGAAATCGTACTGGAAACGCTCGGCATCGCCGCGCGCGGTGAAGTCACCGTCCGCGGCAGCCTGCGCCAGCTGCTTGATCTCGATGTTCATTGCGGACAGGTTGGCCTTGACCTCGTCCATGGTCTGCGTCAGCACGGCCTTCTCACCGGGCAGGCGCTCCATGCTCTCGCTCAGGTCGCCGATGGCATAGCGGCCCATGATCCGTGCAAGGTTGGACTGCACGGCCAGGTGGGAGGCCACAAGCGCATTGGTGTCCTCGGCCATGCGGCCGTAGTCGCCCGGGAAGGCCTGGGCATCCATGCGGAAGCTGGTCTGGCCTTCGTCGTGGCGCTTGGCCATGTCGCCCTGTGCAGTCAAAAGGGCCTGCAGCTGTGTCTGCATGCCCTGCATGGCGCGCAGCAAGCGGCCGGTCTCGTCCTTGGCCTGTGTCTGCACGTTGTTGCCGAGCTGACCATTGGCGATCGCCTCGGCTGCGTTGGTGGCGCGTGCCAGCGGCTGGGTCAGGCTGCGGGTGATGAGCCAGGCTAGCAGGCTGCTGACCAGCACGACCGCGGCACCGCCGAGGATGAGCAGGAGCTTGCCGCGATCCATCGACCGGACTGCTTCTGCGTAGGCCTGTCTGCTCTGTCCTTCCTGCCGGGTGACGAGCTCGCGGATCTTGTCCTGCCAGGCGAGCGTGGCAGGCCGCGCCTGTTCGCTGAGGATGTCCTGGGCCTGCGCGTTCTCGTTCTTGGCGGCCAGTGCCATGACTTCGTCGTTGAACTTCACGGAAGTCGCCCGACGCTCGTCCATCTCGTTACGGATCTTCCGCCCTTCCTCCGAGCTGGACAGCGTATCCAGCCTGGTGCGCAGCTCCTGGTAGCGCTGGCGCTGGGCGTTGATGGTGTTGAGCGCTTCGGTGTTGAGCTCCTCGCTTGTCGCCATGGCATACGTGCCCAGTGCGATCAGCAGCGAGGAGTTGGCATCCAGCATGCCGTTGCCGATCTGGATCTTGGCGGTGCGGTCGAGAACGATGAAGTCCAGCTGCGCGCGTGCGTTCGCCATCGTGCTCAGGCCGGTGGCCACCAGCAGGCCTGAGAGAAGAATCAGGATTCCGAATGCAACGGCCAGGCGGTGGCCGACGTTGAAGCGTTGAAGAAAGGCGATCATGGACGTCCCAGAAGAGATCAGTGGAGGCATCGATTTCCACGCTGTTAGCGAGCCTGGCACCGGTTCCCCAATAACGGCGTCCTTGTCCAAAACTGGAATGTCTGTCACTAAATTATCATCGCACCCTTCAGAAAACGCCCGAGCTGTCGGGGTGCTCCTGACGCAAGTCAGGACGGGCGGCTGCACGCCTGGCACAAACCGCTGTTCGCCGTGCCGCCGTCTTGCCATCCTCAGGCTCGGCAACACCTGCCTGCGTTTTAAAACGCGCTGACTACATGGCGATGTTGCCGACCTGCCTGGCTACATGTAGATGGCTCTACTGATCCGGGCGCCGAAGCCTGCATCGGGATTGGTTGCGGAGTCGCCCAGCCTTTCCTGCATGACCGCCACGGCAAGGTCGCGACGTTTCGCCAGTCGGCTGCGGTCGGCGCTGGCAAGTGCATCGCCCATCTCGCTCCTGGTCAGATCGGTGCAATACGCAGGCGCTCCTGGCTGCTGGCGCCAGGAATCAGCCAGCTGGCCCGAATAAAACGCGTCGAAGCCGGTGTCATTCACCAATGCCATCGCGACCTCGCGATCGTTGTCGCGATCAGCCGCCACGGGGATGGCGATACGGCCGGGCGCAGTGGCCGGCTGGCCTTTCTCGGCAAGCGAACCAGACCCGATCGCATTCCATGCCTTGGCGATCGGGCGACCCAATTGCTCAGCCACCCACAGGCTCTCGACCTGGCCCGCTTCAATCGCGTCAATCTTGCTATCACGCGCGGGGTAGTAGTTGGACGTATCGATCAGTACGACATCACTTGAAACCTGCGCCAGCAGCGGCTTGAACTCCGGAATCCTGTTCAACGGGATCGAAAGGATGATGGCATCGACATCGACCACACACTCTTGCGCAGTCACCGCGCGAGCGCCCGAGGACAGCAGTTGCAGGTCAATCGTCTCTGGCCCACGCGAGTTGGCAACCTTGACCTCATGGCCGAGCGAACTCAACTTTTTCACCAACGTCTTGCCGATATGGCCGGTGCCGATAATGCCTAGCTTCATGATGCGTTCTTCTGTGTAGAGAGCGGGATGGTTTGCGGGGCGAGGGAAGTGCCTTTCACGCAGGAAGCGCCCAGCCCGAGCGCAGCACGTCCTGCAGCGCCTGCCGCGCGTCGCTGTCCGCGTCACCGCTGGCAGCTCCTGCCCAGGCGATCGCAAGCGCGGCAAGAAAGATGTCGCGGCCAGTCAACGATGCCCTCGCCTGACCAGAGCGTTGTGCAGCCTGCAGAAACACGCCTGAGGCCTCGACCACGGATTGGCAGGTCGGCATCAACACCGAACTTGGCTGGGACCATGCGGCCCGTAGCGGCTCCGGAAGACCTTCGTAGGCATTCATCCAGTTTCCCAACGCCTCGATCCATCGTTGCAGCGCACGCCCCGGGTCGTGCTCTTCTGCCCTGATGGCCATGCGTGCTTGCTCGAGGTTGGCGTAATGCGTTTCCAGTAGCGCTGCCAGCAGGGCGTCGCGGCTGGGGAAGTGCCGGTACAAGGTCCCCGGGCCAACGCCTGCGCGCTTGGCAATGCTGTCCATCGACACGTCGATGCCTTCCTCGGCAAAGGCGTTGCCGGCGACCTCGAGAATATGGGTCCTGTTGCGTTGGGCATCGGCGCGGGGAGGGCGTGGCTGAACGTCGGAGGACATGGGTCGGTTAGTCTGGCTCTTGATATCCGGAGTGTATCTCCATATATTTCCCGACACAAACGGAGCGTGTCTCCTTTTTGCTGGGCACTCTGAACCGGGAGGTTTCGAGACTGCGGGCGGCGATCGGCCGTCGCCGTCTCCGCCGGTTGCCACCGCCGGACGCACGCACCACCACTGCAGATCGAGGAACGCATGAGCCACTCCAAGACGATGATCATTGGCCTGCACCTGGGCAATGGCTACGGGTCTCAGCCGGGAGCCTGGCGCATGCCGTGGGTGGATCCGACCAACTACACCAGCTTCGATGCCCGCGTGCGTCAGGCGCAGGCCGCCGAGCGTGGGAAATTCCAGTTCATCTTCCTGCCTGACGGTCCGAGCGCGGTGGCCGATATCGACAACGAAGCGCCTCACTTCAACCTGGACGTGATGATGACCCTGGCTGCCGTTGCGCGCGGCACCGAGCGTATCGGTCTGGTGGCCACCGGCTCCACGACGTTCAACGAGCCGTTCAATCTTGCGCGGCAATTCAAGGCGCTGGACATCATGAGCCACGGGCGTGCCGGCTGGAATGCGGTGACCTCCAGTGGCGAGGATGTCGCCGCGAACTACGGGCGAAAAATTCCGCCCAGCGCGGATCGTTACGCACGTGCGCACGAGTTCGTGCAACTGGTGCAGGCGTTGTGGGGCAGTTGGGGGAAGGATGCCTGGCTGCACGACCAGGCCTCTGGCCGGTTTGCCGACGCCAGGCAAATTGCGCCGATCAACCTGCAAGGCAAGTTCGTCGGCTCCCGCGGACCGCTGTACATACCACCCTCCGAGCAGGGCCAGCCGGTGATCTTCCATGCCGGCGGCAGTCCCAATGCGTTGGAGCTGGCCGGACGTTATGCCAGTGCTGTGATCGGTGCGTGTTTCAGCATTGAAGATGCCCGCGCGCAACGCACCGCCTTCCGCAACGCCGCCAAGCAGGCCGGCCGCGACCCGAACGAGATCAAGTTCATTCCAGGGCTGATGACGACAATCGCGCAGGATCGCCGTGCGGCACTGGATCGCCGGATTGCACTGACCGCGCAGACGTTTCCTCAGCGGCTGGGTTACCTGCAACAGATGCTCGGGCTACGTCTGGATCCTGCTGCACTCGAGCGGCCTCTGTCACCCGCGCAACTGGCTGCGGCACGCCCGTCGCCGCATGATCCTCGCTCGACAAAGGCGCTGCAGATCGCGCGGGAGGGCTGGAGCCTGCGCGACATCCTGGCCCATGGCGTCATCGACTATCACCCGGTGATTGTGGGCCCGGCGGTCGAGGCGGCCGACCACATGCAGGCCTGGTTCGAGGCAGGTGCGGCCGATGGTTTCTGGATCTCACCGGATATCAATGACGACGGCATCGATGCCTTTGTCGATGGAGTCGTGCCGATCCTGCAGCAACGCGGTCTGTTCCATCGCGATTACCGGGGCACCACGCTGCGCGACCACCTGGGCGCACCTGCCCAATACGGGCGCGATCCACGCATCACTGCGTGAGCCGCAGCACGTCACACACATCGGAAGGAGCACACATGAACATCGGCATCATTGGCGCAGGCAATATCGGTGGCACCCTGGCACGCAAATTCGTCGCGGCCGGGCATGTCGTCAAACTGGCTGGTTCAAAAGGCCCCGACAGCATTCGCGAATTGGCAGAAACGATCGGCGCCGAGCCTGTCGCCGCTGAAGAGGCGGTCAAGGACGTCGAGGTGATCGTGCTGTCCATCCCGTTCGCCCGGATCCCCGAGGTTGCCGGCCTGTTCTCCACGGTACCCGCAGAGGTGGTGGTGATCGATACCTCGAACTACTACCCGCAGCTCGGCACCAGTATCCCGGAAGTCGACGGCGGCAAGCTGGAAAGTGTCTGGTCCAGCGAGCAGCTTGGTCGGCCCATCATCAAGGCATTCAACGCCGTGCTCGCCAGGACACTGGCTGAGCGCGGCAAGCCCGCAAGCACGCAGAACCGGATCGCCATCCCGGTGGCAGGCGACAGTCCGGCCGGCAAGGCGATCGCGCAGCAACTGCTCGACGCTGCCGGGTTCGACTCGGTCGACGCGGGAAATCTTGCAGATTCATGGCGGCAGCAGCCAGGCACGCCTGCGTATTGCACCGAGCTTCCGACCGCTGAGCTGGCGTCAGCGCTCAAGGCCGCAGTGAAGGGTGATGCACCGGGTCATCGCGATGCACTGATGGCCGAGTTCTTTGGCGCCGACGCACCGCCAAGTCACGAGACGATCGTTGCGCGCAATCGGGCAGTGACCGCGCCGCGCTGAGATCCGTTTCCAGGGGATCGGAAGAACCCTCGCGAGGAGCGGGTGCCAACCCGAATGGATCCAGCCGGTTGCACATCGCACCGGTATGGTCCGCGCGCTGCAAAGGTCTCAAAGGCGCTCACCTGGAAGCACTGGATGCGCGCGGCGAACATGCCTGCGCATCTCGCGGTAGCAGCCTTGCAGCCATTCATGCGCCACGGGTGAATGACCGGCGTCAGCACGGCGGTGGCGCCGTGCTGACGAGTTGGATGTTCTGCGCCAGCCCTAGAACTTGACGGTAGAAAGCATTCCCAGCATCTCGTCGTAGCTGCCATTGGCCGCCGCATCGCGAAGAAACCTGGCGCGTTCCACGACAATCTCCTTTGGCGTGTTTTCTGCATGCAGCAGCGCCAGTGCTTCGTCGAGGAATTCGTCCAGGGGCATGGCATGTTCGTCGTTGCCCTGGCCGTACAGTTTGGTGCGAACGCCCGGAGGCACCAGCTCCACGACTTGCACGGTGCTGTCGGCCAGCTGCACACGCAAGGCTTCGGTGAACGAGTGCACCGCGGCCTTGCTGGCGCTGTAGGTCATTGCAGCCGGGAACGGCACAAAGCCCAGCGCGGAACTGACGTTGATGATGACGCTGTCGTTGTTGCCGGCAAGTTGCGGCAAGAATGCATAGGTCATGCGGATGGTGCCGAGCAGGTTGATGGCAATCGCCTCTTCGGCAGCCTGCAAGGACTCTGGCTTGAAGACGTTCTCGCTCGGCATGATGCCGGCATTGTTGATCACCACATTCAAGGCGGGGTAGCGCTCGGCCGCCACGCGGCTGGCCTGGACGATGGAGTCCGCGTCCGCAACGTCGATTTCGATTGCCTCGATGCCTGGATGCTCGGCAGTGATCTGATCCAGCAGCGCTTTCTTTCGCCCTGACACGATGACCATGTTGCCAGCCTGCTGGAGCCGCAGCGCCAGTCCGAGGCCGATGCCAGAGGTCGAGCCGGTAATGAGGATGGTGTTGCCGCTGTTCTTCATGGATGTTTCCTGGGTACGGAAGGGGTAGAATCCAAACGGACAACAGTCCGCTTGCCCTGAAACGTTGGCGGACAACTGTCCGTTTGTCAATAATTTCAGTGAGGAGCAGGGTGTGGAAAAGCCAACGCGGTCCGATGCACTGCAAAACCGCGAGCGCATCCTGTCCGTGGCGCTTGCGGAGCTGGTGCGCTCGGCCGATGTGCCACTGAGCGCAATCGCCAAGAAGGCGGGCGTCGGGCAAGGGACCTTCTACCGCCACTTCCCGACGCGGGAGGCCTTGGTGGTAGAGGTCTATCGCCATGAAATGCTGCAGGTCACCGGGTTCGCCGAGCAGTTGCTGAAGACGCGTCCGCCGGAGCAGGCGCTACGCGAGTGGATGAACCGTCTGGCCGAATACGCCATTACCAAGGCGGGCCTGGCGGATGCGCTTCGGGTTGTCGCCAACGCGAAGGAGTGCGCAGGCAACGCAGGCTATGCCCCCGTGATCGCTGCCGCCCAATTGCTGCTGGATGCCAACGAGAAGGCCGGAACGATTCGTCCAGGGATCACCACGGACAAGTTTTTCCTGGCGATCGCAGGGATCTGGCAGATCGACGCCACCGAGAACTGGCAGCCACGCCTGGCCTGGCTCATGGAGACGGTGATGGAAGGATTGTGCGCGGGAGCGCCAGGACGGCCCGCAGGCGGATAGTGGCGGCAAGCGCTGGATTCGAAGCGCGCAGCAGCGCGCATGCCGCACCCGCTAGGTCTCCAGCTTGCCTTGCTTGAGCTTTTCCCACATGTCTTCGGCTTGCCGGGGTAAGCCGCCGGTGTGACGTATCAGGCAGATCTCCATGCCGATATCCCAGTGCGTGTCGCCGGGCGCTGCATGGACCAGCAGCCCTTTGGCGAGGTCCTCTTCCACCAGTGTGCGCGGCAGCCACGCGATCCCGGCACCAGAGCGGCACATGGCCAGCAAGGTCGCTGCAAGATCGGAAGTGAGCGCAGGTGTCAGGCGCGGCTCCACATCCTTGAACGCTGGATGCCCGGCGATGATGCGGCCCAGGCCGGAATCTGCACTGTAGGACAGCAAGGGCATTGCATCGGTTGAGGCAAGCGACCAACGCGGACTGCCGTCGCCGTTTTCCTTCGCTGCACTGAAGGGCTGGAGCACATCGTTGCCGACCACAACCCGCTCGAACTGTTCCGTGTCCAGCCCAAGACGCATCCGCGGATGATGGTGGCAGAGCAGGAATTGCGCTGCCCCTTGCAGCATCAATTTTTCGCACGCCCTGAGCGTGTCGGAGACCAGCTGAAACGCACCGATACCGGTGTTTGATTCGATGCGCCTGACAAATGCCGGAAAGAACGTGAAAGAAAGAACATGGGTGGCGAGGAACGCTAACGCAGGCCGGTGTCGCCCGGCCACTTCCAGTGTTTCCTGCCGCGCAGCGTAAATACCCGAGACCAACCCGGATGCTTTGCGAACGAACGCTTCGCCGGCCGGCGTCATCAGCACTTCCTTGCGCGAGCGCGTGAACAGCGGCGTGCCCAACCATTCTTCGAGGGCATGAATGCGCCGACTGAAGGCCGGCTGGGTGACAAAGCGACGTTGTGCGGCGCGCGAGAAATTCAGGGTCTCAGCCAACGCCAAGCAGTCTTCGAGCCATGTCAGTTCCATGATGCCGATTGTGCATCAAGCGCATAAAAAAGGCATTGGCAGCGTTTGGGCGCTGGCACTTACGCTCCGACTCGAGCTTGCAACGCCTCCACAGGCAGGTTGTCCAGCAAGCGGCAATTCCGGTGGGTTCGCATGTCGACGGGAGCGGGCGATCATGCAGAAACAAAGTGGCATAAGACAGGTGCTTGGCCAACTCTACGTGCAGGTCCTGATCGCCATCGTCATTGGCGGTCTGGTGGGCTACGTGTGGCCGCATCTGGGTGTGGTCTTGCAGCCTGTTGCGGAGGGTTTCATCAAGCTCATCAAGATGCTTCTGGCACCGATCATCTTTGGAACGGTCGTGGTCGGGATCGCCAAGATGGGAAGCGTCAGAGAGGTCGGAAAAACCGGCATCAAGGCGCTGATTTATTTCGAGGTCGTGTCGACACTCGCGCTGGCGATTGGTCTTGTCGTGGTGAACATCATCCGCCCCGGCGAGGGCATGAACATCGATGCCGGTTCGATCGACAGTAGTGCGATCGGACAGTATGTCGATCGCGCAAAAGACGATGCTGGCATGATCGATTTTGTGCTGAACATCATTCCCACCACGCTGGTGGACGCCTTCGCCAAAGGCAGCATGCTGCAAGTCATCCTGGTATCGGTGTTGTTTGCAGTGGGGCTATTGCAGCTGGGCGAGCGTGGAAAGCCCCTGGTCGATCTCATCGATAACGGGCTGCAGGCACTGTTCAAGATGATCAACATGGTGATGCGACTCGCGCCACTGGGCGCCGGTGCGGGCATCGCTTTCACGATCGGCAAGTATGGCCTCGCCACCCTGTGGTCGCTGGGGCATTTGATGCTGGCCGTCTACGTGACGTCGGCACTGTTCGTGTTTGTGGTGCTGGGAGCGATCGCACGGTGGACGGGCTTTCCACTTTTGCACCTTCTCCGGTTCATCAAGGACGAAATACTTGTCACGTTCGGAACCTGTTCCACCGAAGCCGTGCTGCCGCGCATGATGATGAAGCTCGAACTGGCCGGCGTGCGCAAATCGACGGTTGGCCTGGTTCTGCCCACCGGATACACCTTCAATGCGGACGGCACCTGTATCTACCTGACCATGGCAGCCATCTTTGTAGCGCAAGCGACCAATACGCCGCTGCCGGTCTACCAACAGATTGCCTTGCTTGGGGTGTTGTTGCTGACCTCGAAAGGATCGGCCGGTGTCGCTGGCGCGGGTTTCGTTGCGTTGGCCGCCACGCTTTCCACCATCGACACGGTGCCTGTTGCGGGGCTGGTGCTTCTGCTGGGCGTCGATCGCTTCATGAACGAGGCCAGGGCGGTGGTCAACCTGATCGGCAACAGTGTCGCCACGCTCGCCATTGCCAAGTGGGATGGCGCGCTGGATCTGTCCAAGACCCGGGAAATCATGCGTCGTCAACAAGCGGGCGAGCCCATGCCTGTCGCAGCCTCTCCAACCGATCCATAACTCACACCAACCTGCGGGAGACCACCCAATGCGTATCATCGATGTCGTTGAAATCACCAAGCCGATCTCCTCGCCGATCCGTAACGCCTACATCGATTTTTCGAAGATGACCGCCAGTCTGGTGGCGGTGGTCACCGATCAGATGCGCGACGGCCGTCGGGTCGTCGGCTACGGATTCAACTCCAATGGGCGCTATGGACAGGGCGGGCTGATACGCGAGCGCTTTCGCGATCGCATCCTGGAGGCAGACAGTGCATCGCTGTGCAACGACGCCGGCGACAATCTGGATCCGTCCAGGATCTGGAAGGCGATGATGTCCAACGAAAAGCCGGGTGGTCACGGCGAGCGCTCCGTCGCAGTGGGCACGCTGGATATGGCGATCTGGGATGCGACCGCCAAGATCGCCGGCATGCCGCTGTTCCGCTATCTGGCGCAGATGAAAGGCCGGCAAGCCAATCCGCGCGTCTTCGTCTATGCAGCCGGTGGCTACTATTACCCGGGCAAGGACAACAGTGCCTTGCGCAAGGAGATGCGCGGCTATCTGGACCGTGGTTACAACGTGGTCAAGATGAAGATCGGTGGCGCGTCCATTGACGAAGACCGCGGCCGGATCGAGTCGGTGCTTGAGGAAATCGGCAGCCAGGCCCGCTTGGCGGTGGATGCAAATGGGCGCTTCGACCTGGAGACTGGCATCGCCTACGCCAAGATGCTGCGCGACTATCCGCTGTTCTGGTACGAGGAAGTCGGTGATCCGCTCGACTACGCGCTGCAAGCCGCCCTGAGCGAATTCTATCCGGGGCCGATGGCAACCGGCGAAAACCTGTTCTCGCACCAGGATGCACGCAACCTGCTGCGCTACGGCGGCATGCGCCCGGACCGCGATTACCTGCAGTTCGATTGCGCGCTGTCGTACGGCCTGGTCGAGTATCTGCGCACGCTGGAGGTGCTGGAGCAGTTCGGCTGGTCGCCCGCACGTTGCATCCCGCACGGTGGTCATCAGATGTCGCTCAACATCGCCGCAGGCCTGGGTCTGGGCGGCAATGAGAGTTACCCGGACCTGTTCCAGCCATATGGCGGGTTTCCGGATGGCGTCAAGGTCCAGGATGGACACATCGTGATGCCGGAATTGCCGGGTATCGGCTTCGAGGGCAAGTCCGACCTGATCAAGGTCATGCGTGAGCTGGCCGAATAGGACGGGATGGCATTGGCTGCGTTTCTGATGGGCGAACCACCTGCGCGGGGCGTGCCTGTGCCGACCTTCGCAGGCGCATCAGGACTATGCCCCGCCTCACCCCAGCCAGTCGGCGCAGGCGGCTGGCTTGTTCCCGTCGGCGCAACGTGTCTGCGCCTTCTGGCGCAGGCGGGTCAGGACTGCGCTGCCTGTCGGGCTCTGCTTGCTCCAGGTCTTCAGTGATGCGCCGACTTCCTCGAAGTGCTGGCGATTGTCTTTGAGATAGCCATCGGATTGCCGCGCCAGATCGCCGATCACTCGGCTTGCAAGCGTCTCGATACCTGTACCGTCCTCCGGGCTGAGCCGGACCAGCGCATCCAGATAGGTCATGCCCCGCTCAACCACGGTCCCCTGGCTACCATTCGAATCGTAGGCCTGCTTGAACCATGACAGCGCAGCCTTGGTGTCACCGCGCTGTTCGGCCAGGATACCCAGGTAGGGCATGTAGTAGGACGGTGTCTTGCTACGCGTCAACTCGGCCTGCATCAATTGCGCAGATCCCTTGTTATCGCCCACCAGCGCCAACAAGCCGGCAGCACTTGTAATCGTGGACTGACGCTCTTCATCGGTCTTGGCTTCCGTCACCGCCCACTGCACGCGCTGGTGCACGGTCTTGACCACGTCTGCAGGCAGCGGAGGTTGCGGCTTATTCATTTCCGCTCTGGTCGGCTGTCCCTGTGCCAGGCGAGCAAGGTCGATCTCGGCATACCCGGTCCGCAAACGATCAACGATGGGCAAGGTGGGATCGGCATAGGCCTGCGCCAACGCCTGATTGAACTCCCTGGACAATGCGGCACGTTTGCCCGGATCGTCGGTCGCAGAAGCAACCAGCGTGGCAGCACCACGCACCAGCACATCAAGATTGTTGCGCACCTCTGACGGGTTGGAAAACACGGTTTGCAGCAACGTGTACGTCGCCGGGCTTACGACGGGCTTCTGCCTGGTGACAGCTACTGCCAGCAGCTGGAAGCGACGCTGCAAGGCCGGCTGTGGTGCCGCCTTCGCCAGTGCAGCCAGGGTGGCGGGCGCAGCCTTTGCATCGACCAGTTGGTCGTCCTGCAACCAGCTGTAATTGCCGAGAAGAGTCCACTCGTCCGGCTTTAGCGTTTGTGGAGCGTTGAGCGCCCGCTCCAGGATCTGCTTTGTACTCGCGGTGGATTGAGCTGCAACGCGCAGGCTATCGACAAGCTGGGCGGTACTGCTGTCGCCCACCAGCCGGGTGATTTCGCTGCGATCCGGGCGTAGCAGGATGACCGTGGGATACCCCCTGACGCCGAAGCGTTCGGCCCAGGTCTGGGCTTCTTGCAGGTCTGCGTCCAGATGCACTGCCACGAATTGCCGCGTCTGCGCGATGAACCCCAGGTCCTTGAACGTGGTGGCCTTGAGCCGGTTGCACGGTGGGCACCAGATGGCGCCCCAGTACAACAGGAGTGGTTTGCCGGTGTTCCTGGCCTCCTCCAGGGCTTTTTCTACATTCCCCTCATGCCAGTTTATCGCGGGCGCCGCTGCAGGCCGCGTTGCTGCCGCGGGCGGCGCCGATACCGCCGACGGCGTTGATCTGTCGCAGGCCGTCAGCGCTGCCAGCAACGCGGAAAGAGCGATGAGCGTGGGGGACGGCGAACGAAACGACAGAGCCATGGGAAGCCTTTGCGTGATGGAGGTCAGCTGAGCGCGGTTGTCTGGAAACACCTCCACGCATGCCAATTTCTCGAAGCATCACGTCTTTCAAGTTTGCCCGGAGCGGAGGATGCGAACTGCCGTCACGCCGAACGCATCGTTAGGGACGCATGGCGGCGAGCATTGGATCCAGGCTGGAGACAGCCGGCGTTCCGCGCGTGAGGTGCAAGTTGTCTAGCTGGTCCGGACCTGTCGGAGCACTGTGGTCCGGGGAGGGACAGCGTGGATGACGCGTCTGCATGGCTGATCGCGTTGATCGCACACAGGAGCGCTGAGCGAGCCCGTGCGAAGATATGCTTCGGTGTTGCTCGCTCCCCGGCCGCTTGGGTATCCAGGCGGGTTGAAAGGGATCAGGGCGGGTATCGGCGGGTTGTTTCGGGCTGTTGCCCTTTAAAAACAAAGAGATAGGCCTGAAATGTTACTGATGCTCGACAACTACGACAGCTTTACCTACAACCTCGTGCAGTACCTGCAGGCGCTGGGTGCCGAGGTCACGGTGGTGCGCAACGACGCGATGAGCGTGGATCAGATCGCCGCGCTCAGGCCCGAGCGCATCGTGATCTCGCCCGGCCCGTGCACCCCGAACGAGGCCGGTATCTCGCTGCAGCTGATCGAGCAGCTGGGCCAGACCACGCCGATCCTGGGTGTGTGCCTGGGGCATCAAAGCATCGGGCAGGTCTATGGCGGCGATGTGATCCGCGCCGACAACATCATGCATGGCAAGACCTCGCCGATCCGCCACCAGGGCAAGGGCGTGTTCGCCGGCCTGCCGGACAGCTACGAAGCCACCCGCTACCACTCGCTGGTGGTGGACAAGACCACCTTGCCCGACGCGCTGGAAGTCACCGCCTGGACCGAGAATCCGGATGGCTCGATCGAAGAGATCATGGGCCTGCGTCATCGCCAGTTTCCGGTCGAAGGCGTGCAGTTCCATCCCGAGTCGATCCTGACCCAGCACGGTCAGGCCTTGCTGAAAAACTTCCTGCAGCGTTGATCGAAATGCGCAGCGCGCACGTCGCAAGGGCCGCCGTAACCTTCGTCAGTCTCGATGCAGTCTTCGGCGCCATCGATGCACCAGCGACCCATGCGCGCAATGCCTGCAATGACCTACGCGATAGCATGCGGCGGGTTTCCCGCCTCGCTTCGTTCACACCTGCATCCGGATCACGATGAGCACCGCCAGCGACAGCTTCCACTTCTACGAACCAGGCCAGGGCCACGGGCTGCCGCACGATCCGTTCAACGCCATCGTCGGTCCGCGGCCGATCGGCTGGATCGGCTCGCGCAGCGCCGAGGGCATCGCCAATCTGGCGCCTTACAGCTTCTTCAATGCGTTCAACTACGTGCCGCCGATCGTCGGTTTCGCTAGCATCGGCCGCAAGGACAGCCTGCGCAATATCGAAGCCACCGGCGAGTTCAGCTGGAACCTGGCCACGCGCCCACTGGCCGAGGCAATGAACGCCAGTGCTGCGATGGTGCCGGCGGAGGTCGACGAGTTCGTGCTGGCCGAGTTGCAGATGGCGCCATCGCGGCTGATCGGTGCCCCGCGCGTGGCAGCCAGTCCGGTCAGTTTCGAATGCCGGCTCAGCCAGCTATTGCCGCTGCAGAGCGCAGCCGGGCAGGCCATCGAAACCTGGCTGGTCCTGGGCGAAGTGGTCGGCGTGCATCTGGCGCACGCGGCGTTGCAGGACGGCATCTACGATCCCGCAGCCGTGCAGACGATTCTGCGCGCCGGCGGCGCCGCCGACTATTTCGAAGTGCAGGCGCAGGCACGCTTCCGCATGCGGCGCCCGGGCCAGTGAGCGCTGCGCGCCGCGTCGCTGCATGGCATTGCCGCCATGCGCGACTGCAGCGCCAGCATTGATCGACCAAGCTCGCTGCCGCCTATCTTTCCCACGTTTTGCCACGGTCCTCGTCCATGCCCATCACCCCGCAAGAAGCCCTGCAACGCACCATCGAACACCGCGAAATCTTCCACGACGAAATGGTCGAGCTGATGCGCCAGATCATGCGTGGCGAGGTCTCGGACATGATGGTCGCGGCCATCCTCACCGGGTTGCGGGTCAAGAAGGAAACCATCGGCGAGATCGCCGGCGCAGCCACGGTGATGCGCGAGTTCTCGCGTCGCGTGGAAGTGGATGATCGCCGGCATATGGTCGACATCGTCGGCACCGGCGGCGATGGCTCGCATACCTTCAACATCTCCACCTGCGCGATGTTCGTGGCCGCCGCCGGCGGTGCCAAGGTCGCCAAGCACGGCAATCGCAGCGTCTCGTCCAAGTCCGGCAGTGCCGACGCGCTGGAGGCGCTGGGCGCGGCGATCGAGCTGCAGCCCGAGCAGGTCGCCGCCTCGCTGGCGCAGACCGGTATCGGCTTCATGTATGCACCGGTGCATCATCCGGCCATGAAGGTGGTGGCGCCGGTGCGCCGCGAAATGGGCGTGCGCACCATCTTCAACATCCTCGGCCCGCTGACCAACCCGGCCGGCTCGCCGAACATCCTGATGGGCGTGTTCCATCCGGACCTGGTCGGCATCCAGGCGCGCGTGCTGCAGGAACTCGGTGCCGAGCGTGCGCTGGTGGTGTGGGGCCGCGATGGCATGGACGAGCTTTCGCTGGGGGCCGGCACCCTGGTCGGCGAGCTGCGCGATGGCCAGGTGCGCGAATACGAAGTGCATCCGGAGGATTTCGGCATTGCGATGTCGGCCAGCCGCAACCTCAAGGTGGCCGATGCCGCGCAGTCGCGCACGATGCTGCTGCAGGTGCTGGACAATGTGCCCGGCCCGGCGCTGGACATCGTCGCGCTCAACGCCGGTGCGGCGCTGTACGTGGCAGGCGTGTCCGACAGCATCGCCGAGGGCGTCGTGCGTGCGCGTGCGGTCCTGGCCGATGGCTCGGCGCGTGCAAGACTGGACGCCTATGTCGCCTTCACCCGGCAGATTGCCTCACAGGCCTGACCCCTCCCACTGCACCGGCAGGCATGCGGCGGCATCTTGATCATGACCGCTGGCATGCTGGGGGCTGGCGCGTGGCGGCCGGTTGCGGCCGTCTTGACCGATAATGCCCGACCGCCAGGACCCGATACGATGAGCGATATCCTCAACACCATCCTTGCCCGCAAGGCCGAAGAAATCGCCGAGCGCAGTGCGCGCGTGCCGCTGGCCGAGCTGATCGCGCGCAGCGCCGACCTGCCGCTCACGCGCGGGTTTGCCGCCGCCATGCAGGCCAGCATCGCCGCCGGCGAGCCGGCGGTGATCGCCGAGGTGAAGAAGGCCAGCCCGTCCAAGGGCGTGATCCGGCCCGACTTCCACCCGGCCGACATTGCGGTCAGCTATGAATTCGGCGGCGCCAGCTGCCTGTCGGTGTTGACCGATGTGGACTTCTTCCAGGGCGCCGATGCCTATCTGCGCCAGGCGCGCGAGGCCTGCACGCTGCCGGTGCTGCGCAAGGACTTCACCGTCGACCCCTACCAGGTCTACGAGGCGCGCGTGCTCGGCGCCGATTGCATCCTGCTGATCGTCTCGGCACTGGACGATGGGCAACTGGCCGAGCTCTCCGGCCTGGCCATGCAGCTGGGCCTGGACGTGCTGGTGGAAGTGCACGACATCGACGAGCTCGAGCGCGCGGTGCAGGTGCCGGTACCGCTGGTGGGCATCAACAACCGCAATCTGCGCACCTTCGAAGTGACGCTGCAGACCACGCTGGACATGCGTGCCGCCGTGCCGCGCGACCGCATCCTGGTCACCGAAAGCGGCATCGTCACTCCGGCCGATGTGCAGTTGATGCGCAGCCACGGCGTGAACGCGTTTCTGGTCGGCGAGACCTTCATGCGCGCGCCCGAACCCGGCGAGTCGCTGCGTCAGCTATTCTTTGCGCATGACTGAGGCGTATCCCGTACCGCGCGACGACGCACCGCTGGTGGTCTTCGATTTCGACCACACGCTGTATGACGGCGACTCCGGCAGCCATCTGTTCGCCTGGCTGATCAAGCGCAACCCCTTGCGTTTGCTGGTGGCGCTGTTGGCCTCGCCGATCCTCGGCCCGATGGTGGCGATGCTGCCGACCCGCCGCCGCGGCGTGTCCGGGTATGTGTGGATCGCCACCTTCGGCCTGCACCGCACGCGCGAGTTCAACCGCTTCATCGATGCGTACGTGCTCAAGCATGAAGCGCAGATCCGGCAGCGCCTGTTGCCGCACGCCTTGAAGGTGTTCACCGACCACCGCGCTGCCGGCGACCGCGTGGTGGTGGCCACCGGCGCGCCGCCGGAACTGGCGCGCGCCATTCTCGGCTTTGTCGCCCATCAGGACGTGCCGGTGATCGGCAGCCTGGTCGGTCCGCGTCTGGGCGCGGTCACCGCGCGACGTCACTGCCACAACGAAGAGAAGATGCGCATGCTGCGCGAGCGCGGCTACGCCGACATCGCCATTGCCTATTCGGACAGCACCGCGGATCTGCCGCTGTTGAAGGCCGCGCGCGCGCCGGTGGTGGTCAATCCGAAGGCCAATCGCGAAGCGCTGTTCCGGCAGGTGCTGCCGGCCGGCACGCCGATCCTCAACTGGGGATGTCGCGATCGCGGTGGCAAGGCGCTGTAGCGCCTGGCGCCGGTAGCGGCGCGCAGCCTGGCGGGCACGGCAGGTATTCGAACTTGGCAGCTACCGCACAGAGGCACGGATTGATTCGCGCGCATCCAGTGGCTGTTCACCAAGATTTATTGGTCACGCCAAGCCGGCCGGAGCAGCAGGGAAGGGTAAGCAATTAGTAATGCATGGCACGCGGCGGCGCCGCGCGCCGACTGCATCAGTCCGCATGCCGTGCGGCATACGGTTCAAGTTGCGGCCGGTGCAGTGCTGCACCAGCCGCGACCACAACCGATCAGCGGGTGCCGTAGAGCACGACGGTCTTGCCGCGTGCATGCAGCAGGCCGTCGGCCTGCAGCTTCTTGAGTACGCGCCCGGCCATCTCGCGCGAACAACCCACCAGACGTGCCAGTTCCTGCCGCGATACGCGCAGCTGGGTGCCCTGCGGGTGACTCATCGCTTCCGGCTCCTTGGACAGGTCGTGCAGGGTGCGCACGATGCGGTCGGTCACGTCCAGGAACGCCAGGCGGCTGGCTTTCCTTGTGGTGTCGAGCAACCGCTTGGACAGCTGAACGCCAATCGCGTACAGGATGCGGGGCGCATCCGGCGACAGACTGGTCTGGAACAGCTGCTGCAGCCGCTCGTAGCTGATCTCGGCCAGCTCGCACTGGGTGCGGGTGCGCAAGATCACCTCGCGGGTATCGGATTCGATGAACAACCCCATCTCGCCGACGAACTCGCCGCTACCGAAGTAGCCCAGCACCAACTCACGATCGTCATCTTCCTCGGCAATGATGCTCACCGAGCCACTGATCACGTAATAGAGGGTGCCAGCCGGGTCTCCCGGCCGGAACACATCGGTCCGGGTCGGATAGCGCCTGCGATGGCTGTGCGCCAGGAAACGCTCGATCGTGCCCGCGTCCAGCGCCAGAGAAGGGGTAGCGTTACGTACCGTCGTAGTCACAACCGTCGTGTTTCCTGGGCTCATGGTAGTTCCGCGTGTAATTCCTGAAGCTTAACGGCATGAGTCATGCAAGGTAAACCATTCTTAACGTCGGCATTTCGTTGCTGGGATCTTTGGCTCATAATTGTTTCCTTTCCCGCCTTCCATAAGGACAGACCGACGTGGTCAAGCCGTTGCCTCGCCTGAGGCTACAGGGGTTCAACAACCTCACCAAGGCGTTGAGCTTCAACATCTACGACGTCTGTTACGCGCGTACCGAAGAGGAGCGTCAGCGCTACATCGAATACATCGATGAGCAGTACGACGCCGATCGTCTGACGCAGATCCTGACCGATGTTGCCGAGATCATTGGCGCCAACATCCTCAATATCGCACGACAGGACTACGATCCGCAGGGCGCATCGGTCACGATCCTGATCTCGGAAGAGCCCGTCATCGACAAGAAGCAGGCCGGCAAGGAGTTGATCTCCGATGCCGTGGTCGCTCATATGGACAAAAGTCATATCACTGTCCATACATACCCCGAGACGCATCCGCAGGAAGGTATCGCCACGTTCCGCGCCGATATCGACGTCGCCACCTGCGGCGTGATCTCGCCGTTGAAGGCGCTGAACTACCTGATCGAGAGTCTGGAGTCGGACATCGTGATCATGGATTACCGCGTCCGTGGCTTCACCCGCGACGTGAAGGGCAAGAAGCACTACATCGATCACAAGATCAACTCGATCCAGCACTTCCTCGCCAAGAACGTGAAGTCGCGCTACGAGATGTTCGATGTCAACGTCTATCAGGAAAACATCTTCCATACCAAGATGCACCTGAAGGACTTCGACCTGGACCAGTACCTGTTCGAGGAGCGCGCCAAGAACCTCTCGTTCAAGGAGCGCATGAAGATCGAAACGCTGCTCAAGCGCGAGATCGAAGAACTGTTCCACGGGCGCAACCTGAGCGAGTAAGCGCAGCGAGCGAGCTGTTGCGCGACCTGCCTGCAGGCGCGCGAAAGAACCAAGGCGGGACGGCCCGCCACGCGATGACCTCGCGTTCCACAGCCGACGGCGGCCCAGTGTGCAAACACTGGGCCGCTTTTTTTTTGTGCGTTTTTCAAGTGAGGAGTAATGCGATGCCCTGGATCTATCTGCTGCTGGCCGGCCTGTTCGAAATCGGTTTTGCCATGGGCCTGAAGTACAGCGACGGCTTCACCCGCCTGTGGCCGACCGTGCTGACGATCGGTCTGGCGGGCATCAGCCTGTGGTTCCTGACCCAGGCACTGAAGACCATCCCGGTCGGCACCGGTTACGCGATCTGGACCGGGATCGGCGCGCTGGGCGTGACCATCGCCGGCATCGCGCTGTTCGGCGACAGCGCGTCGTGGTCGCGTCTGGCCTGCATCGGCCTGATCGTGGCCGGGGTGATCGGGCTGAAGCTGGTGGGCTAGTCGTGGTCAGTCCTGCTTCGCAGGCCTGCCCCCCAAGGTTTGCTGCGCAAACCTTGGGCCCCACTTCGTAGCAGCCTATCCCCCCGCCTTCGGCGCGCCCCCTTAACAGAAGGGGGCTCTGCTCCAACGGGGTGTTGCGAGGTGTGGGGCACGGTTTGCTGGGCGTCGCCAGCCGCCAATCCCCAATCCCCAATCCCCCCGGCTACAGCCGGTACGCCACCGCTTTCATCAGCTTGGAGGCCAGGGCCATGGCGCTGGGGATCGGGGGTGGGAGAGTGCGCGCGCCGGCCTGTTCGGCCTGGTCGGCGTGGCGGGCTTCGTCGATCTTCATCACGCGCAGGATCGCGCGGCTGCGCTGGTCGCCCTCGGGGAGGGTTTCCAGGTGTTCATCCAGATGGGCCTCGACCTGGCGCTCGGTTTCGACCACGAAGCCCAGGCTCCAGTCGTCGCCGCGCAATCCGGCCAGGGCGCCGAGCGCGTAGCTGCCGGCGTACCAGAGCGGGTTGAACAGGCTGGGGCGGCTGTCCAGCTCGTGCAGGCGGTCGGCGCACCAGGCCAGATGGTCGGTTTCTTCCTGCGCCGCCTCGAGCAGATGGTGCTGGGTTTGGGCATCGCGGGCGACCGCGGCCTGTCCGAAATACAGGCCTTGCGCGCAGACTTCGCCGACGTGGTTGATCCGCATCAAGCCGGCGGCGTGGCGACGCTGGTCCGGTTCCAGTGCGACGTCGGGCGTGTCGGCGGCCGGGTTGGGCCGCTCGGCGGGCGGATTGCCGAATACCGTGTCCAGCGCGCGCTGGGCTTCGACCAGCAGCCGGTCGAGCGGGCCATGCAGTCGGAAAGAGGAGATCTGGGTCATGCGCCGATTCTGGCCCCGGACCGAGCCGCTGCCAACCGCCAGCGCTCCAGCCAGCAGGCGACTTGCGTGGCCTTGTATCGTCCCGTACAATCCCGCCTCTTCTGTTTCGCCTTCACAACGCGTGGCAAAGTTCCAGCGGTCATTGCCGCTGCAATCCGCCCGACCACTCAAGAGTTTTCTCATGACTACGTTCACCGCCAAGTCCGAGACCGTCCAGCGCGACTGGTATCTCGTTGACGCCGCCGGCAAGACGCTCGGCCGTCTGTCCACCGAACTGGCCCGCCGCCTGCGCGGCAAGCACAAGCCGGTTTATACCCCGCACGTCGATACCGGCGATTACCTCGTGGTGATCAATGCCGAAAAGATCGTGGTCACGGGCAACAAGCTGAAAGACAAGAAGTATCACCGCTTCACCGGCTACATCGGTAACCTCAAGACCGAGAGCCTGGAGCAGGCGCTGCAGCGCCACCCGGAGCGCGTGATCGAAATCGCCGTCAAGGGCATGCTGCCGAAGGGCCCCCTGGGCCGCACCATGTACCGCAAGCTCAAGGTCTATTCGGGTGCCGAGCATCCGCACGCCGCCCAGCAGCCGCAAGTTCTGGATATCTAATCATGGCTATCACGCAAAACTACGGCACTGGCCGCCGCAAGTCCTCCACCGCTCGCGTGTTCCTGCGCAAGGGTACCGGCAACATCACCGTCAACGACCGTCCGCTGGACGAGTTCTTTGGCCGTGAGACTGCACGCATGATCGTGCGTCAGCCGCTGGAACTCACCAAGAACACCGAAAGCTTCGACATCCTGGTCACCGCCTCCGGCGGCGGCACCACCGGCCAGGCCGGTGCGATCCGTCTGGGCATCGCCCGTGCGCTGGTCGAGTACGACGAAACCCTGAAGTCCGAGCTGCGCAAGGCCGGCTTCATGACCCGTGACGCCCGCGAAGTCGAGCGTAAGAAGGTCGGTCTGCACAAGGCCCGTCGCGCGACCCAGTTCTCCAAGCGCTGATCCATTGCGTTTGTTGCGTCCCGGTTCGCCGGGGCGCCTGCTTCAAAAGCCCGGCCATGCCGGGCTTTTGTCGTTTTGGGGCCTGCGCAGTGGGTGCCTGCAGTCGGTGGCCTGCTATGTCGAGGCAGATTTTTCCTTGCCCAGGTCTGGTGACTTTCGCAAACGCTGGCTGGTCATCTCGTGTGTACCGGCCGCTGCGCCTACGCACGGCGGCATGGGGTGATGCCGCGGTGGCCGGGCTCTGTGCCTGACTATTGGTGCCTGTCTGACCCGGGATCCATTTTCGACCAGGGTGGGTGTCGCCTTCGGTGATCGCTGTTCGGCCTTGGGGCGGGAATGCTTGCTGCACGAATGCCGGCAAGCAGTAATCGGGCAACAAAAAAGGCCCGATCGTCAGATCGGACCTTTCGTGTTTGGCTGCCCCGGATGGATTCGAACCACCGAATGCCTGAGTCAGAGTCAGGTGCCTTACCGCTTGGCGACGGGGCAATAAAACGTGTTGAACCAAGAGTATTGCATGCCCAGGTGGGCCTGAAAACCTTGGTGGCTATGGGTGGACTCGAACCACCGACCCCAGCATTATGAGTGCTGTGCTCTAACCGGCTGAGCTACATAGCCTAGGGAGCCGGTAATTCTTACCAAGCGCCCGCGTGTTGTCAAGCATTTCGTTTTCAGCTTGTGAGCCGGCCGTCGCCGTGGCAGAGTCGGTGACAGTAGATTTTCAGGAGTCCGCATCGTGATCGATCCGGACGGTTTCCGGCCAAACGTCGGCATCGTGCTGATGCGAGAGGATGGTCAGGTGTTCTGGGCACGACGTGTGCGCAGGGACGGCTGGCAGTTCCCGCAAGGTGGCATGAATACCGATGAGACACCCGTAGAAGCCATGTACCGCGAGTTGCGCGAAGAAACCGGGTTGTTGCCCGAGCATGTCGAATTGCTCGGTGCCACCCCCGGATGGCTGCGCTATCGCCTGCCGAGCCGGGCAGTGCGGCGCAATGAGCGTCAGGTCTGCATCGGCCAGAAGCAGGTCTGGTTCCTGCTGCAGTTCACCGGCCACGAATCCCATCTCAAGCTCGACCACACCGACACGCCGGAGTTCGACCACTGGCGCTGGGTGGATTTCTGGTATCCGGTCGAGCATGTGGTGATGTTCAAGCGTGGGGTCTATGCGCGCGCGCTGCGTCATCTGGCTCCGCTGGCGCAGACCATCGCGGGCTCTGCGGCGGTCGGGGTGATGCCCGAGCGCGCGCTGGAGGCCTGGTTGCCGGGCAGCAGCGCGGCCGGGCACGACAGTCCGCGCAAGCGTCTACGCAAGCGGGGCGGGCCTCGTGCGGTACGGATTAATAATGATTAACGTTTGGAATTGACACCTATTCTCGTTTGCGGTGCAATCAGCGCCGGTCCTCTCCGGATCGCCAGCACCCGACCGATACCGTGTACGTCTGCATCTGTAATGGGGTCACCGACCACCAGATCCGCGAAGCGGCCGAGAATGGCTGCGCCAGCCTAGCCGAGCTGACCATGCGCACCGGCTGTGGTTCGAACTGTGGGTCGTGCCTGGAAATGGCGGGCGACGTGCTGAGCCAGGCCCATGCGAGCCGTGCGCTGCCGTTGCCCATGCTGGGGCTTGCCAGCGCTGCCTGAGCGCCTTCCGCTGTGCTCGCGCACTGTCGGTAACGGACTGCCGCGAGCAGGTTGCCGGTCTGGCTCGCTCTACAGTCGTTCTGTCGCGCCGCCAAGGCGCGATCGATAGGTCGCCTTCCTGGCTGACCATAATGCGGTCAGGTCGTAACCCTGCGGTTGCCGTTCGATCGACAGCGCGCGATCGTTCGGCGAATGATCGATGCGCACGTTACGTGCAACAGGCCATCTGCCGGCCACCTGCGGGCGGGCAGGCGTCGCGCAACTGATCACGATTCGCGTTCCTTCATGCGCCGCGGCAACGCGCTACAGTGCGGCCGGCTCACTGTCTCGGAGACATCGCATGAAGGGCGATACCAAGGTCATCGAGTACCTCAACAAGGTGCTCTACAACGAACTCACTGCGATCAACCAGTACTTTCTGCACGCCAAGATGCTGAAGAACTGGGGCCTGAAAGAACTGGCCGAGCATGAGTACAAGGAATCCATCGACGAGATGAAGCATGCGGACAAGCTGTCCGACCGCATCCTGTTCCTCGAAGGACTTCCGAATTTCCAGGCGCTGGGCAAGCTGCGCATCGGCGAGAACCCCACCGAGATGTTCCGCTGCGATCTGGCGCTGGAGCGCGAGGCAGTTGCCGTGCTGCGCGAGGCCGTGGCCTATGCGGAGACCGTCAACGACTACGTCAGCCGCCAGCTGCTGGTGGACATCCTGGAATCGGAAGAAGAGCACATCGACTGGCTGGAAACGCAGCTGGATCTGGTGGCGCGCATCGGCGAGCCGAATTACCTGCTGACCAAGCTGGACGACTGAGGGCGCTCAGCGCGGTGCTGGTCGGCGTTGTGTCGGGATCAGCGCAATGGGGTGAGTCAGTAGGCGCTTGCACTGCTGGGGAGCATGCAGGCGCTGCATGGGTGTCGTGCTGTCGCTGTGGCTGGCCGCATTTGGCTGCGCGCACCTCAACCCCCACCTCTTTCCGCGCCCCCGGGCCCGCGTCTGCGACGCAGGCGCTCCAGGGCACGCACGCCAGTGGCGCGCAAGCCCTGCCTTTTCGCCGCGGCGGAGCAGGGCGGAATTTTTCTTCGCGGGATGTCTTCGACTGTGTTGCCTGGCGGTTGTTGTCGTCGGCTGCAGGCTTGCGCGGTTCAGCCGGCTGTGCGGGCCTTGGCCTGGAGGCGGGCGACCTGGCCGAGCAGCGCCAGACGGGCGCGTGCGTATTCGGCGATGACCAGCGCCACCATCACCGAGGGGCGTTCGATGGTGCCGGTGCGCGCGGCCAGTTCGATCCGGCGCGCGGCATTGGCCAGCGCCTGGGCGCCGACATTGGCGCTTGAGGATTTGAGCGTATGCGCCAGATCGCGCAGCTGCATGCTGTCGCGGTTGGTGGCTGCGGTTTCCAGGCGCTCGATGATGCCGGGTGCGTCTTCCAGGAACAGCTGCAGGATGGTGATGGTGTCCGCGCCCGCCACCTCGTACAGCTCATCGATCACGCTGTTGTCCAGGATCGGCAGGGCGCGCGCCTGCGCGGCGCTAACGCTTTCGGGATCGCCCGCTGCCTGGCTGCCGATGGCCGGGCCAGGCAGCAGCGGTTGGCGCGGCAGCCAGCGTTGCAGGCAGGCGTCGAGCTGCTCGCGGGCGACCGGTTTGGACAGATAGTCGTCCATGCCGGCGGCCAGGCAGCGTTCGCGATCGCCGGCCATGGCGTTGGCGGTCATCGCCACGATCGGGATCGGGCGGCCGCCGCTCTCGGTTTCCATCGCGCGCCAGCGGCGGGTAGCGGCATAGCCGTCCAGCACCGGCATCTGGCAATCCATGAAGACCATGTCGTAGCGGGTGGACTCCATGCTGCTCAGCGCGGCTTCGCCATCGGTGGCGGTATCGGCGTCGAAGCCGAGCACGGCCAGCAGTTTCTGCGCGACCAGCAGGTTCACCGGGTTGTCTTCCACCAGCAGGATGCGCACGTCGCGCGCGTTGGCCAGCGCCGGCGCCATCGGCTCGGGAATCATCGCCGCGGCCAGCGTGGCCGCGTGGGCCGGCCTCGGCTCGGGCGGCAGCACCAGCGAGCGCAGGGTCTCGTCCGGGCTCTGGCGCGGCACCAGGGTGGCATTGTCCTGCAGCTCGGACGGCACCGGCTCGTCGCCGTACAGCCAGATCAGGCGTGCGCCGCTGAGGTCGTCCGGGCGCGCGAGTGCGCGATGCACGGCGCGTGCGCTGTAGCGCAGCGTGTCGTGGTCGGCGATGACGCAGCGGAAGCCTTCGCTGTCGCTGTGGCGACGCACCCGCTCCAGCGCTTCCTGGGTGGTTTCCATCAGCACGTGCGATACGCCCCAGCTGTCCAGCAGGCGCTTGAGGCGCTGCAACAGGCGGGTGTCGGAGCTGATCACCATCACTCGCGCGGCATCGGCGCCGGCGTTCTGCTGCAGGTCGCCGATGACCTTGAGCAGCGGGATTTCGAACCAGAACGTGGCGCCGCGCCCGGGCTCGGACTCCACGCCGATGCGGCCGCCCATCAGGTCGATGATGCGCTTGCAGATCGCCAGTCCCAGGCCGGTGCCGCCGTACAGGCGCGTGGTGGAGGCGTCGGCCTGGGCGAAGGAGCGGAACAGGCGTGCCTGCTGATCCGGGGCGATGCCGATGCCGGTGTCGCGCACCTGGAAGCGCAGCAGATGCTGGGCGCGGGTCTCGCCCAGGCGACGCAGCTGGATGTCGACGCTGCCGCGCTCGGTGAACTTGATCGCATTGCCGATCAGGTTGCCCAGCACCTGGCGCAGGCGGATCGGGTCGCCGCGCACCAGCAGGCGCACCGACGGTTCGATATCCAACCCCACACGCAGCTGCTTGCCTTCAGCGGTGCGCTGCAGCAGCTGCACGACGCCGTCGAGCAGCTCGCGCAGGTTGAAGGTGGTGATCTCCAGTTCGAGCTTGTTGGCTTCGAGTTTGGAGTAGTCGAGGATGTCGTCGACGATGCGCAGCAGTTGCAGCGAGCTGCCGGTGGCGGTCTGCAGCATGTCGCGCTGGTCCAGGCTGAGCTGGCCGCTGGAGATCAGTTCCAGCATCGGAATGATGCCGTTGAGCGGGGTGCGGATTTCGTGGCTCATGGTGGCCAGGAATTCGCCCTTGGCCAGCGTGGCGGCCTCGGCGGCCTGCTTGGCGCGCAACAGTTCCTGTTCGAGCGCGCCGTGACGCTGCAGTTCCTGCTGCAGGCGCTCACGCGCGAGGTCGGCTTCCTCCAGGCGTTGCAACAGGGCGTACTGCGCGCGCGCGCTGCGGTAGCCGGCAACGGCAGCGCCCAGACCGAATACCACTGCCAGTGCTGCAGAGAGCGCCGTCACTGCGCGCCACGGCCCGTCGATGGCCGACCACTGCAGGCCCGCACCCAGCGCAGCGACCAGCGCGGTCAGCGTGGCCAGGCTGCTCCAGGCGCGGAGGCCTCCTGCCCGCGCTGTCACTCAGAGCACCGCGTTCGTGAAGTCGAAGTCCAGTTCCTTGCCGACCGTCTGCACCAGGTTGCCCTGGATGAAGTCCACGCCGCTCATCCACATCGCCGCAGCCGCCTGCGGATCTTCGATGCGTTGGCCGATGATCAGCAGGCCGCGCTGATGGGCGATATTGATCACGCTGCGCAGTTCGTCGCGGACTGCCGTGTTGCCGTGGGCATCGGCGAAGCGGTTGGCCATGCGCACGAAGCTCAGCGGCAACTGGTCCAGCAGCGCGTTGGCCTCGTCGCCGGGCTCGAACTGGCTCAGGCAGAACTGCACACCGGCCGGCATCAATTTGGCGCAGAACTGCTGCACGGTGACCGCGTGGATCAGGGCATCGTCCAGGCGCAGGTCGACGATCAACGATTGCCCGGCCACGCCGCGCTCGAGCAGCGCCTTGAGCAGCCAGTCGGCAAAGGCATCGCGCGCCAGCGTGCGCGGCGACTGCGACACGAACAGCCGCAGCGGCGGGTGGGCGTGCTGGTACAGATGCAGCAGGCCGAGCGCGTGATCCATGACCTGCTGGTCGAGATCGGCGATGCGTCCGGCCGCTTCGGCGGCGGGAATCACCTGGCCGGCCGACAGCAGCGTGCCGTCGGCCTGGCGCAGCCGCAGCAGCACCTGGTATTGCGCGGTGTCGCCGCCGGCCACCGCCACGATCGGTTGATAGGCCAGTTCGAGCTGGCCTTCCACCAGGCGCAGTTGCTCCTGCTGTTCGGCCTGGCTGGGGGCCAGATAGGCCTGCACGCCGTCGCTGCGCAGGCGTGCCTGCAGCGCGGTGCGCTCGACCGCTTCCAGCGCGCTGCCGGTGTCGTCGAAGCCCAGGCCCAGCGGTGCCACGCCGATGGCGCAGCGCACGTGCACCGATTCCTCCTCGCGCACCGGGAAGGCATGCGCCGACAGCCGCTGGCGGATCTCCAGCGCATGCTGTTCCAGGCTGGATTCGGGCATGTCCACGCCCAGCAACAGGAAGCTGTTGTCGTTCAAGCGCGCCAGCGGATACGGGTGCGCGGCACTGGCCAGGCGATGCCCGGCCTGGGTCATCAGACGCTCGTAGGCGGCATAGCCGTAGCGCTCGCGCAGGCCGAGCGCGCTGGCGATTTCGATGAAGAACAGCCCGCCGGCCTGCTTGCGCGCCAGCGCATCGGCCAGCAGTTCCATCACATGGCCGCGCGTCGGCAGGCCGGTTTCCGGATTGCTGCGCACGCTGACCGGTTCGCCGGCCTGCTGCAGCGCCTGTTGGCGGGCGCGGCGGATGCGGTTGGACACCGCGGCGATCAGGTGGCGTGGACGGATCGGCTTGGTCAGAAAATCGTCGGCGCCGCTGTCGAGCACTTCGAACTGACGCTCCGGATCGGGGTCGCCGGTCAAGAACACGATCGGCAGCAACTGCTGGCCCGGCTGCTGGCGGATCAGGGTGGTCAGGCGGATGCCGTCCAGCTCGGGCATGTGCAGGTCCATCAGGATCAGATCCGGGTGGTAGTCCTGGATCGCCTGCGGCACGCTGGCGGCGGTCATTTCCACCTGTGCATGCATGCCGGCGCCGTGCAGCACGCTCTGCGCAAACAGCGCCTGCGAGCGGTCGTCCTCGACGATCAGCACGCGGTACGGCGCGTCGGCGGCGGCGTTGTCATCGCCCTCGCGCGGGGTTGAGGCGGTCGTTGGCGTCGGCGCTGCGGCCGTCGCGTGCGCGCTGCTGCCTTGTGCAGCGGACTGCGCTGGCGCCATCGGCAGGATCATTGCGGGTGCGGCAGCGAGCGCCGGCGCCGGAATGATGGCCGCGCTCACCGGCTCGGCGACGGTGGACGCCGCCGCGGTCTCGTCGGCCCAGCGGCGCCAATAGTCGGCCGGCGGCGTTTCGGCGCGCAATGGACGATTGCGCGTGGCGGTGTCGTCACGGGTGAAAGGAACCGGATCTCGGGCGGCCATCGATACTCCCTGCAGTCGCGATGATTATGCGATGAACTTCACGATAGCGGGGAGCGACGTGCAGCCGGCGTGGTGGTGGAACGCATCGGCGCGACCAGCCGGCGCATGCCCCGCCACAGCAGGCGCCACACCCACCACACCACCAGCGTGGCCAGCACGCTGGAACCCACGGCAACACTGAGTGCCAGCAACGGGTGCGCCAGTGCCAGCGCCAGCGCGGTGGTGGTGATGGTGTCTTCGGCCAGCGAGGCGACCCAGTTGCTGGCCGGTTCCGGCGAGGTGTTGAGCAAGGCGCGGGTGCCGGCCTTGAGGGTATGGCTGGTCAGCGCCACGCCGGCGCCGGCGGCCAGCACGCCCGTGCTCAGGTCACCGTCCGGCGACAGCGTGGCCGCGGCCAGGAAGGCACCGGCCGGCACGCGTGCCAGGGTCTGCAGCAGGTCCCAGCCCGAATCCACGCCGGGGATCTTGTCGGCGAAGAATTCGGCCACCGCCAGTGCACCGGAGGTGCCCAGCACCCACCACGACTGTGCCGGGTGCAGGGCGGGCGGCAGCTCGATCCAGCCGAGCAGGCCGGCCAGGCCGACACCGAACACGGTGAGATAGACACGGATGCCGGCCAGCCAGGCCAGCAGGATGCCGATCACGAACAGATGGGCTTCGCTCATGGCGTCGTCGATCTCTGCAAACAATTGCAGAACTATCGCAGAACTTTGGGATAACCGCCGGTCCAGCGCCAGCACGACGGTCAGTGGCGCTCTGGCACACTACGCCGCCCATGACTGCGCCGGCCCGTCCGGACCCGATGCCCATGCGACCAGCCGCACGCGTTCAGATCGTCCAACGTGACTCCGGCGGTGGCCGTCCCCGCGGCCGCTGGTTATGGCTGGTGATTGCGCTGGTATGGCTGGCGTCGCTGGGCGTGACGTGGTGGATGGCCAGCCGCACTGCCGCGCCGCGTCTGGTCCAGGCCGAGGCGGCGCTGCAGCAGGCGCAGCGCAACCAGGCCCAGCAGCGTCGGCAGATCGCGCAGCTGCAGCAGCGCCAGGTCAACCTGGCGATGTCCGACAAGATCAGCCGCGCCGCCAATACCGAGGTGCAGGCCTCGCTGGCCGAGCGCGACGAGCAGATCGCCGCACTGCGCGCGGATGTGGCGTTCTACGAGCGCCTGGTGGGCTCCACCGCGCAGCGCAAGGGGCTGAACGCGCACTCGGTGCAATTCACCGCCGAGGCCGGCGGCACCTGGAACTACAGCGTGGTGCTGACCCAGAACCTCAACCGCGGCGCGATCAGCCAGGGCCAGCTGCGCTTTGCGGTGGAAGGCGTGCGTGCCGGCAAGCTGGTCACGGTGAGCTGGAACGAGCTGCACCAGAAGCCGGATGCGGCCGGGCAGCCGTACTCGTTCCGCTATTTCCAGCAATTGGACGGCAGCGTGATCCTGCCGAAGGATTTCACTCCGCAACGTGTCAAAATCGCCCTGAGCGGCGATGGGGCGCCGGTCAATCAGACATTCGACTGGAAAGTCGCCGGGAATGGCGCGGGGGAGTAGCTGATGTTCGGAAACAAATCCAACCGTGGTACGCAAACCGTGGTCGACACCTTGATCGGGCCGCAGGTGGTCATCCGCGGCGACCTGATGTTCAGCGGCGGGCTGTATGTGGAAGGCCGCATCCTAGGCAAGGTGATTGCCGAAGACGGCGCCAGCGCCACCTTGACGGTGGCCGAGCAGGGCAGCATCGAGGGCGAGGTGCGCGCGCCGGTGGTAATCATCAATGGCCAGCTGACCGGCGACGTGCATGCCGCCGAGCGGGTGGAACTGGCCGCCAACGCGCGGGTGCAGGGCAATGTGCATTACCAGGTGGTGGAGATGAGCGCCGGCGCGCAGCTCACCGGCCGCCTGATCCATGCCGCCACCGCCGGCGCGACCGCCGCGTTGCCGGCGCCGGAGGCCGGCCGCGTCGAGCCGGTCAAGGCCTTGCAGGCCGAGACTGCCGACGCCTGAGGGTGTGGCCTGCAGCTGAAGCGGGCGCCAGATTTGGCAAGCAGCGCTTGAAGTGGGGCCGCCTGGCCCCCATGCTGACGCCATGAGCACGCTCGTTTCGCTACCCACCGCCGCCCCGGCCCCGGACTATCAGTCCATCGACCGGCCGCTGAACTTTTCCGTGGCCGCTGCCAGCAAGGTGCGCGAGCTGATCCAGGAAGAAGGCAACGCCGAGCTGGCGTTGCGTGTCTACATCCAGGGTGGCGGCTGTTCCGGCTTCCAGTACGGCTTCGAGTTCGACGAGAACCGCGCCGAGGACGACCTAGCCGTGGATACCGACGGGGTGACGCTGCTGGTGGACCCGCTGAGCCTGCAGTACCTGATGGGCGCCGAAGTGGACTACACCGAAAGCCTGACCGGGGCGCAGTTCGTGATTCGCAATCCGAACGCCAAGACCACCTGTGGGTGCGGTAGCAGCTTCAGCGTCTGAATCGACGCGGTTGCTGGCGCTCGGTTGTTCGTGTGTGATGTTGCGGTCGACTCGCGGGCAATCTGCTGCCTGCGACGTTTTCAGGTCTGACATGGTGCAGTGATAACGGCAGTCGCGTGAGTGTGTCGATACGGCCTCACGCTGTGCGTCGCTTGCACGCGCTGTATGACTCTTGATGCGACGCGTGTTGCGGGTCAACGACACCGCAGCCGGGCGGATTTTCAAACGCCGATCCATGTGATCCATGCACTACGCAGATGCTCGCCGATGCACTGGCGAAGGCCACGCGCTATCGATGTACATGTCCAACGCGCTGTAAACATTCGCCTGCCGCGGGGTTCGCCATGCGCGCGCAAGCTTCGTGCGCGCGAGCTGGGCCGCGTGCGGCGATGGCGATACTGCACGCATGCCCAGCGCAGGTGCCAGCACATGCCGATTTGGATTCATGCATCGCGTCTTGCCTTGCGTGACGCGCGCGGGCGGTCGCCACTGCGCTGACCGAGCGTACCGCGCACCGCGCCGATTCCATCCCATGGTGCAGTCACCGCGCCGCCCAGCCCGCGGACGTTGATCGCGCAACGGATCTCGATCCTTCGACACGCCAGTCCCCTGCCCATTGCAGTCATCCACGAGAGAAGCCTCACCATGTTGCAGATCAGATCCCGTTCGACGCTGGGCCTGCTGGCCATGCTTGGTATCGCCAGCGCAGTGCTTGCACCCAGCGCGCAGGCATCGCCCGCACGCGGCAGCTTGCTCAGCAGCAACTTCCTGACCAGCTACACCCGGGATGCGATTGCCGCATTGCTCACCTCCGAGCCGCAGGCCGAACAGCCCAGATGCAATGTGCGCGTGGCCGAGTTCACCTATGCCACCGTCGGTGTCGATGGCGAGCCGGCCACTGCGTCGGGCGTGGTGCTGATTCCAGGCGGCGAGCGTTGCAGCGGGCCGTATCCGTTGCTGGGCTGGGGGCGGTCGACAGCGACGATCCGCAACGAGGAACAGGCCAAGGACATCCGTGATGCCAAGGGCGACGACCCGCTGGTCACACGTCTGGCCAGTCAGGGCTACGTGGTGGTCAGCAGCGATTATCTGGGGCTCGGTCAATCCAGCTATGGCTTCCATCCCTACCTGCATAGCGCGACCGAGGCCAGTGCGACGATCGATGCCCTGCGCGCGGCACGCAGCGTGTTGCAGCGCTTGAAGACGCCGTTATCCGGCAAGGTCATGCTGTCGGGGTATTCGCAAGGCGGCCATGCCGCACTGGCAACCCAGCGGGAAATCGAAGCGCATCTGTCCAGGGAGTTTCATCTGGTTGCCAGCGCGCCGATCTCCGGGCCCTACGCGCTGGAGCAGACCTTCGTGGACAGCTGGAGCGGGAGCAACGCGGTTGGCGAAAGCAGCTTCGGCATCATCCTGGGCAGCTACGCGATCGTCGCGATGCAGCACACGTATCGCAATATCTATCTGGCGGCCGGGCAGGTGTTTCAGGATCCGTGGGCGGCCCGAGTCGAGGCGCTGTTCCCCGGCAAGCTGGGCCTGACCGATCTGGTCCTGGGCGATACGCTGCCCGGGATCGACCAGCTCAAGGCGTACTTCCAGCCCGGGTTCTATCGCGACTTTGCCAGCAACCCCGGCAATCCGTTCCGCAAGGATCTGGCACGCAACGACCTGCTGGACTGGGCGCCGCAGACGCCGACGCTGCTATGCGGTTCGTCCAACGACGCCACCATTCCGCTGAAGAATGCGGTGACCGCAATTGCCGCTTTCAAGCATCGCGGCAGCACCCAGGCAGCGCTCGTCGATATCGGCAGTGGCGACCCCAACGACAACTCGGCGTTCGTGCATCTGACCACCAACGAACCGTGCATCGTCGCCGTGCGGCATCAGCTGCTGGACAAGCAGCGCTGAGGCCGGGATGGGGTGTTGCTGACAGCGCTGGATGATCAGCGCGTCCAGGATCGGCGCTGGACGCCTCGCCCTGCGATGGAGCCTTGTCGCTGTCACCGGCGACAGGGCTGAAGATGCCGGGATTCGGACCCGGCTGGCTGCAGAACATGTCGATCGCACGTGGCCTGCTCTGCGATGTGGCGCGCAATGTGACGCGGTCATGACCGCCCGGAGGGCGCCAGGTGGTGTTGACGTCTGAACGCGCGCCGCCGGGCGGGCCTGCATCTGTGGTGCGCTGCTTGCGGGCGATGCCGATTATCGGCAGGCTTGCGCCGATGTCAGAGTCTTCTTTTTCAACCTCCGGTTTTGCCTTCACCCATGCGCCGCTGGATCGTGGCGATCTGCTGCGTGACGATCCCGCGGCGCTGGCGCGTCTGTGGCCGCAAGGCCGCGTGCTGCTGCTCGATGCCAAGGGCACTGCGCTGGCCGATGCGGATGGCCAGCCGCTGCTGATGGACGGTGCCGCGCTTGGCGACGGGCCGGACGGGGCGATCTTTCTTGGGCTGCGCGATGACGTCGGCTGGTTCTGCCTGCCATCCGATGTGCTCGGCGTGGAAGCGCCGCAGCGCATCGACCTGCGCCAGGCCGCCGCCGACTGGCCGGCAGACATTTCTACCGCGTTCGCTTACGCGCGCGCGATGCTGCACTGGCAGTCGCGCACGCGCTTCTGCGGCGTCTGCGGCGGGGCGATCGCGTTCCGCCGGGCCGGCTTCATCGCCCATTGCACGCAATGTCAGACCGAGCATTACCCACGCGTGGACCCGGCGATCATCGTGGCGGTCAGCGATGGCGCGCGCTTGCTGCTGGGGCGGCAGACAAGCTGGGCGCCGGGGCGTTATTCGGTGATTGCCGGCTTTGTCGAACCCGGCGAGTCGCTGGAGCAGACCGTGGCGCGTGAGGTGTTCGAGGAAACCCGCGTGCAGGTGCAGGACTGCCGCTATCTGGGCGCGCAACCGTGGCCGTTCCCGGGTGCGCTGATGCTGGGCTTCACCGCGCGCGCTGCGGCAAGCGAGGTGCCGCAGGTCACCGGTGAACTGGAAGACGCGCGCTGGGTCAGCCATGCCGAGGTCACCGCGGCATTGGCCGGCGAAGGCCAGATCGGGCTGCCGCCGCGCATTTCCATCGCGCGGGCGCTGATCGAGCATTGGCATCGCGCGCATGGCTGAGCCGGGGCGGGCGCTGCAGCGCAGGCGGATCGGGTGCGCCTGCATCGGCTCGGCTAGACTCGGCTGAGGAGGCCCACCCATGTTCACCACCCTGGTTGCTGTCGTCGTCGCACTTGCGCTGGGCCACCTGGCGCCCGCCCAGGTGGCGCGGCTGCGGCGTTTCGAATGGTTCGGCCAGTGGCTGCGCCGGCTGGACAGCCATGCCGCCGGGCGCGGTGCGTGGCAGGGGCGCTATGGCGTGGTGCTGGCGCTGTTGCCGGCCTTGCTGGTGGTGGTGCTGCTGCAATGGCTGCTGGACGATGTCTGGCGCGGGTTCTGGGCCTTGCTGTTCGGCGTGGCGGTGCTGGCCTGGACCTGGGGGCCGCGCGATCTGGACCGCGATGTGGAAGCGGTGATCGATGCCGACGAACCGGGCGCGCGCCGCGATGCGATCGCACAGCTGCAGGCCGCCGGCGGCAGCGTGCACGAGGATGCGCCGTCGCTGGTGGAAGCGGTGGTGGTCAATGGATTGCGGCGCTGGTTCGCGGTGCTGTGGTGGTTTTTGCTGCTGGGGCCGTTCGGCGCGGTGCTGTATCGGCTGACGGCGCTGGCGGTGGAAAGCCCGCTCTCGGTGCTGCTGCCGCCGCGCAACCTGGCCGGCGCGCGCTGGCTGCTGGCCGCGCTGGAATGGCCGGTGGCGCAGTTGATCACCGTGTCGATGGCGCTGGTGGGCAATTTCGACACGGTGTTCCGTGCCTGGCGGCAGGCGCATGGCAACCGCTGGTCGCTGGAGCCGCATTTTCTCGGTGCGGTGGCGCGTGCCAGCGTGAGTGCCGAACTGCGCGAAGAAGCGCACGACTACACCGATTCGGGGCTGGTGCCGGTGTGGCGCCGCCTGCCGGAAGTGCGCGATGCGATGAGTCTGGTCTGGCGCGTGCTGCTGCTGTGGATGGTGGTGCTGGCGTTGCTGGTGATCGCCGGCTGGGTGCGGTAGGCGCGCAGCCTGATTTCAATCGAGCGGCTGTTCGCGACCTGCTAACCCGGTGCCAGCAAGGTAAACGGGTACCAAGGCAAATTCCTGGCAACCCAATACATCGGCAATGCCCACAACCAGAACTTCGGTTCGGACATCACTGCCACCACCGGTGCGAACCAGCGCGCGCGCCAGCCGGCTTTCCAGGCAATCAGGCCGGGCAGGGTGAACAGGCCGAGCACGGCGGCCGGGTTCATGGCGAAGGCGCCGGGGAGATCGAAGTGCACCAGCGCATATAGCGCGCGGGTCATGCCGCAACCGGGGCAGTAGCAGCCGGTCACGGCACGGAACACGCAGGGCGGGAACGGGCTGTTGCTCGCGTTCGGATCGAAGCGATACAGCAGCGACACGCCGAAGGCGGCCACGCTGGTGGCCGCCCCGAGTCCAAGCCAGTGGCGTGGACGCAGTTCCATTACTGCATGTGCTGCAACTGCTGCATGTAGTCCATGTAGCCCTGCATGCCGCCGGTGGCGACCATGCCGATGTTGATCAGCAGGCCAATGACGGCCAGCACGCTGGTCACGATGCACCAGGTCTTGGCGGTGTTGGAGGCACGCCGTGCGCCGTCGATGTCGCCCTGGTTGAGCAGGCCGTTGACCTTGCTGGAGAACACGATCGCCACGATGCCGGTGATCAGGGCCGGGCAGCACAGGCAGAAGCCGAGTACGGTGGAGACGATCGCCCAGATCAGGTGATTGGGAATCGGGCCCGGTGCGGCGCTGGGCGAGGGATGGATTGGCGGTGGGATGGCACTCATGGTGAAGCTCCTTGGGTGGTAAACAACAGCGAGATGTTGCAGCGCGTGGGGAAGGCAGCGATGGGCCGCGCAGGCAGCGTCCACCGATCACGGCGAACGCGTCTGACACGGTGATGTGGCGTACGACGACTTCCCCCGGTCCTTCTTGTCGCGCCCGCTAGGCGAGCGCGGCGGCAATGCGTGCAATGGCGCACAGGCTACTCGCGGCACGCGGCGGACGCAAAGCCCGCGCTGGCCGCAGTCACGGTTGATCCTGGCGCAGTGCACGGACCTGCTGTTCGAGCAGCGCGGCGGTCGCCGCGTCGCCGGGAACCGCTGGGCCGGCGGCCACTTCGATATGCGCGCGGATCCGGCGCGGCACGCGCATGCGGCCCAGGCGGGTGTCGCGGCGGCTCCACATGCTCGACCACATGCCACGCAGCGCCATCGGAACTACCGTCACCTGGCGGCGTTGCAGGATCTTTTCCACGCCCGACTTGAACGGTGCGATCTCGCCATCCCGGGTCAATGCGCCTTCGGGGAAGATGCACACCAGCTCGCCGTCGGCCAGCGCCGCATCGATACGGTCGAAGGCCTGCTGCATCAGCGCGGGATCTTCGCGCGCGCCGGCGATCGGGATCGCCTTGGCGGTGCGGAAGATCCAGCGCATCACCGGAATGCGGAAGATCTTGTAGTACATGACAAAGCGTACCGGGCGCGGGATCACTGCCGACAGGATCAGCGCGTCCATGTAGCTGACGTGGTTGCAGACCAGCAACGCGGCGCCTTCGTCGGGCACGTGGTGGTCGATGTCGCGCGTGCGCAGCCGGTACAGCACGCTCACCAGCACCCAGCTGAGAAAGCGCATCAGGAACTCGGGCACCAGGGTGAAGATCCACAGCGCCACCAGCGTATTGGCCAGCGCCAGGGCCAGGAACACCTGCGGAATGCTCAGGCCCGGCAGCGGGATGCGCACGCCAAACAGCACCAGCTGCGGTAGCTGCAGCGCGATGCCGATGATGGCGGCGGTGACGATGAACAACGAATTCTGGATGTTGAGCCCGGCGATCACGCGCGAGAGTTCGGCCTTGGGCGTGCGGCTCTGGATCAGCGCAAACAACGGCACCACGAACAAGCCGGTGAACAGGCCGATGCCGACCAGGTCCACAATCAGGCGCACGCTGCCGGCCTGCTGCACGAACTGGCCGATCGACAGATCGCTGACGGGCGCGCCACCGGGACGCGCGAAGTACAGGTCCAGCAAAAATGCGCTGATGCCGAACGCGCCCAGCGGCACCAGGCCGATTTCCACGGTGCGTCCGGACAGCCGCTCGCACAGCAGCGAGCCGACACCGGTGCCGATCGAAAACAGCGCCAGCGCGAACACGTACAGATCCTGCTGCCCGCCAAGATTGACCTGCGCGTAGGTGGGCAACTGCGCGGTCAGCACGGTGCCGACGAACCAGAACCACGACACCCCGAGCACGGCGTTGCGCACCGCCGGCGTGCGCCGGGTCAGGCGCATGATGGCGCGCGATTCGGGGATGGGGTTCCAGTTGATCTTCAGCTCGGGCGCGCCGGCATCGACCCTGGGCACCAGCCGCGCGACCAGGTTGCCGGTGACGGCAATCGCGATCACCGCGGTGGCCGCGGCGACCGGCCCATGGCTGCCGGCGATCTGGAAGATCAGCCCGCCGAAGATCATGCCGCACAGGATCGAGATCGAGGTGCCCATCTCGACCAGGCCATTGCCGCCGGTGAGTTCCTCCGGTTTCAGCACCGAGGGCAGGATCGAATATTTCACCGGCCCGAACAGCGTGGACTGCAGGCCTGTGCAGAACAGCGCAACCAGCAGGATCACCATGTTTTCGGTGACAAACCCCACCGCCGCTAGCGACATGATCGCAATCTCCATCGTGGTGGTGATCACGATGAGTTTCTGCTTCTCCAGCTTCTCGGCGATCTGCCCGGCCAGCGCGGAGAACAGGAAGTACGGCAGGATGAACAGTGCCGGCGCCAGATTGGTGTAGAGCGTGCGCTGCGCCGCATCGATGCCCAGGTAGAACAACAGGCCGATGATGGCCTGCCGATAGACGTTGTCGTTGAACGCGCCCAACGCCTGCACGGCGAAGAACGGCAAGAAGCGGCGCTGCCTGAGCAGGGCGAACTGACTGTGACCGGACATGCAGTTTCCTTTGCGAACGCGCGCAGCCTAGCAGGCTTCCACGGCGCGCTGGTGCATGCCGATGGGCTCAGCGCGGCGCGCGTGCCGATGACGCACGTCGCGCGGCCTGGGCGCGCAGCAACGCCATGAAGGCCCGTGCGGCCGGGGTGGGATCGGGCCGCCACACCGCATAGGTCAGAAAGCCGAAGCGCTCCCTCAGCGCGACCGTCACCACCCCGCGCATGGCCGTGGCCATGGTCTGCGGCACGATGCCCACGCCCAGGTCGGCGGCGACCAGTTCGCGCATCAGATCGGCATGGGTGACCTCGTATTGCTGGCGCTGCCGCAGGCCGGCCTGCGCGAAGGCCGCATCGACGATGCCGCGCACGCCGGCGCCGGCGATCAGCCCGGCCATCGGTTCGTCGTCCAGCTCGGCCAGCGCCACCCGCTTGCGCGTGGCGAAGCGATGGCTGGGCGCCACGATCAAGGCCAGGGCTTCCTCGTGCAGCAGCAGCCGCTGTTCCGGCACCGCGACCTGCGGGCCGACGCCGACCAGGGCCACATCCAGCCGGCCTTCGCCCAGGTCGTGCAGCAGGGCCTCGCTCATGGCGGTGCGCAGGTGCACGTCCACCCGCGCATGCGCGCTGCGAAAGGCGCGCAGCAGCGTCGGCAGCTGCACGGTGGTGAGCGAGGAGATCTGCCCCAGCGTGAGCCGGCCGCGCACCGTGCCCAGGGCCTGGGCCATTTCCTCGTGCAGGCGTTCGGCCGCGCGCAAGGTGGCGCGGGCGTTGTGCAGAAACACCTCGCCGGCCGCGGTGGGCCGCACCTGGCGGGTGCCGCGCTCGAACAGGCGCGCACCGAGGGATTCCTCGATCTTGGCGACCTGGTGGCTGAGCGCCGATTGCACGGTGTTGCACCGGCGTGCGGCGGCGGTAAAGCCGCCTTCCTCGGCCACGGCCACGGCGAACTCCAGCTGGCGCAGGGTCAACATGCGATCTCCAAACGCGATGGAAACGGTGAAAACAATACATTGGAAAGATGCCGCATCGCTGCCCACACTGCGCCCATTCCTACAGCAGGCACCTGCCATGACCGTCGAAACGATTGCCCACCCGCCATTGCCGCGCCGACTGGTGCTGCTGATGGCCGCCGCCACCGGGCTGGCGGTGGCAAGCAACTACTACGCCCAGCCCTTGCTGGAGACGCTGGCGCAGGCGTTCGGGATCCAGGTGCGCAGTGCCGGGGCGGTGGTAACCGCCGCGCAGCTGGCCTACGCGGCGGGGCTGCTGTTGCTGGTGCCGCTGGGCGACCGGCTGGAGCGGCGCGGGTTGATCGTCGGCCTGTTCGTGCTCAGTGCGCTGGGGCTGCTGGTGAGCGCCGCCTCGCATAGCTTCGGCATGTTGCTGGCCGGCACGATCGTCACCGGTGCCAGCTCGGTGGCGGCGCAGATCCTGGTGCCGTTTGCCGCGACCCTGGCCGCCCCGCACGAGCGCGGGCGGGTGATCGGCACGGTGATGAGCGGCCTGTTGCTGGGCATCCTGCTGGCGCGCACCGCGGCCGGGGTGCTGGCCGGCGTTGGCGGCTGGCATACGGTGTACTGGATCGCCTCCGGCCTGCTGCTGGTCACCGCCTGGCTGCTGTGGCGCGGGCTGCCGCGGCATCCGGGCAATGCGCAGCTGTCGTATCCGCAGCTGGTGGGTTCGGTGCTGACGCTGCTGCGCGACGATGCGGTGTTGCGCTCGCGTGCGGTGCTGGGCGGGCTGATCTTTGCCGGCTTCAGCATGTTCTGGACCACGCTGGCGTTCCTGTTGTCCGGGCCTGCGTATGGCTATGGCACGGCGGTGATCGGGCTGTTCGGCCTGATCGGTGCGGCCGGCGCGCTGGCGGCCAACCGTTCCGGTCACTGGTCCGATCACGGCCATGGCGACCGCGTCAGTTGGGGCGGGCTGGTGATGCTGCTGCTGTCGTGGGTGTTGTTGGCGTTTGCGCCGCAGTCAATCGCGCTGCTGATCGTCGGCGTGCTGCTGCTGGATATCGCGGTGCAAGGGGTGCACATCGCCAACCAGAGTGTGATCTACCAGCGCAATCCGAACGCGCGCAATCGCATCACCTCGGCCTACATCACCTGCTACTTCATCGGCGGTGCGGTGGGTTCCACGCTGGGCACGGCGGCGTATGCGCAGGCCGGCTGGAACGGTGTGGTGATCGGTGGGGCGGTGCTGGCGGTGGCGGCACTGGGCTGGGTAGGACTGAGCGTGGCGCGCAAGCACTGGAAGTAGGTGCGGCTGCCGGAACGGCGCCGCGGCCACCGGATCAAGTGGCCCGCGCGCGCATCGCGATGCGTCGGCATCGCCGCTCACATCGATGCGGCAGTGGCTGCGTGGCGCGCACGCGCACCACCGACGACGCACTAGGCCTTGCTGGTCGCCAGGCGTGGTGCGCCTTCCGCCGGCGCGGTGGTGACCGCCAGGGCAGCGGCACGCAGTTTGGGCAGCAGCCGCAGGGTCAGTGCCAGCTGGTCGCGCACCAGGCGCTGCTTGGGTGGCAGTTGCACGGCATGCTGCTCCAGCGCTTCGGCAGTGGCAATTTCCTGGCTTTCGTCGTGCGCCGGCAGCGGCTGGCGTTCGCGCAAGGCGGTGGCGATTTCGCCCAGCGCGCGCTGCAGGTAGTCGCCGGCCTGCGCGATGGCGGGATCGTGTTCGCCATCGAGTGCGGCGCGATGCGCGCCGAGCGCAGACAGATAGCCGAGCAAGGTGTTGGACAGCGCCAGGAAGCGGAAACCCGCATCCAGGTTGCGCCGATAGCGGCCCGGTTCGCGCAGCATGTTGGACAGCGCCACCGACAACGCGGCATCGGCGTTGTGCATGTCGCGGCGCGCGATGCGGTAGGGCAGGTCGTCGCGCATGCCGCTGGCGTATTGCTCCAGCACCTGGGCCAGATAGCGCGCGCAGCTGGCCAGCACCGTGGCCATCACCTGGTTGAGGCGGCGGCCCTGCCAGTCCGGCAGGATCAGGAACGAGGCGGCCGCGGCGATCGCGCAACCGATCAGCGTGTCGATCAGGCGTGGCCAGATCAGCACGAAACCATCGCCAAGCAGGTTGAAGCAGAACAGCGCCATCACGGTGATGCCGGCGGTGGCCAGCATGTAGCGATCGGTGCGGGTGATGAAGAAGATCAGCGCGGCGGCCAGCGCCAGCAGCAGCTGCACTTCGGTGCCGGGGAACAGCTGCATCAGTGCCCAGGTGGCGACCAAGCCGATCAGGGTGCCGGCGATGCGCTGCACCAGCCGCAGGCGGGTGGCGCCGTAATTGGGCCGGCACACGAAAGCGGTGGTGAGCAGGATCCAGTAGCCGTTGTCGGCATGGATGGACTGCATGATGGCGTAGCCGACCACCAGCGCGATGGCCATGCGCAGGCCGTGGCGGAACAGCACCGAGCCGGGCGTGAGTTGCTGCATCAGACGCGCGGCCATTTCGCGCAGGGTGTGCGGCGAGGAGTCGCGCAGGCGGGTGTCGAGGTTGTCGCTGGTGGAATCGGATTGCGCCGCTTCCGACAGCTTGCGTTCGATGCTCTGCAGGTTGGTCACCAGCAATTCCAGCGCGCCGAGCAGACGCGCCAGTGCGGGGTCGGCACGCGCGTGCAGGTAGTCCAGCGATTGCCGCAGGTCTTCGGTGGCCAGGCGGCTGTTGTCGCCGTAGTCGAACGGATGGCGCAGGCGGATTGCCTCGCCCAACGCGGCGCAGGCCTTGCCCTGCAGCGCGAGCAGGCGCTGGCAGCGGTACAGCACGTCGCTGTGGAAGAACGCGTCGGTCAGCGCTTCGTAGGGATAGTGCGAGGAGCTGGCGCGCTCGTGGAATTCCTGCGCCATGTAGTACAACCGAAAATACAGGCCCGATTGCACGCCCGGCCGCCCCGAGCGGCCGAAGCGGCTCATGATCGCGGTCTTGGCGGCATTGAGCGCGCCGACCACCTTGGCGTTCTGTTCGGCCAGCGCGAGCCGACGTGCGTGCAGGTCGCTCTGCCGCACCGGTTCGAACAGGTCGGCCTTGAGCTTGAGATACCGGCCCAGCTCGAAGAACAGCCGCGACAGCCGCTCGCGCACCGGGCGATTGGCGAACAGCAGGGTCCACAGGATCGACAGCACGCCGTACCAGGTGGCGCCGATCAGCAGCAACATCGCGCCATGCCAGGCGATCGACGGATCGTGGCTGCCGTGCTGGTCCATGCCGATCATGGCGTAGATCGACAAGGCCACGGTGGCCTGCGCGATCGAGGCGTAGCGCTCGCCCAGCGCGCCGAGCAGGGTCAACGAGAAGGTCGCCACCGCCATGCCGGTCACGAACGCCAGCGGATACGGAAACAGCATCACCACCGACGCGGCAGCAGCGGCAAAACATAGCAGCGACAGCAGCACCGACTTGATGCGGCCCAGCCAGTTGTCGTCGGTCTCGGCGATGGCGCTGGCGATCGCGCCCAGAAACAGCGCCGGCACCGCGGTGAGCTGCTGCCAGTGCCAGCACACGCCCATTGCCACCGCCAGCGCGATGAACACACGCAGGCCATAGCTAGCCTTTTCATGGGCCCACAGGCGGCTCAGGCGGGTTTCGAAGGAGGAAGTGGCCACAGTCTCTGCAAGGCAAGGTGCCCGGGCATTATTGCCGCAGGCACGCGCCATCGGGGTGGAGGGCGGCTAGTTCTTTGTCAGTAGCCGCGTTGTCGCAAGTGCCTTAGGCAGGCCGCTCAGGCCTGTGCGCCCTGCTCGCGGGCGATCGCACGCCAGCCGATGTCGCTGCGCTGGAAGGCGCTGGCCCAGTGGATCGGCTGCAGGCCGGCATAGGCATTGCGCTGCGCCTCCAGCACGCTGTCGCCCAATGCGGCAACGCAGAGCACGCGGCCACCGGCACTGACCACCTCACCGTTTGCATTCAACGCGGTGCCGGCATGGAAGACCTTGGCGGTGGCCGGCACCGCGTCCAGCCCGCTGATGACCTCGCCGGTGATCGGGGCTTCGGGATACGGCCTGGCGGCGATGACCACGCCCAGCGATGGGCGCGGGTCCCACTGCGCCTGCGCGGTGTCGAGCTTGCCGTCGATGGCGGCGTCCAGCAGATCCACCAGGTCCGACTGCAGGCGCAGCATCACCGGCTGGGTTTCCGGGTCGCCGAAGCGCACGTTGAACTCGATCACCTTGGGCGCGCCATGCGCATCGATCATCAGCCCGGCGTACAGGAAGCCGGTGAACGGCACGCCGTCGGCGATCATGCCTTGCACGGTCGGCTCGACCACCTCGCGCATGACGCGTGCATGCACCTCGGGCGTGACCACCGGGGCCGGCGAGTACGCGCCCATGCCGCCGGTATTGGGGCCGATGTCGCCATCGCCGACACGCTTGTGGTCCTGGCTGGTGGCCATCGGCAAGGCGTGGGTGCCGTCGACCATCGAGATGAAGCTGGCTTCTTCGCCATCGAGGAATTCCTCGATCACCACGCGCGCGCCGGCATCGCCGAACGCATTGCCCGAGAGCATGTCGCGCACCGCGTCTTCGGCCTCGCTCAGCGTCATCGCCACGATCACGCCCTTGCCGGCGGCCAGGCCGTCGGCCTTGACCACGATCGGCGCGCCTTTCTCACGCACGTAGGCCAGCGCGGCGTCCACCTCGGTGTGCACCGCGTAGTACGCGGTGGGGATGCCATGGCGCGCGAGAAAATCTTTCGCGAAGGCCTTGCTGCCCTCCAGCTGCGCGGCCTTGGCGGTGGGCCCGAAGATGCGCAGGCCCAGCGCGTGGAAACGGTCGACCACGCCCAGCACCAGCGGCACTTCCGGGCCGACCACCGTGAGCGCCACAGCTTCGCGCTGCGCCAGCGCGAGCAGGCCGTCCAGGTCGTCGACCTTGATCGCGACATTGCGGCACTTGGCTTCGGTCGCAGTGCCGGCATTGCCGGGTGCCACCAGCACCTCGCTCACGCGCGCGGACTGCGCGATCTTCCAGGCCAGGGCGTGTTCACGGCCGCCGGAGCCGATGACGAGGATTTTCATGTAAGTGCCGAGATTGGGGAGTCGTGATTGGGGATTGGTTGAAGCAAGGCAGAGACCGGAAGCAGGAGAGACCAGAGCGACGTTGCCACTCCCGAATCCCCACTCCCGAATCCCGGCACGTCAGTGCCTGAAATGCCGCACGCCGGTGAACACCATCGCGATGCCGTGTTCGTCGGCGGCGGCGATCACTTCGCCATCGCGCATCGAGCCGCCGGGCTGGATCACCGCCTTGATGCCGGCCGCAGCGGCGGCATCGATGCCGTCGCGGAACGGGAAGAACGCATCCGAAGCCATCACCGAGCCGGCTACCGTGAGCTTGGCTTCCTCGGCCTTGAGCGCGGCGATCTTGGCGCTGACCACGCGGCTCATCTGCCCGGCGCCGACACCGATGGTGCGGTGGTCCTTGGCGTAGACAATCGCGTTGGACTTGACGTACTTGGCCACGCGCCAAGCGAACAGCAGGTCGCCCAGTTCGGCCTCGCTGGGCGCGCGCTGGGTGACCACACTCAACTCGCCCAGCGACATGCCGCGGTTGTCGGACGACTGCATCAGCAGGCCCGAGCCGATCCGCTTGGTGTCGTAGTTGTTGAGGCCGTTGCCGTGCGGGATCTTGAGCACGCGCACGTTGGCTTTCTTGGTCGCGTAGTCGAGTGCGCCCGGCTCATAGTCCGGCGCGATCAGCACCTCGACGAACTGGCGATCCAGGATGGCCTTGGCGGTCGCCGCGTCGAGGGTCTTGTTGAAGGCCAGGATGCCGCCGAAGGCGCTGGTCGGGTCGGTCGCATAGGCCAGCTCGTAGGCATCGCCGCAGGCCGCGCCCACCGCCACACCGCAGGGGTTGGCGTGCTTGACGATCACGCAGGCCGGCGCATCGAACTGGCGCACGCATTCCCACGCCGCGTCGGCATCGGCCAGGTTGTTGTAGCTCAGTTCCTTGCCCTGCAATTGCTGGAAGGTGGCCAGCGTGCCCGGCACCGGGTACAGGTCGCGGTAGAACGCGCCGGCCTGGTGCGGGTTCTCGCCGTAGCGCAGGTCCATCACCTTGACGAAGTTGGAATTGATCTGCGCCGGGAACGGGCTGCGCGTGGGCACGTTTTCGGTGCTGTCGGCCACCGCCGACAGATAGTTGCTGATCGCCGCGTCGTACTGCGCCACGCGGTTGAACGCGGCCACCGACAGCGCAAAGCGCCTGGCCGCCGACAGCTGGCCGTCGTTGGCATCGAGTTCGGCCAGCAGCTCGGCGTACTGCGCCGGGTCGGTGGCCACCGCCACGCGGGCGAAGTTCTTCGCCGCCGAGCGCAGCATCGCCGGGCCGCCGATATCGATGTTTTCCACCGCATCGGCCAGGGTGCAGTCGGCCTTGGCGGTCACCGACTCGAACGGATACAGGTTCAGTACCAGCAGGTCGATCGGCACGATGCCGTGTTCGGCCATCACCGCTTCGTCGATGCCGGCGCGGCCGAGCAGGCCGCCGTGCACCAGCGGGTGCAGGGTCTTGACGCGGCCGTCCATCATCTCCGGGAAACCGGTCAGCTCGGCGACGTCGGTGACCGGCAGGCCCGCCTCGCGGATCGCCTTGGCGGTGCCGCCGGTGGACAGCAGCGCGACGTTGCGCGCTGCCAGCGCGCGGGCCAGATCGATCAGGCCGGTCTTGTCGGAAACGGAGAGCAGGGCCCGGCGCACGGGCAGGAGATCAGAGGCCATCGGTGGGGGATATCAAAGCGGAGCAGCCCATATTGTAGGCCGCGCCGGCGCTTGAATGGACCCGAGCGCCCGCAATGGCGTCGATCCATGCGCCGAAAAGGCGCTGCCAGGCGCTGCTGCGGCCGATGGCGGGCGCGCTGTCGCGCGGCGGCATCAGCGCCGACCGGGCGTTCGCAGCAGCGGTGGCGTTGCTGGTGGCCGCCGCGGCATGCGCTGTGGCCGGGCATGCACGTGTGCCACCGCGACGGGATTCGATGATTGCGCAAAACTCTTCTTGGTTCCGGTCGTGCACTGACGAACACAATCCGGAGCCGGTCGCAGATTGATCAAAAAGACCTGTCTTCGGGCGTGGAATGCATGCCTGTTCTTCGGTAATGCGCACCTGTCTTCTGCTACGGCGACAGTTGCCAGCGACGGGCTGATCGACGATCTGTGCTCGCTGATCGATTCACTCAACCGGTTCACCAGCAACGACGCTTTCGGCGAGGCGTCCCGTCGCTACTTGCTGCAACGGCTGTCGCGCAGGAGCCAGCCTTGCCATCACTCCCCGCTGCGTCTTGCCGTCACGGCCGTCCATGACCCTGCGATTCAAGCAAGACACCGCAGCGCGCGTGCGCCTTGTGGCGTTCGTCGATGACCAACCGTCGCAGTGCCGGTACTGCCCTTGCCAATGGGCCGATCCGTCTCGCCCTCACGGCGGGACGCTCCGCACCCGTTCGTCGGCCAGGGCATGCATGCCGGTTTGCGCAGCTGCTCGGAACATTCCTATGAGATCACCCTTATGAATCGCGAAAAAGTCCTGGCATTACGCACCTGCACCAACAACATGTCCGATCACTGCGGGCTGATCTGGCCGCAGTCGGGCAGTGTCGAATGCCGGCATTGGCAGCCCACCATCAAGCAGGAGAACGGCCTGACCGGCCTGTTGTGGGGACAGGGAACCAATGCGCATCTGAACATGCATGCCGATGCGCACTGGGTGGTCTGCATGGTCGATACCGCCGACATCATCTGGCTGGGCGAGGAGGGCATGATCAAGTTTCCCCGGGCCGAGGTGGTCTACGCCGGCAGCCGTGCCGGTGCCATGCAGTGCATTGCCGCGGGCATTGCGCAGCACGCGCCGCCCCAGCCGGAGCCGCCGGCAACGCCGGTCGTTGCCGCGGATTTCATTCCCAAGGCAGCGCAGGCGCAATTCACCGCACCGCTCGTCGAAAGCGCTGCACATTCCACCGCGCCAATGCCGGTTGCGACCCACGGCATCGATCCGCAGGCCGCACACGCTTCAGCTGCGATCCTGCGCACACGCGAAATCGCCACCTACGGCAGCACGCTCACCGGCGCCGATCAGAGCCAGCTGATCGCAGGCTATGGAAGTACCGAAACCGCGGGTAACGGCAGCGAGTTGATCGCCGGCTATGGCAGCACCGGCGTGGCCGGATCCGACAGCACCATCGTCGCCGGCTACGGCAGTTCCCAGACCGCAGGCGGCGGCAGCACACTGACGGCCGGCTATGGCAGCACCCAGACCGCGCGCCATGGCAGCGATCTGACTGCAGGTTACGGCAGCACGGAAACCGCGGGTGCAGACAGCTCGCTGATCGCCGGCTATGGCAGCACGCAAACCTCCGGCGGCGACAGCTCGTTGACTGCCGGTTACGGCAGCACCCAGACCGCGCAGAACGGCAGCGACCTCACCGCAGGCTACGGCAGCACCAGCACCGCGGGCACCGACAGCTCGTTGATTGCCGGCTATGGCAGCACCCAGACTTCGGGCGGAGAAAGCTCGCTGACCGCCGGCTATGGCAGCACGCAGACCGCGCAGGACGGCAGTGACCTCACCGCCGGCTACGGCAGCACCGGTACCGCAGGTGCCGACAGCTCCCTGGTTGCCGGTTATGGCAGCACGCAGACTTCGGGCAACGACAGCTCGCTGACGGCAGGCTACGGCAGCACGCAAACCGCCCGCACCGGCAGCGACCTCACCGCGGGTTACGGCAGTACCTCCACCGCCGGTGCGGACAGCACGCTGATCGCCGGTTATGGCAGCACCCAGACGTCCGGTGGTGATAGTTCGCTCACTGCCGGTTACGGCAGCACGCAGACCGCGCGCAAAGGCAGTGATCTGACCGCCGGCTACGGCAGCACTGCCACCGCCGGCGCCGACAGCACGCTGATCGCCGGTTATGGCAGCACCCAGACGTCCGGTGGCGAAAGCTCACTCACTGCCGGCTACGGCAGTACACAGACTGCACGCAAAGGCAGCGACCTGACCGCCGGCTACGGCAGCACCGCAACCGCCGGTGCGGACAGCACGCTGATCGCCGGTTATGGCAGCACCCAGACCTCCGGTGGCGAGAGCTCGCTTACCGCCGGCTACGGCAGTACGCAGACTGCACGCAAAGGCAGCGACCTGACCGCCGGCTATGGCAGCACCTCGACGGCCGGTGGCGACAGCACCTTGATTGCAGGGTACGGCAGCACGCAAACCTCTGGCGGTGACAGCTCACTCACCGCTGGCTATGGCAGTACGCAGACCGCGCGCAGCGGCAGCGACCTGACCACCGGTTACGGCAGTACCTCCACCGCCGGCGCCGACAGCACGCTGGTCGCCGGCTATGGCAGCACGCAGACGTCCGGTGGTGATAGCTCGCTCACCGCCGGTTACGGCAGCACGCAAACGGCGCGCAGCGGCAGCGACCTGACCACCGGCTACGGTAGTACCTCCACCGCTGGCGCCGATAGCACGCTGATCGCCGGTTACGGCAGCACCCAGACATCGGGCGGTGACAGTTCGCTCACTGCGGGCTACGGCAGCACGCAAACGGCGCGTAAGGGCAGCGACCTGACCACCGGCTACGGCAGTACCTCCACGGCTGGCGCCGACAGCACCTTGATTGCAGGGTATGGCAGCACGCAAACCTCTGGCGGTGACAGTTCGCTCACCGCCGGCTATGGCAGCACGCAGACCGCGCGCAAGGGCAGCGACCTCACCACCGGTTACGGCAGCACGTCGACAGCTGGTGCCGACAGCACGCTGATTGCCGGTTATGGCAGTACGCAAACCTCCGGTGGCGACAGTTCCCTGACGGCGGGATACGGCAGCACGCAGACCGCGCGCAAAGGCAGCGATCTGACCGCCGGCTACGGCAGCACCTCCACCGCTGGTTCGGACAGTTCATTGATCGCCGGCTACGGCAGCACGCAGACGGCCGGCTTCAAGAGCATCCTGACCACCGGCTATGGCAGCACCCAGACCGCGCAAGAGGGCAGCATGCTCACTGCCGGCTATGGCAGTTCTTCCACCGCGGGCGCGGACAGCTCGCTGATCGCCGGCTATGGCAGCACGCAGACGGCCGGCTTCAAGAGCATCCTCACCGCCGGCTACGGCAGCACGCAAACCGCGCAGGAACGCAGCACGCTCACCACCGGTTACGGCAGCACATCGACAGCAGGGCATGACAGTACGCTGATTGCCGGCTACGGCAGTACGCAGACGGCCGGCTACAAGAGCATTCTCACCACCGGCTATGGCAGTACCCAGACCGCGCAGGAAAGCAGTTCGCTGATCGCCGGCTACGGCAGTTCCTCCATGGCCGGCCCGGACAGCTCGCTGATCGCAGGGTATGGCAGTACCCAGACCGCCGGTTACGACAGCACCCTGACTGCCGGTTACGGCAGCACCCAGACCGCGCAGAGCAGCAGCTGGCTGATCACCGGTTATGGCAGTACCTCCACCGCCAGCTTCCAGAGCTCGTTGATTGCCGGCTATGGCAGCACGCAGACCGCCGGTTACGAAAGCACCCTGACCGCCGGCTACGGCAGCACCCAGACGGCGCAGGAAATCAGCTGGCTCACCACCGGTTACGGCAGTACGCAAACCGCCGGCCATGGCAGCATCCTGACTGCCGGTTACGGCAGCAATTCCACCGCCGGCTACGAGAGTACCCTGATTTCCGGCTATGGCAGCACGCAGACCGCCGGTTACGAAAGCACCCTGACGGCCGGTTACGGCAGCACGCTGACCGCGCTGGAAAACAGCTCGCTCACCGCCGGCTACGGCAGTACCGAAATCGCCGGGTTTTCCAGCACCCTGATCGCCGGTTACGGCAGCAGCCAGACCGCCGGTGGCGACAGCACGCTGACTGCCGGCTATGGCAGCACCCTGACCGCGCAGGACAACAGCTCGTTGACCGCAGGCTACGGCAGCACCGAAATCGCCGGGCAGGACAGCTCGCTGATTGCCGGTTATGGCAGCAGCTTGACCAGTGGCGTGCGCAGCTATCTGACCGCCGGCTACGGCAGCAACCAGATCGCCAGCTATGGCAGCTCGCTGATCGCAGGACACGAAAGTACCCAGATTGCCGGTCACCGCAGCATGCTGATTGCCGGCAAGCTGAGTTCGCAGACGGCCGGCTCGCGCAGCACGTTGATCGCCGGCATGGGCAGCGTGCAGACCGCGGGTGACCGCAGCAAATTGATCGCTGGCGCCGACAGCACCCAGATCGCTGGCGATCGCAGCAAGTTGCTGGCTGGCAGCAACAGCTTCCTCACCGCCGGGGACCGCAGCAGGCTCACCGCCGGCGATGACTGCACGCTGATGGCGGGCGACCGCAGCAAGTTGACCGCCGGAAAGAACAGCATCCTGACGGCGGGCGCCAACAGCAGATTGATCGGCAGCCTGGGCTCCACCCTGACCGGTGGCGAAGACTCGGTGCTGATCTTCCGCTGCTGGGATGGCAAGCGCTACACCAACATCATCGCCAAGACCGGGGAAGAGGGTGTCGAGGCCGACACCGCCTATCAGATCGATGACGACAAGAACGTGGTGGAGAAGTTCGACGATCCGTTCGACACGCTCGCCACCATCGTGCCGGACCATGGCAGCGGCCCGGCCCCGGCAGCGGATCAAGCAGCGGTGACGCAATTGCCGAACTGAGCAGGCAACTCGCCCAGGCGATCGGCATCGCCGATCCAGCACTGCAGCCAACCGCCGGATCCCCGGCGGTTGGCCAGATCATATGAAGAGGGCGCGCGAGGCAGGGCACGTAGGGCGCGACAGAAGTATTGCGCCGACGCGTGGGATCAAGAGCGAACACTTTGGGCAGCCCGACCCGACATCAACATGCTGCGCATTCCACAACACGCAACGAAATCGTCCATCGGCCGCGTCATCACCAAGCGTGCCAGCGCAGCGCATTACCAGCCCGCAGCACACCCGAACGCTCTAACGAATCCCCAATCCCGATTCCCGATTCCCGTCCTACGTCAGCCCGTACTCTTTCAGCTTCTTGCGCAGCGTGGCGCGGTGAATGCCCAGCATCGCCGCCGCGCGGCTCTGGTTGCCTTCGCAGTGGTTGAGCACTTCCACGAACAACGGGATCTCCATCTCGCGCAGCACGATTTCGTACACGTCGTCGGCGTCGCTGCCGTCCAGGTCGCGCAGGTAACGGCGGACGGACTGGGCCACGTGTTCGCGCAGCGGCGACTTCGGGGCGCCACGACTGGTGTCAGGACGAGAGGGGGCTGCGTTCAAAGGAGGTTTCCCAGTGTCACGAAGCCGGGACGCGTGGCCGGCGAGGGGGAGTGAGTCTAGCGCGTGACCTCCCCGCTCGCCACGCCCGTGTGGCGGTGGGCGCAGGTCGGGTCCGCTCAGCGGAAGTCGAAACTGAAGGCGGCCGTGCTCGCGGCCGGTTCGCGCACGCGAAACGCCACCTGCACCGCCTGGCCCGGCGCGAGCGTGTCCTGCGCGGCCGGCGGCTGGCCCAGATACTCCTGCGGCGCCAGCACGCGCGTGCCGATCACCCGCCCGTCGGCGTCGGACAGCGACAGCTGCAGCCACGGCCAGGCCTGCGCCCAGCGCGCCTCGTTGCGGAAGCTGGCCTGGATCTGCAGCACGCCCGGCACCCCGGGCAGCGGGCGCACCTCGCGATTGAGCAAGGTCAGCGCGCCCGGCTCGCGCCAGGCCGGCAGGGTGCAGCGCGCCACTGCACAGGCGGCGCTGACCAGCGGGCGCCAGCGCGCATCGGCGGCCAGCTGCGCACGGTCGGCGATGACGATCTGCAAGGCCAGCAGGCCGACCAGCCCGACCAGCAACGCCCACTGGCGGCCGCTGGCGCGCAGCCGTGGCCGGCTCAGCCCGCGGCGTGCGAATGCAGGCGCGGCCTGGGCTGGCAGTGGATGGAACTGGGCGGGCGCCGCTGCGCCGGCAGCGTCCGCGTCGCTGCCGCCTGGCTCGGCGTCCACCTCCGGAGCGCTGCCGGGTGCTGGCAGGGCGGCCAGGTCGGAAGCGGGGGCGGACGCGGTGCCGTGCTCACGCTGCCGGTCTGTGCCTGCCACGCCGACGGCCGCCACGCTGCGCGGATGCGTGGTGGTCGGCTGTGCAGCGGCAGTGCCGGCGAGCGCGCTGGGGATGTCGCCGGGACCGGCCGCTGTGTCTTCGGCAGGATCGCCGGGCAGCTGGGGCGTGGTCGCCGTGGTCCACGCCAGCCGGTCCGGCTCGGCGGCATCTGCCGCGGTCTGGCCGGCATCGCCGGGTGGCAGCACGACGTCCACTGGCATCGAGTCGCTATGCGGCGTCGTCGCCGGTGGCGCAGACGGCGGCGGAACGAGCGGCGCCGCCGGGGCGGCCACCGGCTCGGCCAATGGTGCCGGCACCAGTGCGTCGGCCGGCACCGGCGGCGCGTGCAGCGACGCGTCGGCGGCAGGCACCACCGGGGTCGGGATCAGCGACGGGGCAGCCGGCGTCGCACGCAGGAACGTGGCCAGGGGGCGGCGCGGTGGCGGAGTCTCGGACATCGGCAGGCGTGCAGCGGGAAGAACCCTATTCAACCACGCGCACGCCAATGGGCGAACCCGGGCGCGTCATGCGTGCGCGGCACGCAGCCGCAAGCGCAGATGCCGCTTCCATCGACTGCGGGGTACGCATCCCGTTGACTGGCCAACCGTCGCGCCGCTGTGACCACCCCGCCGCAGACCAAGGCCGCATTCCAGCGCAGACCGCACTTCAGCCAACGAGCAAACGCAACGACCGGTGCACGTCATGCACTCCGACTGAGCCAGCTACCAACACCGAGCTTGCCTCACAAACGAAGCCCCCAGCAGTCTGCCCCCGAATCCCAATTCCCAATTCCCAATTCCCAATTCCCAATTCCCGATTCCCGATTCCCGATTCCCGATTCCCGACTCAACGCCGACGCCGCGTCTTGCCCTCGGCCAGCAACAGATCGAGCAGGCCGCTGCGCTGGCGCGGCGCCAACGTGTCGAAGCGGTTCAGCAGCACGCGTTGCTGCTCGTCCAGATGGCGGTACTGCGCGGGTTCTTCGGCGATCGTCGGCACCGGTGGGCCGAAGGTGCGCTCACCGCGGCCGGTGGCCAGGTATTCGAACGCCATGCCGCTGCGCTTGGCCAGGCCGATCAGGTTGTCTACCGAAGGCGCGGTGCCTTCGGCCATCTCCCACTGCGCCACCGCGCTACGGGTCACGCCCAGCTCGCCGGCCAAACCTTCCTGGGTCAGCTTGGTCAGGGCGCGGGCTTCGCGGACGCGTTCGTACAACTTGCTCACACGGCACCGTGAGTGGGGAACGGGCCGGGAGATATAGCCCTAGCAGCAATCAGGGATAGTTCGTATACCTTTCATATGCCGATATGTTTGCGATACTGTCCGGGCGTCAATGATGACGGGATCACAGCGAACTCAAGGAGGACATCCATGGTCGAGCCAGCCGCTCCCAAATCCGCCCGTTCCACCACGCCTTCAACGCCGCCCGCCGCGCCACCACCCGCGGCATGGCCGGCACATTCGCCGCTGGATCCGGCGATCACCCGCTTTCGGGGCGCGCCGTGTTACCAGGTCTGGCAGCGCCAGGACGCGTGGACCGCGGTGGCCGACGGCACGCAGTGGTCGGCCGGGCTGGCGCCGCGGTGGTGGGCGCTGCGCCAGCGGCACTGGCGGCTGCTGGCGCTCAGTGTGGGTTTGCTGGCGCTGGCCGGCGGCCTGGTCAGCCTGGGCCCGCGCACGTGGTCGCTGCCGGCCTGGGCGGCGTTGCTGCTGGCCGAGCTGGGCCTGCGCGTGCAGCTGGCCCGGCAGGCCGGGCCGTGGCGCAACGCGGCGCTGCGGCGTGCCGGCTGGCAGGCGGTGACCCGCCTGCGCGCCATCAGCGTGGCCGATGCGGTGACCACCGCGCAGATCCGCGCCGGCCGGCCACACCGCTGAGCCGACGCGGTGTCAGTGGCGGCGTACGCCGTCGATGCGCATCCAGTCTTCGTCGCGTTCGCAACGCAGTTGCTCGAACCAGGGCGCGTAGCGCTGCAGCAACTCGTCTTCCTGACCATGCAGGATGCCCGACAGCGCAATCCGTCCGCCCGGTGCCACGCGCGCGGACAAGGTGTCGGCCAGCGCATCCAGCGCCGAGGCCAGGATGTTGGCGACCACCACCGGATAGGTCTGCACCGGCTCGTCCTGCGGCAGGTACACCGCCAGCTGCGCCTGCAAGGCGTTGCGCTCGGCATTGTCGGCAGTGGCCAGCAGCGCCTGCGGATCGTTGTCCACGCCCACCGCGCTGGCCGCGCCCAGCTTCAGCGCGGCGACGGCGAGAATGCCCGAGCCGCAGCCGAAATCCAGCACGCTGCGGCCCTGCAGCTCGCCACTGCCGGCCAGGCTGTCCAGCCAGCGCAGGCACAGCGCGGTGGTCTGGTGCGTGCCCGAGCCGAACGCCAGGCCCGGATCCAGACGGATCACTGCGGCGTCGGGCGCTTGCGCGGCCTCGGGCAGCGCGTGATTCCACGGCACGATGAAGGTGCGCGCGCCGAACTGCATCGGCTTGAACTGATCCATCCAGGCGCGTTCCCAGTCGCTGTCGTCGACCGTGCGGAACGCCACCTGGCTCCAGTCCAGCCCGGGGTCGAACGCTTCCAGCGCGGCGAGCAGCACCAGCGCATCGCTGTCGCCGTCGAACAGGGCGTTCAGCACCATGGTGTTCCACAGCGGCGTTTCGCCGACGCCGGGCTCGAGAATGGCGCGCTCGTTGCTGGTGTCGGCATTGGCGTCGAGCAGCGTCACCGCCAGCGCGCCGATGTCGTCCAGCGCATTCTGGTAACGGGGCTGGGTGGCGTCGGAGCAGGGCAGGGTCAGTTCAAGAAACGGCATCGTGGCGGTCGGGCAATTCGAAAGCGTGCATCGTAGACCATTCATGCCGGCGGACTCCTGCGCGACGGGGGCCGGATAGGCAGGCGCACCGCGTGCGCGATACGGCGGATGCCGTCGCCTGATCGGTGCAATCCGCACATGCGGCGCGGTGGCGCCGGCCGCTGCCGGCGCAGCACGCGGGCGCGCCGGCAACCAGACGCCCGCTGCGCGCCACCCACGCCACACCCGCGCAGATCACCGTCCTCATGCAATGCACCGTCCGCCGTTCGCTTCGGCAGCGTCCGCTTGCGCGCCAGCGTGCGCGGGCGCGGGTGCTAGACTCCGCGCCGTCGCTGCGGGGCTTTCCGCAGCAGGGTCGCCGCTGTCCATGCCGCTTGCTCGTGCCCGCCATCTCTGGCTGTTGCTGGCTCCCGTCGCGCTCGCGGCGGCGGCCTGGTGGCATGTGCGCGCGCAACCGGGCGATTCGCCCACCGCCGCGCTGCCGGCGGTGGCAAGCAATGCCCGTGCCGGCGCGCCGGCAGCGCGGGCGCACGCGCCCGCCGAACGCGGCACTGCCCTGCAACTGCCCTACCGCGATGCGGTGGACGCGCAGCCAGACCTGTACCGCTATGCGCAGCAATTGCAGCAGCAGGTGCGGGCCGGCAATGCGCAGGCGGGCTGGCGCCTGAGCCGCGTCTACGATTACTGCGCGCCGTATGCGTCCAGCCCGGCCGGTTACGCCGCCGATAGCGCCTGGATCGCCGCGCAACACACACCCGGCGTGGCGGCGATGCACGCGGCGCGCACGCGCGTGGCGCAACGCTGCGCCGGCTTTGCGCCCAGCGACGGCCTAAGCCCGCGGCTGGTGGCGCAGCAACGGCAGGCAGCCGCGCGTGCAGGCAACCTGGCTGCCGAGGCGGCGTTGCTGGCGCTGGGCGAGCCGCTGCAGCGCTCGCCCAGCTACAAGCGCGCGCTGGTGCAGCGCGTGCTGGCCTCGCGCGACCCGGAGGCCTACCTGGCGCTGGCGCCGGCAATGGGCGCGCGCGCCAGTGGCGATGACAGCCTCGACGGCTACGTGGCCGGCGATCAGTTCGCCGAGCTGGCCTGGCAGGTGGCTGCATGCCGGCTGGGGCTGGATTGCAGCGCTGACAGCACCCTGGTCACCAGTTATTGCGCCAATGCGGGCATCTGCTCGCGCAATAGCGCACAGGATTTCGTGTCGTTCGTATTCGATGCCGCGGTGCCGCGGCAGGGAGCAGACAGAGTGGATGAGATGGTCGATAGCTTGGTCTCCGAGCCGGGAGCGCAGTCATGAATTACCGTCGCCTGGCGCATGGCGCCAAGTTCTGGTTCTGGGTCGCATTGTTCGTGGCGTATTCGGCCGCGGCCGTGGGCATCGTGATGATCGACACCGCCGATCACCGCTACCAGCCGCTGTCGGTCAAGTCGACCACGGTCGCCGCCGACGAACAGCAGCGACGGCATGGCGCCAGCCAAGTGGCCGCGGTGTACCGCGCCAGCAGCGCGATGCCGTTTTCGACATTGCCGGCCGGCTCCACCTTCCAGGTGGTGTGGCCGGATGGCTCCACCGAAACCATGACCGTGGTCGACCCGGCCTCCTCCAGCGGCATCGTGCCGGTGCCGGGCAGCCAGCAGCCGGCGCCGCAGCGCTGAGGGATGCAGCGCATCGCGCTCCGATGCGGGCGCGATGCGCACCCGCGCGGACGACTGAAGATCTGCACCGCGGATCCGGTAGCACCCAGGATCCCGTAGGAGCGCACCTGGGCGCGACGAGGTTCCACCGATAAAGCGCGGTCGCGCCCGGGTGAGCTCCTACGCACAGGTCGGCTGGCCTGCGCAATGCACCGGGCAACAACGCAACAAGCCCGGTTTCCCGGGCTTGTTGCGCGGTGCACTGGCCAGTGCGATCAGACCAGCGCGATCGACTTGTTCTTGCGCTCGGCCAGGCGCTTTTCCAGATAGTGGATGTTCTGCCCACCGGCCTGGAAGCCCTTGTCGCGCATGATGCGCTGCTGCAGCGGGATGTTGGTCTTGATGCCGTCCACCACCATCTCGCTCAGCGCCACGCGCATGCGCGCAATCGCGGTCTCGCGATCGGGGCCATGCACGATCAGCTTGCCGATCATCGAATCGTAGTTCGGCGGCACCTTGTAGCCGGCGTAGATGTGCGTATCCACACGCACGCCCGGGCCGCCGGGCGGATGGAACGCGGTGATCAGGCCCGGATTGGGCATGAAGGTTTCCGGGTCCTCGGCATTGATGCGGCACTCGATCGCATGCCCGCGCAGCACGATGTCGCTCTGCTTGATGGTCAGCTTGCGGCCGGCGGCGATGCGCAACTGCTCGCAGACCAGGTCGATGCCGGTGATGCGTTCGGTGACCGGGTGCTCCACCTGGATGCGCGTGTTCATTTCGATGAAGTAGAAACGCCCGTCTTCGAACAGGAACTCGAAGGTACCCGCGCCGCGATAGCCGATGCGGATGCAGGCATCCACGCAGACCTTGCCGATCTCGTTGCGCAGTTCTTCGGTAATGCCCGGGGCCGGCGCTTCTTCCACCACCTTCTGGTGGCGGCGCTGCATCGAGCAATCGCGTTCGCCCAGATGGATCGCGCCGCCCTGGCCGTCGGCCAGCACCTGGATTTCCACGTGGCGCGGATTTTCCAGGAACTTCTCCATGTAGACCTGATCGTTGCTGAAGGCGGCCTTGGCTTCGGACTTGGTGGTTTCGATGGCGGCCTTCAACGCCGCCTCCGAATGCACCACGCGCATGCCGCGCCCGCCGCCGCCGCCGGCGGCCTTGATGATCACCGGGTAGCCGATCTCGCGCGCCACCTTGGTGTTGGCGACGATGTCGTCGCCCAGCGGGCCGCCCGAACCGGGCACGCACGGCACGCCGGCGGCCTTCATCGCGCGGATCGCCTCCACCTTGTCGCCCATCAGGCGGATGGTGTCGGCCTTGGGGCCGATGAAGATGAAGCCGGATTCTTCCACGCGCTCGGCAAAGTCGGCGTTTTCCGACAGGAAGCCGTAGCCGGGATGGATGGCCTGCGCATCGGTCACCTCGGCCGCGGCGATCAACGCCGGGATGTTGAGGTAACTGTCGCTGGAGGCAGCCGGGCCGATACACACCGACTCGTCGGCCATGGCCACGTGCTTGAGGTTGCGGTCGACCGTGGAATGCACCGCGACCGTGCGGATGCCGAGCGTGTGGCACGCGCGCAGGATGCGCAGCGCGATTTCACCTCGGTTGGCGATGACGACTTTATCTAGCATGGGATTGGGGATTCGAGAGTGGTGATTCGTAGAGGGCGCCGGGCTCGCGCAGATGGCGCGATTCGTCCAGCGTGCGGATCAATGCATTGAGCCTGGCAAACGTGCGATTCAAAAGATCCAGGGTTGCCGTATCGGGCGAACCGAACTGCAGCCGTGCGGCAATCTGCAGTTGCGTATCCAGTTCCGCCAGCGAACCCCGCGCCATCGACAGATAACGCAGGTACTCGGCAGTGGAACGCCGCGCGGCGCCTTCGGCAATGTTGGAGGGCACGCTGATCGCAGCGCGCCGCATCTGTGCCGTCAGTCCGAAACGTTCGGAATCAGGAAAGTCGTGGCTCAGGCGGTAGATCGCTTCGACAAGCGACATCGCATCGCGCCAGACCATCAGGCGCTCATGCGGTCGCTCTTGCGAATCCCGGCTTTTCCACAGCCGTATGGCTGTCATCACGACTCTCCCATCCCCGCCGCTCAGCCAATCACAAACAACGGCTGATCGAATTCCACTGGCTGGCCGGTTTCGCCGAGGATGGCCACGATGGTGCCGGAGACGTCGGCTTCGATCGGGTTGAACATCTTCATCGCCTCGATGATCGCCAGCGTTTCGCCGGCCTTGACCTGCTGGCCGACGGTGACGAAGGCCGGCTTGTCCGGCGAGGGCGAGGTGTAGAACGTGCCGACCATCGGCGCGCGCAGCACGTGGCCTTCCGGCAGGGCGGCAGCCTGCTTGGCGCCGCCGGTGGAGGCCTCGGTGGGCGACTGCATCGGCATGCTGGGGGCGGCCGGGGCCTGCGCGGGCGGGGCAGGTGCGTACTGCTGCACCGGCGCGCTCATCACGGTGGTGCCCTTGGGCACGCGTGCCAGGCGCACGCTTTCTTCGCCTTCCTTGATCTCGATTTCGGCGAGATTGGATTCTTCGAGCAGGTCGATCAGTTTCTTGATTTTGCGGAGATCCATACGGGCCTCATGAGGTGAATCGGTGGAGGTTGCCGGCGGCTGCCGGCGGAAGGGGGTCAGGCCGTCGGCGCGGGCGCCGGCGTGGGTGAGCGGGATGTCATGCGTCGCGTTCCAGCCGCGCGATCACCGCTTCCAGCGCCAGCCGGTAGCTGTCGGCGCCAAAGCCGCAGATCACGCCGTCGGCCTTGTCGCTGAGATAGCTGTGGTGACGGAACGGCTCGCGCGCATGTGGGTTGGACAGATGGATTTCCACGAACGGCAATCCCACGCCCAGCAGCGCGTCGCGCAGCGCCACCGAGGTGTGGGTGAAGGCGGCCGGGTTGATCAGGATGTAGGCGGTGCCGTCCTCGCGCGCGGCGTGGATGCGCTCCACCAGCACGTGCTCGGCATTGGACTGCAGGCAGGCCAGCGCATGCCCGGCGGCCTGCGCACGGTCCACCAGGGCCGCATCGATCTGCGCCAGCGTGGTGCGCCCGTAGACATCCGGCTCGCGGGTGCCAAGCAGGTTGAGGTTGGGGCCGTGCAACAGCAGCAGGTGGGCCATGACATCCGGGAGAGCGGAAAGGCCGGAAGTCTGCGCGATGTCGCCGATGCTGTCCAGATAGGCGAAGTTAGGTCTGTTTTAAACGATTGTTTTAATTTCGTGGTGACACGCTGCTGCGTTAGTGCGCCAGGCCCTGTGGGGCTGCGGTTTCGCGGCAGGCACCCAGCCTTGCCGGTCGGTCGATCGCATGCCGACCGTCTGCTGAATCACCATGGTGCGTAGTGCAGCGCGTCCATTCGCGGAAGTGGTGCGTTCGCTGCCGCGCGTCTCGGCTCCTGCTGCTATCTGTCGTGCTGTCGAGCGGCATGCTCGGCAACGCCGGCTGGTGTTCGCCGGCATCCAGCCACTTCAGCGCCGATCGGCGCTCGCTCCCTTCATCATCGACCCATGCCGTCCATGCATCAGGCACGCCGGTCGAGCCAGCGTGCCGGCCCGCGGGTCTGACCGACGGGCTCACCTAGCCGCGCGCAGCAACGCATCCTCGGTGATCGCGTTGGTCAGCACGGTCGGCAGCACCGCCGGCGGTGCGCCGGGGCCGTAGACCACGTACAGCGGCACGCCGACGGCCTGGTGCTGGTCGAGGAAGGCGCTGATCCTGGGGTCGACATTGGTCCAGTCGCCTTTCATGTAGACCGCGTCGACGCGGCGCAGTGCGTCGCGGAAGTCGGCGCTGCTCAGCACGTTCTTCTCGTTGGCCTTGCAGGTCACGCACCAGTCGGCGGTCATGTTGACGAACACCACGCGGTTGTCGGCGCGCAGGCGGTCCAGCAACTGCGGCGAGAACGCCACCACGCCTTCGGCGGCAGTGGCGGCCGGCAGGCGCAGGCGGGTGACCCCGACCACCGGCACGATCGCCAGCACCAGCATCACCGCGGCCAGGCCCATGCCGATGCGATGGCTCTTCCAGCGGCTGCGCTCGAAGCAGAACAGGCCCAGTGCCAGCAGGGTGGCGCCAACCAACATCAGCGCCAGCGCGTCCACGCCGCGCTGCTTGCCCAGCACCCACAGCAGCCAGATCGCAGTGAGATACATCGGGAACGCCAGCACCTGCTTGAGCGTTTCCATCCACGCGCCGGGCGTGGGCAGGCGCCGCGCCAGCGAGGGGATGAAGCCGATCAGCAGGAACGGCAGCGCCAGGCCCAGGCCCAGCGCCAGGAACACCAGCATCGCCAGCAGCGCCGGGGCGGTGAAGGCATACGCCAGTGCGGTGCCCATGAACGGGGCGATGCAGGGGCTGGCCACCACGCAGGCCAGCACGCCGGTGAAGAAATCGCCCAGCGGGCCATTGCGCGCTGCCAGCGACTGGCCGATGCCGCCCAGATTGCTGCCCAGCGTGAACACGCCCGACAGGCTCAGCCCCACCGCAAACATCAGATAGGCCAGCGCCGCGACGAACCACGGCTGCTGCAGCTGGAAGCCCCAGCCGGCCGCCTGGCCGGCCGCGCGCAGGCCGATCACCAGCGCGCCGATCGCCGCAAACGACACCAGCACGCCCAGCGAATACCAGATCGCATGGCTGCGCGCGTGGCTGCGGCTCTCGCCGCTGTGGGCCAGGCCCAGCACCTTCAGCGACAGGATCGGCAGCACGCAGGGCATCAGGTTCAACACCAGCCCGCCGAGCAGGGCCAGCACCAGCATGGCCAGCAAGCCCTTGTCGGTGTGCGGCGGCTGGGTGCGCTGCGGATTGTCGGCCGAGGCATCTGCGGCCGGCGCTGCAGTCGCCGCGGGCGTCGGTGCCGGCGCCGGTTCCGCAGGCAGCTGCCCGGCCGGCAGCGGCGAGATCATCAGCGGCGCCGCCTGCGCCTGGTTCTGCGGCGACACCGTGCCGGCGGGCAACTCCAGCGCCACCCGACGGGTCATCGGCGGGTAGCAGATGCCATCGGTCTGGCAGCCCTGGAAGGTCGCCACCAGGGTCGCCTTGACCGGTTCGGCATGCTCGCGCAGCAGCGGCAAGGTGACTTCGGCCTGGTCGAAATACACCACCACATCGCCGAAGTGCTCATCGCGGTGCGCCTTGCCCTGCGGCCAGCGCGGCAGCCCGGGACGCACGCCGCCGGCGCCTTCCAGCGCCAGCGAGGTGCGGTCGCGGTAGATGTAATAGCCGGGCGCGGGGGTGAAGCGCAGCAGCAGGCTGTTGCCGTCGCCGACGATGGCTTCGAAGGTGAAGGCCTGCTCGGCCGGCAGCGGCAGTGCGTCCACGCCGGCGGCCTGGCCGGTGCTGCCGAACAGCCGCGGGCCTGTCGGTGCGCGCGGCACCAGTGCGCCCAGGTTTTCGCGTGGGGTGGCGGGCGTCGCGGCGGGAGCCGAGGCATCGGGCAGGCGCACGCGCAGCTCGCGGCGTTGCGGCGGGTAGCACACGCCGGCGTCGGCGCAGCCCTGGTATTGCACCTGCAGCACGGCGGTCTGCAACCCGGCATCGGCCTTGCCGGCCAGCCTTGCCTGCAGCTGCTTGCGGTAGGTCTGCACCTGGCCGAAGAACTCGTCGCGCTTGCTCTCGCCTTCCGGCAGCGCCAGCTCGCCGGCGGCAAAGCCTTGCCCGGATTTGACGCTGATGCGGTGGCGATACAGGTAATAGCCCGGCGCGATCTTCCAGTGCAGCGTGATGCTGTCGCGGCTATCGGCGGTGGCGCTCAGGGTGAAGGCCTGATCCACCGGCAGCAGGTCGGCCTCGGTGACCGCGGCCTGCGCGGGCAGGGGCGCCACCAGCGCCAGCGGCGCAGCGAGCAACGGTACGGCCAGCAATGCGCAGCGGGCGATCCAGCGGGACAGAGACTTCATGGACGTCAGGATTCCTTGCGGGTTTCGGCCCGGACCCAATCGAGATACGCCGGCAGCCCGGCGCTGGCTTGGACCGCGATCGCCTCCGGCAGTTCATACGGATGCAGCGCCTGCAGCCGCGCGATGGCGTCCGGCAGGCGGTCTTCCCAGGTCTTGATCAACAACTGCACTTCCTGGCTGCGCTCGATCGCCCCGTTCCAGCGGTACAGCGACTGCACGCCGGGCAGCTGGGTGACGCAGGCGGCCAGGCACTCGTCCAGCAGCACGCGCGCAATGCGCTCGGCGCTGTCGGCATCCGGGCAGGTGCTGAACAACAGATGGAGGGAAGAGGCGCTCATGTGACCGCGCAGTGTAATCCCCTGTCTGCGGGGGATCGACCGCAGATTCCGGAACAGGGCGTCAAGTTCGCTGGAGCCTGGCGGCTGGCCGGCGATACCGGTCCTGCGCCTGCCCGCTGATGTTGAATGACGCAGGCCGACGGCTCGCGCGCCTGCTGCGCGGTCGGGCATGTGGATTGCCGCTGCAAGCCGTCTCCCGGCCCGGCGCCTGGGGCACCGGGCCGGGCCGGATCAATTGGCCAGCTGGCAGCTGGCCGGCTTGGCCGAGGTGAACAGGCTCGAGGTCGCCCATTCGGGGTGATCCACGAACGGGTTGCGGTTGCCCTGGAAGCTGAAGATCACCTGGTTGCGCGCCCGCTCGGCATCGTCCGGCGGGTCGGCCTGGTGCCAGGCCAGCAGCGTGGACAACAGGCCCATGTAGGCCGGCGAGGCCGAGGTCTGCACGATCTTGCTGCGGTCGTCGGTGAGTTCCAGGTCCGGCTCGGACTGCCCGGTGGCCGCGTCGGTGCCGCCTTCGTAGCGGATCGCCATGTACATCACCGCACGCGCCATGTCGCCCTTGCGCTTGCCCCACACCTCGAAGGTGCCGCCGTTGCCGTCCGGGGTGCGCACCCAGTTGGAATTGCCCGGATAGCGCCCGCTGCCGCCGCCACTGCCGTCATTGACCTCGGTGACCCGCTCGCCGCAGCTGCTGGTGCAGGCCGCATAGGGCTTGTTGCCGCGGTCGGCGTTGAAGGCGGTGTCAGTCAGATACAGCATGTGGGTGTCGGTGTAGGGCGCATACGGCAGCCCCTTGTCGCCGCTGGCGCTGCCGAAGCCCAGCGAGTTGGGCCAGGTGTGCTCGCGGTTGTAGGTCAGCCCGCTCCCGGTGCCGGCACGGTCGCTGCCCTTGGCGTAGCTGCGGTTGCGGTAGGCGTCCAGGATCCGGCCGCTGTTGTTGGGATCCTCGTCGGCCATTTCCAGGATGGTCCAGGTACTGGTGCCCGAGCCGCTGTACGGATAGACCGTGTGGCCCTTGATCACGGTGTGCAGCGAACAGCGCAACTGGCTGGCATTGGCGGTGTTGACCCGCGAGTAGTAACCGGTGCCGCCGCCGCTGGCGGTGGCCACGGTGAAGGCGATCGACTGGTTGGCGGCCGGGCTCAGCCCGCTGGCATCGCGGATGGCGCTGGCGGTGATCGCCAGGGTACAGCGCTCGCCACCGACCAAGGCGGTGTTGGTGGACAGGCTGAAGCGGGTGCCGCTGGTCGGGTAGCTCAGCGCCACCGTGCCGGAGCTGGCGCAGCTCAGTGCGAAGGCGCCGCTGCTCAGCGTCACCGCCTCGCTGAAGCCCACGTTCAGGTCGCCGGCGGCGGGAAAGCCGGTCGCGCCCTGGGCCGGGGTGGTGCTGGTGATCGCCGGTGCCGCGCCGGTCTCGCCGCCACCGCCGCTGCCGTTGAAGCTCTGGCCGCGGTTGCACGCGCCAAAGGTCTGCGCCGACGAGCCGGCCCAGCTGAAGTTGGCCGCGCTGCTGCCGGTGCCGGTCAGTTGCAGCGAACTGCCGACCGCGCTGCTGTTGCTCTCGCTGACCGGCAGGTTCTGGCTGGTGATGCCGGCGGCAGGGCCGCCGCTGGCGGTGATGGCGCCTTCGTAACTGAGGAACTGCACCAGCTGCCCGTTGGGGTCGACCAGCGCCACGCCGTCGTTGGGCCCGTTCTGCACGCCGTTGCTGGCGTAGCCGACCGTGGCCACGCGCACCTGGCTGCCGCAGCTGACCAGGCTGCCGGCCGGCACCGCTGTATTGGCGTAGACCGTCGCCGCGCCCGGTGTGCTGCCGTTGTACAGATAGATGCGGTAGCCGCTCAGCGATTCGCCGGCGGTGGCCACCACTTCCACCCCTTCGCCGCTGTCGCCGGAGGCGCCTGCGTCGTCGTAATGCAGTTCGTTGATGAACACCGCCGCGTGGGCGGTGGGGACGGCCAGCGCGAGCGCACAGGCCAGGGGAAGCGTGCAGCTGGGGGACCAGCGCAAGGGGAAAACACGGGCGGGGGACGGCAACCTCATCGACAGCTCCTTGTGATCGGGGAATGCGTGGCCGACTGTAAAACGTGCGCATGACAATCGGTGGAACCTGGTTCCATTTTTAGAGCGGCTGCTCCGGCGACTGCTCGGTGCGCACCGTCCGGCGTGCCAGTGGCTCGGTAGCCGGTCTCAGGTGCAGCCGGCGATTGCGCAGCCCGGTTCCCACCCGGCTGACCGCCGCCAGCGGGGCGATGCGTGCCAAGTCGTGTCGGCCGCGTCGTGGCCCTGGGACGGAACTGCCCGGCGAAAATTTTTTGCCCCCAGCCCTTGAAAGCTGGCCACACAGCACAATCTCTGGCCCGCACCCGCTCTGTCGGGTTTTTTCCGCGCGCTGTGCTGGCAGTCGTCACATACGAGTGCTAACATCGCCGATAATTTCCAGACCAATCAATCACTTAAGAGGGTCTTTCTCTATGAGCATCAAGCCGCTTCACGACCGCGTTGTAGTCAAGCCGATCGAAGCCGACGAAGTTTCCGCCGGCGGCATCGTGATCCCGGACTCCGCCAAGGAAAAGTCCACCAAGGGTGAAGTCGTCGCCATCGGCGCCGGCAAGCCCCTGGACAACGGCAGCCTGCGCGCGCCGGTGGTCAAGGTCGGCGACAAGGTCATCTACGGCCAGTACGCCGGCAGCAGCTACAAGTCCGAAGGCGTCGAGTACAAGGTGCTGCGCGAAGACGACATCCTGGCGGTCATCGGCTGATAGCCGTTGCCGGCGGGATTCGGGAGTGGGGATTCGGGATTGGCCACTGCGCTTGGCGCAGCTGATCCCGCATCTCCCCCGAACCCCGCTCTAGCCAATCCCCAATCCCCAATCTCAAATTCCGGAGTTACAACAAATGGCTGCTAAAGACATTCGTTTCGGTGAAGACGCACGTACCCGTATGGTTCGTGGCGTCAACGTGCTTGCCAATGCCGTCAAGGCCACCCTGGGCCCGAAGGGCCGCAACGTCGTGCTCGAGAAGAGCTTCGGCGCGCCGACCATCACCAAGGACGGCGTCTCCGTCGCCAAGGAAATCGAACTGGCTGACAAGTTCGAGAACATGGGCGCGCAGATGGTCAAGGAAGTCGCTTCCAAGACCAACGACAACGCCGGCGACGGCACCACCACCGCCACCGTGCTGGCCCAGGCCCTGATCCGCGAAGGCGCCAAGGCTGTGGCCGCCGGCATGAACCCGATGGACCTCAAGCGCGGTATCGACCAGGCCGTCAAGGCCGCCGTCATCGAGCTGAAGAACATCTCCAAGCCCACCACCGACGACAAGGCGATTGCCCAGGTCGGCACCATCTCGGCCAACTCGGACGAGTCGATCGGCAACATCATTGCCGAAGCGATGCAGAAGGTCGGCAAGGAAGGCGTGATCACCGTTGAAGAAGGCTCGGGCCTGGAAAACGAGCTGGACGTGGTCGAGGGCATGCAGTTCGATCGCGGCTACCTCTCCCCGTACTTCATCAACAACCAGCAGAGCCAGTCGGCCGACCTGGACGACCCGTTCATCCTGCTGCACGACAAGAAGATCTCCAACGTGCGCGACCTGCTGCCCGTGCTCGAAGGCGTGGCCAAGGCCGGCAAGCCGTTGCTGATCGTCGCTGAAGAAGTCGAAGGCGAAGCGCTGGCCACCCTGGTGGTCAACACCATCCGTGGCATCGTCAAGGTCGTGGCCGTCAAGGCACCGGGCTTCGGCGACCGTCGCAAGGCGATGCTGGAAGACATGGCGGTGCTGACCGGCGGCACCGTGATCTCCGAGGAAGTGGGTCTGGCGCTGGAGAAGGCCACGATCAAGGACCTGGGCCGCGCGAAGAAGGTGCAGGTCTCCAAGGAGAACACCACCATCATCGACGGCGCCGGCGACTCGGCCACGATCGAAGCCCGCGTTGGCCAGATCAAGACCCAGATCGAAGACACCTCGTCCGATTACGACCGCGAGAAGCTGCAGGAGCGCGTGGCTAAGCTGGCCGGTGGCGTTGCAGTGATCAAGGTCGGCGCGTCGACCGAAATCGAAATGAAGGAAAAGAAGGCCCGCGTCGAAGACGCCCTGCACGCCACCCGTGCAGCCGTCGAAGAAGGCGTGGTCCCGGGCGGCGGTGTGGCCCTGGTGCGTGCGCTGGTGGCCGTCGGTAACCTGACCGGTGCCAACGAAGACCAGACCCACGGCATCCAGATCGCCCTGCGCGCGATGGAAGCCCCGCTGCGCGAAATCGTGGCCAATGCCGGCGAAGAGCCGTCCGTGATCCTGAACAAGGTCAAGGAAGGCACCGGCAACTACGGTTACAACGCGGCCAACGGCGAGTTCGGCGACATGGTCGAGTTCGGCATCCTGGATCCGACCAAGGTCACCCGCTCGGCGCTGCAGAACGCAGCCTCGATCGCCGGCCTGATGATCACCACCGAAGCCATGGTGGCCGATGCACCGAAGAAGGACGAGCCGGCGATGCCGGCCGGCGGTGGCATGGGCGGCATGGGCGGCATGGATTTCTGATCCACGCCACTCGGCTGTTGCAGCACAAAGGACCCCGCCGAAAGGCGGGGTTTTTTTGTGGGCGGTCGTGGATGCCGCAAGAGGTCGTGCGTGGCCACGCAGACCCCATCATGACCCGTAGGAGCGCCCCTGGGCGCGAAAGGGCTTCACCGGGAATGCCCCAGTCGCGCCCGGGTGCGCTCCTACGCGGCGCAGATGCCACCGGTTCGCGCAATCGGTTAGCGGCCTCGACCTTGTCGAACTCGGCGCTTGCATGGCCACGCAAACCCCATGACCCCGTAGGAGCGCCCCAGGGCGCGAATGGGCTTCACCGGGAATGCCCCAATCGCGCCCGGGTGCGCTCCTACGCGGCGCAGATGCCACCGGTTCGCGCAATCGGTTAGCGGCCTCGACCTTGTCGAACTCGGCGCTTGCATGGCCACGCAAACCCCATGACCCCGTAGGAGCGCCCCCGGGCGCGAAGGGGCTTCACCGGGAATGCCCCAATCGCGCCCGGGTGCGCTCCTACGCGGCGCAGATGCCACGGTTCGCGCAATCGGTTCGCGGCCCCAACCGTGTCGACGTGCGTGCCATCGCGTGGATCGCGAACCCCATCACACTTGCATGACAGTGTGTTGACATCGATGTCAGCACCAACCTAGCGTCGCTGGGCAGGCGCTTGCGCCGAACGGTCGGGGGGCCATCGGACAGGGGGCGGCGATGCGGTGCATCGCTCGCAGGCGTCGTTGCAGTGGAACGCCACGCCGGCCATGCCGGCCTCTCCCGGGGATCTTATGAACTGCCGCAGTCATCGCCTTGCCTTGTCGATTTCCTTGTCCCTCGCCCTGACCGGCGCCATCGCACCGTCGGCGGCTGCCCAGCAGGCCGAGCCGGAGCAACCGCGCGCCACCTCCACCCTGGACGCGGTCAGCGTCACCGGCTCGCGCATCAAGCGCGCGCAGGTCGAGGGCGCGCAACCGGTGGTCACCATCTCTGCGCAGCAGATCCAGCAGGAGGGCTTTGCCACCGTCTACGACGTGCTCAACAGCATGAACCAGCAGGGCTCGGTGGAGGCCGATACGCAATGGGGCTCGCATACGCCCAACGCCTCGCCGATCAACCTGCGCGACCTGGGCCCGGGCCGCACCCTGCTGCTGGTCAACGGCCACCGCGTGGCCGACTACCCGCTGCCGTACGGCGGCGAGAGCAACTTTTCCAACTACAGCAACATCCCGTCTGCGGCGGTGGAGCGCATCGACATCCTGACCGGCGGCGCCTCGGCGATCTACGGCTCGGACGCGGTGGCCGGCGTGGTCAACGTGATCCTCAAGCGCGATTACCAGGGCGACCAGGTGCGGCTGCGCGGCGGCACTGCCACCGAAGGCGGCCGCGACAGCTTCGACGTGTCCTGGGCCGGCGGGCGCACCGGCGAAAACTGGAGCCTGACCTACGCGCTGCAGGCCACCCGGCGCGATCCGTTGAGCGGGCGCGATCGCCCCGAGATGGACGATTCCGACGACATGTCCTATTCCAACTGGACCGGGCAGAACCGCCGCTACGGCTTCAACCCGTTCACCGGCCTGAGCCTGGTCGATGCCAACACCAACGAACGCCTCGCACCGCCCGCCGGCACCTGCGCGCGCTTCGGCGGCGAGTTCATCGACGGGCAGCGGCTGAGCTACAACCAGAACACCGGGGCGGTCACCAACGCCGGCGATTACTGCGGCGTGGCCCGCGACTACGGCGACTGGGGGCTGGTCACCGGCAGCGAGGACTATTCGGCCTATCTCTACGGCACCTGGAAGTTCGGCGAGCACACCGAAGCCTGGGCCACGCTGTCGGCCAACCGCAGCATCGGCCGCTGGACCTACGACCCGCCGTACGTGTATCTGGGCCCGTTCCAGGACGCCGACACCGGCCGCTCGCTGTACGCGATCCGGCAGCTCACCCGGCGCGAGGCCGGTGGTTGGGACCGGCTGGCCAACTACAACAAGGAGCAGTCCTGGGACCTGAGCGCCGGCTTGCGTGGCGTGTGGGCCGACCGCTTCGACTGGGAGCTGAGCGTGGGCCGCTCGCGCTACACGGTGGACGAATACGTACGTACCGTGGACACCGCCCGCGCCACCGATTATTTCCTCGGCAGCCCCACCGGCACCGCCGCCGACGGCACGCCGATCTATGCGATCAACCAGGCGCGCCTGTATGCACCGCTGTCCTCGAGCGAGTACGACGAGCTGGTCGCCAAATCGCATAACTCGGCGTATTCGTGGGTGAACCAGGCCAGCTTCAGCCTGAGCGGCGATCTGGTGCAGGGCTGGGCCGGGCCGATCCGCTTCGCCACCGTGGCCGAAGTCGCCAAGCAGGGCTACCAGCTGTCGCCCGACCCCTGCGCCAACGAGTGCTATCCGGTCGATGTGGTGGACAGTGGCGGTGGCGAGCGCATGCGCAGTTCGGCCGGGCTGGAATTGCAGATTCCGCTGCTGTCGACGTTGAGCGCCAATGTCGCCGGCCGCTACGATCGCTACGGCAGTTATCGCTCTTCGGCGGCGATTCCGACCGATGTCGGCACCCAAAGCGACACCACCTGGAGTGCGGGTCTGGAGTGGCGCCCGGTCGAGAGCCTGTTGTTGCGCAGCACGCTGGCCACCAGCTTCCGCGCGCCGGACATGCATTACGTGCTCGGCGAACCCAGCTCCACCAACCAGACCGTGATCGACCAGTACCGCTGCATCGCCACCGGCGCGTATCTCACCGGCGGCTGCAACGACGAGAACAGCAACATCTACTACACCGTGGACGTGAACCGTCGCGGCACGCCGGATCTGCGCTCGGAAACCGGCCGCTCGTTCACTGGCGGGGTGGTGTGGGACATCGTGCAGGGCCTGTCGCTGAGCGTGGATTACTACCGCATCGAGCTGGAGGAAATGATCAAGGATCTGGACCGCGACGAGATCCTCTCGGCCGAAGCCGGCTGCCGCACCGGCACCACCATCAGCGGTGGCGCCTGGAACAATCCCGGCGGCGCCGGCTATTGCGACACCATCACCTCGCGCGTGTTGCGCAATGCCGACGGCACCATTGCCAGCATCGAGCGCGGCCCGATCAACCTGGCGCAGATGGAAACCTCCGGCATCGATGCCTCGCTGAAATATCGGCTTGCCACGGCGGGTTGGGGCAACTTCCAGTTGTCGCTGGACTACAACAACCTGCTGGCCTATCGCGAGCAGATCTACCGCACCGACAGCGACGAAAACCGCCGCGACGAACGCGTGCGCAGCCGTGTGCGGGGCAGCGTGCATTGGGACAACGGCGGCGCCTGGGACTGGACGGTGTACTTCCGCCGGCTCGGCTCCATGCGCGCGGTCAACTGGGGCACCTGCGAGCGCTTCGACGACGGCTACCAACCCAGTGCCTCGGACGCATGCGTGGTCACCGACACCGCCAACGTGCATCTGGGCGAGAGCAGCAAGCGCTACTTCGGCCGCGTCGGCCCGGCGATCTACTGGAACCTCAGCACCGGCTACAGGATCACCGACCACGCCAAGGTCAACTTCTACGTCAACAACGTGTTCAACGAAGTGGGCTACGAGAACAAGGAGCGCTTCTACGGTTACGGCTTCTACAACACCACCTTGTTCAACCCGATCGGCCGTGAAGTGGCGGCGGAATATGTGTTTACGTTCTGATTGAACGTGGCAGCCGCATCGCACGCCGCGGCACAGCGCCGTGGCGTGCGATGCATGGTCGATGCCACCTGCGCAGGCAAGCCGTACGCGATCCCGGCCTGCCAAGGCGCGCGTGGTAATGCCGTGCATCGGTTCGCCCAGCTTGTCGTGCGCCGCGGTGGTCGGCGCGACACATGCGGCCTGCAGGCACCCCGCATTGGCACCGCTGCAACGTTCCGTTGCCGATGAAACAGTGGCAACGGCCAAACGTGCGTGGTATCAATGCACTCAATGAACGCACCCCGCAGCCAGTTTTACTTTTGGTACTACGGTTTTCCGATGCCGCTGGCGGAGGACGGATTGCGCTCACCCTGAAGAAATCTTCAGCAGCATTCCCGAAAAGCCGCCAGCGCACACTGGCGGCTTTTTTGTTGCCGCCGCGCCTGGCTCCCTGATGCAACACCGCCCACCGAGACACTGTTATGCCGCCTGTGACCGATGACCTGCGTATCCGCAAGATCGAAGCCCTTGCCCCGCCCTCGCAGCTGCTGTCGCTGCTGCCCTGCGACGAGCGTGCCTCCGAGACCGTGACCAATTCGCGTGCCGCGCTGCACGAGATCCTGCATGGCCGTGACGACCGCCTGGCGGTGGTGATCGGGCCCTGCTCGATCCACGATCCGGTCGCGGCGATGGACTACGCGCACCGCCTGCGCCCGCTGCGCGAGCAATTCGGCGACGCGCTGGAGATCGTGATGCGGGTGTACTTCGAAAAGCCGCGCACCACCATCGGCTGGAAGGGCCTGATCAACGATCCGGATCTGGATGGCAGCTTCCAGATCAACAAGGGCCTGCGGGTGGCGCGCGGTCTGCTGCGCGACATCAACAACCTCGGCCTGCCGGCTGGTGTGGAATTCCTCGACATCATCTCGCCGCAGTACATCGCCGACCTGGTGGCCTGGGGCGCGATCGGCGCACGCACCACCGAAAGCCAGGTGCATCGCGAAATGGCCTCGGGATTGTCGTGCCCGGTGGGCTTCAAGAACGGCACCGGCGGCGACGTCAAGATTGCGGTGGACGCGGTGGGTGCGGCCTCGCACCCGCATCATTTCCTGGCCGTGACCAAGGACGGCCACACTGCGGTGGCCGCGACCGCAGGCAACCCGGATTGCCACGTGATCCTGCGTGGCGGCAAGCAGCCCAACTTCGACGCGGCCAATGTGGAGGCGGCCAGCCAGGTGCTCAACACGTCCGGCTTGCCGGCGCGGCTGATGATCGACGCCAGCCACGCCAACAGTGGCAAGAACCCCGAGAACCAGCCCAAGGTCATCGACGACATCGCCACGCAGCTGGAAGGCGGCGAGACCCGCATCGTCGGCGTCATGGTGGAAAGCCACCTGGTCGGCGGACGTCAGGAACTGGTGCCCGGCTGCGCACTGACCTACGGCCAGAGCATCACCGACGGCTGCCTGGGGTGGGACGCCTCGGTGCAGGTGCTCGAGCGCTTGGCGACGGCCGTACGCGCACGTCGCGCAAGGCGGGTTGCCGAAGCTGCGTGATCGGCGAGGCGGTGGGGTGAGAGCACGAGGTTTCGCGCGGACCCTCATCCTGCGCTACGCGCCACCTTCTCCCGCCGGGAGAAGGGAGAAGCCCCTCTCGAGCAGCCTGGCAATGAGCACAAGCGCACGCGTGCTGATGGCCGCTCCAGAACGAGAACGCCGGGCCGGCGCAGGGAGCCGGCCCGACGGATTGGACACCACCCAGTGGTGACCCGTCGCGCCCAGCGGCAGGAGGGGGAGAGAGCCGTCCTGCCGCCGAATGCGAGCGGGCAGAAACGTTATCCGCCACATCCGTGACATCGCGATGTCGCAGCATGTCGATGCCAGCAATGAAGTTCGCGAAGCGTTAAACACCAGCACGACGACCGTGCTCCGATCTCTCTAGCAACACCGCCACGCTGCGCTACAACTCTCGATTCCCGATTCCCGATTCCCGATTCCCGAATCCCGGCTCACCCCAACATATCCCCCGTCTCCAACCAGCGCTGATGCCACGACAACGCTTCGGTCAGCAGATGCGGGGTGTGCTTGCCATAGCTGTCGCGATTGGCGCGCGCCACATAATCTTCCAGCGCATCGCGGTAGCGCGGATGTACGCAGTGATCGAGCAACTGGCGTGCGCGTTGCTTGGGTGTGAGGCCGCGTAGATCGGCCAGGCCTTGCTCGGTGACGATCACCGAGACATCGTGTTCGGTGTGGTCGACATGGCTGACCATCGGCACGATCGACGAGATGCTGCCGGCCTTGGCGATGCTGGGGCTCAGGAAGATCGACAGGAAGCCGTTGCGCGCAAAGTCTCCGGAACCGCCGATGCCGTTCATGATGCGGCTGCCCATCACGTGGGTGGAATTGACGTTGCCGTACAGGTCGGCCTCGATCATGCCGTTCATGCCGATGCAGCCAAGCCGGCGCACCAGCTCCGGATGATTGGAAATCTCCTGCGTGCGCATGATGATGCGCTGCCGGTAGAAATCGATATTGCGCTTGAACTCCTCGTTGCCCTCCGGGCTGAGCGCAAAACCGGTGCACGAGGCATAGCGCAGCACGCCATCGCGCAGCAGCGCGAGCATGCCGTCCTGGATCACTTCGGTGAACGCTTCCAGGTCGCGGAAGCCGCTGCGTGCAAGCCCCGCCAGCACCGCATTGGGAATATTGCCCACGCCCGATTGCAGCGGCAGCAGGCTGGCCGGCAGCCGGCCCTTGTCCACTTCATGGCGCAGGAACGCGATCAGGTGCTCGGCGATGCGTTCGCTGCTGTCGTCGGCGGCAGCAAACGGGCTGTTGCGGTCCGGGCCATGCGTGCGTACCACTGCCACGATCTTGTCCGGGTCGCAGCGCAGGCTGGGTTCGCCGATGCGGTCGTCGCCATGCACCAACGGGATCGGCTTGCGCTGCGGCGGCAGCGCAGTGCCGTAGTACACATCGTGCATGCCATCCAGGCCGGCCGGCTGCCAATCGTTGACCTCGATGATCACCTTGCTGGCCAGGTCCAGCCAGGTCTTGTTGTTGCCGATCGAGGTGGACGGCACCAGGCTGCCGTCGGCGCGGATTGCCGAGACTTCCACCACGGCGGTGTCGATCTGGCCGTAAAAGCCGAACCACACGTGCTGGGCGACGTGGCTGAGATGGATATCGATATAGTCCAGCGTGCCGGCGTTGATGCGTTGGCGCGCGTCCGGGTCAGACTGGAACGGCATGCGCATGGCGATGCCGTCGGCCTTGGCCAGCGCGCCGTCCAGTTCCGGCGCGGTGGATGCGCCGGTCATCAGCTTGATCTGGAATGGCTGGCCCTGCAGATGCGCCGCTTCGATGCGCTGTGCCAACGCCATCGGCACCGCCTTGGGGTAACCGGAGCCGGTGAAGCCGCTCATCGCCACGGTCTCGCCGGGCTGGATCAATGCGGCAGCGGCCTCGGCAGAAACCAGGCGCTCGCGCAGCGGCGCGTACAGGATGCGTTCGTCGGACATGGCGGCACAGCGGGACAGGGGACTGCCATTATCGCCGCTGCATGCGTCGGCCGCGCTGCGACCATGGTGCAATGCAATGGTGCGGATGGCCGCAACTGCGTGCGAAGCGGGCTGTTGCGTGGCGGGTCGGTTGGGGCAATACATCGACGCTGCGTCCGCTTTCGTTGCCGCTTCTGCAGCCTGGCGTCGGCGTCGCCGCTGGCAGGCCTGCGGTCGCCTGGTGAGCGCAGGCCGGCAAGCCCTGTGCACTGCTGCGCTGTAGTACATCGTCAACGCATCCCCAGCTGCCGTGCAGCGGATGCGGTGATGCGCTACCGGCCATGTTCACGCCTCGCCGCCAGCGCAACCGCGATAGTGGCGGCAGACTCGACTTCTGCCTGCGCCCATGTCCTCTCTTCGCGACCGCTTCCAGCGCTGGCCCCGGCCATGGCGTATCGCAGTGGTCGTGCTGGTGGCGCTGTATGCGCTGTATCTGCTGGCCGGCAACCTGTTTCTCAACACGCCGCTGTTCGATGCCGTCACCAATCGGCAGCCGCATAAATTCACCATGCAGACCGGCCCGGCACTGACCGTGTTTCCGGGGCAGGTAATGGCCTGGAACGTGCGCATGCGCGGGCAGGCCAACCGCACCGTGTACGTGTTTCACGCCGACCGCGCCAATGCGCGCGTGGCCTTGCTTGCACTGTTGCGGCGCGAGGTGCGCCTGCCCTGGCTGCATGCCACCGGCCTGGAAGCGGAAGTGGAAACCTCCGACACGCCCATTCCGCCACCGCCGCGCGGCGATCAGGGCTGGACGCTGCGCTTCGATGCGATCACCAGCAACAGCATCCGCAGTGCGCGCCTGGGCAAGCTGCTGATCGCCGGGCAGGGCCACGGCAGCGTCGGCTTCCTCAAGCAGCTCAAGGGCGGCCCGTCGGAGCTGTTTCCCTCCGAAGCGGGCTTTCGCGATGCGGTGGTCAGCTATGACGGGGTGCAGGTGTTCAATGGCGCGCAGCTGGATGCGCAATTCCAGTTTCCGCGCCATTACCGAGACCAGGCGCCGGGCCTGCGCAAGCTCGGCATTACCCATGCGCGCCTGCAGCTGAAGGCGGCGACCGTGGCGTTGAAGATCGATACCGGCGCGCCGCATGTGGACATCCGCAGCGGGCCGTCCGCGGCGCGGGTGGAGGCCGACATCACGCTGGATCGCGGCACCCTGCAGGAGGGCAGCCATGCGGTCTGGCGTCTGCCGTTGATGGCCGGCGTCGGCGCGACCGACCGCGGCATGCTGGCGCTGCAGCTGGACGTGGCGCGCGACATCCGTGTGCAGGCACGCCTGCCGCGCGACGAGAAGACGGGCAGCGAACTGCAGGCCGATCTGCGCATCGCCGGACGCAGCATTCCCTTCCAGGATCCTGCGCAGGTGCTGCCGCGCCTGTCAGGGCAAGTACGTGGGCGCTGGCAGTTCGAATCGCTGAACTGGATTGCCGAGCTGTTCGTACGCAAGCCCTGGTTCCAGCTCGCAGGCGGCGGCCTGGTCGAGGCCGACCTGCGGCTGGCGCAGGGCCGGCTCGCTAGCGGCAGCAGCCTGGAGATTCCGCGTGTGGAAGCGGTGGCGCAGGTGTTCGATACGCGGCTGGCCGGTATCGCCAAGGCGCATGGACGCATCGACGATGCCGCCACGCCGCAGGCGCACCTGGAGGTGAGCATTCCCACCTTCAAGGCCGCACCGCGCGATGCGCCCAGGCAGGTCCTGCTGGACGGCCGCGATCTGCAGCTGGCCATGCATGGCGATGCCGAACTGGCGCGCCTGCGCGACACGCTCAAGGCGCAGCTGCGTTTCAGCGATGCGCGCGTTCCCGATCTCACCGTCTACAACCGTTACCTGCCCGGCAAGAACGTGCGCCTGCTCGGCGGCAGCGGCAGCCTGACCGGCGATGTCGCGCTCAATGCCGCCGGCGATGTGGGCAGCGGCCACGCCAACCTGCGCGGGCAGGGCGCGCATCTGGCGCTGGCCGGCGTGCAGATGCGTGGCGATGCCGAATTGCAGGCGCAGCTGCAGCGTGCCGATTTCAAGAACAAGTTCTTCGACCTCAGCGGCACGCGCGTGCGCCTGCGCAATATGCGTGTGGGCGACGACAGCAGCGACGCCAACTGGTGGGGGCAGATGCAGGTCGGTGCCGGCACCATCCAGGCCAGCGCACCGTTCCAGGTGGATGCCGATGCGGCGATCCGCATGCGCGATGTCGCGCCGCTGCTGTCGGTGTTTGCGCAACGTGCCGATTATCCGCGCTGGGTACTGGGCTTGCTGGATTCGGGCGAGCTCGATGCCACCGGCAGGGTGCGTTGGCGCAAGCAGCAGCTGCTGATCGACGACCTGCATGCGGAGAATGCGCGGCTGTCGCTGCGTGCAAGGCTGGCCTTGAACGATGAGCAGCGGCGCGGCGATCTGTATCTGCGCTGGGGCGTGCTGGGCGCCGGGATCGAACTCGATGGCAAGCAGCGCCAGTGGCATCTGGCCGGCGCGCGCGAGTGGTACGACGCGCAGCCGGGGTTGTTGCCGGCGGTGTCGAAGGCGAAGTAAGCGGCTCGTTGTCTGAGGCTTGCGTAATGCGGCCAGCTTTGCCGTCTTCGACGAGGCGTGCGCGCACTGCCTGGCGTGTAGGACATCCACTGCATACCGGGCAGCCTGCCGGTGCCCAGCCGCAATCGCCGCTGCGCACCGCGCTCACGGTTTCCTTGGCACACTGCGCCACGCCGCGTGCGCGGTCTTCAGGAGCCTGCCGTCATGACGATGCCTGTTCGCGCCCGCTGGCAGACCTTGCCCCGCCCGGTGCGTTGGCCGTTGCTGGCGTTCCTGGTGGTGTACGCAAGCTATCTGCTGCTCGGCAACCTGTTGCTCAACACGCCACTCGGGCCGGCCGCGCTCAATCGCAAGCCGGACCGGTTCACCATGCACTGGGGCCCGGCAGTGACCTGGTGGCCGGGCCGGCTGACGCTGTGGAAGGTGGAGTTGCAAGGCCGCTCCACACGCACCCGCTGGAACGTCAGCGCGCAGCGCATGAGCGGGCAGGTGCGGCTGTTGCCGTTGTTGCATCGGCAGTTGCTGGTGCCGGAGCTGCATGCGCACGGTGTGCGCGGCGGCATGCAGGCGGCTGTACCCACAGCCGTTACCGTGGCGACGCCAGCACCGGCGACAGCGCCGAACACGCCGGTGGCTGCCGCACCGCCGGCTGACGCAGCCGGTACGCCGCCGCCAACAACCGCGCAGGACAAGCCACCCACACGCGCCCCAGACGTCGCGGCGGGCACGCAGCCGCCCACACGAACGACCGGCGCAGCCGCCCGCGTGCCGCCATCCTCTGGGGTCACCAATACCGCTGGCGCACCCGCAGGCCCCGCATCGACCGCTCCGGCCTGGACCCTGCAGTTCGACCGCATCGTCGCCGATCAGGTGCAGGCAGTGACGCTGCGTCAGCTGCGGATCGAAGGCGATGGTCAGCTGCAGCTCGGCCTGTTCAAGCAGTTGCGTGGCGGGCCGATGGAAGTGTTTCCCTCGCAGGCGCGCTTCGACAACGCACGCATGCGCTGGGGTGACAGCGAAGTGCTGCGCAACGGCCAGCTGCGCATCGAAGCCAGCATCGCGCGGCATGCGCCGGAGCAGGCACGTGGGCTGGCCATGCTGCAGCTTGCCGATGCACAGGTGAGCGTGCATGGCGACACCGCCGCACTGGATGTCGTACGTAATGCCCAGGGGCGCCACACGCTCGCCACACGCGCCGGCACGGGGCGTGCGGATGGGCAGTTGCGCTGGATACGTGGCGCCTTGCAGCCCGGCAGCCAGCTGCAATGGCGCGCACCCCTGCACGACAGCATGCGCACGCCGGCCGCCCTGCTGGGCGAGCTTGCAGCGCAACTGCAGGTGGATCAGGACATGCGCCTGCAGGTGAGTATGCCCGAGCCGGCCGATGCCGGGCTGACCCTGGATGCGGATCTGCGCGTGCAGGGCCGGCAGCTGCCGCTGCAATCGATGCGCAGCCTGCTGCCGCGCACCTCCGGGCATGCGCGCCTGCACTGGCAACTGTCCTCGCTGAGCTGGATTCCGGCGCTGTTCCCGGACGTGGACTGGCTGACGCTGGAAGGCGACGGGCTGGTGGATGCGGATCTGCGCATCGATCGCGGCCAGCTCGGTACCGGCAGTCGCCTGCAGGTGCCGCACGTGCGTGCGCATGTCGGCGTGATGGGGCATGCGATCGATGGGCAGGCCAGTGCCGACCTGCGGGTGAGCGCCGATGCGAACGGGCAGCTGCTGCCGGCACTTGCCTTGCAGATGCAGCAGTTCTCCATTGCGCACAGCGATGCGCCCACGCGCCCGTTCGTGCAGGGCCGCGACCTGCGTCTGGATCTGCAGACGCGCGCGGATGTACGCAACCTGGCCACGCTGCGCGACGCCACGCGCGCGCATCTGGTGTTCGCCAATGCGCGCGTGCCGGATCTGCGTGCCTACAACCGCTATCTGCCGCAGCAGCAACTGCGTTTCGATGGCGGCAACGGTGTGCTCAGTGGCGATCTGCAGATCGAACCCGGCGGGCGTATCGACAAGGGTGGCTTGCGCATCGGTGCGCGTGCGGCGCGGCTGCAGTTTGCCGGCCTGGCACTGCGTGGCGATGTGGATGCGGATCTGCGCTTGCAACGCGGCAATCTGCGTGCGGAAAACTTTCGCCTCGACGCCAGCACCATCCAGCTGCGCAATATCGGATTCACCGGGCCGGATGGTCAGCGGCGCGATGGCTGGTGGGCGCGCATCGTGCTGGAGGACACCCGCATGCAATGGCACCAGCCGGTTGGTGTGGATGGACGCGTGCGCATCCAGGTGCGCGATCTGGCGTTCCTGATGGCGCTGTACGCGCGCGACCGTTCGATTCCGAACTGGATGCTGCGGCTGGTGGATGCAGGCCAGGCGCAGGTGACCGGGCGCGTGCATTGGCAGGGCGACACCGTCATCGTCGATCGTTTGCAGGCGCGCAACCAACGCTTCCAGGTGGATGCGCGCCTGCGTTTGCAGGGCAGCCAACGCAGCGGCAGTCTGCTCGCGCGCTGGGGCATGTTGAGCGCGGCGGTTGGGTTGCGCGGCCAGACCCCGGAATGGCATCTGCTGCGTGCACCGGAGTGGTACCAGGCCCAGCCCGATCTGCTGCGCTGAGGTCGCCGCGCGCCAGTGCGGTGTGAAGGAAAAAGCGCCAGTTCTGTACTGCCTGGTGTTGTTTTGCAGTGCAGCGTGCAAGTGGCGTTCGGGGCGCGCACTATGATCCTGCATCCCGACGTGGGGGAGGGAGCAAAGCCCGCTGGCAGTTCGCTGCAAGCGGGCTTTTTTATTGCCTGAAGCTTGGCCAGTCAAGCCACTTGGCCTCCGCTCAGCGCGCGAAACGCCCAGATGTTGAAGGCTTGCCCAGGCCACTGCCGGGTCACTTTGAGCATCAACCGCCTACATGTTCTCGATCCGCGTGATGGGGGTGGCCAGCGGCCGCGCCTGCATACGTCGCCGGCTTCCGCTAGAATGAGATCAATTCTCATTTATCGCCGGGCGCCTTGCCGCCTGGGTCCAGCCGTCCAGGAGGTCATCGTGTCGGTCACGCAAGGCGCGCTTCATCAACAGGTGGAGCGCCTGTACACCGACCACCATGGCTGGCTGCAGGGCTGGCTGCGGCGCAAGCTGGGCGATGCGTTCGTGGCTGCCGACCTGGCGCAGGACACCTTCATCAGCGTGATCAGCGCGGGCGCCGCCGACGAGATCCGCGAGCCGCGCCCGTTCCTGGCCACCATCGCGCGCCGGCTGATGGCGCACCGGCAGCGGCGCAAGTTGCTGGAAACCAGCTACCTGGAACTGCTGGCTGCGCTGCCGGAGGAATTGGCGCCGTCGCCGGAGCTGCAATTGCTGGCGCTGGAAGCGGTGCAGCAGGTGGACCAGGCGCTGGATGGCCTGCCGCCCAAGGTGAAGGAAGCCTTTTTGCTGGCGCATCTGCAGGAGCTGAGCTACGCGCAGATCGCGCAGCGGCTGGGCGTGTCCAGCAGCTCGGTCAAGCAATACCTCACGCGTGCCAACCGGCACTGCCTGTTCGCCCTGTCGGCGTGAGCTGCACGGATGGCTGATGCCGCCTCACCTCGTGCGCGCACCGCTGCCGGCCAGCGCGCGCCGCTGGCCGGCGGGCAACCGATCAGCGCCGAGGTTGCCGACCAGGCCGCGCAATGGCTGACGGTGCTGATGTCCGGCACCGCGAGCGAGGCGCAGCTGCAGCGCTGGCAACAGTGGCGCGATGCGCATCCGGACCACGCGCGGGCGTGGGCGCATATCGAGGCGGTGACCGGGCGGCTGAAGACGCTGACCCCGCAGGCGGCCTATCGCAGCCTGTCGCCGTATGCGGGCAGCAACGGCCAGGCATCGCCTGGCCGGCGCAAGGCGCTGAATCTGCTGCTGTGGGGCGGGGTGGCCGGGGCCACCGGCGTGCTGGCCTCGCGCACCGAACGCTGGCAGCGCGCCACCGCCGATTACGCCACCGCGACCGGCCAGCGCCGCGAGGTGCAGTTGCAGGACGGCAGCCGCATCACCCTCAACACGCGCAGCGCCATCGATGTGCGGTTCGATGCGCAGCAGCGGCTGCTGCAGTTGCTGGCCGGCGAAATCATGGTGACCACCGCGCACGCGCTGGGCGCGGATCACGACGCGCGGCCGCTGCTGGTGCGCACCGCGCAGGGCGATATCCATGCATTGGGCACGCGCTTTTGCGTGCGCCAGGACGAAAACGACACCCGGCTGAGCGTGCTGGAAAGCGCGGTGGAGGTGCGGCCACATGCGGCCGCGCAGGCCGTCGGGCGCGTGCAGGCAGGGGAGCAGTGTCGGTTTACCGCCGACGCGCTCGGCGCCATCGCGCCGGTCGATGCACAGGCCGCGGCCTGGGTGCGCGGGCAGCTGATCGCCGACGAGTGGCGCCTGGATGTCTTCATCGCCGAACTCGACCGTTATCGCGCCGGGCTGCTGCGCTGCGACCCGCAGGTGGGCAGCCTGCGCGTCTCCGGCGTGTTCCCGCTGGACGACACCGACCGCATCCTGGCAATGCTGCCCAGCGTGCTGCCGGTGCGGGTGAGCCGGCGCAGCCGTTACTGGGTGACGGTGCAGGCGGCCGGGCAGGCCTGAGGCGCGGCCAGCCGGCACCTCGCCGAAAAAAAGTTTGCATCCGGGCTGCCCGATCGCCGCAGTTGTGGCACCTCCCCAATGACGGTGTCAGTGCGACACCAAACCTTTGTGGGAACAGCATGTCGATCACTGCCCGCCGCCGCGGCCAACTTTCTTCTTCGTCGTTGCAGCGCAACGCCCTGGTGCAGGCCGTGCAGCGGCCGCTCGGCACCGCCGTGGCGGTTGCGCTCTGCAGCCTGGGCGTGTGTGCGGGCATGCCCGATGCCATCGCCCAGACCGCGCCTGCCACGCAGGATGCACGCCAGGCCTACCGCATCCCCGCCGGCCCGTTGGCGCCGGCGCTGCGTGAACTGGCCGGTTCGGCCAACCTGTTGCTGAGCTTCACCGCCGCGCAGACCGACGGCAAGACCACCGCCGGGCTGGATGGCAGCTACACCGCACCGGCCGCCCTGGCTGCGCTGCTGGCGGGCAGCGGCTTGCAGGCCGTGCCGTTGCAGACCGGCGGCTACGTGTTGCGCGCCGCGCCGCAGCTGAGTACGAGCAATAGCGAAGTGGACGCGTGGCTGCTGCCCACCGTCAAGGTCACCGCGCAGGCCAACCGCAGTGCGACCACCAGCGGCACCGGCAGCTATACCGCGCGCGCGGTCAGCATCGGCCGCGGCGAGCAGTCGCTCAAGGACATCCCGCAGTCGATCAGCGTGGTCACCCGTCAGTTGATGGACGAGCAGAACATCACCTCGGTCTACGACGCGCTGGCCAGCACCACCGGCATCACCATCGTGCAGAGCCCGCAGGGCGGCAAGTACATCTATTCGCGCGGCTTCGACATCACCACCGTGCAGTACGACGGCGTGCCGCTCAATCGCGGCATGTATGGCCGTGCGAGCAACTACAGCGCCAACATGGGCATCTACGATCGCGCCGAAGTGCTGCGCGGTGCGGCCGGCCTGCTGCAGGGCGCGGGCAATCCCGGTGGCGCGGTGAACCTGGTGCGCAAGCGCCCGCTGGATGTGCCGGGCGTCAGCGTGATGGTGCAGGGCGGCAGCTGGGATCGCTACGGCGCCCTGATCGATGGCAGCGCCAACCTCACTGCCGATGGCGCATTGCGCGCGCGCGGAGTGATCGACTACCAGGATCAGCGCTCGTTCGTCGATGGGGTCACGCGCCGCACGCCCACCTATTACGGCACGCTCGACTACACGTTCTCGCCGCAGACCCAGCTCAGCCTGGGCGTGAGCTACGAGCAGGTGGAAGGCCGGCCGTTCTTCGGCGGTCTGCCCAGTTTCAGCGATGGCCGCGATATCGGCCTGCCACGCCAGACCAATCTGGGTGCGGCATGGAACCGGCAGTCCTCGTCCAATCGCGGGCTGTATCTGGACCTGGACCATCGCTTCAATGCCGACTGGGTATTCAAGCTCAGTGCGGTGCAGGTGCGCGAGCTGCACGATCTGAAATATGCCAGCTCCAGCCGCGCGATCAATCCGGCCAACGGCACCGGCGCGCTGCTGGCCGCGCGCACCATTTCCGATGCGGACGCCTTCGGCTTCGACGCCAATGTGATCGGGCAGTTCAATGCACTGGGGCGCAGGCACGAGTTGGTGATCGGCAGCAACTTCGCCGAGACCACCGTGGATACGGTCTACGGCAACAAGAACAACTTCCAGACCTTCAATGTGTTCAATCTGCAGCGCAATGTGCGGGCGATCAGCGATGCGGAAATCTTCGCCAATGCACGCGAGGCCCGGCATGGCACCTCGCGCGAATTCGGCTTGTACGGCGCACTGCGCTGGCAGCTGACGGATCCGTTGAGGGCCATCGTCGGCACCCGCGTGAGCTGGCACGACACCCTGTGGAACACCACCACCACCGGGCTGTCGCCGTCGCAATCGATCGAGCACACCCGCGAGACCGGGCAGGTCACGCCGTATGCCGGCCTGTTGTACGCCTTGAGCCCGACCTGGTCGGCCTACGCCAGTTATGCGGACATCTTCCAGCCGCAGAACGCGCAGACCGAAGCCGGCGAGATGCTCAAGCCGATGACCGGTGCCAACTACGAGCTTGGCATCAAGGGGGAGTGGCTGGACGGACGCATCAACAGCGCGTTTGCGCTGTTCCAGATCGAGCAGAAAAACCGCGCCCAGGCCGACCTGACCACCAGCCCCACCTGCCGCAACAACGATTTCTGCTACATCGACAGCGGCAAGGTGCGCAGCCGCGGGTTCGATGCCGAAGTCAGCGGCGAGGTACTGCGCGACTGGAACGTGTTTGCCGGTTACACCTTCAACCGCACCACCTACCTGCAGGATGTCAGCAGCCAGGGTCAGACCTTCAACAGCTACACGCCCAAGCATTTGCTGCGGGTATGGACCACCTACCGTCTGCCGGGCGTGTTGCAGGACGTCACCGTCGGTGGCGGTGTCAGCGCGCAGAGCGCGGCGTATCGGCAGATCGGCACTGCCACCGCGCCGATCCAGGGGCGTGCGGTCTGGAATGCATTGGCGCGGTATCAGGTCAACCGGCAATGGTCGGTGGCGGTCAATCTCAACAACGTGTTCGACAAGCACTACTACAACACCTTGTCGAGCTTCGTTAACGGGCGCTATTACGGCGAGCCGCGCAACGTGATGGTGACCCTGCGCGGCGCGCTGTGATGCGGGCACCAGCGCTGCGGTGGCGCATGGCGCGTGCCGGATGAAAGAAGGCTTTCGCCAAAGCATGGCCTGGCTGCACACCTGGTGCGGCCTGAGCTGTGGCTGGTTGCTGTGCGCGATCTTCCTGACCGGCACGCTCAGCGTGTTTCGCGATCCGATCACCAACTGGATGCAGGGCACACCGGCCTTGCCGAGTGCGAGCATGCAGACGGTCCTGTCGGAAGCAGCGCTGGTGCCGCGTGCACTGGCGCAGTTGCATCAGCTTGCGCCACAGGCGCGCCTGTGGCGGATCACCTTGCCCGCGCATCCGGGTGAGGCGCTCACGCTGTTCTGGCGGACACCAGAGGGCCAGGATCAGGCAGCGCTGGACCCGGGGAGCGGCGAGTTGCTGCCGTCTCCGTGGGGCCGGCAGACCGAAGGCGGCCGGCATTTCATGAGCTTCCACTACACCTTGCATGGCGGCATTCCCGGCTATTGGCTGGTGGGCTGGGTGTCGCTGTGCGGGCTGATCGCGCTGGTATCCGGGGTGATCGTGCACAAGCGGATCCTTCTGGATTTCTTCACCTTCCGCCCGGGCAAGGGCCAGCGCTCGTGGCTGGACGCGCACAACGCCACGGCGGTGCTGACGCTGCCGTTTTTGCTGATGATCGTCTACACCGGCCTGGCGTATTTCCACACCAGCTACATGCCCGCGCCATTGCACGCACTGTATGGCAGCGACGAGGACGCCTACACGCGTTACGCCGATGATCTGTCGCCGGCAGTGCCTGCGACCAGCACAGACGAAGCAGCAGTCAACAACGTGCCTGCCTATCTGCCGGAGCTGGTGCAGCGTGCAGATTTGCTCAACGCTGCGCCCGCGCAAACGCTGGTGATCGAGCGGCCCGATCAACCCGGCAGCAAGCTGCGGGTGATCGCGCGCGTGGCCGCGACCGGCAGCTCGCGGCGCCTGCTCAACCCAGCCAATAGCGTGGTATTCGACGCGAACAGTGGCGCGCTGCTGGAGCGGCACGCGGATGCCGCACGCACGGACCTGCACGCGCAGGATGTGGAAGAGGTCATCAAGACCTTGCACGTGGCCGGGTTCGGCGGCTGGACCAGCAAATGGCTGTATTTCATCTGCGGCCTGGCCGGCACCTTGATGATGGCCACCGGCACCTTGCTGTTTTCGATCAAGCGGCGTCGGCGTAGCGAGCAGGAGTTCGGCGCGGCCACCGCCGGCATCTATCGGGTAGTGGAAGCGCTCAATGCCGCCGCGCTTGCGGGAACCGCCTTGGCGAGCATCGCGTATTTCTATGCCAACCGCCTGGTGCCGGCTGCGCAGGCCGGGCGCAGCCAGATCGAAATCCACGCATTCCTGTGGGTCTGGGCGGCCACGCTGCTGCATGCGCTGCTGCGCCCGCCCGCGCGTGCATGGGTGGAGCAACTGGCGATGACCGCGCTGCTGTGTGTCTGCTTGCCGTTGCTCAATGCGGTCACCACCGGGCAGCATCTGGGCGTGTACCTGGCTGCCAGCGACCTGCAGCGCGCCGGGGTCGAGTTGGTTTCGCTCGTCTTCGGCATTGCATTTGCTTACGCGGCATATCGGGCCCATCGCAGCGCAGTGCGACCGGTGCCGACACGCGCCAGGCGCGGCGCCACTGCCGCGATGGATGTGCTGTGAAGCCTGCTTCGAGCACCGCATCGGTGACGCGCTACCGCTGGTCGGTTGCCGGTCGCGTGCTTGCTGCCAGTGTCGGCGGCTATGCGCTGACCTCCACCGGCTGCAGCGTGCTGGCGCAGCTGCTGTCGCGGTTTGCCGGCGTGTCGCCTGCGGTCTCGGTGCTGAGCATGACTTTGCTGAGTTTCGCCATCTACACCGTCGTCGTGCTGTGGATGTTTCGTGCGCGCAGTGCATTGCGCATGTGGGGCTGGCTGGGCGTGGGCATCGCCGTGCTGGGCGGTGCGAGCTGGTTGCTGGGACATCCGCCATGGATGGGCTGATCACCGCGCTGCTGGGCACCGCGCTCTGCCATGCCGCAATGATGGCCCTGGCCGTGGCGATGCATCGCCATTACGAGCAGCTCACCGGCCGCCGCACTGCGCCGGTCATGCAGCGATGGTTGCTGCGTGCGATGGCTGTCTGTCCGTTGATCGCCGCGCTGGTGCTGTGCGTGCTCGCTTGGGGCGGAGCGGTGGGCACCTTGTTGTGGCTGGGGTTTGCCAGCGTGGCCGCGCTGTGGGTGGCGCTGGGCCTGGCGTACGCGCCGCGCTGGAGTGCGTGGCTGGCAGTGCTGCTGGGCTGCGTCGCATGCGGGGTGGTGGGTTGGCACTTGCTGTAGTTTGCTGTTGTTTGAAGGCCACACACACCGACCAGTTTGACTGGTCCTTGCCCGCCCACCGTCGCGGGACCTTATGCGGCATGGATGCCGCGTAAGCGCCTACACGGACGTACTTGCGGCGTGTCCTGCGATGGTGGGCGGGCAAGGGCCCTGCACCAAGTCCACAGACCAATCGCTCCGCAACCGATCTATCCGCATTGCCAAGCGCGCAAGAAGCAACGCCTAAAACAATCGAGATTTAGAACACTGGCCTCTTTAACTGCGATCAAATGCCCGAGTCAAAAGCTCAGCTCGTCGAGTGCGCGGCGTCCTCACCGCTCGCGGGACACGCCGTGAACCCATCCCTGGGGGCTCGGTGGCGGCATCCATGCCGCCACACGGTCCCGCAACCGGCGAGGCCACCGCACCAGACAGTTGGTCGGCTGCTTTCCTGAAAGCGTGTGACTCGGCCTGCGTCGCAGACGAGACGTTTACAGGGTGCGTGTTGGAGGCCTGCCTGCCGCTCGGCTTGCGATCGAGAAATAATGAAAGTTGGGCGAATGCCGAGTGATCCAACCAGCGCACGTCGTGCACCGCATGCACAGCTTGCAACCATGCACACCAACCATCTCGACTGGTCCTTGCCCGCCCACCGTCGCGGGACCTTACGCGGCATGGATGCCGCGTAAGAGCCTACATGGACATACTTGCGGCGTGTCCCGCGAGGGTAGGCGGGCAAGGGCCCTGCACCAAGTCCACAGACCGACCGCTCCGCAACTGATCTATCCACACTGCTGAGGCACCTTCGGGACACAACGCTAAAAAATTGAGACGTCGAACAGGCCGCCAAGGAGCCCGCAACCAGTGAGGACATCACGCCCGCCGACATGACCGCATGCTGATGGGACTACACGCAGCGCGGTGGTAAACCCGGTAGTTGCATTGCTGCCTCTAGACACCGCTGGATCAACCGTAGACACGTGCCGCCATCGCGCAGGGATGCCAGAATCGGCGCATGTCGCTGCCTACCTCATCCGTGTCTCCTGCGCTCACCGCCCTGATCGAGCGGGCCGTGGCGCGTGTCCGCCATGCCGTGCCGGCCGACCAGCCTTGGCCGGGCGATGACTTCGCTCGGCGGCTCGAACAGGTCGCGCTTGTCAGCGAGTTTGCGCTCGATACCTTGGCGCGTCAGCCGGCATTGCTGCAGCACCTGGCGCAGCCGGATCCACTGCCGTTGCCACTGCCGGTGCTCGACCACGCACAGCCCCAGGCCTGGCCGGCGCAGTTGCGGCGCTACCGCAGTGCCGAATCTACGCGCCTGGTCTGGCGCGACGTGCTCGATCTGGACAGCGTCGATGCCACCCTGGCCGGTGCCACCCGCCTGGCCGAAACCTGCCTGCAATGTGGGCTGCAGGCGTTGGAGCAGCAATTCCGCGACCGCCACGGCCAGGTGATTGCCGGAGACGGCAGCGTGCAGCGGCTGGTGGTGTTCGGGCTGGGCAAGCTCGGTGGTGGCGAGCTGAATTTTTCCTCGGATGTGGATCTGGTCTATGCGTATCCGCAGGGCGGCCAGTCCGATGGTGCCCGCCCGTTGGCAGCGGAGGAATATTTTGCGCGGCTTGGCCAGCAGCTGGCCAAGCTGCTCGACGAAACCACCGCCGATGGATTCAGCCATCGCGTGGATCTGCGTCTGCGCCCGTTCGGTACCGCCGGGCGCGTGGCCCTGTCGTTCACCGGCATGGACCAGTACTTCCAGCGCGAAGGACGCGACTGGGAGCGCTATGCCTGGCTCAAGGCGCGCGCGGTGGCCGGCGATATCGATGCCGGCGAAGCCTGGCTGGAGACGCTGCGCCCCTTCGTCTACCGGCGCTATCTGGACTTCACCGCACTGGACGGCCTGCGCGAGATGAAGGCGGCGATCACTGCCGAAGTCGCCCGCCACGATCGTCTGGACGACATCAAGCGCGGGCCGGGCGGCATTCGCGAGATCGAGTTCCTGGCGCAATCGCTGCAGCTGATTCGCGGTGGGCGCGAGCCGAGCCTGCGCGAGCGTCGCCTGCTGCCTGCCCTGCAGGCGCTGGTGGAGGCCGGCCAGATCGATGCGGACAACGGGCATGCATTGACCGAGGCGTATCGCTTCTTGCGCCGGCTCGAAAATCGTCTGCAGATGTTGCGCGACGCACAGACTCATGCCTTGCCGCAGGTGCCGCTGGATCGCGAACGCATCGCGCTGGGCCTGGGTTATGCGGATTGGCCGGCACTGCTGCAGGCACTCACTCCGCAACGTGCGCGCGTTGCCGCCGAATTTGCCGAGCTGCTGGCACCGCGCGTGCGCGCCACCGCGCCCGACGCACTTGCCGATTACTGGCGCGCCTTGCCGGAAGGCGATGCCGCGCCGCTGGCCGGCATCGGACTGCACGATCCAGCCGGCGCGCATCAGGTGCTGGCCGATTTTGCGCAGTCCTCCGGCGTGCGTGCGCTCTCCGATACCGCAAGCGCGCGGCTGGACCGCGTCATGCCGGCGCTGCTGCATGCGGCCACCCGCGCCAGCCAGCCGGATGCCGCCGTGCGCCGCGTGCTCGGCCTGCTGCAATCCACCTTGCGCCGCACCAGTTACCTGGCCTTGCTGGACGAACAACCCAGCGCGCTCGCACGCCTGGTCGATGTGCTCTCGCGCAGCGCCTTGCTGGCCGAGCGCCTGGCTGCGCATCCGCTGTTGCTGGACGAACTGCTCGACACCCGCATCAGCGGTCCGTTGCCCGACCGCGACGCGTTGCACGCTGCATGCCTGGGCACCTTGCAGATCGAGGACACCGAAGCGGCGCTGCGCGAACTCAACGAGCGCCGGCTCGCCTTGAGCTTCCGCATTGCGCTGGCCACGCTCGATGGCCGCCAGCAGGCCGTGGACAGCACCCAGCAACTGGCCTGGCTGGCCGAAGCGGTGGTGCAGACGGTGCTGCAGCTGGCGCGCCGCGAACTGATCGCCGCGCACGGGCAGGTGCCGGGCGGGGCGTTCGCCATCATCGGCTACGGCAGCCTGGGCGGCCTGGAGCTGGGCTTCGGCTCGGACCTGGATCTGGTGTTTCTCTACGACCATCCACGCGAGGTGGAAGCCTCCGATGGCAAGCGAGCGCTGGAAGCCGGGCGCTGGTTTGCGCGGCTGGCGCAGAAGGTGATGACACTGCTGGCCGCCGAAACCGGCGCCGGCCGTCTCTACGAGATCGACGTGCGGCTGCGCCCGGATGGTGGCAAGGGCGCGTTGGTGTCATCGCTGGCCAGTTACCGCGACTACCAGCGCGAGCGCGCCTGGACCTGGGAGCATCAGGCGCTGGTGCGTGCACGTGCGGTGGCCGGCGATGCGGCGCTGTGCGCGGCCTTCGCGCAGGTGCGTGCCGACACGCTGACACGTGTGCGCGACACCGCCGTGCTGCACGAGGACGTGCGCAAGATGCGCGCGCGCATGCGCAGCGAACTCGATCGCAGTGATGCGGGGCGGCTGGATCTCAAGCAGGGCGCCGGTGGCCTGGTCGATCTGGAATTCGTCCTGCAGGCCGGCGTGCTCGGCCAGGCTACACAGCACCCTGAGTTGCTGCTGGCCTGCGCCACGCCCGCCTTGATCGATGCATTAGTGCAGGCGCAATGGCTGCCGGCCGAGCGTGCCGCACCGCTGCACCAGGCGCATGCCACCTTGGTGGAAGCGGGCCTGAGTTGCACCCTGGATCGCCGGCCGCGGCTGATCCCGCCAACGCCCGCCATCGAGCAGGCACGGCACAGCATCTTCACTACCGCGCACGCGCAAGGGCTGGAGTTTCCGCTCGGCAAGGACGCGGCGACGCTACCGCCTTGAGTGGCCGGTAGCTGGCGTTGCAAGGTGAGACGCGTGCAGCGCACAGGCCGGGTTGGCAGAAGCGCGGGTGCGTTGAAATGGCGTCCCTGCACCGCGCCTGGTGTTGGCCTGATTGCCGGTGCGTAGGCGAGCCGGTCAGCCCTGCGGGCGCGGCGCACTGCGCCACAGCAGTGCGCGGAACGGGCCGAGCAGGAACACGCCCATGCCCAGCTTCACCGCCAGGTCGCCGGCCGCCCAGCTGATCCATGGCAGTCCAGCGCCGGCAAAGGCGATGCTCCAGAAGATCGTCGTATCCAGCGTGGCGCTGCAGGTGGTGGCCACGATCGGTGCACGCCACCAGTTGCCACTGCGCAGCCGGTCGAACACGCTGATATCCAGCAACTGCGCAGCGATGAAGGCGCTGCACGAGGCCGCCGCGATGCGCGGGGTGGCCAGCCAGAGCGACAACACCACCGCCAGCGCAAACCCGCACCAGGCGACCTTGCGCGCCGCGCGCGGGCCGAAGCGGCGATTGATCAGGTTGCTCACCAGAAACGCCAGCGGATACGAGAATGCGCCCCAGGTCAGCCAGTCGTTGATCGGGTACTGCACCAGGATGTTGGACAACAGCACCACCGCGCCCATGGCCAGGACCGCCCACGCCAATGCGCGCGCGGTGAGTGGGGCGAACGGCGTCGGCGCGGTGCTGGACATGACGGTGCTGCAGTGACAGGGCAATGCGGATTATCCGCGCGTTGGCGCATGCGGGCCAGTGCGCCAATGCGTATGCACGACACGGCCGCGTGCTGCTGGTTTAACCAGCGTGCCGGTCAATGCATGGCCGCCAGCATTGGTGAGTGACGCGCTGCGGATCGCTCGTGCTCGCGCAACCGCGTGATGCGTGAGCACTCCGGCGTTGCGCTGTGCTGCCGTTTGAGCGCATGCCGGCGGGTCATCAGGCAATCTGCGTATACAGCGTTGCCGATTACGGCGCGATCAGCTCGCTGGCAATTGCATGCATGCGTGCCAGGCATCGGTGCGCCAAGGTCCTGCAACGGCACGTGGCCGTACGCGTCAGTGATCAACAAGCCATCGCGCAGGCAGTTCGGCAGATAGTGGAAAATGCCTCTGCGCGCACGGCACATAGCGCCGTATCCGCAACGGTGCGTCAATGACGCCCCATCCTCGCAGACAGCGTCTGCAAGCGGCTTCCCTGCATCACCAGGTGGTGCTGCTGTTCTGCGCGGCGGATTCCGCGGTCGGCACGAATGCCAGCGCCTGGCCTTGTGGCGATTGCACCGTCCAGCCGGCACCAGCCGGGCTCGGCTGGAAGGTCACCGTCTCGCCAACGCGAAAGCCCGCAGTCGGGTCGTCCTGGCGGGCCGGCCAGCGCAGCAGCGCGGTGTTCTCGGCGTTTGCCGGATCCTGCAACTGCACCTGGCAGCCGCCGTCAGTCTTTTTTTCCACCGACTTCACCCGCATCGGCGGCAACGGCCCGGCCGAGGCCTTGTGCGATGCGTCGCTCAAGGCTTCCGAGCCTGCGATCGCACTATGGCCCAGCGCCAACGACACGAAGTACGGCGCGGAGATCACCAGGATCGCCGACATCGCCGAGGCATCGCCACGGGTGATCGTGGTCAGGCCCGCATGGGCCTGCATCGGCTGGCCGAACGAGATGGCCAGCAGCAGCCCGAGGCCGGCAGATCGAAGAGGGATGTTCATGGAGATGCTCCGTGCGTGGCAACGCTGTGTGGAATGGATTGGTCCTGCTGCAGCATCTGTTGCTGCTGCAGGAAATCGAACACCGACTCGACCGTGATCACCGAATAGTTGCCGGAGATGCGCTCGCCGGCGGGATGGTCGGTCACTGCGGCATTGGCGACGAAGAAACGGGCGCCGATGCGCTTGCTCAGATCCAGATGCAGGCGGGTAGGTTGGTAGCCATTGCGTTTGAGCCAGGCTTGCGCGCTGCGTCGATCGCTCACCGGTGCAGCTGTCGCATCTGCTGCGCTGGTCGCCGCCAACGCCGCCGCCAGCACTTCGAGCACCCACTGGTTGGAATTCTGATAATCGGTGGAGAACGGGTAGGCGATCATGCTGTAGCGCGCCTCGTGCAGCGCATGTGCCAGCGTGGCCGGATCCTGCAGCAACGTGCGCAGTTGCTGCTGCAGCGCCGGTGCCGGCACGCCGACGCGCAGATCGGCAGTGAGGGCAGTTTCGCCGATGAAGTTGCTCAGGCCCTCGTGATACAGCGCGGAGTTGTCCGACTTGCAGTGATTGAGCAGGTGCTTCACCCGCCAGGTGCCGTCGTCCTCGCGCAGCGCGAAGGCCAGATGGCTGTGTTTCAGCCCATAGCGGCTCAGATCCTGGCCGCCGCGTGCCAGCAGCACGACCTGCGCACCGTCCACTGCATCCAGCGCCTGCTGGGTGGACCTGGCCATGTCGAACATCGCCGCCAGCGTGGCGGGCGTTGGATAGTGCGGGGTGCACACCGGCGCGGCGATGGCGGGGAGTGCGCAGGTCAGGGAGACGAGCAACAGCGCCGTTGCAAACCAACCGCGCCGTTTGTGTGCAAGTTGCATGGGGAGTGCAGCGTCCTTGTGTCTGCCCCGTGGCATCGGCGGCGGCACCATCATACGTGCAGGCGCGCACGCACCAGTGCGGCGATGCGCTGGGTTTCGCGCAATGGATGCAGCTGCGGCGGCGTTGCGAAAACATCGCCGGCATCGCACAGACGGTCACGCGCCTGCAGTGCCCGCACATATGTCGCCACCCGGCCCCGTGCCTGTCCGGCAAACGCCGCTGCCACCGGGACCCGCGTGGCGCAGGCTTCGGAGAGCAGGTTGACCGAGTCGGCACTGGCCACGATTGCATCGGCCCAGCCCAGCAGGCCGGCGTACGGGTTGGGCCCGTCGCGCTCGTCGCACCACAGCAGGCCTGGCAGGCCTGCATGCAGCTTGCGCAGCATCCCGATCGCCTCGTGCGGCGTACGCCGTGAGGTGGTGACCAGCAGGCTGCCGCCGGCGGCGAGCACCTGCGCGCGCAGGTGCGTGCACAGCGCCGCAAGCGCTTCGGTGGTCCAGGGCAGCTGCGCGGTGGGGCCACCGATCAACAGCGCCACGCGCGGGCCGGGCAGCGCGCCGAGCGCGGCGAAGGCGGCGCGCCCGGCGGCCAGCCAGGCATCGTCCACCGGGTGCAGGCTGCCGAGCAGGGTGAGCACGTTGGCGCCACGCAGCGCATCGTGCTCGGGCACAACCAGCAGATCCCAGTGGCGCGGGTCCAGGCGCGGATCCAGCAGTTGCACCACCCGGCTGCCGCGCGTACGCAGCAACCGGGTGGCCAGCGCGGCCTGGCGCCCGCAGCCGATCGCCAGCGCCGGCGGCTGCTGCAATTGCCGGGCGAAGCCGGATCCAAACGCCGCCTGCGCGCCCGGCAACAGGCGCGGTGCGGCCCAACGCCACGGCGCGCGGGCCTGCAGATGCAACGCCGTGACCGGCGTGGAGTGCAGCGCCTGCGCCAAGGCCTCGGCCTGACGTGCATTGCCGGCGCGGCCGTCGCTGACCGCCCAGGTCAGCGCCATCGTTTCAGATCCGACATAGATTTGTTTCAGATTGAGCGTGTGCTGCCGCAATCGCGTCACTCTACACTGCGGGTCTTCACGCTGGCGCCGGTGCTGCACCCTACTGTCGCCCATTCCCTTGCTTCCCGGAGTCTCCATGTCCGACTTGCTCGACGCTGCCGCGCTGGATCAGCTGTTTCGCACCGCCCGCACGCAAAACGCCTTTCTCGACAAGCCGGTGAGCGAGGCGCAGCTGCGCGAGCTCTACGATCTGCTGAAGTGGGGCCCGACCGCCGCCAACGGGTCGCCGGCGCGTTTCGTGTTCGTGACCACGCCGGAGGGCAAGCAGAAGCTCAAGCCGGCACTGTCCGAGGCCAATGCCACCAAGACGCTGGCCGCGCCGGTCACGGTGATCATCGGCTCCGATGAGCAATTCCACGAAAAACTGCCTTACCTGTTCCCGCATGCCGATGCCAAGAGCTGGTTCGAAGACTCGCGCGAGATGCGCGTATCCGGCGCGTTCCGTAACAGCTCGCTGCAGGGCGCCTACCTGATCCTGGCCGCGCGTGCGCTGGGTCTGGATGCCGGCCCGATGTCCGGCTTCGACAATGACAAGGTGGACGCGGCGTTCTTTGCCGGCACGCCGATCAAGTCCAACTTCCTGGTCAATCTGGGCTATGGCGATCCGGCCGGGCTGTTCCCGCGGCTACCGCGGCTGAGCTTCGACGAAGCCGCACGCATCGAGTAACAGCGGCTGGCACCGCGGCTGCGCGCACCGTCGGGCGGGCGCAGCCGGCGCTCCGGCAGGCAGGAGCCACGTACACTCCGGCTTCGGGGCGCGCCACCCGCACCACCTGACGACCGCGCCTTGTGCAACCCGCCCCGGGCGCCCGTTTCGATTTTCCTGCAGTCCTCGTCCGTCTGCGTCTGTTCCATCCGCGTTGATCCAATGCGGTCCCTCATCTCAAGGAGTTTCAATGAAGACCACCCACAAACTGTTGCTGCCGCTCGCCCTGACCCTGGCCATCGCTGCCTGCTCCAAGCCGGCCGACAACGCTGCCGCACCGGCTGCCGACACCCCGGCCGCCACCGCACCGGCCGATGCCGCTGCCACCACCCCGGCCCCGGCTGCTGCGCCGGCCGCCTCGACCGCGCCGGCCGTGGAAGTGGCCTCCGGTACCTACACGCTGGATCCGAGCCACACCGACGTGATCGCGCAATGGAGCCACTTCGGCTTCTCCAACCCGAGCGCGCATTTCGGCAATGTCGACGGCACCCTGGTGTACGACGCGGCCGACGTGACCAAGTCCACCGTGCAGGTCACCCTGCCGCTGTCGGGCCTGAACAGCTTCACCGCCAAGTTCGACGAGCACCTGAAGAGCGGTGACTTCTTCGACGCGGCCAAGTTCCCGACCGCCACCTTCAAGAGCACCAAGGTCGAAGCGGCCGGCCCCAACAAGCTGACCGTCACCGGCGACCTGACCATCAAGGATCAGACCAAGCCGGTCGTGCTGGACGTCACCCTCAACGGTGCCGGCGAGCACCCGATGAAGAAGGTGCCGGCAGCCGGTTTCGACGCCACCACCACCATCAAGCGCACCGACTTCGGCGTGGGCCAGTACGCCCCGAACGTCAGCGACGAAGTGAAGATCCGCATCACCACCGAAGCTCTGCAGGCCAAGGCCGGTGACGCTGCTGCTGCCAAGTAAGTCGCAGCGCAGTCGATGCATCGGTGCGAGCGATCGCACCGATGTGCGGAACGCAAAAGCCCGCCAATCGGCGGGCTTTTGCTTGAGCGTAACCGCCCGGCTTTTGTAGGAGCGGCCCAGGCCGCGACAGCTCCACCCTCCGCCCGCCACAAGGCGCACGCCAACGCCTCACTCCGCAGCAGGGTTCGCCTTCCAGTAGCCCTTCGCGCGCACCGAGTCCTTGTCCACGCCCATGTGCTCTTCGAGAAACTTGCGCATCGCACGCGCGCGCATGGATTCGGTACCGATCCAGTAGAACGTGTCGCCGTCGTGCGGCTCGTAATCGCGCAGGCTGTCTTCCAGCAGCGTGCTGCTGGCGGCATCGAAGCCGTTGCGTTCCAGCCAGTACACGTCCACCTCGGCGGCGCTGAGCAGTTCCTGGCGCTCGGCCGCATCGGCAATTTCGATAAAGACCTCTGCATGCATGTCGGCGGGCATCGCTTCCAGCCAGCGGCCGATCGCGGGCAGCGCGGTTTCATCGCCAATCAGCACGTAGTGGTCGTAGTCATCGGCAACCAGGAACGAGCCGCGCGGGCCGCCGATCTTCAGCGTATCGCCGGGCTGTGCCTGCGCCGCCCAGCTGGAGGCCACGCCGTCGCCGTGGAGCACGAAGTCGATGCTCAGCTCACCGCTTTGCGGATCGAATGCGCGCGGGGTGTAATCGCGGCCGGGCGAGGGCAGCGCGCCTTCGGCATAGCGCGGGCCGTCCGGCGTCATCGTCGGCAGCACGAAGGCGCCATCGGCATTGGGGAAGAACAGCTTGACGTGATCGTCCGGTGCCTCGCTCTGAAAGCCGGCAAGCTCGCTGCCGCCAAACACGATGCGGCGCATCTGCGGCGTCAGCGATTCGCAGCGCGCCACCTGCACGGAGCGCAGGCGCGGATCGCGGCGGAGTTGGGTGTGGGTGTGGATGGCCATGTAGTGCGATTCCTGGATGTGGCGCGCAGATGCGCGGCGGGGGAGTGACTGCAAACGGTGATGCGACGATCTGGCCAGCGAGCTGGCAAAGAACAGCGGTTGTTGCTCACCCTTCTCCCATCGGGAGAAAGTGCCCCACAGGGGCGGACGCGGGTACGGGCGAAGCCGCGTGCATCTGCCAACCAAGCAAGGTCGATGTCTTGCAGCGACACGCTGATCAAATCGCAGAACAGCGCAGGGACAGCAATGCATGCATGCCACTGACGCCGCGCAACGCAACCACTGCGATGGCACGGCTCTGCCGCAAGGCGCAATCAGGCCGGCATCGGTTGGCTTCGGATCACGGCGATAGACGCACTCAGCCGTCGTCGCGCTCCATGCCGTCAGCGGCGGCGTTGAGTAGCGCGGCAATGCGTGTGGTTTCTGCATCCGTCCATTGCCCGTGCCGCGCAAACAGACCGTGCTTGATGCGGTGGATGGCCTCGCGAATCGGCGCCGGGGTCTGTGCCTTGATCAGCTCGCGTGCGCGGCGGTGGGTGCGGGCCAGTGCCGCATCCAGCGCGTCACGGTGCTGCGCCGCATACGTACGGCCAGAGGCGGTGACCTGATAGCGCTTGCGTCCTTCGTCCAGCGCGGTCTGCACCCAGCCATCGGCTTCGAGCTGCGCCAGCGCCGGATAGATGGCGCCCGCGCTGGGCGTGTACAGACCTTTGAACAGTGCAGTGATCTGCCGCATCAACTCATAACCGTGGCGCGGCTGTTGCTCGATCAGCGCCAGCAGCAGCAAGCGCAGGTCGCCATGTTCCAGCGGCCGTGCGCGCCCGGCGCCACCGCGACGCGTCGCACTGGGCGCTGCGGATGGATCGAGCTCGCTCGGCAGGTCGTCGTGGCGGGAGCGCATCGTTATTCGATATATCGAAGTATGGCGAAAAGATATATCGAAGTGTGCTGGCCCGCAAGCGCCTGCCTGTCGCCCGGCTGACCGGCCTGGCTATCCCTGCCGCCCATGCTGCAACGCGGCTAGACACAGCCGGTCTCCATAATTACGATGTAATTACTTCGACATTACGGGCCCGGCCCGGTGAGGCAGACGCATGAGTCGACAGTGGGACACCCAGGCCGAAAGCCGGCGCCAGCGCCTGCAGCGCGCCGCAGCCCTGGCGCCGCAGGGGCGCGTGGTGGCCGCCGATGACGTGGTGGCGCTGCTGGAGGCGGTGATCGAACCCGGCGACCGCGTCTGCCTGGAAGGCAACAACCAGAAGCAGGCCGACTTCCTGGCGCGCTGCCTCACCGAGGTGGACCCGGCGCGCGTGCACGACCTGCACATGGTGCAATCGGTGTTGTCGCTGCCCGCGCATCTGGACGTGTTCGAGCGCGGCATCGCCAAGCGGCTGGACTTCTCGTTCTCCGGCCCGCAGGCCGCGCGCCTGGCCGGGCTGGTCGGCGAGGGCCGCATCGAGATCGGCGCCATCCACACCTACCTGGAATTGTTCGGCCGTTACTTCATCGACCTGACCCCGCGCATCGCGCTGGTCACCGCGCAGGCCGCCGACCGCCACGGCAATCTCTACACCGGCCCGAATACCGAAGACACCCCGGTGATCGTGGAGGCCACCGCGTTCAAGGGCGGCATCGTGATTGCGCAGGTCAACGAGATCGTCGACACGCTGCCGCGCGTGGACATCCCGGCCGACTGGGTGGACTTCGTCACCCAGGCGCCCAGGCCCAACTACATCGAACCGCTGTTCACCCGCGACCCGGCGCAGATCTCCGAGATCCAGGTGCTGATGGCGATGATGGCGATCAAGGGCATCTACGCCGAGTACGGCGTGGACCGGCTCAACCACGGCATCGGCTTCGACACCGCCGCGATCGAATTGCTGCTGCCCACCTATGCCGAATCGCTGGGGCTGAAGGGCAAGATCTGCCGGCACTGGGCGCTCAATCCGCATCCGGCGCTGATCCCGGCGATCGAATCGGGCTTCGTGCACTCGGTGCATTCGTTCGGTTCGGAACTGGGCATGGAGGCCTATATCGCCGCGCGCCCGGACATCTTCTTTACCGGTGCCGACGGCAGCATGCGCTCCAATCGGGCGTTGTCGCAGACCGCCGGCTTGTATGCCTGCGACATGTTCATCGGCTCCACCCTGCAGATCGATCTGCAGGGCAACAGCTCCACCGCCACGCGCGACCGCATCGCCGGTTTCGGCGGCGCGCCCAACATGGGCTCGGATGCGCGCGGCCGCCGGCACGCCAGCGACGCCTGGCTCAAGGCCGGGCGCGAGGCGGCGCGTCCCGGCGAGATGCCGCGCGGACGCAAGCTGGTGGTGCAGATGGTGGAAACCTTCCGCGAACACATGGCGCCGGCCTTCGTCGACAGGCTCGATGCCTGGGAGCTGGCCGAGCGCGCCAACATGCCGCTGCCGCCGGTGATGATCTACGGCGACGACGTCAGTCACGTGCTGACCGAAGAAGGCATCGCCAACCTGTTGCTGTGCCGCAGCGCCGAAGAGCGCGAGCAGGCCATCCGTGGCGTGTCCGGTTACACCGCCGTCGGCCTGGGCCGCGACAAGCGCGCGGTGGAAAACCTGCGCGATCGCGGCGTCATCAAGCGGCCGGAAGACTTAGGGATTCGTCCACGCGATGCCACGCGCGACCTGCTCGCCGCGCGCACGGTCAAGGACCTGGTGCGCTGGTCCGGTGGGTTGTACGACCCGCCGAAACGTTTTCGCAACTGGTAGGGGCACAGCATGGAAACCCTGCGGTATCGCTTCGATGGTCAGCATGGCGCACGCGCCGGGCTGGACCATGCGCTGGTCGGCGTGGTCGCCTCCGGCAACCTGGAAGTGCTGGTCGAGCGCGTGCCGCTGGACGGCGCGATGGAGATCGAGATCCTCACCGCCGCGCGCGGGTTCGGCACGATCTGGCAGGCGGTGCTGGACGATTTCGCCGCGCGCCATCCGCTGCGCGATGTGCGCATCAGCATCAACGATGTCGGCGCCACGCCAGCGGTGGTGAGCCTGCGCCTGGAGCAGGCGCTGGACGTCCTGCAGGGAGCCGCCGCATGAGCCACCCCTCTCACCCCGTAGGAGCGCACCAGGGCGCGACGGGCTTTCCCGGTAACGCCGCAGTCGCGCCCGGGTGCGCTCCCACGCGCGTCGTGGGGAGCACCACTGTCGATAGTGCCGACCGCAGCAATCCCGTAGGAGCGCACCAGGGCGCGACGGGCTTTCCTGGTAACGCTTCAGTCGCGCCCGGGTGCGCTCCTACGCGCGTCGTGGGGAGCACCACTGTCGTTAGTGCCGAGCGCAGCAATCCCGTAGGAGCGCACCAGGGCGCGACGGGCTTTCCTGGTAACGCTTCAGTCGCGCCCAGGTGCGCTCCTACGCGCGTCGTTAGGAGCACCACTGTCGATAGTGCCGAGCGCAGCAATCTTGTAGGAGCGCACCAGGGCGCGACGGGCTTTCGCGGTAACGCTTCAGTCGCGCCCGGGTGCGCTCCTACGCATGTTGTCGGGAGATACGTATGAGCACCACCATTCCCATGGCCAAGCGCAGCTATTACGAGGCCGATGCGCGCGAGCGCATCGAGGGCGTGCTGGATGCTGGCAGCTTCCGCGAATTCGTCGGTCCGCGCCGTCGCCTGATCAGCCCGCATCTGGCCCAGCTGGACACGCCCGGCGCCTTCGATGACGGCATCGTCGTCGGTGAAGGCACGCTGCGTGGGCGTCACGTGCTGATCGCCGCGCAGCAAGGCGCCTTCATGGGGGGCGGCGTCGGCGAGGTGCACGGTGCCAAGCTCACCGGCCTGCTTGAACGCGCCGCTGCCACGCAGCCGGCGGCGGTGCTGTTGCTGCTCGACACCGGCGGCGTGCGTCTGCACGAAGCCAACGCCGGCCTGATCGCCATCTCCGAAATCATGCGCGCCACCTTGGACACGCGCGCCGCCGGCGTGCCGGTGCTGGCCTTGATCGGCAGCGGCAACGGCGCCTTCGGTGGCATGGGCATCGTGGCGCGCTGCTGCAGCGCGGTGATCATGTCCGAAGAAGGCCGCCTGTCACTGTCCGGCCCGGACGTGATCGAAACCGTGCGGGGTGTGGAGGAGTTCGACGCGCGCGATCGCGCCCTGGTGTGGCGCGTCACCGGCGGCAAGCACCGCTATCTGCTGGGCGAGGCGCAGACGCTGGTGGCCGACCGCATCGCCGCATTCGCCGATGCCGCCGTGCAGGCGCTGGACACGCTGACCGAGCCGGAAGGCGAGGCCGCATTGCAGGCGCTGGAACTTGCACAGCAGCAGTTGGCCACGCGCATCGCCGCCTACGGCGATTGCCGCGACGGCCTGGAGATCTGGCAGCGGCAGGGCATCGTCGAGGCGCAGCGCCTGCCGCTGCTGGACACCGACGCCTTCCTCGCCGCCACCGCCGACCGGAGCACGCCATGGAACTGAGCCAACTGCTGGACCAGCTGTTTCCGCTCGGCCACGCCATCGCCCGCAACGACGATGTGCTCACCGGCAGTGCCACCACGGCCGCAGGCGAGGTCACCGTGATCGGCACCGCCAACAAGCTGGAAGTCGGCGTGGACCACGCGCTGGCACTGGCGGCGACCGTGTTGGCGAGCACGCGCGCGCACCCGCAGCGGCCGATCGTGATGCTGGCCGATACCGCCGGGCAACGGCTGGCGCGCCGTGACGAACTGCTCGGCATCAATGGCTATTTCGCGCATCTGGCACGCACGCTGGATCTGGCCCGCAAGCGCGGCGCGCGGCTGGTCACGCTGGTGTATGGCGAATCGGTCAGCGGCGGCTTTTTGTCGTTCGGTCTGATGGCCGACCATATCCACGCATTGCCGGATGCGCAGATCCGCGTGATGGATCTGCGTGCGATGGCGCGCGTCACCAAGCAGAGCGTGGACACCTTGCAGGCGCTGAGCAAGAGCTCGCCGGTGTTCGCGCCCGGCGTGGAGAACTACGTGCGCATGGGCGCGGTGGAGTCGCTCTGGGATGGCGATCTGGCGCAGGCGCTGCTCGATGCCCTGGCCGCGCCCAGCGATGGCGATCAACGCCGGGCACTTGGCGCGCAGCGTGGCGGGCGCACCCTGGCGCGCGATGTCGCTGCGGCCGTGGCCGCGGGCGAGGCCTGAGCATGCCCGGCCGCCACGCACTGGTGTGGCTGCATCCCGGCGCGCGCTGGCAAGCGCTGACGCCGGGTGCGCAGCCACGGCTGCAGCAGTGGTTTGCTGCAAGTCTGCCGGCAGTGGTGGCGCGTGGCGATGGCAGCGAGGCACCCGGCAGCCTTCGGCTGGGCGTGCCCTTGCCGCCAGACGAAGGCAAGCAGCGCCTGGCACTGAGCGCCGGCCTGGACGAGGTCGCGCGCAGCACCGCGCCATTGGCGCTGGACGCGGTGATCGCAGCCGCACCCGCCGCAACGCAGCGTGCACTGCAGGCCTTGTTGATCGAGTGCAATGCCAACGCCCTGCAGCCGCGCGTCTTCGGCAGCTTCGCGTGGCAGGCCCTGACCGGGCTTGCGTATGTGCACGCGCAATCGGATCTGGACCTGTTGTGGTCCATTGCCACACCCGAGCAGGCGCAGGCAGTGGTGACAGTGCTGCAGCGCTGGGAACAGCGCCACGGGCTGCGCGCAGACGGCGAACTGCTGCTGCCCGACGACACTGCGGTGAACTGGCGCGAATACGCCGGCAGCGCGCAACAGGTCTTGGTGAAGTCCCCCAACGGCTGCCGCTTGCTGCCGCGCAGCGCGCTGTTTCCGGTATGGAGCGCGGCATGAGCACGCTGGTCGAACGCACTGCCGATGCCAGGCGTTCCGTGACGCCTTGCAACGCGGTGGAGCGGCAGCGGCCAGTGACAGGAGCCGAGCAAACGGGCATCGCACCATCCCTGGTTGATGCGGTCAGCCAATCGACGCACCTGATTCGTGCCGATCACGAATCGACGCTCGCACCGACACCGTCAGCGGCGCACGACGTACCGCCGCAGCCGCTACTGCGCCTTGCGCGCGCAGGCGCTGGTTCGAACCGCGTGCATGCGCCATCGCGCGCTGCACGCACGCATGGCGAGCTGCAAGGCAGTGCAGCCCGACAACACGCATCGCATCCTGAAGCCGGCACCGCCAGCGCGCTGGCGCATCGGCTGGGGCGGCTGGCGGTCGCCGCCCTGCATGCGGAACTCGGCTGCGCGCCCAAGCCCGGCCTGGTCACGCCGTTCGACAGCGGCAGCCATGCCGATATGGACGCGTCGACATTCCTGCGCAGCCTGTTCGCCCTGCGCGGCTACTTCGTCGCGATTGCACAGGCCGGTATCGACAACGCGCCGTTCGAGCAATTGCGCCAGCTCGGCATCGCGGCCGAAGCGGCGATGCTGCGCAGCACCGGCGGCATCAATACCCACCGCGGTGCAATTTTCAGCCTGGGCCTGCTCACTGCGCAGGCGGCGCGCTTGCGTGCCGTGCATGGGCATGCCCCTGCCGGCGAAGCAGTCTGCAGCGCGGTGCAGGTCTGGCGCGATGCATTGCGGGCCGCGCCGCTGGATCCACACAGCAATGGCCAGCGCGTGCGCGCGGCGTTTCGGATCAGTGGCGTGCGCGAACAGGCCGCGGCCGGGTATCCATTGCTGCGCGAGATTGCACTGCCGTCACTGCGCAGTGCATTGCGCAGCGACGCCACGCGCGAGGCCGCACTGGCGCAGACCCTGATGCGCCTGATTGCCGAGGTCGACGATCTCAACCTGCTGCATCGCGGCGGGCAAGACGGGCTGGCTTACGCAAAGGCGCAGGCGCATGCGTTTCTGGCCGATGGCGGCATCGCGCATCCGCAGTGGCGCGCGTGCCTGCACACCATCGGCAGGCAATTTGTCGCGCGTCGCCTGAGCCCGGGTGGCAGCGCCGATCTGCTGGCCTGCGCCTGGTTCCTGCACTGTCAGGAGACGGCATGAGCCTGTGTCGAGCACTGGCAGCTGCCAAGGCGACGTCCACGCAGGCGTGTGGCGGCGCGGCCCTTCGCACTGTCTCAGTGAACGGCGTGCTTGTCTTGGTCACGGAACAAAATGCCCACAGTGCGAATGAAGGCGACGCTCGCACAAGGCACAGCATTTTCTGCAAGCAGGCCACCGCATGAGCCTGGCCGTGCTCTGTCCCGGCCAGGGTGGGCAGCACGCCGCGATGTTCGCGCGGGTTGCCGATGCGCCTGCCGCGGCCGAGGTAATCGCTGCCGCGAGCGAGCTGCTTGGCGCCTCGGCGCAAACGCTGGCCGCAGACAACTCCCGCTACACCAATGCCATTGCACAGCCGCTGGTCTGCGCCGGCACGCTGGCGCACTGGCAGGTGCTGCGTGCGCAGCTGCCAACGCCGGTGTTGGTGCTGGGCTACAGCGTCGGCGAGCTGGCCGCGCATGCGGTTGCCGGCGGCATGGAGATCGCCACCTGCTTGCAACTGGCTGCCACCCGCGCGCGCCTGATGGATGCGGCCAGCCCGCAACATGCCGGCTTGATGGCGGTACTCGGCCTGCCGCTGCGTACGCTGGAGGTGCTGTGCCGGACGCATGGCGCGGCCATCGCCATCGTCAATGGCGACGACCACGCCGTGCTCGGTGGGCCGCAGGCGGCGCTGCAGGCACTGGGCGATGCAGCGCAGGCGCAGGGCGCACGTGTCACGCCGTTGCCGGTGAGCGTGCCGGCGCATACGCCGTGGTTGCGGGCGGCTGCCGACGCCTTCGCCGTCGAATTGAACAATGCGGCCGTGCAGGCGCCCAGGCTGCGTGTGCTGGCCGGCATCGATGCGCGTGCCGTCACCACGCAGGCCCTGGTGGTGGACACGCTGGCCGCACAGATCGCGCAGACCGTGCGCTGGTCCGAGGTGCTGGTGCAGGCCGCCGAACGCGGCGCGCGGGTGTTTCTCGAACTGGGGCCCGGTAGCGCATTGACGCGCATGGCGCGCGAGCGCGTGCCGGGCTGCGAAGCGCGATCGGTCGACGAATTTCAGAGTACCCACGGGGTGGTCGAGTGGGTCAACGCCGCATGCGAGCGCGCGGCATGACGGTCGAGGTGGTGCACACGGCGTAACCCTTGGGTGGCGGGTGGCCATCCGTGCTGTACGCGTATCAGGTGTCTGGGAGGGCGCATGACCCCGCAAATTGCAACGATTCTTGGCTTGGTGATCATGTTCATCGTCGCCACCGCATTGCCCATCAACATGGGCGCGGTGGCCTTCGCGCTGGCCTTCATCATCGGCGGCGTGTGGGTGGGGCTGGACGGCAAGGAGGTGCTGGCCGGCTTTCCGGGCGACCTGTTCCTGACCCTGGTCGGCATCACCTATCTGTTCGCCATCGCGCAGAAGAACGGCACCATCGATCTGCTGGTGCACTGGGCGGTGCGCGCGGTGCGCGGGCGCATCGTCGCCATTCCCTGGGTGATGTTCGTCATCACCGGCCTGCTCACCGCCTTCGGTGCGCTCGGGCCGGCGGCGGTGGCCATCATCGGCCCGGTGGCGCTGCGCTTTGCCAAGCAGTACCGCATCAATCCCTTGATGATGGGCCTGCTGGTGATCCATGGCGCGCAGGGCGGCGGCTTTTCGCCGATCAGCGTGTATGGCGGCATCACCAACAAGGTGGTGGAAAAGGCCGGGCTGGACGTCACCGAGATGGCGGTGTTCCTCACCAGTCTTGGCTTTAATCTGATGATGGCGATCATCTGCTTCTGCGCCTTCGGCGGGCTCAAGCTGATGCGCCGGCAGGAGGTCTCGCTGGCCGATGCGCAGTATGTGGCGGTGGCCGACGACCAGGCTTCCAAGCGCCCGTTCGCAATCGAAGGGCATGGTTCGCTGGTGGCCGCCGGTGGCGGCACCTTGTCGACCAATCCGCTGGCGCTGGAGGCGGTCGCCATCACGCGCGATCGGGTGATCACGCTGGTCGGCCTGCTCGGCCTGGGCATCGCCGCGCTGGTCTACAACCTCAACGTCGGCCTGGTCTCGATCACCGTGGCGGTGGCATTGGCGCTGATCTCGCCCAGCGCGCAGAAGGGCGCGGTGGACGGCATCAGCTGGTCCACGGTGCTGTTGATCAGCGGCGTGGTCACCTATGTGGCGGTGCTGGAAAAGGCCGGTGCGGTGGACTACATCGGCACCGGCGTGTCGCATATCGGCATGCCGTTGCTGGGGGCGCTGCTGGTCTGCTACGTCGGCGGCATCGTTTCCGCATTCGCCTCGTCGGCGGCGGTGCTGGGCGCCACCATTCCGCTGGCGGTGCCGTTCCTGATGCAGGGCCAGCTTGGTGCGGCCGGGGTGATCTGCGCGCTGGCGGTATCGTCCACCATCGTCGATGTCAGCCCGTTCTCCACCAATGGTGCGTTGGTGGTGGCTTCTGCCGCCAAGGAAGAACGCGACGCGCTGTTCCGCCGCTTCCTGGTCTACAGCGGGCTGGTGGTGTTGCTGGGGCCGCTGGTGGCCTGGCTGCTGTTCGTGGTGCCGGGCTGGCTGTGATCCGGCCCGCGTCCGGCAGGGCATTGGGGCGCCCCGGTAGAATGGGCGCCCCCACGCCAGCATCGACGACCCGCCTGCCATGACCCTCGCCCCTGATTCGCGCAACGCCAAGAAGCGCGTACCGCTGTACGAGGAAGTGGCCGAGCGCCTGCGCCAGAAGATTTACGACTACGCGCTGCCGCCGGGCGAATGGATCGACGAACCGGCGCTGGCCGAGGAACTCGGCATCAGCCGCACCCCGCTGCGCGAGAGCCTCAAGCTGCTCGCCGCCGAAGGCCTGGTGCAGCTGGACGCCGGCCGCGGCAGCCGGGTCACGCGGCTGACCCTGGAAGACCTCAACCAGTTGTTCCCGGTGATGGCGATGCTGGAAGGCCGCTGCGCCCACGATGCGGTCAAGCGCATCGACGCAGCCGGCGTGCAACGCCTGGAGGAGCTGCACGCGGCAATGGAAGCCGCCGCCACCGCTGGCGACCTGGCCGAGTACTACCGCAACAATTACCTGATCCACGAGACCGTGCAGCAGTACGCCGGCAATCCTTGGTTGATCCGCGTCACCCACGATCTGCACCGCATCCTCAAGATGCACCGCGGCCGGCAGCTGTTGACGCCCGGGCGCATGGCGCAGTCGCTGGCCGAGCACCGCGAGCTGATGGCCTGCGTGCGCCGCGGCGACGCCGAAGGCGCAGAGCGCACGATGCACGGGCATCTGCTGAGCCAGGGCCAGGCCTTGGCGGCGTATGTGGCAGCGGGTGGCATGTTGAACGTGCCGGCGCCCTTGCCGAGGGTGGGTGGGGTCTAGCAGTCGGCGCTGTCCGGGCGCATCACCCCGCGCACCGAGATCGCACCTTCCTTTTCCCATCGGGAGAAGGTGCCCGAAGGGCGGATGAGGGTACGTGCGCACGCAGCACCGGAAAGCTTCTCGCTCTTGCGAATCCCAATCCCCGCCGCCTACTCCCCGCCCAACGCAAGCAAGTCATCCACGCCTTCGATCAACCGCGCCCCCGCCAATCCCGCAAACGCCTCCGGATGCGCATAGCCCCAGGCCACCGCAGCAAAAGGCAGACCCACCGCTTGCGCCGCCTCCCAGTCGGCGACCTGATCGCCCACGTACACCGCCTGCGCTGCGGTGTGCCCGGTGCTGCGCAACACGCGACGCAAGGCGCGCTGTTTGCCCAGCAGATGCGCACCGCCGTCGATCACTGCGAACTTCGCGCTCAGCTCCTCGCCCAGCGCGCGCTGCACATTCTCCACCGAGTTGGACGACACCAGGGCCAGGCAGGTGCCGCGGGCGTGCAGGGCCTGCAGCACCTCGGCAATGCCGTCGAACAAGGCCATCGGTGGGGCGGCACGCATCAGGCGGATGAAGTCGACGGCCACCAGCGGGATGCGCCAGCTGCTCAGCCCCGATCGCTTGAGCAGCTGGCGGGTGCTCAGGCGGCGCGCGGCGTCCACTTCATGCGCTTGCGCGGCGCGGAAGCCGTGCCGCTCGGCCAGTACGCGCTGCGTGCTCAGAAAGAAACCGAACGAGTCGGCCAGGGTGCCGTCGAAATCGAAGATGATCAGCTTGGGCATTGCAACGCAGGGATCAGGGCGTCATAGCCTAACCATTGCTGCACTCATGCCGTACGCAGACACGCCACCGATGTGCGCACAGGCGAGGCGACACCGCAACGCGATCGGCACAACCACTGCGCGCATCGCCAGGCAGGCGCGCGTCCGATGCCGGGGATCGGCATGTACCACGCGTATCCTTCGCCGAGCGCGCCGTCTACATCCAGCCGGCGCCTGTTCGCCATGCGGCGCTAGCCGCGCTCAGGCCTCGGCGAAATGCGGCACGATCGGCGTATCGCCTTGCGCATGCTGTTCGATGACCTTGCGCTGCATCGCCGCCAGGTAGGCATCCAGCTCTTCGGTGGAGGCGAAGACATCGCTCAGCGGCACTGCCTTGACCATGTCGAAGACCTTGCGGATCTGCGGCTGCGGGTTGGTCACCAGCACCTTGCCCTGGCGCGTGGCCAGGGCCTTGCGCGCCTTGAAGATGCAGCGGATGCCGGCGCTGGAGATGTATTCCAGCGCGGTCAGGTCCAGCACCAGCGTGGTGATCAGGGTGCCCAGCAGCGGCGACAGCGCCGCGTCCAGATCCTGGTAGGTGTGGGTGTCCAGGCGCCCGGTCAGGATGACGCGTTGACGGGTGTCCTGCGGCGGGTCGATCTGAATGGCGAGCGTGGTCATGACAGTGCCTCGGGGACGGGGGCGTACGGGTAGAGCAGGGTGACGCGCACCACGTTGTATGCACCATCGCGGCGGTAGTCGATGTGATCGGCGAACTGATGCACCAGGAACAGCCCCAGCCCGCCGATCGCGCGCTCGTCGAGCTCGGCACTCAGGTCCGGCATCGCGGCGGCGGTGGGGTCGAACGCACTGCCGGGGTCGTGCATCTCCAGCACCAGCGCCTGCGGGTCCAGCTGCAGTTGCAGGCGCAGCGGCTGCTCGGCGCACTGGCCGTGGGTGAGCGCATTGCAGCCGAGCTCTTCCACGATCAGCCGTACCTGGCCGATGCGCTCGGCGTGCAGTCCTTCCAGCGTGAGCGAGTGTTCCAGCGCGTCGTTGGCGCCGGCCAGCTGGGCCAGCGAGGGCGCGATGGCCAGGTCGAGCTTCATCAGGTCGTTGCCTTTCCGGGTGCGTCCCGGCCAGCGTCTGCGACCCGCCCAGCATGCTCCTGGCGCAGCCGGATCGCCAGCAGGGTGATGTCGTCGTACGGGTCGGCCTGGCCGGTGAAGTGGGCGATGTTCGCGATCACCGCCTTGCACTGCGCCGCCGCGCTGCGGCGTGGCCGCAAGGCGCCGAGCAGGCGCCCCAGCCCATAGCTGGCCCCTTGCTCGTCCATCGCCTCGGTCACCCCGTCGGTATAGCCCAGCAGCGTCTGCCCGGCGCTCATGCGGCCCTGCAGCACCGGGTAGGCCACCTGCGGCTCGATCCCCAGCGGCGCGCCGGTGTCCAGCGGCAACGGCCGCGCGCTGCCGTCGATGTCGATCAGCACCGGCGGCTCGTGGCCGGCACTGGCCAGCCAGTAGTCGCCGCTCACCACGTTGATCACCCCGCACAGCACCGTGGCGAACATGCAGGTGTCGTTGTTTTCCGCAAGCGGCGTGGAGGCGGCGATCAGGATGCTGTCCGGGCGCGTATGCCGGCGCGCGGCGATTTCCAGCACGCTCACCGCGCGCGCCATGAACAAGGCGGCCGGCACGCCCTTGTCGGACACATCGCCCACCACGAACCATAGCAGCCCCGGCTCGGTCTCGACGAAGTGGTAGAAGTCGCCGCCCACCGCCTTGGCCGGCTCCAGCCAGGCGCAGGTTTCCAGATGCGAACTGGCGCGGTCGAAGGTGCGCCCGGAGGGCAGCATCGCCTGCTGGATCTCGCGCGCAATCTGCAGCTCGCTGTGCATGCGCTCGCGCGCGGCGGTCATCTCGCCGATCTGCGCGATGTGGTCGCGGATCGCATCGCGCGCGCTGTCGAACGCACGCGCCATCACGCCCACCTCGTCGCGGCGTTCGATGTGCTGCAGCGGGTATGCGAACTCGCCACGGCGAAAGTGCTCGGCGGTATCGGTCAATTCCTCGATCGGGCGCGTCAGCTTGCGCGTGATCCGCCCCATCAGCCACCACCACACCACCGCGCCCAGCAACGCCGCCAGCGCCACCCACGCGGCCAGCCAGTTCAGGCCCGCCAGCACATAGCCTTCCGAGGCGGACAGCACGAAGGTCCAGCCGCTGCGCCCCACCGCCGCGCTATGGGTCAAAAAGCGCTTGCCATCCGGCGCGGTGTGCGCGAACGAGATCGGCTGGCCCGCCGCCACCGCGCGCTGCAACGGCAGCAGGTCGGGCCGCGAATGCGCCACGTAACGCTCCAGCGTGTAACGCAGGTTGAGCGCCGGGTCGGGGCTGAACACCAGCATGCCTTCGGGCGACAGCAGCATCGGCTGGATGCCGATGTCGCGCGGCAGCTGGTCGATGATCTCGCGCAGGTGCTGCAGCGGCAGGTCCACGCTGACCATGCCCACCGGCGCGGCATCCACCGCATCGCCCGGCCGGCGCAACGGCAGGTTGTAGCTGGTGTACAGCGCGTTGCCGCCATTGGCGTTGAGGTACGGCTCGGACCACCACGCGCGGCCTTCGCGCTGGGTGCGCAGATACCACGGCATCGCGCGGTAGTCGTAGCCCAGGTCCTGCACCGATTTCTCCAGCACGCGTGTGCCGTCGCGATGCACGTACCAGACAAACCCGGTGTCGCGCGCCTTCTGCGTGTGCGGCTCGATGATCAACCGCGCCGCACCGATATCCGGGTCGCCGCTGAGCGTGGCCAGCAGCAGCGCGCGCAGATTGAACGGCTGCAGCCCCACCGCGCTGCTGCTGGCAGCCAGCGTGCGGCCGCTCACCTGCACCGAGTCGAGCATCGCCGCCAGGCTGCGCGCGGTCTGCTCGGTCAGGCCATCCACCTCGGTGCGCGCCGCCTCCACCAGCTCGGCGCGTGCGCCCAGGTAGAACACCGTGCCCAGCAACGCCAGCAACACCACCAGCACGGCGGTGGCGGCCAGCAACACGCGCATGCGCAGGCTGTGCCGCCAGTGCACCCGCGGGGTGACGGCCACGCGGTCGGCTGGCGATGTGGGACCCGTGGCGATGGCGCGCTTCCGTGGCGGCGGATGGCCCCGATCATGGCAGTTTTGCGGCCGCCGGCAACCGGCTCACGGCCGCCTCATCCTCAGCTGCCGTAAATTGACCCCAGCGGGTCAAGCAAACTAGATTGACTCCCCCTATCGCCATGGAGGCCGGCCTTGCGCCAGATTCTGACCCCGAGCCTGCTGGCCCTTTTGCTTACGGCCTGTAACGCCCCGGAGACCAGCATGACCCAGACCCAATCCCCCGCAACCGAGGCCGCCGCAGAAGCCGACGTCGAGGCCGGTGGCCGCGGCCTTGCCAAGTTGAATCCCAACCCGCGCAAGGCCTACGCGCTGACGGTCACGTTGGACAAGGCGCCAGGCAGCTTTGCGGAAGTGAATGGGTATGCACAGTACGACGTCAGCAACGACAGCGAATGCGGCCAGATTCATCCGCAGACAGGCGTCGGGCAGCGCATCACGAGCAGTGAGCCGGTCGTGCTGAAAAAAGTATCCGAGCAAGAATATCAAGGAGTCATCCACCTCGATCTCATGCTGGATGAGGATTACTACGGGCGAGGTCAATGTCATTGGGAAATGACGGGGGCACGTGTTTCTCTGAAGGCCAGTGGAAAGAAAGAGGAGACCGCATTTTTACCGTTCATCGAGACCAAGGATGTCATCGCCGGCAAACCCGTCACTCTGTATTTCTGGAAGGGCGGCTATCCCAAGGAAGATATCGAGGACTACGCCGACAACGGCTTGCCCTCGGCGTCGGAATTCAAGCCTGAGCTGCGCGATGAATTGTTCTCGGTCACCCTTGTCGCCAAAGAGGTTTCGCCGTGAAGCCTACCTCGCAGCAATATGCCATTCTTTCGAACGAGGGCTACGTCGATCACAAGGTCGGTAAGCGTGGCCCTGGTGACCGTGAGCGAGTGGATGTTGGCGGCGAGAGTTACGAAATTTTGGAGCACGTCAACAATCGAAAGACGGGCTATCAGGGAACGATCTATCAACGTGTTGGCGGCGGAGACATTGTCGTCGCTCACCGGGGCACCGAGGAAATCCTGCGTGACGCGGTGCAGGCAGACGGTTCCATGGTGTTTCAGCGCATCAACCCGCAAGCTGATGATGCGATAGCCCTGACAAAAAGTGCACTTGGCTATGCGGCCAAGCAGGAGCAGCGTACTGGGCACGCTCCTGAGGTTACGGTGACTGGTCACTCGCTGGGCGGAGCGCTTGCGCAGGTCAGCGCGCACCACTTCGATCTGAAAGGGGAGACCTTCAACGCTTACGGCGCAGCGAGCCTGGCGTATCGCATCCCCGAGGGTGGCACCAGCGTGGTCAACCATGTCATGGCCGCCGATCCTGTGAGCGCCGCATCTCCGCATTTCGGAGAGGTGCGCGTTTATGCCAGGCCCAACGAGATCGCAACGCTGAGCGCCATGGGCTACAGCAACAGCAAGGTGAATTTCCTGATTCCCGATTCACCTGTTGCCTCTGCTGTCAATTCGTTGGGTTCGCACACCATCAAAAACTTTCTGGATGAGCGTTCTCCGCTTAATGACCCGCAAGCGCGTCAACTTGCAGATCAAAACAAGAGAATGATCAACGAGTACAGATCTGATCTGGACGAGATCCGGACAGGGATCACCTTGTTGAGCCGGGGGCCGAAGGGCCTCGGCCAGGACGCCATCGACGCCATCCGCGGCCCGCTTGCTCCGGGCGAGCCTGCCAAGCGCGACGCACGCGAGCACGGTAACGAGCACACCTCGCTGCGTATCGACCAACCGGGGCATGTGGGCAATGCCTTGTTCCAGGACGCGCAGCGTGGCGTGCACGCACAGGACGCACGTGCAGGGCGCGCGCCCGACCAGCAAAGCGCCCAGTTGTCCGGCTCGCTCGCCTCGGAAATGCACGCCGCCGGTGGCCAGCGCATCGACGCGGTGATGATGAGCCCCGATGCCGCACGCACCTTCGCCGTGCAGGGCCGTGTGGACGACCCCGCGCAGCTGCGTGTCAGCGTGGAAACCATGACCGCGATGAACACCCCGCTGGAGCAGAGCAGCCAGCGCGTGGCCGACAATGCCGCACGCCAGTCGCTGGCGCTGGAGCAGCAGCAAACCCAGACCCAGCAACAACAGCAGGGTACACGCGCGCTGGGCTGAGTGCGTTATGCATGCGTGGCGTTGGGCAGCCGACAAAACGGCTGCGCAGCCGTCAGGTGGGCGCGGCCGTTGCCCGGAATTGGCATGGACCACGCCTGCTGCGGTGCTGGGGCGCGCCACTCGCACCATCTGACGGCCGCTCGCTACGCGCTGGTAGTCGCGCTTGATGCGGTGACTGCGCCCGACCCGCAGGCCTGACGCGGCGACGCGTCGATCCGCCAATTGCCGCCATCGAGTGGCGTGTAAGAAAAACGCCGGCTTGCCCGGCGTTTTTCGTTTCGGTCGCTGCCCATCCATGGACGCGAGCGTGTCGAGTACGCCGAGCGGGCAGGGCAGCTGGAAGGCGAGGCGGTCTTCACCCGTCGGGCTGCTGCTGTCGAGCTGGAATCGCACTTTGCCGCGCAGCGCCGGTGACGGTGATCGAGCCAGGGGTGTCCTTACAGAATCAGCTGTCAGCCACAGCCACAGCCACAGCCACAGCCACAGCCACAGTCACAGCCACAGTCACAGTCACAGCGCGCGGTGAGCGGTGAGCGGCGTGCGTACGGCGATGGTGTGCGCTTCCAGCGACGCGCCCCGGTGCCGGGAAGTCGGCAGCACGTCGCCGCATCGCATCGCATCGCATCGAGCCCAGGTCTGCTTGTGCTGCCCTAACAGTCGACCACGCCTGTCACCTCAGCGACCGATCGCCAATCGCAGACCCGCTGCGCACTACCGCGCCGGTTTTCTGTTGCACCCGCACAACAATGCGCTGGCGAAAATATCGCCAGTTCGCTGGCGCAAGGTGTTTGCCGCCGCGAGATATGCCGCAACCACGCAGCAGCTATAGCGAGCGCGACCGCATTGCGCCGCCGTGCTGCAATCGCCACCGTTTCGCGGCGTGTCTGGCCGCTGCGGGCAGCGCCGCATCACCACAGGCACGCGGCGAGTTCAGGGGGATCAGGCAGGGCGCCATGTGGCGCGACATCCATCGATCAAGGGAGAGGGTTCATGCACGTTTTTCGCAAGGGGTACCACCGTTTGCTGCTGGTGCTGCTGCTGGGTGGCCTCAGCGCCGGCGCCGGCGCGCAGGGCATCGCCAAGGGCGCCGATGTCAGCTGGCTCAACCAGCAGGCCGCGGCCAACCCGCCGCAGGTGTTTCGCGATGCTTCCGGCAACACCACCGACTTCATCAAGCTGTTCAAGGATGTGGGCGGCAACGCCATCCGCCTGCGCGTGTGGGTCAACCCGTCCGGCGGCTGGAACGATGGCCGCGACACCCTGGACAAGGCCAAGCGCGCCGCCGCGCAGGGCATGCGCATCATGATCGACTTCCACTACAGCGACAGCTGGGCCGACCCCGGCAAGCAGACCAAGCCGGCCGCCTGGGCGGGCCACTCCGTCGCCCAGCTCAATACCGATGTCTACAGCCACACCCAGGGCATCCTCAAATACCTCAAGGACAACGGCATCACCGTCAGCTGGGTGCAGGTGGGCAACGAGATCAACAGCGGCATGTTGTGGAACGAGGGCAAGACGCCCAACTTCGCCACGCTGGGCCAGTTCATCAACAGCGGCTACAACGCCACCAAGGCGGTGTACCCCAACGCCAAGGTCATCGTGCACCTGGCCAACGGCTACGACAACGCCAACTTCCGCTGGTTCTTCGACAACCTGCGCTCGGCCGGCGGCAAGTGGGACGTCATCGGCATGTCGCATTACCCGCCGGTCGGCAGCTGGCAGGACTACAACAACCGCCTGGACACCAACATGCGCGACATGATCTCCCGCTACGGCAGCGACGTGATCGTGGCCGAGGTCGGCATGGACTGGCAGCAGGCCGCCACCACCCGCGCCATGCTCACCAACCTGCTCAGCCGCAGCAGCGCCATCGGATCGCGCGTGCTCGGCATCTTCTACTGGGAGCCCAACGCCTACCCCGGCTGGCAGGGCTACACCATGGGCGCGGTTAACAACAACGGCCAGCTGACCGAAGCGCTACAAGCGTTTTGACCCCCCCCACCGCCGTAGGACGCACCCGGGCGCGACGGGCTTCACCGGTAACGCCCCTCGCGCCCAGGTGCGCTCCTACAGAGCGCCACGCGTAGGAGCGCACCCGGGCGCGACCGGGCTTTGCCGGTAACGACTCTCGCGCCCGGGTGCGCTCCTACGGGGCAGGCGTGCCGGTCCATTCCGGCCGGTGGCCCTTATCCTTTGGTCGTATACCGGCAGCGCCCGCTGCAGCGGATCGTCGTCCCAGCCGGCATCGGTACCCCACCCACGCACAACACCGTCCGATTCCATACGCACCCGTAGCGAGGAATGGCAACAGGTGCGTGCGGTACACTTGGGGGTTCACGAATTCACGATGTCGACACACCCGCGGGGTGTGTCCCCCCGGGAGCGCTAATGAACTGGTTGAACGAAGTGCTGCACAACGATCCGAACCCGCTTGAGACGCAGGAGTGGCTCGAATCGATCAAGGCCGTCATCGACGTCGAAGGCCCGGAGCGCGCCCATCAGCTGCTGGAAGGCATGGTCGAGCAGACCCGCCGCGCCGGCGCTTACCTGCCGTTCTCGCCCACCACCGAGTACGTCAACACCATCGCACCGGCCAACGAGGCCAAGAACCCCGGCGACTCCGCGCTGGAGTGGAAGATCCGCTCGATCATCCGCTGGAACGCCATGGCCACCGTCGTGCGGGCCAACCGCAAGCCGGGCGACCTGGGCGGCCACATCGCCTCGTTCGCCTCCAGCGCCACGCTGTACGACGTGGGCTTCAACCACTTCTGGCGCGCGCCCAGCGACCAGCACCCGGGCGATCTGCTGTTCATCCAGGGCCATAGCGCCCCGGGTGTCTACGCCCGCGCCTTCCTGGAAGGCCGCATCAGCGAAGCCCAGCTGGACAACTTCCGCATGGAAGTGGACGGCCAGGGCATCTCCTCCTACCCTCACCCGTGGCTGATGCCCGAGTTCTGGCAGACCCCCACCGTGTCGATGGGCCTGGGCCCGCTGGCCGCCATCTACCAGGCGCAGTTCATGCGCTACCTGGAAAACCGCGGCCTGATCGAGAAGTCCGACCGCAAGGTGTGGTGCTTCATCGGCGACGGCGAGAGCGACGAGCCGGAAACCCTCGGCGCCATCGCGCTGGCCGGCCGCGAAGGCCTGGACAACCTGATCTTCGTGGTCAACTGCAACCTGCAGCGCCTGGACGGCCCGGTGCGCGGCAACGGCAAGATCATCCAGGAGCTGGAAGGCGTGTTCCGTGGCGGCGGCTGGAACGTCATCAAGCTGCTCTGGGGCGGCTACTGGGACGCGCTGCTGGCCAAGGACACCGACGGTGTGCTGCGCAAGCTGATGATGGAAACCGTAGACGGCGAATACCAGAACTGCAAGGCCTTCGGCGGCGCCTACACGCGCGCCAACTTCTTCGGCAAGTACCCGGAGACCGCAGCCATGGTCGCCGGCCTGTCCGACGACGACATCTGGCGCCTCAACCGTGGCGGCCACGACCCGCACAAGGTGTATGCCGCCTACCACCAGGCCGTGAACACCAAGGGCATGCCCACCGTGATCCTGGCCAAGACGGTCAAGGGCTACGGCATGGGTTCGGCCGGTGAGGCGCTCAACCCCACCCACCAGACCAAGAAGCTGGACGACGCGGCGGTCAAGCACTTCCGCGACCGCTTCAACATCCCGGTGACCGACGCCCAGCTGGAAGACGGCCAGGTGCCGTTCTATCACCCCGGCGAAGATTCTCCGGAAGTGCAGTACCTGAAGGAGCGCCGCAACGTGCTGGGCGGCTTCCTGCCGTCGCGCCGTCCCAAGGCCAGCAAGTCCTTCGTCGCGCCCACGCTCGACAAGTTCGAGCGCCTGCTCAAGGACAGCGGCGAGCGCAGCTATTCCACCACCATGTCCTTCGTGCAGAGCCTCAACATCGCCCTGCGCGACAAGGAGCTGGGCCCGCGCATCGTGCCGATCGTGGCCGATGAGGCGCGCACCTTCGGCATGGAAGGCATGTTCCGCCAGATCGGCATCTATGCCCCGTTCGGCCAGAAGTACAAGCCGGTCGATGCCGACCAGCTGATGTACTACCGCGAAGACCAGACCGGCCAGGTGCTGCAGCAGGGCATCAGCGAGCCGGGCGCCATCGCCTCGTGGATGGCGGCCGGCACCAGCTACTCGGTGTCCGACGTGCCGATGCTGCCGTTCTACATCTACTACTCCATGTTTGGCTTCCAGCGCGTGGGCGACATCGCCTGGCAGGCAGCGGACATGCGCACGCGTGGCTTCCTGCTCGGTGGTACCGCCGGCCGCACCACGCTCAATGGCGAAGGCCTGCAGCACGAAGACGGCTTCAGCCAGGTCATCGCCGGCTCCATCCCGAACGTGCGTAGCTACGACCCGACCTTCGGCTTCGAAGTCACCGTCATCATGCAGCACGGCATGAAGGCGATGATGGAAGACCAGATCGACGAGTACTACTACATCACCCTGATGAACGAGAACTACGCCCACCCCGGCATGCCGGACGGCGCAGCCGAGGGCATCATCAAGGGCATGTACCTGCTCAAGGACGCCGGCAAGCCCAAGAAGGGCGAGCTGCGCGTGCAGCTGCTGGGCAGCGGCACCATCCTGCGCGAGGCCATTGCCGCGGCCGAGCTGCTGGACAAGGACTTCGGCGTCACCGCCGACATCTGGTCCTGCCCCAGCCTCAACGAAGTGCGCCGTGATGGCTACGCCGTCGAACGCTGGAACCGACTGCACCCGGAAGCCGAACAGCGCAAGCCCTACGTCACCCAGCTGCTGGAAGGCCGCCAGGGCCCGGCAGTTGCCGCAACGGACTACGTGCGCGCCTTCGCCGACCAGATCCGCGCCTTCGTGCCGATGACCTACACCGTCCTCGGCACGGATGGGTTCGGTCGCTCGGACACGCGTGCCAACCTGCGCCGGTTCTTCGAGGTCGACCGTTACTACATCGCGCATGCGGCGATTGCCGCGCTGGCGAAGGATGGCAAGATGACGGGCAAGGATGTGGCCCGGGCGATCAAGCAGTACAAGATTGATCCTGAGAAGGCGAATCCTGTCGGGGTTTGATCTCGTCAAATAATTGACGAAATAAAGGGCGGCCATTGGCCGCCCTTTATTATTTCTGTCTAGTGACCGGGGCCCGTATGAGCAAGTAGCACTAATGCACATTATCAACAGGCCCCAACGCGCTTTGGGATTTACTTAGGCGAGAGGATTCGCAACAATAAAGGCTGGGATGTCATGGGGCACGTCATGAGTCGATGTATTCGTCGACGCTACAGGACTTACGGGCAAAAACTCGCCCATGGTCAGTTGTACGCCTTAGGCACAATGTTGCCGGAAATGCGGTAGGTTGGTGCTCCATGGCATCCCTCTCCCTCAGTGAAGTCCAGGCGCTCGAGCTGGACCTTAAAAATTTTATCTCGATTTCCACTAGGACTGGTCTGGCGTCTTGGCTGGGGATATCTGAGCGGCAGCTGCGATACATCGCGTATGCCATGTCGCCCGAGAAGAAATATAAATCTTTTCGAATTTCCAAAAGAAATGGTGGGGAGCGCGAAATCAGCGCTCCGACGAGCGTTTTGAAGAAAATTCAAAAGAGAATTGCATTCGGTGTAGATGGTGTACGCAAAAAATCGTTAATTTCGAATGGTTTTGAAAAAGGGCGCTCTATATTTGATCACGCCCAGCCTCATAAACGAAAGTCATTAGTAATAACTGCAGATGTCAAGGATTTTTTTCCATCCATCAACTTTGGGCGTGTAAGAGGTGTGTTTCTCTCGCCGCCCTTCGGATTCAATAACAAAGTAGCAACTTTGCTTGCGCAGTTGTGTACTGATGGGGCGAGCCTGCCTCAAGGTGCGCCTAGTTCGCCCTCCATAGCAAATGTAGTGTGCGTGCAATTCGACCGACTTCTGGTAACGCTCGCCGGAAAATGTCGGTGTTCCGTTACAAGGTATGCAGACGACATATGTTTCTCAACGGGAATGGCTGATGTCCCGAAATACATCGCTGTGCGAAAAGACGGAAACTACGTGCCCAGCCAGGCTCTCATAAAAACCTTCAAGGACGGCGGATTTGAGATTAATCTCGATAAGTTCCGCGTCGTTGACGGCAAAGATGCATTGGTGACAGGTCTGAAGTACCGGGGGGGAATCGGTCTACCTAGAAAGTGGCGCCGCCGACTGAGGACCGAGTTGAACCTTCTCAGAAAGTATGGTGACGGGGCAGAGAAAATTATTGCCAGCTGGGGCGGAGTCACTGAAGTCGCTGGATTGCCAGAGAGTCAAGGGTCGCCGCGCATATTAGGAAAGATTGGTTTCCTGCGTTGGCTAGATGGAAAGGCTGGAAGCAGTAACGCCTTGCGGATGGCTCGTTCCTACCCTCAGCTCCGTAAGGAATTTAGGGCTGTGATTCCGTATGAGAATATTGACCTTCTCGTTGAGGGAGTTACTGACAAGGTTCTGCTACTGGCAGCGCTTTCCGCCCTGCAGGCCAAAGGAAGTTTTTCCGATTTGAAATTAAATTTTCCAGAATCGGCCATGAAAGGTGGGCCGGATTTAGAAAAGACGGTTCGTCTTGTCGCTTCAACCGGAGCTCGAAGGAACCTCACAATCGCACTTTTCGATAGCGATGATAGTGAAGTTCTGGCGAGGGCAGGCCTAGCTCCGCAGTCTGGAGTCTACTACAGGGCGATTGCTTCGGGAGTATATGTTATGGCGCTAAAGCCACCGCCTTGGATGCTGGTGGAATCTTTCTGTATCGAAAATCTTTTGCGTAATGATACGTTTTCCGTCGAAGATTCGCACGGGAGGCGCATGTTCCTCGCTAATGAATTTTCCGAAAATGGTCTGCATCAGTCGAAAGAATTTTTTAGGACTAGGCCAAACAAAAAAGCTATTGTAGTTGACTCCGACGTATACTCAGTTAAGTCTGGGAAATCCATGGCATTAGCTAAGTACGCCTTCTCAGAACTTGTGGCTAATGGGCAGGCCCCCGAGGAAGACTATTACGGTTTCCATGGTACATTCTCACTGATTCAAGAAGTTTCATACGATTTTGCGTTGGATAAAGTCCGCTAGACAGCAGGCTAGGTGTTTGAGATAAATATAATATCGATTTGCCTGCATTGATTTTACTATTTTTACTAGATGTGAATCGGCGTAATTTATTAGTGGACTATTTGCATATTAGTCTTTGATACTAGCTTTGCATAGACAAAGCACTGCGTCAGGCAACTGATATGAGGTTAGTGCAGTAACGCCTTTTTGATTGAGGAATGCGCTGGATTTAGCGTCAGGCCGGGATAATGATTTGCTGGTGGCTAAAACTGAATAAGTCGAGGGTGAATTTATGGCTGGCAAGGAAAACGTTATCCAGGGGGCTATCGTTGCAGCGCTGGAGGTTTATTGTGATAGGAATTGGTTGGGTACGGATGTCTTTGCTCCGTATGCGAATCAGCAAGGGTCAGGATTTAATCAATATTGTGCTGATCTCTTCGCCCGGTTAGGTCGTTCAAAAATTATCTTGCTCGAGGTAAAGGAGCTAGATGTTACGAAGTCAACTGGGGCAGTCACGCTTCCATCATACAGTCCGCATCAGCATGTCGCAGATTGGGACTTCGAAGATCTAGGTGTGCCAATACGCTATGCCTATGCGGGTGTCGAGTGGCTTAGCTATCTTAAAAGCTTCAGAGAGAAGCAATGGCCAAATACCACACTTTTCAAAGTGCATATCTGCAAGCCAAGTGAGTTGTTCGCTGATTATTCTCAACAAAGTAGTGCTCAGCCTGACATGGTATCGCACGAAAACCTTCTTAGCTGGCTACTAAGCGATCCTGGAGTACAATTAGGTGCCGTGGGCTTGCTTTCTTATTTCGCAGAAGTAAAATCTCACGATTTACGCAATCGTATCTTGATCGTAGCCTCAGCTACGTCGGGCGGCATGCAAATAAATTCAATGTCAGCGACAGCTGCGAGAGAATTAGTCGTAAAAGTATTCCGAATGCTTAGGCAACGTGAGGGGAAGGATAATTTCCGTACGTCAATTGATGAAAAAAGTCTCCAAGAGGTCTTGTCAGTTGTCAAAAATATAGCTAAAGAAATAGATTATAAGCGTGGAGTTGTGAGTAAAATTAATTCCAGAAAAACTCAAGCTCCAGATGAATTTTCGGCTAATGAGAGCCCTTCGGATCGTAGTAGGCGCTTAGATGAAGACTCCAGAAAAATTATTGAAGATAGGATCGGGGGCAGACTAAGAGCAAAGGTTACTAAGCAAAAAGAATCGCAAGATTTCGAGAGATAAGTACTTGTGAGAAAATACAGCAAGAAGTGACGGGGTCGAAAAAAATAAGGAGGTCAAAGTAAGGGGGCGAAAAATAAGGAGACGGAGGTAATTAAGCGAACCGGTCGTACAGGCCCGCGCGTCGATGCCTGATAGCGGGGCTGTGTCGCTGCGGTCAGGCTGAGGTCTTCTTCTTGAGCAGGCCTGCCATGCCGCGTCAGCCGCGTCTGGAACTGCCCGGCGTTCCGATGCATGTCGTCCATACTGGCGTGAACCGATGCGCGATCCTCCTGGACGATGAGGATTGGCATCACTATTGCCTGCTACAAGGCTTGGCTTACGAGCGCTTTGCTCTGTGGGTGCATGGTTTTTTACTAATGGACAACCATATGCACCTGCTGGTCTCGGCGGATAAGGCTGGCGCAGTGTCTTCGGCGATGCGGCTCAGCGGCCAATCGGCTGTGCAAGCCTTCAACGTCAGGCACCGGCGCAGCGGAACCCTGTGACAGGGGGGGGGGGGGCGGGGTCAGGTTCACTTATCGGTCGACCGACCTGTGCCTGCTCGGCGATGCGCGGGCCTGACGCCCGCAAGGTGGCGGGTTTGGGCTTCGACCATCGTGCCGAAGGTGTCGTGGCCTAGGACTCGCTGCTGCTGTAGATGAAAGCAGAGGCTGGCAAGCAGTTCATCGGACAAGGCTTCATTGAGCGTGGCAAGGTAGGCATTGGCTCGCTCAATCGGGTCGTTCCAAGCGCAAAAAAGAATGATTTAGCGTCAATGCGGATTGCCCAAGCTGGTACAGATTGGGCGGGCAACTGACCAGCGATATGCCGCTGGGGCGTCGGTTAGGCGAGCACGCACCGAGTTCCAATAACGTGGTCAGGTTCACTTATGAATCGATGGCACTCGGCTGCGTGGCTGCTGAGCGGCTCTGACTCCAGCAACGCGTGTCTTGGCTTCGACCCTTTCGCGGACGGCATCGTGCCCATGTAACGGCAGGCAATAGGTGGCTGAATGACCGCCGCTATGCAAAAATCCGAAAGGGGCTTCAGTCGCAACGGCTGACACGGAGAGAGCGCAGGATGCAGATCACCGAGCAATACGAAGAGCCTGGCATGGGCATCCTACTCAAGTACAAGGGGCCGACCGTAGATGATGGGTCAATGGACGTGTACGAGGCCGCCGCGAACATGGTGGCGTTCTCAAACTACGTTGTTGTTGCCACTAAGCAATTGCACGGCGATGTTGAGGTAAAGGCAGAAGTCAAAGCTTTTCAACATGGTTCGTTCGAGACCGACCTGATATTTCATGTTGTCGGCCTGGGCGCCACCGTGCTCACGACCACCCCCGATTTGCGAAGCATACTGACGGCGGTGCAGGAGTCGATGAGCCTCTTTAAGTTCTTGAAAGGCCAGCCACCGCAAAAAGTTGGGCACACTGACCAAAGCAATAACGTTACCGTGACGAACGTCAACGGGAACGTAATAGTAGTGCAGGCTGAGTCCCTCAACCTCACAATGGACGAGAAGGCCGGTAAGGCTGTAGCCCAGTTCGTGGGTCAGGCCCTGTCAAAGCCCGGCGTAGATAAGATCGAGATTCACTCGGAGGGGCAGCGGGTTGCTGTTGCCACCCAAGAGGATGCTCCGTTCTTCCACGCTATAGCCAATGAGACGCCTGTAGTTGAGCAGATGATCCAGATGGGACTCACAATTCAGGAGCCCAGCTTTAAGGACGGTAGTGGGCATAAATGGACGATGTGGGACGGTGATGCTTCCCTTCAGTACGCAATGGAGGATGCAACGTTCATTGCCCGCATCGACAATGGCGAACCTTTCCGCAAGGGAGATGTACTCATATGCGACGTAAGGTTTACACAGACGCGGGCTGGCTCCAAGCTCAAGATCCATCGCACCATTCTAAAAGTCCACGACCACAAGGACGGCTACGAACAGGTGGAGTTAGACTTAGGTGACAGTGACGAATAGCGTCGGCGTTGCCATGCTGTGTTTGCAGAAGGCCCCGCAACAAGTGAACTTCTCCAACTCATTCTCTTGCAGGGATTAACGGGGCCAGGTTCGCTGATCAATGGGATAACGGGGAATAACGGGGTCAGGTTAACTTATCAGTCGGCGGTGTTCGGTTTGCGTGGCCGATGAGCTGGCCTGACGCCTGCAAAGCGGTTGGTCTTGGCCTCGACCATTGCGCGGAAGGCGTCGTGGCGCAGGGCTCGCTGCTGCCGTAGATGAAGACGAATGTTGGCGAGTAGTTCGTCGGAGAGGACTTCGTCGAGCAGAGCACGGTACGCGTTGGATCGCTGGATCGGGTCGCTGCCAAGCGCAAGCCAACAGGGATGTGGTGTGAGTGCGGAGTACCGGCGCTGGCCTAGGTTAGCTGGGCAACTGGACCAGCGATACGCCGCCGGGTTGTCGGTCAGGCGAGCACGCACGGGATTGAGCTCAATGTAGCGATAGCAGCGAAGGACGTAGTCCGCACTGTCCACAAGACATGCTTTGTACCGACCTTCCCATAGCGTACCCGTGCGCCTGTGGCGGCCATTGAACAATGCGACGTAGTTTCGCCCAAGCCGCTGCATCATTTGCCCGATTCGTCACGCTGCAGGTGGCGTGACTAGCAAGTGCACATGGTTGTCCATCAATACGTAAGCGTGCAACTGGCAGTCTGTGGCGTGCAGGGCCTCACGCATCAGGTGCAGATAGCACAATCGATCGCCATCATCCAGAAAGCAAGGCAAGCGGCTGTTCCGCGCTGCACGATGTGCTGCGGGATGCCGGGAACGTCAACACGCGGAAGTCTGGCCATCTGGCAAGACTCGCAGAAAGGCATTGGTGCTGATAGCTAGGAAGCCCTCCCGAAAGCTGAGGCCGTAGCCTGAAATTTGGGTAGGAAGTGAACCTGACCGCGTTAGCGCCGAACGCATCCTGGCGCAGAGCGCGCTGCTGCTGCGGATGCAGACTAATGTCAACGAGCAGGTCGTTGGACACGCCTTCGTTAAGCAGCACGGGGTAGGCGCTGCTCAATCAGGTAGTTGCCAAGCGCAGTTCAACAAGGACTTTGCGTCAGCGCCGACCGCCTGCGCTTGGTAATTGCTACCCCAGAAACGTTTTACGGGGGGAAGGGAGCTAAAGTTTGATTTTTGATGCGGTGGTGCTCCTAGGAATGTTTGCCGATAAGTATTTTAAGTAAGAAAGGCTTAGTAGAGGAGCTTCTCTTCCTACTCAAGCGTTGGTGGTCTCTTTGTAGCGGCGCATGACTATAAACTTTACGCTCCCGCATCGAATGACGGGTTTTCCGGATTCAGCGAATAAGCAACGACCTGCGACAAGTACATGCGAGCCAGCTAGGTCTTCCAGGTCTTCCACCTCGAATGCGTCTAGAAGCTGCTGCGCAATGTCATCAAAAATGGCAATGCTCGCGCCGCCTCGTGTGAGAGAAGAATTTAGCCATAACTTTCCGTCAGAAGTGCGTCCAGCAGATGCAACCGCACCCCAGTAGAGTGCGAGCTTGTCGTGATGGACCTCGCGAGAAATCGTGCTGAACTCATGGGTGACTTCGCTAACGGTTCCCTGGATAAGAACTTCGTTCTCATTTCTGTACAAAGAGATGAGCTCGCCAGACGTTCTGAAGGTTGGACTCTGCACTAATCGGTAAAGAATTCTGCGAAGCGTGAAGTGCTGATTAGATAGGCGGTTTCCAGCGATCCCTACAAAGCGTGTGCCGCCCTCCCGTTCACCACCCGCCCCATTTGAAGCCGGAGCAGCTAAGACGTCGACCTGACGTGCATCTTCGAGGTCTAAGCGCACAACAATTGTATTCCCAGCGTTTACTTGGTCCTGCTCGTTGATGCCCGGAGCTCTTTCGCCGACGACTTCGTATTGAACTTTCAGGCCGCAGTTATCCGCATGATGTGAGCAAAAGTGGGGCGGATGCCCGTGCCGGCTCTCTTTACGAAACCAAGCAAACTCGCCACACTCCGTGCATTCTAGGCTGCGCCGCTTAATTTCTAAAAGTGCCTCTGGGAGACGAGAGAATTCATTTGCCTCCCACACCGTGCTTTCGCCAGCTTGTCTTGCATGCTGCATGCTCCAATTCCTTAGGATCGCTAGTCGACGTCTCCATTGCTAGCGGCACGCGAGAGGTTCTGCTTGAGAGGGGGTAACGAAATTCGTGACACGAATCGTGTTTCAACGCGATCTCATAAGACTCATTTCTGTTTCCGGAGTAACGGGGTAAGGTCCGCTTATCAGACGGCGGTATTCGGTCAGCGTGGCCGATGAGCGGGCCTGACGCCCGCAAAGCGGTGGGTCTTGGCTTCGACCATTGCGCGGAAGGCGTCGTGGCCCAGGGCTCGCTGCTGCTGTAGATGAAGACGACTGCTGGTAAGCAGTTCGTCGGAGAGGGCTTCATCGAGCAGAGCACGGTAGGCGTTGGATCGCTCGATCGGGTCGCTGCCAAGCGCAAGCCAACAGGGATGTGGTGTCAGCGCGGAGTGCCTGCGCTGGCCTAGGTTGGCTGGGCAACTGGACCAGCGGTACGCCGCTGGGTTGTCGGTCAGGCGAGCACGCACCGGATTAAGCTCAATGTAGCGATAGCAGCGAAGGACGTAGTCCGCACTGTCCACAAGACACGCTTTGTGCCGCCCTTCCCATAGCGTACCAGTGCGCCCGTGGCAGCCATTGAACAATGCTACGTAGTTTCGCCCAAGCCTCTGCATCAGTTGCCCGATCCGTCCCGCATCAGGTGGCGCGACTAGCAAGTGCACATGGTTGTCCATCAAGACGTAAGCATGCAGCTGACGGCCTGTGGCCTGCAGGGCCTCATGTATCAGGTGTAGATAGCGCAATCGATCGCCATCATCCAGAAAGCAGGGCAAGCGGTTGTTCCCGCGCTGCACGATGTGCTGCGGGATGCCGGGAAGGTCGACGCGTGGAAGTCTGGCCACCTGGCAAGACTCGCAGAAAGGCATTGGTGCTGATAGCGAGGAAGCCCTGGCGAAAGCTGAGGCCGTAGCCTGAAATTTGGGGTAGCCTGAAATTTGGGTAGGAAGTAAACCTGACCCCGTTAGCGCCCGATACCTTGATCGCTGCGTTGCCGGCGTCGACGACATGTTCACCAGTCGTCTATCGGGTGGGAGCATGGGGCTGCGGTAAGAATAGGCAAGGATTGGGAGCGCTATGGAGTAGCTTTGTAGCGGCAAGGCCGGCAGAGATTACAAGAGCAATCATGAGCACTGCGGCGTACTGTGGACGTGATCCAGGATTCACTGACGCGGGTGCCTCTTTGTGTTGCGTCCTCCTGGTAAGCATGTCGAGCTGTCGGGCTGCACTGTCCCAATCATTGCTCTGAACCAAAACCTGATGCACTTCATCGCCATCATTTATCTGCACTCTGTAAAAGCGCCTGCTAGTCTCGTACTCGATTCGAGATTCAGTGAGCATCAAAGTGAGCGAGTCGCAAAGTATCTTGTCCGTACCCGAGTAGAGGATTTCCATGGAGTGAACGCTCCCATTGGGCCGTGCAGAAAAACGCTGGCGGCTTGAGTGAATAGTGAGATAGGTAGCCGCATGACCGACTGAATGTTGCGGTTACGCATTTTATTGCTAAGACTAACGCGGTCAGGTTGATCTGACCCGCTAGGACAGACTTTAAAACTAAGGTGAAAATTTTTCCTCTGTATCCATGTAAACCAGCAAGACCTCTTCGCCCGCATAGGGAACGGTGACTTTCGGCATCCAAAGCTCGGCTGGTGGTATGACAGCTTTCGCCATCGCATCGCACCTAGCACTAAAGCCACATCTGCGGATGGCAATGCGCAAGACGCCGCGGGCACTTAAAAAATCAACGCCGGGAGAATAAAATTTGCTTTCCGCCGGCATGTGATAGGTGATTTGGAGCGAGTTGGATCCTGCCGTTGCAACTTTGACCGGCTGCACATCAATCTTCCTGTAATCGGAGCGCATGCTTACTTCTGCAGACGCAGTCGAGATTGATAGCGAAAGGAATGCTGTCCCAAAAATGAGCCTAATATTCATGTCTAAGTTCATGCCAAGGTTTGGGATCCGTCTAGAAACGTTAGCACCTGCCACCTCGGCAAGCCAAAAGCTACCGCAAACGCCGGAAGCGAGCTACTTGCCAAGTGTCTGAATACTTACGTGTTGTCTCTGCTTGGCTGGTCGAAAGGCTGCTATGACCACGTCAATCAGACTTGCAGCCTTGGTGCATCTTGCTTTTGACTCTGCTCCTGAGTTTCAGCACTCATCGCGAGTGCACGTGTCTGTTCGGCAGACTGCACGCGTTCTTGACTCTGCTCAACTGACCTTTCCACCGCATCTGCCGTGCGCATTTGCTCCCGGTGATATACCGAAGTGGTGGGATCTCCCTGGACCAGGAAGACGTACTCTCCCGCGGCTGCACGGGTGCCTGCTTGGCCAAGCACTACGTTGTCCACGCGTTCGAGTCCCTGCTCTTTGGCAAGGGCATACAGGCTCCAGGTCATACGGTCACTTGCCGCATCGGGAACACGATTCAGCGAATGATCGATCCGATGTACGCCATCCTGGATTTGAGCAAACATGGGATCGCTAGGCGATGGAGCCTGCGCGCTGAGCTTGAAACCATCCGATGATCCACGCGACGGCGCGGCCGGATCCTGAGGTACCAATGGCTGCCCACTCGTAGGAGGAGCGATTCTACGATCGTCCGCATCGAACCACTGCTTGCCGTCAAACCTGTATCCGCTGCGTACCGATGCCGCGCCGACGTCTTGATAAAGGTCTTCCCCAAAATCCGGTGCGTTGACTGTCTCACCTTGTGCGTTCTTCGGCAGAACAGGTTGAACGCCGCTGGCCTTCAGCAAGTTGCTGACAACACCGTTGCTGTTGTTGTACAGCGGAGAATATTCCAGTTGTGCCTGATTGATCTGGTCCCCAGCCTTCAGGGCAGACTCAAGTTTTGTGGATAATTCCTGGTCAGAACCGCTCCAGGCAACGATGCGCTCGTGGCGCTCGCCCGGTGCGGGCCAGTCTGGTGCGGTGACCGTCGCTTTCACGATGTTGCCCTTGGCATCTCTCGCAAGAGCCGGCTCGGAAGGATCCAACTGGTTCAAAGGCACTGGCTCGTAGTTGCCGTCTTGTTTGAGCCGGTACCCAATTTCATAAGGGGCAATGTAAGGGGCTGCTTCAACTCGAATGTGGCCAAACTTCTCCGAGCCAAGAACTGTGCTCTCGGCAAAGTTCGCCAGGTCATTCCCTTCGGCCCTGGTGTCTGGTCCCCCGCGTACTACAGTCTGGCTGCCATCAGAGTTCTGAAAGAGCAGGTAAAGATGGCGGCGGTCACCAGCAACCTCGCTTGCCCCCACCAAAATTGTTGCCTTCTTCTGCTCATCCATGACTTATTCCTCAATATCTTGCGGAGCTCGATTCACTACCAGTTTGCTCAAGTAGATTCCGTCAGCAGAATGAAAGCCCACCATCCAGGTAACCGGCACAGCTGGCGCTGTCACCGATGGCTGCGCCTCTTTCACGACAGGGGAAAGCGTGCACATCATTGACGCTTTGTAACCTGCGCCAGGAGAGTTCAGCGCTTGGCAGCGAAATCCAAGATCCTCAAGGTTCTTCTGCGCATTCGTAAGCGGTGACCCGATAGGATTAGCGGCCTGAAGCTCTTGCCTCGCCTTGGCGGCAGACTGCTGAGTATTAAAGCCGGGCCGTGAGTCTTGCTGCATGGCAGAGCACCCTGATATGAAGAAGAGACTAGCAACTGCTAGCAATGCTAAAGAGCTAAGGTTGGCGTGAGGATTCGTTTGCATGACTTGACAGCTCCAACGCAATCACACAGATGGTCATCCATGCGTAGTTCGGTTGCAAGTATGCGCCCCAAGAGATAGCGGAGCTATGAAGTTACAGGGGCAGGGTGACCTGGCCTGACCTCGACTGGCCCCCAATCTTATGCGTCAGCTGCTGCTGCGCCTTTCTCCTTGCCCTTTAGCGCCATGTCGAGCAAGTACTCATAGGTCTGCAGTTTACCCCTGGCCGACGTGGCAACCCAGCAGATCATCCAGAAGAACAACAGGAAAATACCCACCATTGCTGTCAACGGAGACATCGCCAGAGGATTGCCACCAGCGCGCAGAACCAGAAAGAGCGACGCCGCAACCGGCAGAAGGCCTAGCTTGTCGATGCTTCCAGCCAATAGCGCAATGCGGCCCGCACGGCGTGTATGGCTGTAGCGAGCGTGGTCCAGCATTATTTGCAGGGTTGCTGCTGGATACCTTTTCAGCCAACTCACCTCCTGCATAAATTGCTCTAGCTGATGATCAGTGCGCATTGCTTGATCTACTGTCCATCGACGTAGATCACTCACAATCCCATAGATGCTAATTAGCATCAGGATGCCTGGCGCTACCAGCGCAACCCAGAAGCCAGCCGTTGCTGCCTTCTTGAGCAACTGGGGAGGAACATTGGTAAAGCTTAGGAACGAAGCAATGAGGGTCAGGGCGATTCCCAATGCCATAACGATGGCGGCGCCGCGCACGAGGCGGCTTGGGCTGGCAGTGTCGGCCGGAAACTCTGGTAGCGCGCGCAGGCGTTCTTCTAATGCCTTGAAGGTCAAGGGCACGATCGGTACTACATCGCTACTTTCCATGATGCTTGTCATCGTTGAGTGTTGCAGAAAGATTAGAGGTATCGGATCTACACGGCCAGATGGAAATGTTGGGACGGCACGGAAGCCATTTTTTCTTGATGCGCTTGGTCAACATCGGCGCCTGTGATCTCCAGATATCTGAGCGCGCAGGTTGTGTGTCGGTGCATTTTTAGGCTCCGTTTTAAGAAGAGATGATCATGGTTGACATCGCGATCCGTGCGTTGCAATCTCCAACTTAAGGAGCGTCGAAACTCCTCTAAGAGCGGTACCCACCTCCGTCAAACCGGTGGGTTTTTTGTGCCTGCATCCTGCAGGGACAAGCCGATGCGATGCCTGCGTCGGGAGGGCGGCTAATACAACACCCGCAAGGGGAATACGCCCGCCGGCTCTTAGCGGTTTCGAACCTCCCGACATCCCGTCGCCATTGGCGGCGGTTCTTGGGTTGTTCCAGGAGGGCGTTGCCATGTCTATCGCACCATCCATGCCGGCATTTGTGCCGGTTGATCTGTTGCCAGCTTCCGCTTACCGCCTGCGGTGGGATATGGGAGATGTGCTGCGCAGGCTCGACGCAAGCACAGCTATTGAGCAGGCGAGAGACCATACCGCGCATCCGTTGAGTCGCCAGCTCGGTGTATTGCCGCACACCTCGCGCCGCCTGTCGGCACCCAGGGCTGTGCCATTGCAGCAGTACGTCGCTGCAACCATCACCCGCCATCACCCGGAGGCGCCATGACACGCCGCCGCCCACCCACGGCATCTGCCGGCGCACGGCCCACCCGCACGCATGCGCGCCCCACGCCGCCCAAGCGGGTGCAGTGGGTCGTTGTTGAGCCCGACCGCACCAAGCTGCCACCGATGCTGCCGCCCGACCCGGATGCCTCCCCGCAAGGTCCCGGCACGCTGCGCGCACCCCGCCGCGCCCGCCGCCCGCGCCAATGCACCGTCAGCTACACCCATTACCCCGGCGCCCACGACCACGCCGGCGACCAGCACGTGCCCCACGTCCGCCTCAGCGGCCTATGGCTGGAACAACTGGGCTTTGCCATCGGCACCAAGCTGCGCATCACCGCCAGCGAAGGGCAGCTGCTGATGGAGGTGTTGCCGCCGGTGGAGGTGCCTGCAAAGTAACTTAGGGCGCGTCGGTGAGCGCCGCCCGCCGCATTGAGCTGAATCCGTCGGCCGCTAGCCGATCTTGCGAACGCAGAACCACGTGAAGTACTTGCTGCCGCCGCCTGATTTGAGGTCATTGACGTGTTAAATTTCAGCGACACTCTTAGCGCAGGATCAGAGAGATGGCCCTTCACCTTGGGAAATCCCATGGCCGGCAAGTTAACCAAGGACGTAATGCCTTCCCTCAGGTAACGTTGTTACCAATTGCACTGCTGGCACTATGCACCTTTCATGCGGGATGTGCCCCCAGCACTCCACGCGATCAATCAGCCGTAGCGGCTGCAAAGCCCTCCGTTGAAACCAGGAGCGAAGACGTGACGGAACGCCTCAAGCAAGATGTAGATCGTTTGATCGCAACTGACTTCCAAGATAGCGCTGCCATCAGTGCTCAACTTCACACTCAACTCGGACCACCCCAGTTAGACGGGGAAAGAGAGTTGCGTGTCAGCAAGAGTGGTGTACTGGCAGGTGAGAAATTGCAGCGCGTTGAATTCAGTAATGCAACAGATGATCCATCGCGTGGAAAGTTGTTGATCGATTTTTCTCCACCTGGTCCAACCTTTGTGCATGCCCCCTGGGCAGATGCTATGCCCTATCCACCACGTCCGGATGCACCCGATTCGAGAGCATATTGGGTGATGACGGTTGACCGTACAAAAGTTACGTTTGGTCTGACTGAAGACCAGGCGCACCTAAGTTATATCTCGATCAATAAAATGTGACTAAAGGCTTAGTTGCTCAAGCAAAGGAAATGCGATGGAAGGCAATGAAGAATCAAAAATTCCGCAACCTAAGCAGGTGGGTGCATCATCTGCCGGCGCACCGCCCACCTCACCGCTGAAAGACCCCGCACTTACTCCGTTTCTTGCTCAGTCACCTACGCTACAAGCAGGCTTATCTCAGCTCAAGCGTGATGGCATAGGCGTTGTGTGGGGTAATGCAGGCGGGGGCACTTACATAGTGCCTGACAAGGAGATCGTGATTGACCAGAATGCGATCGGCAAGGGCGGGCGACTCGCCGCATCGCTCTCGCATGAGATTGGTCATCATCGGTTCGCCGAGCCTCCTGATTATTCGTCCAAACAAGCTTATGTGAGTAACATGCTCCGCGGCGAAGCTGCAGCAACGCTCAGTAACGCACTGGTTCGGCGTGAGATTTTGAATAATCAAGGGCCAGATATTGGTATCGCTGGTAGCGGAAATAGGCCGCAGCAGTACGAAGCAATTGCCGATCAACAAATGGCAGGCCACATCACTCGCAATGCGGCGTTGAATCAGATCGCCCAGATATTCAAGACGGAACAACCTTCGGTTGGGCCAAGTAAGACATACGAGCAATATTATGGCGATTACTACGACAAACACATTGTCCCCTGGAAGCTTAAACAAGGGCGGCCGGAGCCCGGAGCCGTTAGTGATATCGCTTCTTCTGATGTGAAGCAGGGTGGACTTGGCCCTGAATCACCCTTGACACCACCGAAGACCCCGTTGTTGCCCTCCCAGCCAGGCCATGCGGACCACACGCTATACCAGCAGATCAAAAGTGGTGTGATGCAGCTCGACGCCCAGCACGGCAAAGAGTGGGACGGGGCAAGCCAGCGTATGACCGCCAGCCTGCTTGCGTTGGCCAAAGAGGAAGGGTTGTCGCGGGTGGATCATGTAGTGCTCAACAACCCAACAGGTCAGCTGGCCGGCGGCGAGAAGGTCTTTGTCGTCCAGGGCGCCCTCAACGATCCGGCACACCAGCGCGCACACATGCCGACGGTGGACGCCGTGCAGGCACCAGAGAACCAGTCGTTCGATCGCCTGCAGGCAATCAACCAGACTCAGGCCCAGGCACGCGAACAGCAGCAGGCGCTGGAGCAGTCGCAGCAAGCTGTTACTCAGACAGGACCATCAATAGCGCGCTGAGATATTCCATGTCGTCGGTATTGCTGCCACTGAGTGCGACTGACTTGTCTATTGTGTCGTTGATCCACCTTCACAGAGCTGTAATCAGATGGGCGACTCCTCAAAATCAAATGTAATTGTCTGATCGAAATCTCCAGGAATTTCTTGGCAGGCGTGGACCGGAATTCGCTAGAAGGGGGCGTCGCTATTCCTGCAAGGATGCGTGTGCTTTGTGCTTCTGGTAAAACATCGCTTTACCGCTGGAAGGGGCCGCGCTGTATGCCATTCGCTATCTTCCCTCATTACTTTTCGGCATCGGCCGCAGTGGTTGTTGCCACCTTTGCAGGATGCGCCATGAATGAGCCACCGATTTCAAAGGAACAGTTTTCCGAGCATGTTGGGACGCTGCTGGCCGGCAAGGACTCGGCGGTGGTCGAAGCCGGCAAGCTGACCGATTTCCCTTGGAAGACGCTGTGCTTCGAGCGCGATGACAGCCTGTTGCTGAAGTTCGACCGCAACGGAGAGACATCCGTGCTGCCGTTGCCCTATGAAGAGTTCTTCGTGGATGAGGCACATGTGAGCAATTCCCTGGAGGACAGCTGTGTCACGCCATCCGATCGCATCCTGATCAAGAAGAAGTCTCCGGGCTATCAAGGGCCTGTCGAGTTTCAGCGGGTAGCGCGCGCAGTTGGGTTGAGCCGCGGTCGAATCTGGGGGTCTGTGCAAGCCAGGCATGCGGTTGCGCAGGAGTATGTGGGCATCGGGACAAGCTGAGCGGCGCACCACGTGTGGCTGGTCGAATTTGATAGTGAATGCTCTAGTTCTTTTGTCTGGCCAGCGCTTTCCTGCATAACGCAAGATTGGTTCTCGCTGCGCGTACGATTGCCAGATAGCGGTCCGCAAGGACCGGTGGCCAGTTCTCCATCACTGCGTCGTCGTCTGTCGCTGCATCTTCGGCATAGGCATTCAACGTTTCCAGACACTGCGCATACAGCGCGTTCTTGTACTGGGTGATTGCCAGATCATTGCGGATATCTCCCTCTTCTTCCCATTCCAGTGTAGGCCCGCATTGCGCCAGGACCGGGGACAGGGTGGTCAATGCCGTCCTGTAGTCCTCGCGGTCGTAGTGCTGCTGAAATGCCGCGCGCGTGCGGGCAAGGGCGTTGCGGCTGCAACCATCCTTGGCCCGCAGGTAGGGTGCTTCGAAACTGCTGTTGTAGCCGCACAAGGACTTGCACTCGACCGGCGTGGTGGTGGTCACGTCGATACCTTCGGCGGTGTCTGCGAACTGCACTTGGCACTCAGTGGGGCCGGTCTCGCTTGTGGCAATGCCTTGTCTTCCGTCAATCACACCTTCCAGGAAGCACATGGCTTGGCCAGTGGTGCTTTCCAAAGAGAATCGTAGCGATTGCTTGTGCCTGGTCAGTAGTAGATGCCCCCATCCCTTTTCGGTGATGTATTCGCCGGGCACCAGGGCGACGCTTGCTGCGGGATCGTCCAAGGTTGGTGCGAATTCGGGCGCGCCGGCAGGCGGCTGCGCGAGGCATAGCGTGGTGGCAAGTGCCATAGATGTCAGGCAGGCCAGCGTCAGAACGGGGATTTTGTTTTTCCTGTCCATGCGTCTGCTGTGGTGTCCCGGAGATGATGGAGCGATGGACATCGACATCACCCTTGATGCACATCACCGCAATGCCGCCCGCACAGTCTGCAACGAGGCGGCAAACAGGTCGACGGCGCGCTTGCCATCGTTGTCCTTGATGGTTTTGTCGGCACCCCGGGCCAGGACGAGGGCGTAGTTGGGCGCGCTCTCATCGTTGCTTTCCTGTTCGGCGGCGTAGTGCAGCAGGGTGCGGCCCCTGGCGTCGCGCGCGTTGATGTCGATCCCCAGGCTCAGCAGAAAATCGAGAAAGGCCACTTCCTTCGGGAACGTGTGGCGCGGGAGCCAGTGACGGGCGGTGAGGTTATGCAGCAGGGTTTGCTGGCCCGGTTGCAGGGCCAATGGGTCCAGCCCCATGCTCATGATCAGGCGCACCAGGTCCGGCTGGAAGCAATAGGCCAGCGACGAACGGCCATCGGCGTCGGTGCGGGTGGCGTCCGCGCCCAGTTCCAGCAGCGCGGTGATGGGGCTGTCGCCATCGAGCGTGTGGGAGAGCAGCGCCGACTGCAGCGGTGTGTAGTGCTGCGAGTCGTCGGTGTTCTGTGCGATGGCCTGCGCGTTGATGTCGGCGCCGCCGGCGACCAGCACGCGCACCTTTTCGCCGGTGCTGGCGGTGTGCAGCGGCGTGGTGCCGTGGATGTCGCGTGCGTTGGGATCGGCGCCGTGTGCCAGCAGCACGCGTGCGGTGGCCACGCCGCCCCAGCCGAGCATGGTGGTGCCGTTGTCCCAGCGTGCGTCCGGGTCGGCGCCGGCGTCCAGCAGCGCTTCCAGCATGTCCAGATAGTCCTGCAGGCTGAGGTGGTTGCGCAGCTTGCTGTCGACGTCTTTCACTGCCTCCTCGCTGGCCTGCTGCAGGGCGCGCTTGGCGGCGAGATAGCGCGCGCGGGTCTGTGCGTCCTTGGCTTGGGCGATCATGCCATCCAGTGAGTCGAGGCTGCCGATGCTGATGCTGTCGATCAGGTGCTGGCGGTAGTGCGCACGCGTCATTGCGGCGATTGGCCCGCGGGTGACCACCAGGTCGTGCAGCGGCCAGTACCGCTGATTGGCCCAGCCGTTGACGCGTGCGCCGTGCGCGATGAGCCAGCGCACGGTGGCTAGCGTGCCGTGTTTGACCGCGGTATTGAGCGGCAGCAGCCGTGTATTGAGCGTTGCGCCGGCCTTGAGCAGGCGCTCGATCATCGCCGTGTTGTCGTGCCGGGTGGCGTAATGGATGGCGGTGGAAAACTCTTGGTCGGATGCGGTGTGTTCCATCAGCCAGTCGCTGTCCGGCGTGCAGTCGGGGACGGCGCCTGCCAGCAATGCGGCCTCGACGCCGACGAGTGAATTGGCGCGTGCGGCGTCCAGCAATGCGCGATCGGCAGCGCTGCGCTCCACGATCGGCAGCGGCGGCGTATCGGGGTCGGGTTGCGCCGGGTCGCGTTGCAGCCAGGCCAGCCACGCCTTTGAGCCCTGGTTGCCGGCATCCAGGTAGAAGGTGTCATCTTTCTGGCCGTTGCCGAAGCGCATCCACGAGGCCCATTCGGTGCCGGCCATGCCTAGCGCCGACATCTGGGTGATGAAGCTGAAGAAGTCCGGCGCCAGCGCCAGGCCGTGCAGCATCTCCAGTTCGTGCGAGAAATAGCGTACCGGTTGCCTGGCCGGATCCGCATGCGTGGTGTCGATGGTCAGCCAGTCGCCGTTGATGAGGTTGTAGAAAGCGAACTGGTGTTCCCACAGTGCAGGACTGTTGGGTGCCTCGGACAGATCGCGCGTGGCCAGCTCCTGCTTCCAGTCCAGGAAGACGGGCAGGGCCATCGTATCGATGTGCGTCAGGCTCCACACCGTGTCGCGATTGCAGCTCATCGACGGCAGGTCTTGCTGTTCCATCGCGCGCAGATGCGAGGGCACGTACCAGCCGAAGCTCACCTCCGCCGACAGCTCGCGCAGGACGCGACGCAGTTGGGCAGGGATCGGCAGGCGGTGACGGCGTTCGAGCGATAGCAGCTGGCGTTCTGTCGCAGGCGGGGCGATCCGTAGCGGCGTCACCTGCCAACGGCGCTTGCGGGCGATGGCTTCCATCCAGCGCCATTTCGCCTGCCACTGGCTCCAGCGCGTGTGCAGGGCGCTGTCCTGCGTGGCGCAGGCGCCGAGCATGCCCGCTGTGCCCAGGACGACGATGCCGGCTTCGAGAAATTGACGACGGGTGACCCTGCTCAGGTGCGGTTCCTCGCAGAAGGCGGAAGAGACAGCTGCTTGCGGGGCGAAGGATAACGCGCGAGGCGATCGGTGCCCGGCAGCAGGCAAGGTGTGCGCGACACACCAGGGCGCGACGCCGGAATGCCTGCAGCGCAGACCTTGCGCTCTGTTGCCCGGGCTCGATAATCGGCACGACACCGTGCGGCGGCTGCGATACGTGCTGCCTGCAGCCAGATGTGGCTGAACTGCATCGGTGCGGGAGCAGCGTCAATCCACGGAGGATGCAGATGCAATCGACATCGCAGATGGAAGACGGGTTCACCCCGGCCACACGGCTGTATGTCCTGCTGGCGCGGGACGCGCGTACCGGGGTGATCTTCCGGCGTGGGCCCAGCAAGCAGGTACAGCTGATCCGCTGGGACTTGCGCACGGACACCTTCGAGCACGGGCAGTGGTTCAAGGGCCGCATCTACGAGCGGCGTTGCGACCTGTCGCCGTCGGGCCGCCTGCTGGTGTATTTCGCGGCCAAGCACAAGGGCGATTTCGGAACCTGGACAGCGCTGTCGCGCCCACCGTTCTTCACCGCGCTGGCGCTCTGGCCCAAGGGGGATGCGTGGGGTGGCGGTGGTGCGTTTGAGGACGAGCAGACGCTGCTGTTGAATCATCAGCCGCAGGCAGGCCGCGAGCCGTTTCCGCTTCCGACCGGCTTCGGTCTGAAGCACGGGATGACGGTGCGGCCGTTCGGGCAATGGTCCGGCGGTGGCGAAGACGAGCCGATCGACAGCATGCTGCGGCAGCGCGCTGGCTGGCGAACGCTCGACGGCGGTGAGGGCGAACGCGGCGGTTTGCGAAGCGGCGTGCTCTACGGCTTCACGCGCCCACGCGTGTGGGAGAAGGACGGCAGTGGCGGGCGTCGGCTGCAATCGCTGTTGCGTGCCGTGGGGCGCCAGAACGATGCCTGGTATGCGCTGGATCATCGCGTGCTGGATCGCGACGGCGCCGTGCTGGTGGACCTGCCCGGCACCGACTGGGCCGATTGGGATGGCGGCGACCTGGTGTTCGCGCGCGGCGGCTGCCTGTATCGATTGTGCAAAAGCGATTTCCGGCGCTATTCCGAGCAGGGTGAGCAGGCGGCTCGGCTGCTGCATGACTTCAGCAAGGCGCGGTTTGAGCCGGTGGCACCCACAGCGGAGGCGCTACGCTATTGAGGGGCTGTGCGCGATGCCTGTGCGCTGCCGGCATTGCAAGCGGACAAGGCCTTGGAATGCGGCGCCGCGTTGCCTGTGCGGCGCCGCGGCTTGCGGCAGCAAGATGTCGACCTGCAAGGCCTCCGTACACACGCCTGAGTCGCGCCAGCCGCGTATCGGCGGCGTGGTGCGGCAATCAGGCGCCATCGTTTGCGCGCAGGTGATCGAGCAGCAGCGGGTGCAGCAGCGGTGGCATGGGCGCAGTGCCTGCCCCGTGCTCCCACTGCTGCAGAAATGGCGCCAGCCATTGGCGATGCCAGACAGTTGGACGGGCGCGTGCGGCCAGCCGCTGGCGCAACTGTTCGACATGTGCGTTGGCACGTGTCTGTTCGCCGCACTCCAGGTGGAAGAACACGAATACCAGCAGCACGCTGTCCGGGCTGGCGAATATCACCTCGGGCGGCACCACGCCGTTGTCGTCGCCGTGTTCCAGCAGCTGCAGCCAGGTGTCGGCGGAGCGTTGGAACCAGGGGCCGGCCAGCTGATCGGTGATGCGGCTGAAGAAGTGCACATCCAGTGCGGGCAGTGCGGTCGCCAGACGGGCCAGGGCAGCGCTCAGCACGGCGTCGCTGTGAGCTGGATTCAGTGCCCAGCCGCCGTAGTCGCCCACGTCCGCGCTGTCCAGGACCTGCTTGCCCAGGAAGGTGGCCGCATCAGCCACGCAATGCAGGTCATGCAGCTGCGTGGTCGCCGCGCGCTGCTGCCAGGCCAGCAGGCGGGCATGCTGCAGCCCCGCCTGGACCATCAGCTCGCCCAGGGTCGGGTCATAGCTGGCCCACAGACACTGACGGCTGCCGTCGTGGTCGCGGATCCATTGCCAACGATGGCTCGCTTCAACCGTGACAGCAGACCAACCAGCAGCGCGCAGCGATGTGCCCAGGTGTTGCTCCACCAGTTGCGGGAGCAGCTCGCGCAGACGCACCTGCTGACGTGTGGCCTTGTCACGCGCAGTGCGTAACGCCGCAGGCGTGCGCTTGGGCTGCAGGAAAAACCGCAGACCCATCTCGCGCTCGATCTCACCGGAGGTGCCGCTGTCGGCCAGCCGCGGCACGGCCAGGTCCTCGGGCGCGCCACGGCGAGGCTTGAGCGCGCGGAGTGCGGCCAGCGCACGGATGGCGCGCAAGGTGTCGGAAGCGAGCAGGCCGTCCAGGGTGGGGGCGATACCGTCGGCAGCGTCGAAGGTCTCGTCCAGCCAGCCGTTGACCAACAGGCCGTAGCAATCGGTGAACAACGCGCTGTCATCGGCCTGGTGGGCGAGGTTGAGAACGTCCCCGAACACTTCTGCCAGCGGTAGCGTGTGGCCGGTGTCTGGTCGGCGGTAGACCACGCGTGCCTGGTCTTGCCATTGCAGATAGACCTCGCCCTGTGCGTCCTCCAGCCAACCGGGCGCTTCGGCGGCCAGGGCCTGCGCGCGCAGGGTCGCATCGTCGATCTCCTCGACCGCCGTACGCACCAGCACGCCATGGCGCAGGAGCTCGGTGTGCACGCGGAACCAGGTCAGGCCGGTGTCGTAACGCGCCTGCAGCCCAAGCAGGCTACGCATGAGCGCTGCCTTGTGCGTGCGACTCAAGCTGCCGCGATCGACCAGCTGGACGCAGCGTTCGATGAACTCCTCGATAGCGTGTTGTGACATCCGTGCCTCCTGTACGTCAGTGCTCAACGTGCGGGCATCATCATGCCAGTGGTCCGGGCGACCGCGTGAGCGGGAAAGGTCGCGGGCGGGAGCCGTGCCGCCCGGCGCGGATCCGCTGCCTGTTCGTGCGCTGCTGCGCACGTTTCATCTCAAGCCAATAACGGAGCCAATAACGGGGTCAGGTTAACTTATCAGTTGGCGGTGTTCGGTCTGCGTGGGCGATGAGCGGGCCTGACGCCCGCAAAGCGGTGGGTCTTGGCTTCGACCATTGCGCGGAAGGCGTCGTGGCCCAGGGCTCGCTGCTGCTGCAGATGAAGACGAATGCTGCGACGTAGTTTCGCCCAAGCTGTTGCATCAGTTGCCCGATCCGTCCCGCATCAGGTGGCGTGACTAGCAAGTGCACATGGTTGTCCATCAAGACGTCAGCGTGCAACTGGCAGCCTGTGGCGTGCAGGGCCTCATGCATCAGGTGCAGATAGCGCAATCGATCGCCATCATCCAGAAAGCAGGGCAACCGGTTGTTCCCGCGCTGCACGATGTGCTGCGGGATGCCGGGAAGGTCGATGCATGGAAGTCTGGCCATGGCACAAGACTCGCAGCCCGGCGTTGGTACTGATAGCGAGGAAACCCTCACGAAAGCTGAGGCCGTAGCCTGAAATTTGGCTAGGAAGTGAACCTGACCCCGTTAGCGCAGCGTTTCCAGGCATGGCGCGTACTGGGCAGTCTTGTCTTGGACGATTGCCACGTCGTTGCGCATATTTCCCTCTTCGTCCCATCCCGGCGTCTGCCCGCACTGCGTCAGGACGGGAGACAGTGTAGAGAACGCTGCTTGATAGTCCTTGCGGTCGTAGCGCTGCTGAAATACCGCGCGTGCGCAGGCCGGCAACGTGCGGTCTCCGCGCTCCTCCAAGCGGAAAGAGCCATGCGGTTTAATTGCCGCGGTTCCCTTAGCTAGTGCGAAGAGACGTACACCGCATCCGCAAATGTCTCGGGAATTGCAAACGTCTCCCGCATCCTCCGCGCCTCGGCCGCCGGCGTGGCACCAAACAACCGCCGGAACTCACGACTGAACTGCGATGGGCTGGTGTACCCCACCGCATGGCTCGCCGCTTCCGCCGTCAGCGATTGCCGCACCATCAACAACCGCGCCTGGTGCAGCCGCGTCGACTTCACGTACTGCATGGGCGAGACCTGCGTGATCGCCTTGAAGTGGCTCTGGAAGCTGGGCGCGCTCATGCCTGCTTCGCTCGCCAGTCGCGCCACGTCCAGGGGCTGCGGATATGAGGCGTGAATCAAACGTAGCGCCTGGCTGATGCGACCGAACTGGCCGCGCATGGCCAGTGCACTACGCATGGCGCTGCCCTGCGCGCCCGTCAATACGCGGAAATAGAGCTCGCGTAGCAGTCCCGGGCCGAGGACGGTGGCATCCAGTGGCTTCTGCATGGCCTCGAGGAAGCGCAGGACCGAATCGCGCATGGCGTCGTCCACGGGCGTGGACATCATGCTCTGCGGTGGCTGCAGAGTGTCGGCCTGGCCTTTGCGGTCGATCTGTTCCGCCACTTCCGCGGCGAGCGGGAAGTCGAGATGGAGGTAGAGGGCCAGCAGGGGGTGGGCCGGCGTGGCGTCCGTTTCCATCGTGAAAGGCACGGGCACCGAGACGGCGAGGTACTGGTCCGCGTCGTAAAGGTAGAGCTGGTCGCCGAAGTAGCCACGTTTGCGGCCCTGGCACACGATGACGATGCCGGGGTCGTAAAGCACGGGCGTGCGGGCAAGCGCCCGGTCGGAGCGGAGGATGCGGACGCTCGGCACCGCCGTGAGGTTATAGCCCTCGTCGGGTGCAAGTTCGCGCAGAAGTTTGAGCGTGCGAGCCTTCGGAGCATCCATAGGAATAGGCAAGAATAAAAGCCAATTGTGACTTATCGACCTGGCAATGGTGGCGGATTATGCATTCCAAGACCAACCAACGGAGCACCCATGGGCAACCCGAAGACCCTCCTCATCACCGGTGTCAGTAGCGGTTTGGGCCGTGCCCTGGCCCGGCAAGCCGTCGCCCAGGGCCACGTGGTCATCGGTACCGTTCGCAACGCGGCGGCGAAACGCGTCTTTGAAGACCTCGCTCCCGGGAAGGTTCATGGCCGCCTCCTCGACGTCACCGACTTCGCCGCCATCGACGGCGTCATCGCCGAAGTGGAGGAGAATGTCGGCCCGGTCGACGTCCTCGTAAACAACGCTGGCTACGGCCACGAAGGCATCATGGAGGAGTCGCCTCTCGAGGAGATGCGCCGCCAGTTCGATGTCAACGTATTCGGCGCCGTCGCCATGATGAAGGCCGCGTTGCCGTACATGCGCCAGCGCCGCCGCGGCCACATCCTCAACATCACCTCGATGGGCGGCCACATCACCATGCCCGGCATCGGATACTACTGCGGCAGCAAATTCGCGCTGGAAGGCATCTCCGAGACGCTGGGCAAGGAAGTTGGTCCGCTAGGCATCGCGGTGACAGCGGTGGCGCCGGGTTCGTTTCGCACCGATTGGGCGGGGCGTTCGATGCAGCGGGCGCCGCGATCCATCGCGGATTACGACGCCATCTTTGATCCCATCCGCCAGGCCCGCGAGGAAAAGAGTGGCAAGCAGCTAGGCGACCCGGTGAAGGCAGCACGCGCGATGCTGAAGGTGATTGCCGCGGAAAATCCGCCGGCGCATTTGCTTCTGGGGAGCGATGCGTTGACGCTGGTGCGAGCCAAGCTGGCTGCGTTCGCAGCGTCCATCGCCGATTGGGAAAAGGTGACCATTTCAACCGACGGCTGAAGATGCGTCTCTGGTGCAGCGCACTTGCTAGCGAGGAGGGGGAGCGCGATGAGTCTTATCGCGAGCACCGATCGGCGCCCCTACAACACGGGGTAGCGGGGGTGGCACCGGGCAGGTAGTTCAGTTCATGAAGGGCAATGAACACCGATTCCGCGCTTCTGGCCCGTTTGCCAAAGGATGGAGTGACGGCTTTGGTGTTGATGAAACCAGACTTGGCGGAAGATGCGTCGTACGAGTGCCGAACGACGTCGGTAGCAATCGGCCTTGTTGCTTACAAACCTCACGTCTGGATCGTGTTCGCCACGTCGGATCTCGCACCAGCTGGAAGAACGGATGACCCGTATCTGGAAAGGGCAAGCATCTGGTGATTTCTGACGGCGAATCGGTCATGCAGTATCGCCGGTGCAAGTGACAGGGTTGAGGTGTGCAGCACGTGTGTGTTGATGTGGACGGAGGCTGACTGACGCGCAAAACGTAGGGGGTTAGCATCGCTTGCCGTCATAGAGGAAGAGGTGGGGCTGCGGTTCGGGCTGCGGCGCCCACCACCCACTCTCCATCTTTCGGCTGCACTGCTCATGTTCAGATCCACTTGCATGACCCTCGCGCGCGCGTTGCGCTGGTGCGTCGTGTCGCAAGATGCGTGGGGGAGTTGGTGGGCGGCCGCACTTGGCCGAAGGCGCGGCGATCACGATGAGCTCGCCTGATGGGCCGCCCATGGCGCGCGGGCAGCCGTCGCTCGCCGAGAGGGACCGTCTCCGCGCCGAGTTCGACCAGGCATTGGCCGCACTGCATGCCGAACTGTTGGTGTACCTGCGCCGCCGTACGCGCGATGCCGAGACCGCTGCAGACCTGGCACAGGAGACCTTCTCGCGGATGATGGTGTACCGCGATGCGCCCAACATCGGCGACCGCCGGCTGCTGATGTACCGCATCGCGCACAACCTGGTGATCGAGCAGCGGCGCTCGCGTCAGCGGCGGTTGGCGGCGCAGCACGTGTCGCTGGACCAGGTTGCGCCGATCAGCGCCGACGAGGCCGGCGTGGACGAGATCGCCGATGCGCGCCAGACGCTCGATGTGCTGCTCAAGCGCACCCTGCTCGAGCTGCCGCCGAAGTGCCGGCTTGCGTTCAAGCTCAGCCGGTTCGACGGGCTCACCTATCCGCAGATCGCCGCGAAGATGGGGATCTCCACCAAGATGGTGGAGAAGCACATCAGCCGTGCGCTGCTGGCGTGCCGCGCGGCGGTGGGGGAATTGCCGCAGTAACCGGGCTGCAAGACGGCTGGCTGGCGCCGCCGGAAGATGCTGGTAGCATCGTGCGCGAGGGCGCAGCAGACGGCCCGTCGGGAGTCACCAGCCATGCGTGCAGAGTCCGGGCGCATCCACGCGCAGGCGGCCGCCTATCTCGTTCGACGCGGCAGCGAGACTGCTGCCGAGCGCGCTGCGCGCGAGGCGTGGCTGGCTGCCGATCCGCGCCATCGTGCGGCCTACCAGCAGTTGCTCGACGTGGACGAACACGCGTCGGCAGTGCTGGATGATCCCGAGTTGCAGGCCGCCACTGCACGCGATCTGGAACTGCTGACGCCGGCCTCCGGCCGGCGTCGTCGCTGGCCCTGGCTGTTGCTGGCAGCGATGCTGGTTGCCGCGATCGGCTACGCGGTGCATCACCTGCTGGTGCAGTAGCGCGCACTCAGCGCTCGGCACTCAGCAAACCGCACTGCGTGTTGCGGAAACCGTTGAATGTGCGCTCTGTTGCAGCGCTGCCTGCATATTGCACACGTTACTGGTAGGGCATTGCGCTTGCGCAACATCACTTGTTGTCGGGGGACGCAATGGCGATGGTGCCGCGCCCAGGACGCGAAGGATGCACATGCAAGCACGACGGGCAGTATCGGGGAGCGGTGTCGGTTTTGATCATGCACGCAGCAGACTGGCCTTGGCGGTGGTCTCGCTGCTGTCGCTGCACAACCTTGCGGCCCAGGAACGCACGGCTGTGCAACGCGTGCAAACCCCAGCGGTAGAAGCGGATGCGCAGCGCGGTGATGATGCTGCGACGGCACTGGACCGCATCGAGGTCACCGGCACCCGTATCCGCGGCGGCACCACACCGTCGCCGGTGGTCACCATCGGCAGCGAGCGCATTCGCGAGGAAGGCTTCGCCGACCTGGGCGAGGTGATCCGCAGCCTGCCACAGAACTTCGGCGGCGGGCAGAACCCGGGCGTGGTGACCGCGACGGGGACTGGCAACATCTACAACCAGGATGCCGGCGGTGGTTCGGGCCTCAACCTGCGTGGCATCGGCCCTGATGCCACATTGACGTTGCTCAACGGGCGGCGGCTCGCGTATGGCGGGCAGATGCAGGCCGTGGATATCAGTGCAATTCCGGTGGCGGCCGTGGAGCGGGTGGAGATCGTGGCTGACGGTGCGTCTGCGATTTATGGCTCCGATGCGGTCGCCGGCGTAGGCAACGTCATCCTCAAGCGCGACATGCAAGGCGCGACGATGAGTGCGCGCCATGGCCGCGCCAGCGAGGGCGGGCTCACCACCCGCGAGTACGACGCAACAGCCGGTACGGTCTGGGACAGCGGTGGCCTGATCGCAAGTTATCGGTATACCGACCTGGACCCGATCGGCGTGCAGCAACGCAGCTACACCCAGCAGATGCCGCGACCTTTTTTGCTGTATCCCGGCGGAGGCGTGCGTAGCGCCCTGCTGAGCGCGCATCAGGCACTGGGGCCGGATGTGGAGCTGCGGCTTGATGTACTGCGCAGCGATCGTGAGCAACGCTCGTACCAGACAGCCACCGGCGCGTACTTCGACCAGCGTTCCGACACGGTTGCCTGGCTCGTGGCGCCGTCGCTGGAGATCGGCTTGCCGCACGACTGGCACCTGCAAGTTGGCGCAAGCCGTGCCCAGGATGAGAACCAGGCGCGGGCATGGATGGTGACGACGGCAAGCGGTGCAACGCGCCTGGTGACTGGTGCATGCCGCTGCAACGACGGCCGCAGTTACGAGCTCAGCGCAGAGGGACCTGTGCTGGCTTTGCCGGCAGGGGATGCGCGCCTGGCGGTAGGTGCGGGCTACCGCAGCAACTCGCTGGTCAATCGCAATCTAGTGACGGGCGCGCAGGCGCGTAGCGAAGACAGCAGCCGCTTTGCTTATGTCGAGGCCAACGTGCCGCTGCTGGGCGCCGATGCTGGCATGCCGCTGGCACAGCGCCTGGAGTTGACCGCCGCTGCGCGCACCGAGCACTACGACAGCTTCGGCCAGGTCACCACACCCAAGCTCGGCGTGATCTACGGGCCGAGCCGCGACCTGACGCTGAAGGCATCCTGGGGCCGCTCGTTCAAAGCGCCCACGCTCAATGAGCGCTACGGCAATCTGGTGGCCTATCTGGTGCCGCCGGCAATGATCGGCGGCACCGGCTATGGGCCCGGGCAGACGGTGCTGCTGTCGTGGGGCAGCAATCCTGCGCTGGGCCCAGAGCGTGCCATTACCCAATCGGTCTCGCTGGCGTTTCATCCCGAGCGTATGCCGGGCCTGGAAGCGGAGCTGACGTGGTTCGATATCGATTACCGCGCACGCGTGGTGCAACCGTTTGCGTCGTTCGGCCAGGTGCTCAGCGACACGGCGGTGGCGGAGTTTCTGCAGTTCTCACCGACGGCACAGGACCAGGCGCGCTTGCTCGCGATCTATGACGATGGCTTCTTCAACTGGACCGGCCGGCCGTACGACCCTGCGTCGGTGGTGGCGATCGGGCGTGGCGAATATGCCAATGCAAGAACACAACGCATCAAGGGAGTGGACCTCAGTGGCGCTTACCGGGTGGATGTGGGCGAGGGCCGGCTCACGCTGCGTGGTGCGGCGAGTTGGCTCGACAGCGCCCAGCAGAATACGTCGGCGCAAGCGGCATTCGATCTGGCCGGCACCTTGTTCTATCCGGCCAAGGTACGTGGCCGGGCAGGTGCTGTCTGGGCGCAGGGTGGATTCACCGGCTCGGCGTTTGCCAACTACACCGACGGTGTGACGTACAGGGTGACCGACCAGGACACCGCCTCGTTCACCACCTTCGATCTGTCGCTGCAGTACGCCTTTTCCGGGGAAGGGGCTGCAAACGGTGTCGAGGTTGCTCTGACGGTGCAGAACCTGTTGGACAGGGCGCCGCCGTTGTACGTGCCAGCAGCGATCACGGACGTGCCGTACGACTCGACCAACTATTCGGCAGTGGGGCGCTTTGCCAGCATCACTGTGGCCAAACATTGGTGAGCGCCTTGCCGGGCACAACAGCCAACGCCTTGCGGAAGCCTTGGAAGGAGCGCGCCATGGGTGTAATGAGATCGAGCATCTGGCGCAGCGGTGTGCCAGGCGTGCTGGGATTGCTACTGGCGACTGCGGTGCAGGCGCAGGCCGTGTCCCCGCGGCAGTTGTTGGAAGTGGCGGACATCAGTCATCCGGTGCTGTCGCCGGATGGCAACCTGGTGGCCTTCCGGATGGAACAGGCCTCCGTCGAGCGCAACACCTATGACACGGCGTGGTATGTGCAACGCGCCGACGGCGCCGGGCCAGCGCGCAAGGTGGGCGAAGGCGGACACCTGCAACGCGAATCCGACGGCGCGTCGCTGGTCCCTGCAGCAGCGGTCTGGGCGCGCGATGGCCGCCATCTCTATTACCGCGCACTACTGCATGGGCGGGTGGATGTCTGGCGCGCGGCTGCCGACGGTTCTCAGGCGCACACGGTGACTTTCGACGCTGCAGACGTGCGCAACTTCCAGCTCAGCGCTGATGGCCGGCGCCTGTTCTACAGCGTGGGAGCGACGCGTGATGCAACGGAGGCAGCAACGCTGGGCGAATACGATGCCGGCATCCGCATCGACCAGACCATCCCGATCGGGCAGGGGTTGTTCCGGTCGGGCTATCTGGACGAGCGCTGGACCACCCAGCGCTTGTACGGCAGCGATGTGATCCGCGCGCCGTTGCTGTCGCAGTTGCCCGAGCGCTGGAAGACGGTGGATCTTGCCAGCGGGCAGGTCAGCGAGACGGCAGTGAACGATATTCCGGCGGATCCTGCTGCGGTCGACCGGCAGCTGGCCGATCTGCATCCGTGGAAACAGGCACGCGATGCCCTGACTGGCAACGTGGCACTACTGACGCATGTGGTTGCCTGGGACGGCGTGGGGCCGAGGCCGAACGTGGCCCTGTCCGTGTTGCTGGATGGGCAGCCAAGCAGACGCGTGGACTGCCATGCAGTGCTGTGCACCGGCAAGCCGATCACCGAGGTAGTGTGGAGGCCGGGCCGCACCGCGGTGTTGTTCACTACAACCGACCCGGACGATAGCCAGGCACAGTCGATTTACGAGTGGGACGTGGCGACGAATCGGGTCACGCTGATCGTGAAAACCAATGGGCTGGTTAACGGCGGTCGCGCGGTGCCTGCGCCCTGCGCGGTATCGGCCGATGCAGTGGTCTGCGTGGCGGCGGATGCCGGCCGCCCGCCGCGCCTGGAACGGATCGATCTGAACTCCTGGCGGCGCACCGTGCTGTTCGATCCGAACGCGGCGCTTGCGGCAGAGATGGCCAACGTGCCGATCGAGCGGCTGCGCTGGACCGATGCGCAGGGACGTACGTTCAATGGCCTGTACTACCCCGCACAGCGCGGCACGCATCCGTCGGCGCTGTTCATCACCTACTACCGTTGCACCGGCTTTGTACGCGGTGGCGTCGGGGATGAGTGGCCATTGGCGACGCTGGCAGGTCTTGGCATCTCTGCACTGTGCATCAATGCGCCGGCAAGCGACCAGGATGCGATCACGCGCTTCGAAATCGGCCGCTCCTGCATCGAACGTGTGGTGCAGGTGCTGGCGGCACGCGGCGATATTGACCGGCACCGCGTAGGCATGGGCGGTTTGAGTTACGGAACCGAAATGACGTACTGGATGGCGATGCGCTCGGACGTGCTTGCAGCGGCATCGGTTAGCAGCATCGCGTTCTCGCCGCTTGCCTATACCTTGATGCGTATGTCGGGCGAGGCCTTCGTTTCGCGGTTGCGTACCTACTGGCAGTTGGGTGCGCCGGAGGAAACGCCCGAACAGTGGCGGCGGCTGTCGCCTGTCTTCAACCTGGAGCGCATCCATGCACCTGTGCTGATGCAACTGCCGGAGCAGGAGTACCTGCACACGCTCGACTATGCGGGGCCATTGATCCGGGACGGACGGGCAGACCTGTACGTCTATCCCAACGAAGCCCACCAGAAATTTCAGCCACGGCACAAGCTGGCGGTGTACACACGTAACGTGGACTGGTTTCGCTTCTGGTTGCAGGACGTGGAAGACCCGGATCCTGGCAAGGCGGCCCAGTACCTCGCCTGGCGCACAATGCGTGCAACAAAGGCAGCTCGGCCGGGCGTAGCGGCGGCAACACCCTAGCTCTGGTGCCGGACCCAGTTCTCCACTGCGCATAGGTCCAGCACGCGACCGAGCCGGCGATCGCGTGGCGCCAGTGGATGCCCGAAGAATCGCTGCAGGGCTTGGCGGTCCAGTAAACCATGCGCATGGAGCTGGCCATCGAGGAGGTAGGCCTGCAGCTGATGCTGGTGCTTCGCATACAGTGCGCCGACGTAACCGGTGAATGCGCCCTTGCTGCGGCGCGCAAGGACTTCCGCCGGCAGCAGGTCGGCAAATGCCTGCCGCGCCACTGCACGATTCTGGCCGCCCCTGATCCACATCCAGCTGGGGATTCGCAGTGCCGCCTCCATCACCGGCTGGGACAGCAGCGGCAGGCGCAGGTGCGCATGCCACCCACGCGGCGCAGAATCCCTGTACACCTGCGTCGTTGCCAAGGCATGGATGCGCTCGCGGTCGCCAGGCAGTGCGTTGGCAGGTGCGCTCAGCCATGGATGGTGCTGCGGCCTGCATGCGGTATGACGCGGGTGAATGAAATCGTGCGTTGCTTGATAGGGCGACTTGGGCTGACGCAGTTGCTTGCGCAGGGTTAGCCATGCCGCTCTCCACAGAGTGCATTGATGCAACTCCGCCAGATCACCCACCGATTGCCAGGCTGTTCTCAGCCCCTTGCCACGTAGCGCATCCACTGCGGGTGCCGCGGTCGTCAGGTAGCAGAACACCGTGTCGCCCCCTCCGCCGGAGAAAAAGCTGGTTGCGCCATGTTGCTGCAGCATCTGCCGCATGCGTGTATCGGTAGCGTTTTGCAGCATCCCGACCCGTGGGGTTGCGATCTCGTATGGCAGCCTGAAATCGTGCTTGTTAGGTTGCAAGTCCAGGACGTCGGCGTGCAGCGGTACCCCCAATAGTGCTGCGATCTGACTGGCGTACCGGCGCTCGTCTGCGCCCGGCACCGGGGTCACCAGCGTGCAACAGGTGATATTGGCCTGGCTCTGTTTCAGGCAGGCGCCGACGACGGACGAATCCAGACCCCCCGACAGTTCCAGCAATACATTGCGGTCAGTTGCCGCCCAGGTCTTGACCACCATCTCGACCGATGTCCGGATTGCTGCTGCGGCTACCGGCGGTGCTACGTCGTGCGTGGCATCACTTGCAAAATCCCATGGACACCAGGCGACGCCTGGCGCCTGCTGCGCACGTGACGCCGCGATCCACGTGCCGGGAAGTAGTTCCTCCAGGCCACATAACCCGGTGCGAGCGGTCTTGATGTCCGGATAGATCAGGCGATGTGCGATGGACTGCCAATCGACCTGCTTTTGGTAATTCCCGATGTGCACTGCCAGCTCCACGTCGGAGGTCACAAAGCCCGTGTCGTGCTGCAATGCGTGGAGGCAAGGCATTCCGCCTTCCGGATCGCGCAGGATGCTGACTCCCTTGCTACCCGTATCTTCTGCCAGGACAAGCAGGTAAGCGCCCCAGTAGTACTCCAAGATATGTCTGCGCAAGCCATCGGCGCGTGCGAAGCAGGCGAGCTGGCTGGCATGCGTCAACCGCGCGCCGTGCCGGTTAAATACATGGCCAATGATGAGGCCTGCATCCCCCAGTGGGAGAACAGGTGTTTGATCGCTTGCGTACAACACGTATCCGGGTGTTCGCCAGCGCTCAGGTAGTTCAGGCATGCGGAGCTGATGAGAGGCATGTTGTGCGTCATCGCCCTGCGCACCAACCGACATGAAATATCTGTAAGCCATTACACCACCAGGATCGGAGTGTGGGCACGGGCATTGCCGACGGTGTCGCTCAGTACGGTGCGGTGCGCCTGTACCCAACAGTGCGCAGAAAGTGAATTGACCATGACGCCGAAGACGAGCTTGGCGTGCAATCCCCGCCGTGCAAGGAACCGGATCAGTGAAATCGCATCTGGAAGACAGCGGGTTGCGCTGGGGACGCGCAGGCGCGCGCGCCGGAATGCCTCGGCTGCTTCATACAACTCGAGGTCCACTTGCGCTGGGTGCAGGGCGGCAGTTATCCGGCCTCTAAGGTGCCGCTCGCGATATGCCGACGTTGCCTCCAGGACGGCGTGCAGGGGGAAGCGTTTGAGCTGGCTCCATGTTGCGATCACGTTACCGGCAACGTCCAGTGTCGTGCGGAGGCCGGCACGCACGTTGATCTCTGCGCTTTCGATCGCGCTATGGTCAGGCGCGATCGCGCAAGTGGGAGCCAGGTTTCCACCACCGGCGTCGGCCTCGGCAAGTACGCCCAATGCGACCAGCCTGGTCACCGCGCTGCTCGCTGCCCGATCACCCTGGACGTGCGCAAGGAACGCCCCCTCCAGCGCCGCAGGCAGCTGGAAATAATGGTCTTTCAGGGTGTCGAGGAACAGCGGCTGATTGTCGATGAGGCAATACGAGACGTGACGGCTGAGGTAGACAGGCATCGGAGCATCCTCATTGAAGAAAAGGCGCACCTTTCGGTGCGCCTTGTGCATCACTCCTCGGAAATGCCCGGGACGGGCTGCCCGCCCATCGGCTCGTTCCCCTGCAAGATGCCCTGGGTTTCCACACTCGCAACCCCAAGAACGATCACCTCATCCTGCGCATTGCCGTGGACGTTGTCATTGATGTTCATCGCTGTCTCCTGGTTGTGCCATGGGGATCCATGACGCAGACACGTTAGGAAACGGGCGTATTGATTTTCAAATGATTAAGTCGTAACACCGTCATAATTAAATGCACTGTGTGACCGTCATCGAAGTTGACCGCAAACCTGGCCGGTGGCGTCGCATCGTACCTTCGCGCCGCATCAGGCACAGGTTGCCGGCAGCTCGCAAGCACAGCATGCAGATCCCGCAATGTGCTGCGCTGACGACACTCAGTCGCCGAAGCTGGAAGCCTGATTGATGCGCTCATTCATGACCGCCACGATGCGCGGCACGGCCTGGATGCGGCGTACGTGATAGTCATGCAACGCTGTCTGCAACGCGGCAAGGTCGCGCTGCTGCCAGTGCAGCGTGAGCTCTGCCAGTTCTTCTTCAAGAGAGTCGAGCAGGCCATGTTTGGCACGTCGCACCGGTGCCAACCTGTCGTTGGTCTGCCTGACGGCATGATGCAGCGACCAATGCGCCGTGGCATGGGCGATGGCGTCGAAGAGCTTCCAGGTCTGCTTGACCACGTCCGCAGGCGCAGTGGTGGGCTCCAACTCGCCAGCGGCGTGCGGTGTCGGTGCAACGCCGATATCGCAGGCCATCCGCAGCAGGCGGTCCATCCAGTCGTAAAGATCCCGAAGTGCGACCTCGGTGAGCAGCGGCACCTGCAGGCCATAGCGTGCGTGATCGATGACCAGGCCTTCGCCGACCAGGCGATGCAACGCAAGGCGTACCGGCGTGGGGCTGACCTTGAACTCGGCAGCCAACGTTGTCGGATCGATGCGCTGACCGGGTCGATACCGGCCGGATTGCAGTGCGTGCCTGACCTGCGTATAGGCGATGGTAGTTTTGGAGTGGATCCCATGCATGGCGAACTCCTTGTCTGACCGCGACTCCTCCCCTGGCTGGATCGTACATGCAATGGCTGCGCCAGGAATTGCTGCGGTAGTCCTTTTTAGTCCCAGGCCTGTCGCATCGTGCTGCCTACGAGGCAGGCTCGGAGCCAATACCCTGTCCCGACAGTAATAGTTTTGATAACGCACAAACTGGGATCAAAAAAGAGGGCCGCCTGGTATGCCAGGGCGGCCCTCGTATGGACATTATCTGTTCCTGCTATCGCGTGGCACGCCTGTCGTGCCAGACGCTGTGCCTTGTTTAGCGGAACGACTCGCGCAGCCGCTTGCCTGCATACTCCTGTGCGGCCTTCGCCTTGGCAACGACGGCGGCGCAGCCAAAGAACTCGTGCGTCACGCCGGTGTAGACCTCACGCTCGACCGGTACGTTGGCGTCCTTCAGCGCATCTTCCAGCTTGGCGCCATCGCTGCGCAGCGGGTCGATGGTGGCGTTGATGATCGTTACCGGTGCCAGGCCGCGCAGGTTGGCGTTGACCAGGTCCAGACGGGTATCTGCCTTGTCGGCATCGCTGCGGATCAAGTGCCCCACGAACCATTCGATCATGGCCTTGTTCAAGGGCTTGGCGATGGCGTTTTCGATGTAGGACTCGGTGTGCAGGCTGCCGGTCTGCCCGACCGGGTAGACCGCCAGGATATGCGTCGGTGCCGGCAGCCCCTTGTCGCGCGCGGCTACCGCCGTGGCGAGGGCGAGGTTGCCGCCGGCGCTCTCGCCTGCGAGTGCGACGCGCTGCGGGTTGCCGCCGATGCTTGCCGCGTTTGCCAGCACCCATTCGTAGGCGGCGAGCGCGTCGTCCCAGGCGGCGGGAAACTTGTGTTCGGGCGCCTGGCGATAGTCGACCGAGACCACGATGGCGCCGGTTTCCTTGGCGAGCCCGCGCGCGCCGCCGTCATAGACCTCGGCATTGGCGATCACCCAGCCACCGCCGTGGAAATAGACGATGACCGGCAGTGCGGTGCCGCCCTGTGGGGTATAGACGAAGGCCGGGAGATTGCCGGCGGGCGTTTCCAGGGTGTGGGAGGTGCGCTTGACGCCGGGCACCAACGCCTCCGGGTCGGCGGACTTGCCCTGGTCGTGCAGGAGCTTGTTGACCGCATCTGCAATGGTCGGCTGCTGCCGGGCTTCGGCCGGCGTCAGCTTCTCGATGGCCTTGGGCTCGAGCGCATCGTGGGCCTGGGCCAGGTCGTGCATGTCGTCATCGGCACGGATGGCGCCGATGACGTTGGAGAGGGTGTCGATGATCGGGTTGGGCTTGCCGTGCTCTGTCATGTGGGCGTCTCGGTTGGTTGACCGTGACGCTAGCGGCGGTGCAGTCAATGGGGCGACAAGGGAGCTCGGCCGTTATGCACATGGCGGCAACATTCGCAGCAGGCGCCGGTGCAGGCACCTGCCGATTGAGAGCTCTTACCAATCCGTCGGCGCATAGTCCTTGAGGAACTGCCCCCACACATGCTCGCCGGTGTTGGCGCCGTGGATGATGGGGTCGACGATGCGCGCGGCACCGTCGACGATGTCCAGCGGCGGGTGGAAGCGTTCCTGCTGAACCTTGAGCGCGGCGATGTCCGCCGGATCCTCGTCGGTGACCCAGCCGGTGTCGACGCTGTTCATGTGGATGCCGTCGTTCTGGTAATCGGCCGCCGAGGTGCGCGTCATCATGTTCAACGCGGCCTTGGCCATGTTGGTATGCGGATGCCGGGTGGTCTTGAAGTTGCGGTAGAACTGCCCTTCCATCGCCGAGACGTTGACGATGTGCTTGTCGCGCTCGGGCGTGCGCAGCATCAGCGGCTTCAGCCGCGCGTTGATGATGAAGGGCGCGATGGCGTTGACCAGCTGGGTTTCCAGCAGTTCCACCGAGGGCACTTCGTCCATCAGCAGGCGCCAGGAGTTGCGCCCGCGCAAATCCACCTGCTGCAGGTCCTGATCCAGGCGTCCATCCGGGAACAGGTGCTGCTGGCCGACCAGTTCGTCGTCCAGCAACGCCACCTGCGACAGCTCGGCGGCGCGGGTGAGCCCATCGGCGCCGTCCAGGCCGCGGCCATGCACCGCCGGCAGCGCCATTGCCGAGGCATCGCGCAGCAGTTCGGGCGTGCGCAGGCCCTCGTAATGGCCGACCAGGTTGCGTACGGTTTCCGGCAACTCATGCAGCGCGGCGGTCTCGCCGGCCATCATGTGCGCGTAGAACTGCGGCGGGCGGCGCACCGTCTGGCAGGCGTTGTTGATGATGAAGTCCAGCCGGTCGCGGGTGGCCAGCAGCTGGCTGCAGAACGCTTCCACGCTGGGGGTGTGGCGCAGATCCAGGCCGAACACCTGCAGGCGATGGCCCCATTCGCTGAAGTCCGGCTCCTGCGCATAGCGCGCGGCCGAATCGCGCGGAAACCGCGTGGTGACGATCAGTTCGGCGCCGGCGCGCAGCAGCTTCAAACCGGCCTGATAGCCGATCTTGACCCGTCCGCCGGTCAGCAGCGCCACGCGTCCGCGCAGGTCGGCGGTTTCGGTGCGCTTGAAGTAGTTCAGCTCGGCGCAGGCCGGGCACATCTGGTCGTAGAAATGATGCAGCTGGGTGAACTTCTGCTTGCAGACGTAGCAGTGGCGCAGTTCCGGCGAATGCGTGGGCTCCGGCGCGGCAGTGGCATTCTGGCCGTTGTGCGCGTCGTGCAGGCCGGCGGCATGCGGCGGGAAGAAGTTGGGCGTGCTGAACACCGGTTTGCGCCGCAGCGCGCGGATGCCGCGCTGCTCGAGCAGCGCTTCGGCCTTGCGCACCTTCTCCTGATGCCGCTCGCGCTCGCGCTGCTTGAGCAGCTGCCGCCGCGCCTTGGGCTCGGGGTGATAGACCCTGGCCACCACCTGGTGCAGCCGCACGCGGTCGGCCTCGGGCAGCGTGTCGAGCACGCTGCGGTCGGCCTCGATGGTCTCCAGCAGGTCCAGCGCCGCGCGCAGGCGGTCGGTCAGGGGCAGGTCGTCGGCGGGCGGGGGTGGGGCGTTGGTGTTCAAGATGGATCCGGAAAAGAGCGACAGAAGGCGAAGCGCATGCAGCGGGCGGCGCGGTGGACGCGATGGATGGCGGCCAGCGGCCACGCTGGCCTGGACCGCTGCCGCCGCAGGCCGGCGCGTCCGGACCGCAGCTATTTTCGCCGATCCTTGGGTGCGCGCGCCAATGACAGGGCTGGATGGGGCTGCGGCAGTGCGGGCGTCGCTGCCGGGGATGCATCCAATCGCCGCGCAGGGCGTGCGCCCGGTTCAGCTCTCAGCACGCGGCTGGAAGGCCTGCGTGCACGCGCTTGCATGCAGCGACGTGTTGCCGCCCGTCATGCGGGAGGCCGGGGTGCGATCGCATCCCGGATTGGATAATCTTTCCCCATACCGGAGGGGCCTCACGCCCGTCCATTCAAGGGGACATTGATGAAGAATTCCATGCTGGCTTTCGGGCTGGCCGGCTTGCTCTGTGCGTGTACGGTGGTCTCGCCCGATCCGGGACAACAGGCCGTGCTGGTGGATAAACCGCTGTTCTTTGGCAAGGGTGGCATCCGCCTGGACGATGTGCGTGATCCCGGGCGCACGTACACCTGGTTGACCACCTCTGCGTCGTATGTGGATGTCACCCCGCAAACCGTGCAGGTGGCCTTCGACGATTTCTCCTCCAGCGACAATATCCTGTTGGACTTCTCGACCCAGATCCAGTACCGGATCACCGCCCCGGCCTTGCTGCTGTCCGGGTTTGGGCAGGACTGGTTCAAGAACAATGTCGCCAGCCAGTACGCGTCCATCGTGCGCGATCAGGTCAAGCGCTACGACATGACCAAGATGATGAGCGATCCGGATACCGCCAGGAAGATCGACGATTCGGTCACCCAGAACGTCAGCGCGCTGGTCAAGCAACAAGGCTTGCCGATCCAGATCCAGAACATCACGCTCGGACGCGCGCGCCCCAATCCGGACGTGTTGCAGCAGATGAACCTCACCGCTGCGCAGCAACAGCGTGTCAAGACGCTGGTCGAGGCGACGACCGCAGAGCGGCAACGCGAGCAGGAACAGGTTGCCAAGGCCGATGCCGACAATGCATACCGCAACCGCATGGGCCTGACGCCCGAGCAGTACCTGGCCAGCCAGATCGCCGAACTCAATGCCGATGCCTGCAAGAAGGCGCAGGCCTGCTACATGGTGCCTTCCGGCACGTCGGTGATTGCCAGGTAGCCTGCGCTGCCGGCCGACGGCAACGCGGCGCTCCTGTTGCCTTGCAGCGGTGGGTCTTCGGTCTGCAGGCGCTGCTGGCTGCTCGCGTCTGCTCACGCCACCACGGCCGCTCACGCACTCTCCAGACCGGCTGGGCTAGGGTTGCGGCCTATTGTGGTAGCGGAGAAGGCAGCATGGGCCTGTTGGTCGATGGCAAGTGGCAGGACAGTTGGTACGACACCGACAAGAGCGGTGGGCGTTTCGAACGCTCGCAATCGCAGTTCCGCAATTGGGTGACGCGCGATGGCAGCCCTGGCCCGCATGGGGACGGTGGCTTTCAGGCCGCTCCCAGGCGCTATCACCTGTATGTGTCGCTGGCCTGCCCGTGGGCGCATCGCACATTGATCTTCCGGCGCCTGAAAGGTCTGGAGTCGATGATCGACGTGTCGGTGGTGCACTGGCTGATGGGCAAGCAGGGCTGGACGTTTGCGCCAGGGCCGGGCGTGGTGGGCGATGCGCTCCACCAGGCGCAGCATCTGTACGAGGTCTATCTGAAGGCGGATCCGCAGTACTCCGGGCGCGTGACCGTGCCGGTGTTGTGGGATCGTGAGCGCAACACGGTGGTCAGCAACGAGTCGGCCGACATCATCCGCATGTTCAATAGCGCCTTCGACGCGGTCGGCGCTGCGCCCGGCGATTTCTATCCGGCGCCGCTGCGCGAGCAGATCGATGCGATCAATGCGCGCGTGTACGACACCGTCAACAATGGCGTGTACAAGGCAGGCTTTGCCACCACGCAGGCTGCGTACGAAGAGGCGGTGGTGCCGCTATTCGAGAGCCTGGATTGGCTCGATGCGCGCCTGGGCCAGCAGCGCTACCTGTGCGGCGACCGGCTCACCGAAGCGGACTGGCGTCTGTTCACCACGCTGGTGCGTTTCGACGCGGTGTATGTCGGCCATTTCAAGTGCAACCTGCGGCGCATTGCCGATTATCAGCAGTTGTCCGGCTACCTGCGTGAGCTGTATCAGATGCCGGGTATCGCAGAGACGGTGAATTTCCAGCACATCAAGCACCATTACTACCAGAGTCACGACATGATCAACCCCACCGGCATCGTGCCGCTGGGGCCGGTGTTGGATCTGCAGGCGCCGCACGGGCGTGGCGGCTGATGCAGCTGTTCGCCGAATGCTGCCGGATATCCACGTGCTGCTCTAAGCTGTGCGCCTTCGATACGAACAGGAGTGATGCGTGCTGAATCATGTGATGGTGGGATCGAACGATATCGCGCGATCCAGGCAGTTCTACGATGCGGTGCTCGGCGGCGTCCTGGGGGCCGCCGAACCGCTGGTCAATCCTGCCAACTCGGGCCATGTGCGCCTGTTCTATCGCCACGCCGGCAGTACGTTCGTTGTCAGCGAGCCGATCAACGATGCGCCCGCGACCAGCGGCAACGGCGCCACCGTGGGCTTCAGCTGCGGCTCGCCCGAGCAGGTGCAGGCCTTCCACGACGCTGCGGTGGCGGCAGGTGGCATGTCCATCGAAGATCCACCGGGTGTGCGTGAGAGCCGCATGGGGCCGGTCTGGCTGGCCTACGTGCGCGACCCGGACGGCAACAAGCTGTGCGCGGTCTACCGGCCTGCGTAGGCTGTAATCCCTGCGCTGCTGCGACTGCCGCGGCGCGAGCGCGCACCGAGTCATCGCTTCGCTATGGCGACGGTGGAACAGCCGTCGCCAGGGCGCGCCCTGTGGTTGCAGCGCGCGACAGGCTTAGGTGAGTGACGTCGCGCTAGTGCTTGGCCGCGTCGCGCATGATCAACGTCGCTGCGCCCACCGTGATCGCGTCTTCGACCACGCCGGTGCTCGTCTGGCCGTAGCGGTCGATCGCACGCATGCGCAGGTTGAAGGTGAGATAGGCGGCCGCCACTGCGGTGGACGCGCCCAGCAGTGCGGCGACGCCGCGCTGGTGGCGCGGAGCCAGGGCCGCGCCGACGATCACGCCGGTGGCGATGCGCGCGATCATGCCGGGCAGCACGATGCGGTCGGGCGCGGTTTTCATCTTGTCGCCTGCCAGCTCGCCGCCCGCAAGCGCGAGCATGCCGGCCGACGCCAGCGGATTGGCCAGCAGCGGCGGTGCGCCGTTCTCGGCAGGAAGCTTGCCGGTACGCGCAGCATTGGTCACCGCCGCCAGCGGCGTCATCGAGCGCATGCCGGCGACGGCGCCCATCAGGATGGAATGAATCAAAGCCATGTACACCTCTGCGTGTGCTCAACAATCGCAGGCGGAATGCGCTGCGTGCGGCACGCTGTATGGATGTGCACACACTAGGCCGGCGCATGTATGGGCGTTGGCAAGAGCTTGTGCATGCCGTGCATTGGCGGCGCCCGCACGGCACTGGATGTGCTTGCGATGCGCTGCCGGGAATGTATCGGCTTGCGCCGCGCAACCAGGCGCGCGGCATTGCACTCAGGGAGCCTTGGTGCCCAACAGGAACTTCAGCCCATGGGTGATGCCGCGCGGCGCGACACTCAGGTGATCTTCGTCGTTGAGCACCTCCAGCTCCAGCTGCAGCGACGGATACTGTCTCGCGCGCAGCGTCTGCACCAGGTTCCTGGCATCGATCACCATGTCGTACTGCTTGTTGTAGCGCACCTGCTCGTACTCGCCGACATACATGTAGACCCGTGCCGGCGCATCGGTGTGTACCGCAGCGAAGCGCTTTTCCTGCGCGGCCGTGGCGTGCTCGCCGTACCAATACGAGGGGCTGCCAAGCAGATAGCCGGAAAACATCTGCGGTGTGCTCAACAGGATCTGGGTGCCGAGCAGGCCACCGTAGGAATGCCCGAGAAACAGGCGCTTGCCTTCGTCGGTTCGGTAGCGGCCGGCAATGAAGGGCAGCACCTGCTGGCGCAGGTAGGACGCGTAGGCCGTACTGCCACCGTGGGTTGCATTGGGCGGTGCGGTGCCGCCATTTTCCAGCGTCGGGGTGTAATCGCGCCGCCGGCTGGGCATTGGCTCATCGCCCACCGCGTAGGACAGCCCGACCAGGATGAAGTCCTCGATCGCCGGCCCGTCGCCGTTCAAGCGGCGCGCGATCTGCCGCACCACCGGGAACGCATAGTCGCTATCGGTGACGTAAAGAACCGGATAGCGACGCTCCGGGTGGTTGGCGTAGCCGGCCGGCAAGCCGACAACGACCTGATAGCGGCGGCCTGATGCCGGATCCGGGACATCCCAAACCTGGCTGTCGACAATCTCGTACGGCTGGCCTTCGCCGCGTTGCCCAGCTAGCGCGGTCGCCATGGCCGCTTTGGCAGGTGCCGGTGCTTGCTGCGGCACAGCCGCCTTTTCCTGCGGTGCGGGTGGTGCATTGATGCAGCCAACCAGTGACAAGGCGAGCAGCCCTGCCGGCAATGCCTTGTTCAACACTTTCTCCTGACCACGCGCGGCATTCCCGCGCATCAATTCAAACGGCCGACATACGCCAGCACGGGAGCGGCCGCCATATCGTTCGGGTTGGTGCCGGGCAGGCCTTGTGGCACGTCCATGCCCTTGCTGCGGTAAAAGTCGGTCCAGTACTGCGAGATCTTGCCGGTCTGCAGGTTCTTGAAGTTCATCGGTTGCAGGACGAACACGTGTTGGGCGCGAAACGCGCGTTCGATGAAGTCCGAGCAGTAGTAGCTGTTGTCGTCCTGCACGTAGGTCTGGTTGTAAGGCTTGCCGAGCATGCGCCGTGCCTGCGCGATGGCGCCGGGGATCGCATTGCGCTGTTCTTCCGTCAGCCGGTACACATGGATCTGCCGATGCTTGGCATTGGCTTCTTCGACGAATGCCTGCAGCGGCTGCTGCCGCGAGCCTTGTTCGTCTGCGTGCAGCAGCACCTGTCCGGTACCGTCATGGGCGAGCAGTGCCACATGATCGAAGCTGGGGGCATCCTGCCTGGCGGTGGCATCGTCGATGGCACCGCTCAGGCCGGTGCGGGCGGCGGTGACGAACAGCAAGTCGCCGTCCTGCAGCTGTACGGCGATGGAGGTGGTGGGCAGCAGTGCCAGTGCAAGCACGGCGAGCAAGAAGAGGGTGCGCATGGGAGGCCGGCAGGTGGTGCAAGGGCCACCATTATCGCCAGGAACGCGGGCCGGCTGCCGATGCGCGATGCGCTCTGTAGAATGCAACTGCCAGCGGGCGTCGCCGCCGCCATCGCGTCGCGGCAATCCCTGTCCGTCTGGAGTGTTGCATGCGTGCTTCTTCTGCGTTGTCGCCGATCGGCCGGCTGTTTGCGGTGGCCGCCTTTATCGAGGGGCTGACCTGGGCCGGGTTGTTGCTCGGCATGTTGCTCAAGTACGGCACGCACACCACCGAGCTTTTGGTGTGGCTGTTCGGGCGCCTGCATGGCGCGGCCTTCCTGTTCTATGTGGCGGTCAGCGTGCTTGCCGCGCTGCGCCTGCGCTGGCCGTGGTGGGCGTGGGCGCTGAGCCTGCTGGCCGCGTTGCCGCCGCTGGTGACGGTGCCGCTGGAAATGTGGTTCCGGCGTATCGGTCTGTTGGGCCCGCGCGCACGCACCGGTACCTGAGCACGTCGATGCAGGCCAGGCAGCATTGATGCCGCGTGCTTTGCATGGCATCGCGGCAGACGATGGACTCCACAAACCGCCTTTGCCACCATAGGCGGACCAAGGAAGAGGCGGAGTGTCGCAATGCATTATTGGATGAGGGTGGCGACTGCCGCGCTGGCAGTGGCAATGACCATCACAGTGCCGGCTCGCGCGCAGACGCCGTCGCAACCGCTGGATCTGACGCCCTATCTCAAAAGCGACCAGTTCGAGCGGATCAAGATCTCGCCGACGGGTGAGTATTTTGCACTCACCATGCCGCTGGAAGATCGCACCGTGCTGGGCATCGTACGGCGTCAGGACAAGGTGGCCACCGCGAAAGTCACCGGTGGCGCCAACAGCGTGGTGGACGATTTCTGGTGGGCCAGCGACGACCGCATCGTGGTGTCGATGGCGCAGCGGCTGGGGTCGCGCGACGAGCCGATGGCGATCGGCCAGCTGCATGCCATCGACGCCGATGGCAAGAATGGCCGCCTGTTGGCCAGCCCCTATGGCACCAATCCGGATATCAACGGCGTGCAGTTGAAGATGGACCTGGAGCCAGGCACGTTCATGCTCGATACCTTGCCGGGCGATCCGCGCAACATCCTGGTGTCGACGATCCCGTTCGTCGGCGACCCGAACATCCGCATCGACAAGCTGGACATCCAGACCGGCCGGCGCAGTACCGTGGCGACCTCGCCGGTGCGGCGCGCAAACTTCGTGACCGATCAGCAGGGACGCATCCGCTTTGCCAACGGCGCCGACGTGAGCAACGTCAGCAAGCTGTATTACCGCGACGACGATGCCGCACCGTGGCGGTTGGTCAATGATGCCGCCAGCAGCGGGCATCGCGAATTTCCGCTCGGTTTTGCGGCCGATGGCAGCCAGGCCTATCTGCAGGTGGAACAGGCGAGCGGCACCGATGTGCTGGTGGGATGGGACCCGGCCAGCGGCAAATCCACGCCGTTGTTGCACGACGACACCGTCGACCCCTACCGGATCCTGCGCGATCTGGACGGCACCACGCCGATCGGCGCGTCCTACATGAGCGACCGGGTGCGCAACCGCTTCTTCGACGAGAAGTCACCGACGGCCAGGCTCTACCGCAGCCTGGAAAAAGCCTTCGACGGCAACGCGGTCTACATCACCTCGGCCACCCGCGACCGTCGCCTGGTGCTGGTGTACGTGTGGAGCGATCGCAATAACGGCGACTATTACCTGTTCGATACGGTCAGCAAGCATGCCGACCGCGTGTTCAGCCGCCGCGAGTGGTTCCCGCCCGATGCCGTCCCGGCAAGCAGGCAGGTAAGTTTCCAGGCGCGCGATGGCTTGCAGTTGCACGGCTATCTGACCCAGCCGCTGCATGCCGAGGCAGGCACGCCGCTGCCGTTGATCGTGATGCCGCACGGCGGGCCGTTCGATGTCTTCGACAAATGGGAGTTCGATGACGAGGCGCAACTGCTGGCCGCCGCCGGCTACGCGGTGCTGCGCGTCAATTACCGCGGTTCGGCCAATTACGGGCGTGCCTTCACCCAGGCCGGCGCCAGGGAGTGGGGCGGGCGCATGCAGGACGATCTCACCGACGCCACCCGCTGGGCGATCGCGCAAGGCGTGGCCGATGCCTCGCGCATCTGTCTCTACGGCGCCAGTTACGGTGGCTATGCTGCGCTGATGGGCGTTGCGAAGGAGCCGGCCCTGTATCGCTGCGCCGCCGGCTATGTCGGCGTCTACGATCTGGACATGATGGCGCGCGACACCGCGCGCTACGCGCGCTGGGCCAAGAACTGGACCGGCGACTGGCTGGGCGCCCGCGACACCCTGGCGGCACGCTCGCCGGTGATGCTGGCCAGGCAGATCAAGGTGCCGGTGTTTCTGGCGGCAGGCGGCAAGGACGAGCGCGCGCCGATCGAACACACCAAGCGCATGGAGCGCGCACTGAAAGGTGCCGGCGTGCCGGTGGAGGCGCTGTATTTCCCCAATGAAGGCCACGGCTTCTACACCGAGCCGCATCGTCGCGAATACTACACCCGCTTGCTGGCGTTCCTGAGCACACAGTTGGGTGGCAGTACGGCGAAGTAGGCGGGTGGTGGTTCCATCCGGCGTTGTCCGGATGGAACGTGTGGCCAAGCTGCGCAGCGATCGGTGAGTGTCGCGGCCGGGGCCGCTCCTACGTGGCAGGGGCCTTCGGGTCGCCGGCCCCCACCCGTGCGTGCGCTCAGTTCTTGGGCATCGGCTTCATCTGGTAGTCGGCCGGTGGCGTGGCACCGAGCAGGTGTTGCACGAAGTAGTCCCAACGGCGGCGGCTGACATACGGGGTGAGTTCGCCATAGCCGTGCTTGGCGTTGGGCAGCATCAGCATGTCGAAGGTCTTATTGGCCTTGATCAGGGCATCGGCCACCAGCAGGGTGAGATACGGCGGCACGTTGTCGTCCAGGGTGCCGTGCACCAGCATCAGCTTGCCCTTGAGTTTGCTGGCGTGGGTGGCGTTGGCCTGGTCGTCGTAGTTGGAGCTGCCGTCCTTGTTGACGATGTGCTCACCGTGATACTTCTCGGCCCAGTCGTCCTCGTAGCCGCGGTTGTCGTGGTTGCCGCTTTCCGACCAGGCCACCTTGAAGAAGTCCGGGTAGCGCAGCATCGCGGCGGTGGATGCATTGCCGCCGCCGGAGTGGCCCCAGATACCGACGCGGCCCAGGTCGATCCACGGATAGCGCTGGCCGAGTTCCTTCAGACCGGCCACCTGGTCGGGCAGGGTGTTGTCGCCCATGTTGGCGTACCAGGTGTCGTGGAAGGTCTTGGAGCGCCACGGTGTGCCCATGCCGTCGATGGCGACCACGATGAAACCCAGCTCCGCCAGCGATTGATTGTCGCCATGGCCGGCAAGGAAACTGCGGCCGCGGACCGAACCGGTCTGCGGGCCGGGATAGACGTAATCGATGATCGGATATTTGCGCGCCGGGTCGAAGTTGCTGGGCTTGAACATCAAGCCGTACAGCGTGGTCTTGCCATCGCGCGCCTTGACCGTGATCGGCTCCGGCGGCACCCAGCCGGCCGCCTTGAGGCGGCTGATGTCGGCAGTGGCGATCGTGCTGACCGTGCGTCCGTCGCCGGCATCGCGCAGCAGCGTGACCGGTGGCGTGACCGAGGTGGAGTAGGTATCGACAAAGCGGGCGCCATCGGGTGCCAGCGCAATGCTGTGATCGGCGACTTCTGGCGTGAGCAGCACCGGCTCACCACCGTCCAGGCTCACCTTCCACAGCTGCTGGTAATACGGGTCCACGCCCAGGCTGCGGCCGACGCCGACAAACCACGCGGTGCGCGTCACCGGGTCCACGCGCAGCAGTTCGGTGACGTTGCCCTGGCCGGTGGTGATCGCGCGCTTGGGCTTGCCGGTGGCCAGGTCGTAGAGATACAGCTGGCCCCAATCGCTGCGCTCGGAAAACCACACCGCCTCGTTGCTGCCGGGCAGGTACGCCCAGTTGGCGGCGACCTGGCCGCTTTCGTAATAGGTCTTGGCGGTTTCGTCGAAGGCGGTGCGCACGTCGCCGGTGGCGACATCGGCAATGCGCAACCAGGCCTGCTTGTGGAAGCGCGAGGTGGACACGAAGGCCAGCGTCTTGCCGTCCGGCGCCCACTTCACATCGTCCCACAGGCCCGGCGAGCAACTCACGTCATCGCACAGGGTGGAGCGGTGCTGGTCGGGCGGCAGTTTAAGCCGCAGCACGCTGCGCGTAGGTACGTCGATGACCACGCGCTCGATCATGGTCACGTCCTTGTCGCCGGCCAGCGGATATTTCCACGACTGCAGTTCCGGATGCCCGAGCTTGGTGCTGACCAGGTACATGTCGCCGGTCTTGCGCTGGTCCTGCTGGAAGGTGGCGATCTTGCGCGAGTCCGGCGACCACGCAACGATGGCGTTGTCGCTGTGCTGCCAGCCGGCGTTGTCGGTGGCGTAGCCGAAGTTTTCCACGCCGTCGCGGGTGAGTTGGGTCTCCTGGCCGCTGGCGAGATCGCGCACCCACAGGTTCCAGTTGCGGATGAAGGCTTCGCTGCGCTTGTCCGGCGACAGCACGCCCGGCTCGGCCTTGTCCTTTGCATACAGCTTGCTGCAGCGCGCACGCGCATCGCAGACCACGGCGGTGTCGCGCACGTTGAGGCGGTAGCGGCTATCGGCGGTGCGCTTGACCGCCGGCGCGAAGGTGTCGGCCTTGAGCGGCTTGTCGCCGGTCTTCAGCAGCGTATTGAGCGAGGCGACCAATGCGGACTGCTTGAAGATCGGCGCGCTCCTGCCGGTGGCGGTGTCCAGCTGCAACAGCTGGTTGCCCTTGGCATCGTGGTCGACATAGACCACGTGGGTGGCGTCCAGCCAGTCGATGCGGGTGGCCTGGTGATCGACCAGCGGTTGCGCCAGATAGCTGGTGAGGCGCTCGGCGCGGGCGTAGTCGGCCTCGGTCACGGCGGGCGTCTGTGCGCTGGCGAGTGCCGGCAGGGTGGCCAGGGCGATGGCGGCGAACAGCTGCCGCAACGGCAACGGGGTGGGCATGAAAGACTCTCCGGGACGAAAGGAGCGCGCAACGCGGTCGGCGCGACCGTCCGATGCTACCCGCCAGATGGGCCGGGCGCCTCTGCCAGAAGTCGTGCTCGCGCCATTGTCGACTGGGGCGGGCCGCACGCGTTTCGGCGGCCGACGCGGGGCGGGCCTGTGGTGGAGCGGTTGCCGAGCGCATCGCCCGGTTCGGCATCGCCGCAGCGTGACCGATGAGGTTCGTCGAGCGCGATGCCCATCGAGGGAGATCACACCCGTGGACCGCACGCGCGCCGGTGATCGGCCAGCCACTGACTGCGGGAATGTCCCGGCATGAACTACGCTTCTCGGCGTCCACACAGGGCCATGCGGCACGATTTGGGTTTACTGCACGCACGCAACGTTGACTGGAGGCCGTCTGATGTCATGGTTCCGCCGCTTGGCACTGTCCCCCTTTATCAAGGCACACCCGCCGCGCAAGACGCAGCCTGCCCCGGCGGACCTGATTGCCGCCTATGCGCCGGTGCTGCCTGCCAGCCTGCTTGAACTCTGGCGCCAAAAAGGACTGGGGCACTATGGCGACATGCAACTCGCGCTGATCGACCCCCGGCAATGGCAACCGGTGCTGGATCGCTGGATCGTCTCGCCACCCGATGCGGCGCGGCGTATTCCGATCGCGCTCACCCCCTTCGGCGCGCTGCTGTACTACCGCAAGCTGACCGCCACCGACGAAGACGTGGTCTACCTGGACCCGGTCTCCAAAGACGCCGCTGACCTGAGCTGGAGCCTGGACGACTTCTTCAACCAGTCCCTGTGCGAGGCGGAATTCTGCGACTCCCTGATCCCACCAGCCCTGCTTGCCGCCGCACGCAAAGAGTGCGGGCCGCTCGCGGCGGGCGAGGTCTACGAGATCGATCAGATGTTGTTTTCGATGCAGATGTTGCGGGTCAACAAGGTCGATGCGTTGGCGCTGCACACCCGGCTTCGCGATGCTGTCGACGGCCCTGCAACCGTTGCCGATGCAGCGACGACCAATGGTGAGGCGCTACCCACAGCGCAGCGCTCCATGTTCGAGGACCTCTTCAACGCGCCACAGTCCGGCAACGACCTGCACGGCGTGTACCTTTCGTCGTATATCGATTGGCATCGCATGCTGGCGCTCGAGCCCAACGGGCAGTATCGCCTGCTGTTTTGGAAAATCGATCATCGCAGCCTTGCACGCACCGATGTGCGTGCGTATGCGGGCCGCTACGAGGTAACGCAGACCGAGATTGGCGACGAACACGTGACGCTCGATATTCGGTTGCGCAGCGACTCCAGTGGTAGCGATGCCAACGATGCGCAGCTGGTGGTCATGCGCTCGGGTACCGACATGTTCCTGCTGCGCGCCGACGAGCTGGCAGACATGGCAACGGCCATGGATGGCTCGAAAACGCTGGGCCGCAGCGAGTACTACTTTCGCAAGGTGAGGTTGGGCGATGCATTTGTCGAGGAGCCATCCGGTGGACGCGCTGCGCCCCCGCTTGCCGATCTTCCACGCGCGTTACAGCAACGGGTGACTGCCGAAGCGATCATCGCCACCATCACCCATGTGGACGACATCGACCCGGATGCTGAAGACGACGGCGCCGGCACCGTCATGTGCACACTGGACCGAGGCCAGGACGATGGGCTGCGCATGAACATGCCGATGCGCTCGCCGCCAGACACCGGGCGCGCCCTGTATGGCTGGGTCTGGGAGATGCACCCTGCCGCGTGTCGGGTCGGCATCAACTATCAACGCGGCAGCGATGGCAAGGTGGAACATGGCCCTGTTGTCGGCGATGTGTTGACCAGTCGCCTGAGCGGGGAATGAGATGGCGGTGCGCAGCGCAGGCAGTGCTCGCAGCGCGGCAAGCCAGTCGCTTACTTGCCCATGCAGCGCTTCCAGCGCTCGTTCACGCGTTGAGCGAACCAGGCGGTGGTGAGGGTGCGGGTGATCTTGGGGCTTTCCAGCGTGATGCCGGGCAGCACCGCGCGCGGCAGCGGCTTGCCGGCACTGCGCTCGGCCAGCGCGAAGACCTGGCGATACAGCGCGGTGTCTTCGAAATCGGCAGAGTTGCCGGCTTCCAGGGCGCGGCGTAGCTGCCGGTCGCTCATCGCCAGCTGGCTGCCCAGGGCGCGTGCGGCGCGTTCAGTGCCGCCGGGGGCATCCAGGCTGGCACCCGGTGTCAGCAGGTCGCCGTCCAGGGTCAGCGCGATGCCGCTGGCCCTGCTCAGCGCCGCCTGGAAGGCGGCATTGCGGCTGGCGTACCAGCCGGCATTGAAGTCGGCAAAGCGGTACAGCAGGGCGTCGTAACTGGCCGGATACCCGAGCAGGTGCCTGGTGCCGAACCACAGCCCGCCGCGACGGCTGAACACCTCGTGGCGGATCGAGTCGCCGGACGGATACGGGTAGCGCTCGGCATGCTGCTCGGCAAACGCGATGCTGACCTGCATCGGCCCGGCGGTATGCACCGGGTTGAGCCCGTCGAACAAACGCGCGCCCAGCGGCACGCTGCCGGTGAAGTCTTCGAAGATGCGGCTCAGCTCCTGCTCGGTGCGCGCGCTTGCGATGCGCGTGGCATAGCTGCGGCCGTCGGGCGAGTCGATGCGCAGGGCGGCATCGACCATGAAGCCGGGGATGTGATGCGCGCTGGCGCGGCGGTCGATCTCGGCACGCGAGATCTTGCCGAGATTGGGTACCACCGGGTTGGCCTGGTAGGTCGACTCCTGCTCGGTCACCGCCAGTACCGCGCAGATGTGCTCGGCGCTGGTGTCCAGCCCCTGCGAGGACAGTGCCACGTAGACATCGTCGGCCCAGCCGTTGCGATCGCCCAGCGTGGCCGGCAGGCGTCGCGCGATGTCGGCCTTGACCGCGTCCGGGGAGCGCTGTGGCGCACGCGGCGCCTGGGTGGCGCAGGCCGACAGCAAGGCGACGGCGAGCAGCGTGAGCAGGCGGGGCAGGCGGGATGTCACGGCGTCTCCAGGATCCGGGGGGCGGCGGCAGGTGCCGTGTCGCAGTTTACGTGGCTGTCGCGGGGTGGTTGCATGCGGCGATGTGCAGCAGCCGCGACGGCGCGGGTCGCCCGCCGGTGCGATCTGCAGGCCGATTCAAGCCCGCTGCATGCAGGCCGCTATCGATCTTGACGCATAGCGTGGCGATCACATGACCTGCCGTGTTCGCCGGTCATCATGACCGCGTGTTTTTGCATCGAAGTGGCGTCAGTCAGACGCCGACATCGCCCCGATTCCACTGCCAGCCAACCATGGGAGAGCTCGAGTGCCGCAGCAACCAGCAAACCCGATGCGGGCCGGGCGGCGCTTGCTGTGCACGGCAGCCATGCGGTGTGGCTCATCGTCGCCGTGAGGTGTCGATGAGCAGTGCGACGCCACGCTGGCGGCGCATGGCCGTGGGGATGGCTGCAATGCTGTTCAGCGCGATGCTGTGGGCGCAGCCGCAGCCGTGGAAGAGCATCGAGACCGCCGCGATCGACGACCCCAGGGCCGCCCTGCAGGCCGCCCAGGCCGCGTTCGAGCGTGCCCGCAGCGATGGCGACGCCGATGCGCAGTTCTGGGCCTTGCTGGCGCAGGCGCGGGTGCTGATTTCGCTGGAAGAGACCGAGCGCCGCCAGACAGTCCTGGCCCAGGCGCATGCGATGCTGGAACGGGTGCGCGGCAACGCGGCGCAGGCGCAGCTGTGGCTGGCGATCGTGCAGGCGCTCAGCGATGTGCGCGAGAGCCCCAACCGCGGCATGCTGGCGCGGCTGGAAGCGCTGCGTCAGCAGGCGCGCGCGCTGGGGCGCAACGATCTGCTGTGCGAGATCGAAGCGGTCGACATGTGGAGCATGCTCGCCTCCGGCAGCAGCGACGAGGCCTGGAACGCGGCGCAGGCCAGTTACCAGTGCGCGGTGCGCGAACACAGCTTGAGCCTGGAGCTGGATGCCCTGACCCAGCTCGGCTCGCTGGCCAGCCGCGTGGGTGGTCGTTCGGCAGAAGACAACGACGCCGAAGACTATCTGCTGCGCGCCCTGGCGCGCCTGCGCGGCCAGCCGGCACGCTTCCAGCGCAGCCTGATCGAATACGAATACGGCACTTCGCTGGCAGCGCAGCAGCCGGACGCGTCGCTGCTGCATTTCAGGCGTGCGCTGGCGCTCAGCCGCGAGCTGGGCGATCAGGCCGGCGTGGCCGCGGCATTGACCAGCGCCAGCGAGGTGCTGATCGACGCCGGCGATGCTGCTGCAGCACTGGCAATGGCGCGCGAGGCGCTGCCGTTGATGCAACGCCAGGGCAATGTCGGCCGCGTGGCCGCCTGCCATGCGGTGTTGTTGCAGGCATTGACCGCGCTCAAGTCCGGCAGCCTCGGCATGGAGATCATCGCGGCCCGGGCAGCGGACGACCCCAATCTGCCGTTGGTGCGGCGCGCGCGACTGCTCGATGCCATTGCCCAGGCACTGGCAGCGGAGGGGCGGCATGCCGAGGCCTACCAGGAACTGCAGCGCGCCAACACGCTGCGCGCGCAGAGCCTGGATCGCCAGCGCGATACCGTGATGCTGCGCCTGCAGGCGCGTTATGAAGATGCACGCCGTGGCGCGGAAACCGCCGAGCTGCGCCGCCGCAGCGAGACCGCGCAACTGGCGTTGCAAGCCCGCGAAGCCGGGCAACGCGCCTTGTGGATTGCGCTATGCGCGGCCTGCCTGCTGTTGCTGGGCGCGCTGGTGGTGCTGGCCTTCGGTGCGCGCCACCGGCGGCAACTCTCGCGGCTGGCGATGCGCGACGAACTCACCGGCCTGCCCAATCGCCGCGCCATTCGCGCCGAGGCGCAGCAGCAGGTCGAGCAGGCGGTGCGCTCGCAGGTCCCGTGCATGCTGGCATTGATCGATCTGGACCACTTCAAGCTGATCAACGACATGCATGGCCACGCCGCCGGCGATGCCGTGCTCAAGGCGCTTGCCAGCGCCTCCAGGTTGGCGCTGCGCACGCAGGATCGGCTGGGCCGGCTGGGTGGCGAGGAGTTCCTGCTGGTGCTGCCGGGCTGCAGCGCAGAGGAGATTCCAGCGGTGTTCGCACGGCTGCGCAACGCGGTGGCCGCGATCGAGATCGCCGGCCTGCCCGCCAACCAGCCGGTGCGTTTCTGCATGGGCGCGGTGAGCGTCACTGCGGGGAGCGGCCTGGATGTGCTGCTGGGGCAGGCCGATCTTGCGCTGTACGCCGCCAAGACCGCCGGGCGCGATCAATGGGCGGTGGTTTGACTGCCGCATGCGCGGCTGCGCGGCACCGGCTGCGACATCTGCGCGGGGCTGCGGCACAATCGTGCGGTGGCCCCGCCACGTTGCCTTCCGTCGATTGAGCGAACCGAGACCGCGTGCGAACCGATAGCCGCCTTTCCCGCATGCTGCATGTGCTGTTGCACATGGCCAGAAGCCAGCAGCCGATGACCTCCGAGCAGATCGCCGGCATGCTGTCGACCAATGCGGTGGTGGTGCGTCGGACCATGGCCGGATTGCGTGCTGCCGGCTACGTGCAGTCGAGCAAGGGCCACAACGGTGGCTGGCATATTGCGTGCGACCTGACCCAGGTGACATTGCTGGACGTGCACCGTGCAGTGGGCGGCCCGCATCTGTTTGCGATCGGCGCCGATCACCCCAACCCGCAGTGTGGCGTGGAGCGCGTGGTCAACGCAGCCATCGCCGACGCGCTGGCCGAGGCGCAAGCCGTGTTGCTGCAGCGCCTGGGCACGGTGACGCTGGCAACGCTGGCGGACGAGTTCGATGCACTGTGCACGGCAGCCGCGCTGCCCGCCGGTTCGCCGACAGGCAAACGCAGGCGCTGACGCACACCAGCTGTTGCATACGCCGTTGTACATGGCGTGCAGCCGGGATGGCAGGCGCGCGGTGTGCCTGTGCTTGCAGTCCCGTGCGGCACACGCATGCGCTTTGCGGCAGCTGGTCGGCATCGATCGCAGACAGGGCGCGCTTGGCCAGGCGCAGTTGCCAGGACGCTGTCGTTTCCTGACGTGGCGTGTACATGCGCACCCGCGCAGCATTGCCACGCCGCACTGCCCATTGCTTTCAGGCGATAACGCGAATCGCAGCCGATCACGGCAAGCGCGACAGCAGGCAGCGCATCGGCCCTCGGTCGCACACGCAATCCTTCAACCATCGAGCAGGTAGCAACGTCAGTACAGCGCGGTTGAATCGCCGGTCTTTTCATGTAACATCGAAAAGTACATAAAGCGGATTTCAACCGGGAGCGGACATGCAGCACGACGTGATCATCATTGGCGGCAGCTATGCCGGGCTGTCGGCCGGGCTGCAGCTGGCGCGTGCCCGACGTACGGTCCTGGTGATCGATAGCGGCCAGCGCCGCAATCGCTTTGCCACCACCTCGCACGGGTTTCTCAGCCGCGATGGTGCATCGCCTGCGCAGATTGCCGAGGCGGGACGCGCGCAGCTGCTGGCCTATCCGAGCGTGCAGTGGGCCGACGGCCAGGTGATACAGCTACGCGGCGAGGCGGAAGCCTTCGAGGTGACGCTGGCCGATGGCTCCACGCATACCGCGCGTCGCCTTGTCCTGGCGATGGGGGTGGTCGATCGTCTGCCGGCACTGGCCGGCCTGGCAGAGCGCTGGGGCACGCAGGTGTTCGCTTGCCCGTACTGTCACGGCTATGAGCTGGGCCAGGGACGCATCGGCGTGCTCGCCACCTCCGCCTTTGCGGTGCATCAGGCGGCCATGCTGCCGGACTGGGGTGCAACACAGCTGTTCTTGAACGACGCGGTGGTGCTGGACGAGGCGCAGCATGCGCAATTGCAAGCACGTGGCGTGCACGTGGTGGGCGGCGCAGTGGCGGCGCTGCAAGGCGATGGCGACGTGCTGGAGCTGGTGTTACGCGATGGGCAGGTCTGCGCGCTGGATGGCCTGTTCATCACCACCCAGACCGAGCTCAGTGCCTTGGTCGCATCGCTGGGATGCAGCACTAGCGATGGGCCGCTGGGCCGTCATGTCGCGGTGGATGCCATGCAGGCCACTTCGGTGCCGGGTATCGCTGCCTGCGGCGATGTGGCCAACCCGGCGGCATCGATCGCCTTTGCGGTTGCCAGCGGCGCAATGGCCGGCGTGGCAACGCATCGCTCGTTGATGTTCGGTCTGAGCAACTGAGCGGCGTGTTGCGATCGCCCCTGCAGACCATGCCGGCCTGCAGGGGAGATCGTGGCTGCGCTGCTTACTGGCTGACTTCCTGCATCGCAATCTCGTGCTGCTTGGAATACGCGCGCTGCGCGGTATTCAGCGCTTCCATATCGGTGTTGAGCTGGGCGGACACGGTTTCCAGGTCCTTGGCCAACGGCGCCAGCTCGGCATTGCCGTAGCCGTTGGGCAGGGCCGCCACGCGTTCAAGCGCGGCCATCATCGCGTCGGCACGCTTGAGGTAGGCCGACAGCTTGCCGTCCAGGTCCTTGGCGTTGTCGGGCACGCCCGCGGCCACGGCGGTATTGGCCTGCGCGTTGGCGGCCAGTGCCTTGCGCTGGCTGCCCAGTGCGGTCTTGTAGCTGTCCAGCGGCTTGTGCGCGACGGCATCGGCCACCAGGCTCTGCCCGCGATCGCCCGACACCCACGGGTCGATGATGGTGACTGCGCCATTCCAGACCGAGATGTTGTGCAGCAGGTAGTCGCTGGAGGAGAGCTTGGAGGCGCCGGTGGTGGTGCCGCCACCGCAGGCAGCCAGCAGCAGACTGAAAGAGACAAGCAGGAAGGTGGTGAACGTCTTCAAAGCGAAAGATCCTTGGTACGAGGCCGTTGTTGCCACTGCATGGCGAAGACGGCAAAAACCCCAAGGAAGCGCCCGGACAATCCATGTTGCACTGTTGCTGGCCATCTTCCCTGAGACGAATGCAGCGTGGAGCATTCCATTCACTCTGAGCGAGTGCGCTGCGCCATCAGTATAGCGGCCGCGTGCAGCCGGCAGGTGCGTGTCATGCGCTCGTTGCGCGACCACCAAGTGCTGCATGCGTGCGAGCGATTGCGTTGGCCGGTTGCGCTGCGCGTACACTGCGCCGCCACCATCGAACCGATGCCTGCGTGAAAAAGAAGCGGCCCAAATCACCGCCACCTGCGCCAGCTCCCGCAGCATCCCGGATCCACGAATGGATCATCGGCGGGGGAGCCGTTGTCGTGGCAATCGCCTGTTGCATGCGGCTGTGGCTGGTGCTGGAGGCGATCGTCACGGGGCGCTATATCAGCGTCATCCGCGGCCGGCCGACCAGGATCTTTTACGCGGATGCAGACCCGCAGCGGTTCTGGATCGCCGTCGGCTGGGATGCGTTGCTGACCAGTGTGCCGTTGGCGCTCATCGCCTGGTTCACCTACGTTGCCTGGACCACGTACCGACGCGGCAGGCGGTGACCTGCGTGGTCGTTCCACAGCATGCGCAACTGCGGTGCCGCGGTGCCGCGCTGTCGACGACGACGCGGCTGCGCAGGCGTGCGGCAAGCCGCTGTTGAGTACACGGTGTTGATCAGCCGTCGGGTCACACGGCCGTGGCAACCGTTTGCGCCGATCGATGCCTGCGCATCATGTGGCCATCAGGGCTGTGTCTGCTTTTGCTTGCGTGATGGCGGCTGCGTCTCGCGCTTGGGCCAGGTGTCATAGCTGTAGACGAACTGCTTCTGATCGGCTCCCATGGTCGGGTCGCAGTGCCAGGAAGTGGCGACGCTGCCGGGTTCCAGCACGCCATCGACTTCGCGCACGGCCTGCGCTTCGAACGCGCAGATCGCCCCGTACAGCTTGATATCCCAGTCCGGCGCAGAGGTGGGGTGGGCGTGCTGCACCAGCACGATGTCGCTGCCGTGGAAGTGGTGCACCTGGGCGCCGTGTTGGCGATTGGTGCTGAAGTAGCACGGTGCGCCGATACCCAGCGGGAGCACTTCGTCATCGCGCAGGATTGCGCACTTGCCGGCGTGTTCGCCCAGGCGAATCGTACGCCTGGCAAGGACCGCGGTGATCACCGGATGGCGGGTGGTGACTTCGGACATGGGCTGCGGCGGCGACGTCTGCGGCGCGGTCTGCGCGTGTGCGCCGGTCATCACCAACAGCGCGGCGAGCAACCAGGTCGGAAAGCGGATGCGCATGCAACGTCCTTGTCGTGGGCGCTGCAGTATCGCAGATCCGTTTGCTGGTCAGGCGTGGCTGGCACGCAGGCCGCACTTCAGTCAGACAGCGACGGCCAGCACCCGGGTCGGCATCTGTCTGCTGCATTGCGGTTTCGCGTGCAGCGCCGACAGGCAGCTGGCGGCGACTGACGGCGCGTTTTCGGTTGCGGCAAACATCCTGCAATCAGCGCCGTGCCGGTAGCGTTGCCAGCACACCATCCAGCGCCAGTTGCGTGCTGAAGCCGGCCTTGCTCAGGCGTTTGCTCACTTCGTTGGGCACATCGCGTCCGCTGGTGAGCCGGTTGGGCGCGCCGGTGTAATGGAACAGGCGCCCGCCACGCCGCAACACCCGCGCCAGCTGGTCGTAGAACAGCTGCGAATACAGCTCGCCGGCAATGCCGAAGCGCGGCGGGTCGTGCAGGATGGCATCGACCGAATCGTCTTCCAGCGTGGCGATGTGCTGCGAGATATCGGCGTGGGTCAGCTGCAGGCGTCCGCCGTAGGCGGCATCGGCCGGGTCCGGCGACCAGGGATTGAGCGTGCGCAACCACAGCACGTCGGCATTCTTTTCGAACGAGTGCAGCTGCGCCACCCCGGCTTCCAGGCAGCAGGCAGCGAAGTAGCCCAGCCCACCGCAGGTATCCAGCACGATCTTGCCGCGCGGGTCGACCAGCGCCACCTTGCGGCGCGCATCGTCGAACGGCGACAGCTGCGCCGACGGCAGCATCTTGATGCCATCGATCTCGAAGGTGGGCGCACCCCATTCGGTGGGAACGAGCTTGATCAGCGCACCGCTGAAACGCGAGATCGGGGCGAAATCGTCACCGTCCCAGAAGTACAGCGTGCGCTCCTTGAACTTGCCCGGATACGGGTAGCCCCTGCCGCGCCACTGCCAGGTCTGCGCATCCAGCTGCGCGGTGCCGGTACTGCGGCCCAGGTCCAGCGAGCCGGTCCATTGGGTCAGACCGCTGCCGCGCGCGGCAAGCAGCGCCTGGGCATCGGAGGAAATGAGGAGTGGGCCGGAGTAGTGGGGCACGAGTCGCTGGTCTGGGTGGGCAGGCGTCACGCGCGCTGCGGGTGCGAGGGATGGACTGGCATCGTAACCGACCCCATCACGCATGCGCATCCAGCGCACCGCCGGCATGATGGCGCGGCGGCGCAGCGGCGGTCTCTGCAGCGACGTGGGGCGGCGGGCCGTCTGCAATGGTGTGCCGGTGGTGATGCATGAGCCGTCGTGCCCTGATGCATGCGCCGATTCCTCTGACGCACGCCGCACCGCATACTGCGCACTGCCCCCGTCGACATGTTGTCCGATTGGCGCCAACTGTGGAGGATCGGCAATGCTGAAGGGTGTGTTGTTGGGGTTTGCCTGTTATGCGGCCTATTCGATCAGCGATGCGTTCGTGAAGCTGCTGGAAGGCACGCTGCCGGTCTACGAAGTGCTGTTTCTCGGTGCGCTGCTGATGCTGGTGGCCGTGCCATTTTTGAAGAAGCCGGACGACCGGTTGCGCGAACTGGTGATGGCCAAGCAACCCAGCCTGTGGCTGTTGCGTGCGCTCACCGGTGCCATCGGCAATCTGACCTCGGTGATTGCGTTCACCACCTTGCCGATGGCCGAGGCGTTTGCGCTGATCTTCCTGATGCCGATCTTCGTCACCGTGCTGTCGGTGGTGTTTCTCAAGGAAGAAGTGCACTGGCGGCGCTGGTCGGCGGTGATCGTCGGCTTCATCGGTGTATTGATCGTGCTGCGCCCGGGCTTTCGCCATCTCACCCATGGGCATGTGGCCGCGATCGTATGCGGCCTGGTCGGTGCGATCTCGGTCATCACCCTGCGCATGGCCGGGCATAGCGAAAAACGCCTGACCTTGTACGGCGCCGGGGTGATCGGCCCGTTGGTGATGGGCGGGATCATGATGTTGCCGACCTTTGTCTGGCCCACGCTGTATCAGTGGGGGCTGTTGGCCGGCTACGGCCTGCTTGCCGGCCTGGCGGCGATCTGCCTGATGTACGCCACGCGCATGGCGCCGGTGAGCGTGGTTGCGCCCACGCAATACAGCCAGATGCTGTGGGCGATCGCCTTCGGCTACCTGCTGTTCCATGACCACCTGGACTGGCCGATGGCGGTCGGCATCGCACTGATTCTGGGCGCGGGCCTGTTCACGCTGATCCGTGAGGAGCAGGTGTCGCGGTGGTGGCGGCGGACGAAGATTGTTTGAGAGCGGGGATTGGGGAATCGGGATTCGGGATTGGCAGCGGCAAGTGACACCAGCGACAACACGCTTTGACGCCGTTACCAATCCCCAATCCCGACTCCCCAATCCCGGTTTTTACGGGGGCGAAGTGGATCCCTTGCGCGGTGCGCGCCAGGTTTCAACGATGCGCGCGTACTCGCCGCTGGCCTTGCTCAGGTGCAGCCACTGGTCGACGTACGCTTTCCAGGGCTGGTCGTTGCGCGGTAGCAGGAAGGCTTTTTCGCCGTATTGCAGCGGCTGCTCCGGTGCGATTGCGCACAGGCCGGGCAGGCGTGCCTGCTGGTGGAGCGCTTCGGAGGCGTCGGTGATCATCACGTCCGCGCGCTGCTGCAGCAGCTCCTGGAAGATGGTGGTGTTGTCGGCGAACAGGCGCAGGTGCGCGCGCGGCAATTGTTGGCGCGCGAAGGCCTCGTTGGTACCGCCGGGCGGTTCGATCACACGCACCTCGGGGCGATTGAGTTGCGCCAGGCTGCGGTAACGCGCCTGGTCGGCGCAGCGCACCAGCGGAATCTTGCCGTCCACATCCAGCACCGCGCTGAAATTGGCCTGGCGTTGCCGCTGCAAGGTGACCGAAATGCCACCGACCGCGATGTCGCAGCGATCGGCGAGCAGGTCGGGCATCAGTTGCGGCCAGCTGGTGCGGACGAACGCCACGCGCGCGCCCAGGCTGCCGGCCAGCTACTGCGCCAGGGCGATATCGCTGCCCTCGAACTGCCCGTCGGCACGCAGCAACGAGTAGGGGCGATAGTCGCCGGTGGTGCAGACCCGCAGCACGCCGGATTGCAGCACCGCATCCAGGCGTGAGGCAGGCTCGGGCGCGGCTGCGTGCGCAAGGCCGCAGCTGAGCAGGAACGCAAGGCAGATGCGATGGCGCATGACGTGGCCTCGGAAAGATGCGGCCATGATAGTCGTGGTCAATGCGGTGTGGCCGACGTCAACGGCATGTCAGCACGATCCTGCCCGGGATCACGGTGCGGTAGCGCTGCGTTGCGCACTGTCGTTGCTTCATTCGAACCGATCGGAGTCACCCTCATGCAGCTCAATCCACGCACTGCGCGTCCGATGACCACCGCCATTGCCGGGCTGTCGGCACACGGCACGCCCGATCCGGATACCAATGAAGACGAAATCCCGCTTGAAGAACAGACCCCGCAGCAGGGCGGTTTGCGCGAGGAGGTGGGCGATCTGGAAGAAGACGACGATCAGGCATTGCCCGGCCGCGTCGGTGGCGGGCTTGCGGGTGGTTGATGCGGGGGGGTAAGAGCGGCTAACCAAGCACTTGAGTAGCCACCAGGCGTGTGCGGCCGACACTGAGATTCTTCAGCATCGTCTGGAGGTTCCCAGGCCGGATGGTCGAGGGCGCGATGCCCTCGTCAAGGGAACTGCACATGCCCGGGTTCGAAGTACAGAAGTACACCGGCGTGTTGCCGTCTTCGGGCAGCGCGGGGATCGTGTCCAGGATGGCCTTACCGCGGATATCGGTGATCCGAATGGACAAGGGTTGGTTGCCGAGCTGCTCGCCGAGGAAGTGGTTGTAGTCCATCTTCTGCAGGCTCTTCCAGCTGCTGCCTTGTTTCACTTCGAACTTGACCACCGGGTAGGCGTGATTGCGCACCTGGATCGCCGCCCACCAGCGCGAGCTGCCTTCCTTGATGCGGTATTGCACGTTGCCGGTGGTGGGTGCGCGCACGATCTTCCAGCTGATCGGGATGCGCCCCTGCACGGTGTCGCCGATGGCCGCGAAGGCGTTGGGCGATAGGTCCAGGCCGCCCGATGCGCCCTCTGGGTACAGGTCGGTGACGTAGACCACGGCCTTGCCCTTGGGCCCGGTCACTTCCAGATAGGCGCCGGCCAGTGCGGCCCTGACCCCGCCGAAGTTCATCTGGGTTGGGTTGAGCGCGGTGATGAAGGCATTGCTTGGAATGGGATCCAGCAGCACCGCGCCGCCGGAATAGCCGGAGCTGGTGTAGGTCGCGGTGCCGGTGAAGGTGCTGTTCCAGCCGGTGGCCTTGCTGGCATCCGCGGCAGCGGCCGTCTTCGCTGACGGCGTGGCGACGCTGGCGCTCGTCAGCCCCCAGGCCTGCTGCAGGACCTGCAGCTTGTCGGCACGCGGACTCCCATCACTGGCGAGCAGGCCACCGTTGTTGGCATTGCCCACCTCCCAGCTACCGAGCACGGCACTGCGCATGCCGGTGTTGCGCAGATACCCGCTCAATGCGTGTTGCCATGCCCGGTCGCGTGGATCGCCATCGCCCAGGCCGCCGCCCAGGCTCACCGGCAGCACCGCGTGATCGGCCGAGAATTGTCCGAAGTCGCGCTGCCAGCTCGCCGGCAGGCTGCGCGGAAAGTCGGCCGCTGCAAACGCGTCCGCCGCGTCGCGATCCGGCCCGGCCAGCTTCGGCATCAGCAGCAGATGTGCGCGCGGAATGCGCAGCGGCAAGCAGGCGAGCGGCTGCAGATTGCTGCCGGCGGCCTTGCGTGCGGAATCGCTGCAGACCGCGTCGTTGCCCACGCCTTCCACACCGATCACCCAGGCCGGCGCCTGCTTCAGCACCGCGGCCGCTGCTCGCGCGGCGATGCGGTTCCAGTCGGCGTCTGCCGCATTGCCCGCCCAGTTGGCATTGCGGTAGCCGCTGCTGCCCAGGTCGATCCCGAGCACGCCCGCGGTGCTGCCGTAGCGGCGCGCGAGCAGGCCCAGGCCCTCCATCCAGGCGTCGTGCTGCGTGCCCAGCTGCGGCGCCGCATCGTCGCAAGCGCCATCGGCAAAGGCGAGCAGTACCTGCATGCCGCGTTGGGTGCTGGCGCGCACCACGGCGTCGAGCAGTTGCAGGGACGTGAGGCCAGCCAGCGCGGGGTCGCCGGCCACCTCGGCGGCGGCCACCGGTCTGGCTTGCAGGGTTGCTGCGCAGATCGGCACGCGCACGGTATTGATGTCCGACGCCTGCATCTGATCCAGCAGGTGCTGCAGCGTATTGCTGTGCAGTCCGGTGGCCACAAGCGCTGCGCGATCAAAGCCGGGCCAGGTCACGCCGCGTACCTGCAGCGCCTGGCCGCGCGCATCGGTGAGGTGTCCGCGTGCATCGACCTGCACGGCCAGTGCGGTCACGGGAGTCAGCAAGGCCAGGCCAAGCAGCAGATGAGCATGAGAGCGCATGGGAGTGTCCTGAGGGATGGCCCGCGCAGGAGACCAGCGATCGTCGTGTGCGGTCCGTGCGCCGGGTCAAGGAAGCGGGCAGGAGTGTGGGAGCCGCGGCAGGCGAGCGGCCGCACTGGAATGGGGATCGCGGTTTGTGCGGGATGCCGCGCCGCGGTTTTCGGCTGTGTGCTGATGCATCGCCGGCCAGCGGTGACGATGCTGCGTTGCGCTGGTGACCGACGTAACGGCAGGCATGGCGTGGACGTGGTCGAAAGGCTTTGCTCGTGCGCTGGTAGTGCATGTGCATGTGCTGTGCGAGTGGACAGCGTTGCAACGCACCAGTGCCAGGCAGGGCGATGACTGCTCCGGCGATGCGTTGCGCGCATCCCCGATGGCTGTGGTTCCTCAATGAACGCAGCGGTGGACGCACGGATATGCAGCGCACCACGATGGGGCAAGCCAACCACGGTTCGCCTGCGCACGCTGCGGCCTACCCGGCGCCGCAGCGCAAACCGCTGGTGCGCGCTGCCGCGATCTCGTATTTTTGACGGCTTGTTCACTTGCCGGTGCCGTGCCCCATGTCCGATCCGTCCGCGCCCGATCATCTGCAACGCAGCCTGTCCAATCGCCACCTGCAGCTGATCGCCATCGGTGGCGCGATCGGCACCGGGCTGTTCATGGGCTCGGGCAAGACGATCAGCCTGGCTGGCCCGTCGATCCTGTTCGTCTATCTGATCATCGGCGCGATGCTGTTCTTCGTGATGCGCGCGATGGGCGAGCTGCTGCTGTCCAACCTGGAGTACAAGTCGTTCATCGACTTCTCCACCGATCTGCTCGGGCCGTGGGCCGGGTTCTTCTGCGGGTGGACGTACTGGTTCTGCTGGATCATCACCGCCATCGCCGACGTCATCGCGATCGCCGCCTATGCGCAGTTCTGGTTCCCCGGATTGGCGCCGTGGATTCCGGCCATCCTGTGCGTGCTGTTGCTGCTGAGCCTGAACCTGGTGACGGTCAGGTTGTTCGGCGAGATGGAGTTCTGGTTCGCGCTGATCAAGATCATCGCCATCTGCGCCTTGATCCTCACCGGCGCCGGGCTGGTGGCCTGGGGCTTCCGTTCGCCGTCGGGCAACGTGGCCTCGCTGTCGAACCTGTGGAACGACGGTGGCATGTTCCCGATGGGCATTGGCGGCTTCTTTGCCGGGTTCCAGATCGCGGTGTTCGCCTTCGTCGGCATCGAGCTGGTCGGCACCACCGCTGCGGAAACCGCAGACCCGCGCCGCAACCTGCCCAAGGCGATCAACTCGATCCCGGTGCGCATTTTGATTTTCTACGTGCTGGCGCTGATCGCGATCATGGCGGTGACGCCGTGGCGGCAGGTGGTGGCCGACAAGAGCCCGTTCGTGGAGCTGTTCGTGCTGGCCGGCGTGCCGGCGGCGGCGAGCCTGATCAACTTCGTGGTGCTGACCTCGGCCACCTCGTCGGCCAATAGTGGCATCTTCTCCACCAGCCGCATGCTCTACGGCCTAGCCGAGGAACAGCACGCGCCCAAGGGTTTTGCCAAGCTCTCGCGTGCAGCGGTGCCGGCACGCGGCCTGCTGTTCTCCTGCCTGTGCCTGTTGCTGGGCGCGATGCTGGTGTACCTGATCCCCAACCTGGTCACTGCGTTCACGCTGGTCACCACCTTGTCGGCGGTGCTCTTCATGTTCGTGTGGTCGCTGATCCTGTGCGCCTACATCGCGTACCGGCGCAAGCGGCCCGAGCAGCACGCGGCATCGGCGTTCAAGATGCCCGGTGGCGTGTTGATGTGCTACGTGTGCCTGGCGTTCTTCGCCTTCGTCATCGTGCTGCTGACCTTGCAGGCCGACACGCGCCAGGCCCTGCTGGCCAGCCCGGTGTGGTTCCTGATCCTGGCGATCGGCTATGCGGTGAAGCGGCAGCAGACGCGCAGCGGCTGAGCGCGCGTATCAGCCAAGACATCCAGCGTAGACCTCATCAAGGCCCCGCACTGCGGGGCCATGGCGTCTGTGGCTGCACGGCGCTGCGATAAAGGCCACTGGCAGCTAAGCGCGTTTTGCGCGCGACGTTGACGCGGATCGGGTGGAACGGGATGCTCGCCGCCATCCATTGCCACGGCCCATCGCATGATCACGACGCACCCGATTGCCGGAACGCAGCACACGCAAGGCTGCTGGGTCGACCTGTGCCAGGCCAGCGCGCAGGAACTGGCGCAGGCCGCAGACAAGGTGGGCTTTGCGCTGCCGGATCGCGCGGCCATCGGCGAGATCGAATTCTCCAGCCGGGTGCGGCGCCAGGGCGAGGTGCTGTTTCTCAACGTGCCGCGCTTTCAGGACGACGATGGCCCGACTGCGCCGCTGGGCTTTGCGTTGTCGCCGACCATGCTGGTGACCCTGCGCGAGCAGCACATGGGCTCGCTGGATGCGGTGGCCGCGCGTCTTGCACATGAGCCCTGCCATAGCGCCGACGACCTGCTGTTGCGCATCTTCGACCAGTTGGTGGGGCGCCTGGCAGACCGGCTGGAATCGCTGGAAGCCGAGGTCACCGACACCACCCGGCAGGTGTTCGACAACCCGCACAAAACCAAGGACCTAGAGCGCATGCTGCATCAGGTTGGAGGCATGGGCCGGCGTCTGGGCGGGCTGCACAATGCCGGGCAAGGCCTGCTGCGCCTGGTCACCTATCTGGACGGTGCCGCGCCGGACTGGTTCGGTGCCGATGCGGCCAAACGCATCGGCTTGCTGCACAAGGACCTGACCACCTTGAGCGAGTTCCAGCAGCACATGGACGACCGCATCGAGTTCCTGCTCGACAGCGTGCTGGGCATGATCAACATGGACCAGAACAACGTGATGAAGGTGATGGCGGTGGCCTCGGTGGTCGGCATTCCGCCCACCGTGCTGGTCGGCATCTGGGGCATGAACTTCGCCTACATGCCCGAGCTCAAGTGGCATGACGCGTATTACTGGGCGCTGGGCGTGATCGTGCTGAGCATGCTGGTGCCGCTGGCATGGTTCCGCAAGCGCGGCTGGGTGTGATGCATCAGAGCCGGAAACCGTAGGAGCGCACCTGGGCGCGATATGGCGTTACCGGGAAGGCCCTCGCGCCCAGGGGCGCTCCTACGAGTGCCGTCAACGCAATCATCTGTTGCCTACGGTTGCATGACTAAGCAATGCCAGGCTAGGGCAGCGCGGTAGCTGTGCAGCGCGCGGCAGACTGCAGGAAACCCGTAGGAGCGCACCAGGGCGCGATGCGGCGTTGCCGGGACGACGCGGCGTTACCGGGAAGGCCCTCGCGCCCAGGGGCGCTCCTACAGAGTGCCGTCAACGCAATCATCCGTTGCCAACGGTGGCGTGACCACGCAATGCCAAGCTGGGTCAGCGCGGTAGCTGCGCAGCGCGCGGCAGACTGCAGGAAAACCGTAGGAGCGCACCAGGGCGCGATGCGGATTTACCGGGAAGGCCCTCGCGCCCGGGGGCGCTCCTACGAGGTGCCATCAACGCAATCATCTGTTGCCTACGGTGGCGTGACTACGCAATACCAGGCTAGGGCAGCGCGGTAGCTGCGCAGCGCGCGACAGACTGCAGGAAACCCGTAGGAGCGCACCAGGGCGCGATGCGGCGTTACCGGGACGACGCGGCGTTACCGGGAAAGCCCTCGCGCCCAGGGGCGCTCCTACGAGGAGCCGTCAACGCAATCATCCTTTGCCTACGGTGGCGTGACCACGCAATGCCAAGCTGGGTCAGCGCGGTAGCTGTGCAGCGCGCGGCAGACTGCAGGAAACCCGTAGGAGCGCACCTGGGCGCGATGCGGCGTTACCGGGACGACGCGGCGTTACCGGGAAGGCCCTCGCGCCCAGGGGCGCTCCTACAGGGTGGGCTGGGATGCGCAGCTGTCACTGCGCACTGCGCCGAGACCGGAAAACTGCCCAGCTGCGTAGCGTGCGACCAGGCGAGACGCATTGTTGATTGCTGCCGGGCGGCCTGGATCAGCCCTTGGCCTGGAAGCTGGCTTCCTCGTACGGCTGCACCACCACCCAGCCTTCGCCGGCAAAACGCATCTGCAGGCTTTCACCCGAGCCTCGGCCAAACAGCGTGCCGATCGACACGTCGGTGACCAGCTCCGGGGACAGCGTGCCCGACCAGGCCACGGTGGCATTGGGGTCGGTGAACACCGGGCCGCTGGCGGCGGTGACCGGCAGGGTCAGCGGCTCGTAGTGCGAAGTGATCGCCACGATGCCGTGGCCGCTCAGGCGCACGTTGAACAGGCCGCCGGACAGCATGCCGGCCACCTTGCGCATCATCGTGATCTTGTGCTCGACGCCGGATTCGAACGCCAGCACGTCGTTGCCGTTGACGAAGATCGCGTCGCCATTCAAACGCAGCAAGGTCACCAGCTTGCCGAGGTCGGCCAGATACACCCGACCCTGGCCTTCGGCCTTCATCAGCTGCATGCCTTCGCCGCTGACCGCCTTCTTCAGCAGGTTGCCCAGGCCCTGTTCCAGCAATCCCTCGCGGGTGAACTTGACGTTACCGGTGCGCGCGACCATGGCGCCAGCCTTGGACCACACCATGCCGTCGAGGCGCACCTCCAGCAGGTGCGGATTTTCCAGTTCGAACGGATCGGGGCTGACGTCCTTTTCCTTGGAATGGGCGAGAAATTCGTTGAGCGTGCGTACGGCCATGGGTCCGTCCTGGAGGGTGAAAGAGTGCGCATGATACGCGGCAGGCCTGTATCTTCGAAGCATACTGGTGTGCGCGTCGCTGTGCGTCTGCACAGATGGCGCGCCGATGTTGCGGCGCACATGGTGCTCAGTCAGCGCGTCGCGCGCGATGACTGCTACAACCAGGCGACCCTCCATCAGGATCTATGCGTGGTGGCGAAGTGGTACTGCAGCTTTTTGCAGCGTCATGGATGCGGGTTGGCATCGACGCACTGCACGGCGATGAAGAGATGACGCCGATACGCCACTGGTGCAGTGACTCTGTGCGCGCCACGTTACGACGTATGCAATCCCAGCTGCATTACACAGTTCGGCACGAAGGCACGTCGCAAATAAAACAACCGCTCGGTTTGCACAACGCTTCTGAGATCGGCGTCGGATTCGTGGCATTGTTGCCGGGCTAGATTGATCCTACAGAAAACGTCTTTACGTTGTTCAAGGAGTGGGGCGATGGGCGTTGTGGGTGGCAGTCGAGTGGAAGGTGGCTGGTCTGGAATGTCTCTGCGTAGTCGCGCGATTGCGTCGCTGTTGGTCCTGGCTGCTGCTGCCACTGGCTTGCATGGCGCGCCCGCGCAAGCGGCAGTGGGGCCGGGTGTGGTGAGCGGCGACACCATCGTGCACGACCCGTCGATGCTCAAGCTGAGCGATGGGCGTTACTACATCTATGCCACCACCGGCGTGGTCACCAGTACCGACCGCACCAAGTTCAGCAATGCGGGCGCGATCTTCAGCAGCATGCCGAGCTGGGTGCGCAGCTACAACCCGGACAACCAGCTATGGGCGCCGGATGTGTCCTTCCATGGCGGCAAGTATCTGATGTATTACACCGCCTCCAAGTTCGCCACCAATACCTCGGCGATTGCGCTTGCCAGCAGCAGCACCGGCAAGCCTGGCTCGTGGAAGGATCAAGGCATCGTCTACACCTCCAAGAGCAGCGACGACTACAACGCCATCGACGGCAATCTGGTGGTGGACGGCAATGGCAAGTGGTGGTTGGCGTTCGGCTCGTTCTGGTCGGGGATCAAGCTGATCCAGCTCGACCCCGGCACCGGCAAGCAGCTGTCCGGCAACACGACGCGCTACAGCCTGGCGAGCCGGCCGTCCCCGGGCGCGGTGGAGGCGCCTTTCATCCAGCAGGCCAATGGCTGGTACTACCTGTTCGTGTCGTTCGATGCGTGCTGCAAGGGCGCCAGCAGCACCTACAAGATTGCGGTGGGGCGTGCGCGCTCGGTGACCGGGCCGTACCTGGATCGCGCCGGGGTGGACATGCGCAACGGCGGCGGCACGGTGATCCAGTCCGGGTTGGGCAGCATGCATGGGCCGGGCGGGCAATCGGTGTTCCGCGATGGCGACGGCGACATCCTGGTCTACCACTACTACGACGACCGCGGCGACGCGCGCCTGGGCATCAACCGGCTGGGTTATGACGGCAGTGCATGGCCGGTGGTGCAGTAGCAGCAATCAAGCGAACACGCTGCTGCGCGCTGCACTGGCGCAGCGATCAGGCGATGTTTGTTGCAGCGATCCGCTGGCGTTGCCGACTGCCAGAACCGCGAGGCTGCCAGCGCCGCCGGGCATGCCCGGCAGCGGCTGGCGCACACTCATCGCGTGGCCGCTTCGGGCTTGCGCACGCGTTTGACCGGCGCCGGCTTGCTCGCGGTGTCCGGATACAGGTTCAACAGCATCAAGGTGACGCCGTTGGTCCAGCCGAAGCCGTCCTGCAGCGCGTATTCGCCACCGCCACCGCCGGCGGCATCGGCTTCCAGGCCGTATTTTTCGACCAGCTTGTGCTCGCGCGCGAACAGCGCCTGCACCTGGGTGAGGAAGCGCTCGCCGATGGTGCGCGCCAGCGCGTCTTCGCCGTAACGGCGCAGGCCGTCCACCGCCACCCATTGCAGCGGTGCCCAGCCATTGGGCTCGTCCCACTGCTGGCCGGTCTTCACTGCGGTGGTGGCCAGGCCACCGGGGCGTAGCAGGCGCGCACGCACCGTGCTGGCGGTGCGTTTGGCGTGCGCGTCGGTTGCCAGGCCGGTGAACAGCGGATACAGCGCCGCGGCCGTGACCTGATCGCTGAGCTTGCGGGTCTGCCAGTCGTAGTCGGCGTAGTAACCGGCCGCATTCCACAGGTGCGCATCGATGGCCTGCTTGCGCTGCAGTGCCAGCGCCGCATAGTCCTGCGTGCATTCGGCACCCGGCTGCGCACAGGCCTGGGCCAGGGTGCGCTCCAGGTGATACAGCAGGCTGTTCAGGTCGATCGGCACGATGGCGGTGGTGCGGATGGTGCGCAGGTTCTGCCCATCGGCCAGCCAGCGGCTGGTGTAGTCCCAGCCGCTCTCGGCACCGGCGCGCAGGTCGCGGTAGACCTCGGCGGCCGGGCGGTCACCGGCCTCGGCGGCGGTGCGGGTGTCGTGCAGCCAGGCTTCCGGGCGCGGGGTGTCGCGCTCGTCCCAGTAGCGGTTGAGCAGGCTGCCGTCGGCCAGACGCACCACATGGCGCGCGGCCTGGCCGGGCTGCAGGTCTTCGCTGCCCTGCATCCAGTAGGCGTATTCCTTCCGCAGTTGCGGCAGGTAGCGCTGGTAGACCGCTTCGCCTTCCACGCCGGCCTGCAGTTCCACCATGTAGGAGAAGAACGGCGGCTGCGAGCGGCTGAGGTAGTAGCTGCGATTGCCGTTGGGGATATGCCCGTAGGTGTCGATCAGGTAGGCGAAGTTGTCCAGCATCTGGCGGCTGAGCGTGGTCTCGCCGCTCTTCACCAGGCCCAGCATGGTGAAGTAGGAATCCCAGTAATACACCTCGCGGAAGCGCCCGCCCGGCACCACGTACGGATGCGGCAGCGCCAGCAGGCTGCTGTAGGGCGGCACGTGGGTCTGGCTGCGCACCAGCTTGGGCCACAGCTCGTCGATGTGTTCGCGCAGCGCGGTGTCCTGGCGGATCGCGTCGGTCTGCACCGGCGGCGACTCTTCGAAATTGGCGTCCACGAACTTGCGCAGGTCGAAGCCGGGGTGATCGTGCTGCGCCAGATAGTCGGCGTTGATCAGCGCCGGGTCGCGCAGCGGCAGGAAGTCGACGAAGTGCTTCTGGTCGTCGAACAGCTCGCCGCTCTGCACCGCCTGGAACAGTTCCGGGTAGGCCAGGTCGGGCGTGGGCGGTGTGGCCGCCGGTGCGTTGACGACCGGAGTGTCCATGGGCGCGGCGGTCAGCGTGCAGGGCGCCACGAACATGCTCAGCGACAGGCCAAGCAGCGACGTGCAGCACGGGGGCGCGGCAGAACTCATGGCATCTCCAGAACGGGCAGTGACGTGCGGCATGGTAAACGACCGAAGTGGCGGGCGGGGCCGGACGACGGTGTCGGCAGGCCGACAGGCTTCGCACGGAGACGACTGGATTCAGCAAGGTGATCCGGCGCGGTGCTGCAGGTGGTTGCGCGGGTTGGGTTGCCGATTCAGGCCTATCGGCCCGGATCGAGGCAGCTTGAGCCACGTGCGGACCGCGTCGGATTGCCGACATCGCTGCAAGATGCGCGCCACAGCGCGCGGCGCGCGGCAATGCCTGTGCACGGCAGCTGGCGTACGTGGGAATGGCCTGCGGCAGCGCGGCCTTGCCCGTCTGACCGATTGCAGCGGCGTGGACGCACCGGTGGCACGCCGGATAAAGCCAGGTGGCGTGCCGTCCTTGCGCGTCAGCCTTGGCGCGGCCGACCGGTCTGCAACAAGCGCTGCAGCTGCAGCGCGTTGGGCACCGCCAGCCCGGCGGCGGTGTTGTCGAAGATCACCCAGCATTCTGCCTGCGGGTGCGCTGCGTTGCGCACCGCGTCGGCCAGTGTCTGCAGCGCACTGTCGTCGTAGCTGCTGTAGTAGATGCGCGGTGCGCCATGCCAGCGCCAGTACTGCGGGCCGGCTGTCGCACCCGGTGTGGCGGCGTCCGGCACCGGCGCCGGATCGGCGGCGCAGCGTGCGATGCGGTGGCGTGCCAGCAGCGCCTGTGCCTGCGGGAGAAACCAGCTGGCATGGCGCGGTTCGCAGACCACGCCGCCGTCCCAGCGCCGCCGCAGCATGGCGAAAAACCTGGCCGCCACCGGCGCATCGAACACAGCGCTGGGCGGCAGTTGCAGCAGCAGGCAGCCCAGTCGCGTGCCCAGCGCACCGGCCTGGGCCAGGAAGGCATCCAGCAATGCACCGGTACCTTGCAGGCGTGCATCGTGGCTGATGCTGCGCGGCAGCTTGACCGAAAAGCGGAAATCCTCCGGCACGCTGTCGGCCCAGCGTGCGTAGGTACTGGCACGGTGCGGACGATGGAACGAGGAGTTGATCTCCACTGCATCAAAACGTGTGGCATAGCGCTGCAGGACGCTGGCACCATCGCCGAATGCGGCGCGGTCGGCGGCCGGAATCGACCAGCCTGCGCAGCCACAGCGCACGCGCGGCAGGGCGATGGATGAACGAGCCTGCATGAGGTGTACGCAAGACGGGTGGGCAGCACTCTATGCATGCGCGCGTGTCAGCGTTGCGTGTGCACTGCGCTCACGGCCGACTCACCGACGACTTCGATACTGGGCGCATGCCAGAAGGTCCTTCCCTTGTCATCCTGCGCGAACAGACCGAAGCGTTTGTCGGCCGCAAGATCCTGCGCGTGTCCGGTAACAGCAAGCAGGACATCGCGCGGCTGGAGCAGCAAAAGGTGCTGGCGTTACGCAGCTGGGGCAAGCACTTCCTGATCGAGTGCGCGCAGTTCAGCGTGCGCATCCACTTTCTGTTGTTCGGCAGTTATCGCATCGACGAGGACAAGCCGAATGCGGTGCCGCGTCTGCGCCTGGAGTTTTCCAAGGGCCAGCGGTTGAATTTCTACGCCTGCTCGGTGCAGTTCATCGAGCGCCCGCTGGACGAGGTCTACGACTGGACCGCAGATGTCATGAACCCGCTCTGGGATGGCGCGCAGGCACGGCGCAAGTTACGCGCCGCACCCGGCATGTTGGCCGCCGATGCATTGCTGGACCAGACCATCTTTGCCGGCGTCGGCAACATCATCAAGAACGAAGTGCTGCATCGCATCCGTGTGCACCCGGAAAGCACGGTGGGCGCATTGCCGGCGCGCAAGCTCGGCGAGCTGGTCACCCAGGCGCGCGACTATAGCTTCGACTTCTACACCTGGAAAAAGGCCTTCGTGCTGAAGAAGCATTATCAGGTGCATACCAAAACCAGCTGCCCGCGCGACGGCGCGCCGCTGCAGTATCGAAAGCACCTGGGCAAGGCCGGGCGGCGGGCGTTTTTCTGCGAGGTCTGCCAGCGGCTGTACCGTCCGGAGGATGACTGAGCATGTGCGGCCCGCACCCTGGCCAGCCGGCATCGACCGCCGTAGGGCGAACGACCGCCGGCACAGCCTGCAGGATCAATGCCGCCGGGGCAGGACAGTGCCCGTCGGCAAGCAGGGAGAGTCGACCGCCACGCTCGCTAATGTGAATGGCGGCTGGCGCCTGCGGCCCAAACAACGAATTTCAAACGCGCGCAAACGCCACGCCCGCTAGATTTGCGCGTCCTGCACCGGGTTCACGGTGCAGGACGCGCATCTCTCATCTCATCGGTCTCCCGCATTGTGATTACCCGCAGGAAGGAAACGCTTGTCCCGCATGTCGCCGCTGTCGCATGCACGGGCGCCATCCTGTTCTTTCTTGCCTGTCTGTTGCTGTATATGCCGCCACCGCGCGACACGGTGCGACACGACGACAGTTTGCAGGTGTATTTCGTGCCGCGCCCGCAGTTGACGCTGCCGGCGCCGGCGCCGGCGACACCGCCGCAGCAACGCGACTCCACACCGCGCGCGGCCCCTGCCGCGGCCTCATCCGCGCGCAGTGCGCCACCGCCGACACGCACCCCACCGCCGCAGCGGCAGGTGGCGGCCGCCAACGTGCCCGCTGGCGAATCGATGGCGGCCCAGCTCTACACCCGCGAAGGCCGCTTGCGCATGCCGCGCGATGCGCAGGTCGACCCGATGGCGCAAGCCGGCGCTGCGTTGCCGCCGGGCATGGCCGACGAACGCGCGCAGGCCAAGGCGCGCAACGTGATGGAACGGGTCAATCCGGTGCAATACCAGGACACGCGCTTTGCCAAGGACTGGAAGAGCGACGGCACGCTGGGCGATGTGGCGATGCAGGAAATGAATCGCGGCATGAAGAAGTTCAACGACATGCTCAACGGGCCGCAGACGCAGGTGGCCAAGGCGCGACCACCGCCGGATGTGCGCTTCAACCCCGCGCTGGCGGGCAATCAGGCCGAGATGGGCAGCGAGGCGACCGGCGATGCCTACAAGGCCGCGCCGATCGCGCACGAGACACCGCCCGATCTCAAGGGCGAAGCCAGCCGCCGCATCCGCGAGGCGCTGGCCGCGCTGGAGCAGCGCAGCGCGCGTTGCGATGCGTCCAAACGCAAATCCCTGTTGTCGCCGGTGCGCACGCACCTGGGTGATCTGGAGCGTGCCGAGCACGCCTTGAACAACGGCGCCGACCCGGTGATGGCTGCGCAACTGCTGCCGCGCCAGGCCGACAGCGCCTACGATCTGGCCCGCCGCGCGCTGTGGTACGCGGACCGCCAATTGAAGCAGTGTGCGATCGGGTGAGTGGGGCAGTGACTGCGGTTGTGTGCAGCTGACCAGCAGTGGCGGGCAAAACCTCTCTAAGGCTGTACCGATGGCGGCAACGTATCGATCACACTCGCAGCGTTGACGTGTGACCGCGAGTGAGTCGATTGCGCAGTGCCCTCACCGCTCGCGGACACGCCGTGAGTCCGTCCATGGAGGCTCCTTGGCTGCATCCATGCCGCCCAGGGTCCCGCAACCGGCAAGGACACCGCATTAGAAAGTTGGTCGGCGGCCAAGTGAAAACCTGATTGTTGCTCGGATTGCGATGGAAGATTTTCGGCCGCACGACAATCCGAATAACGCATAGCAAGCACTGCTCTTGCCGTGCACACCGACCATCCCGACAGGCCCTTGCCTGCCCACCGTCGCGGGACCTTACGCGGCATGGATGCCGCGTAAGAGCCTACACGGACGTACTTGCGGCGTGTCCTGCGATGGTGGGCAGGCAAGGGCCCTGCAGCCAAACCTGGCGTTGGCAACTGATTGATTGAAGAAGTAAGGCAGTCTTCGTCAGGTATCGGGACTAGAGCCCCTCCCGCCGGGGTAAGAAAGCACGGCTTTCGCGGCAAGCGCGCGCATGCCTTGGAGCGCCCGCGACGCAAGCGCGGTTGGAGGCGCGCAGCGGGAGTTGTGAGGGCAGGTCCATGAAACGGCGGATCAGCCGGCAGCCGGACTATCGCCCCGCGCTACATCAGGCGCTGAGGCCGTCCTGCGCCAGACTCTGGCGGTAACGGTCTTTCTCGACACTCAGCGCGACTTCCGCGCGCAGGAACACTTGTCCGATCGGCTCGTCGCCACGGGTTGCCTGTGCCTGGCCGATCAGCACCGTCAGCCCGTGCGCATGCTGCTGCTGGGCGATGTCGCGCAGGCGCTGCAGCTTCTGTTCGGCATTGGGATCGCGCAGTACGGCGATGAATTCGGCGCTGTCGGTCACGCGGTCCACGCTGTCGCCGTTGACTTGCGCCTGCGCGGCCAGGGCTTGGTCGAGCTGTTGCAAGGCGCGACCCAGGAGCCGCTCGCTCTGTTTTTCAGCCAGCGCGGCCAGTTCCTGCACTTCCAGAATCACCAGGTAATAACCGGCATCGGCGGCCGCCGGTGCCACCGGCTGCAGGATCGCCTCGCGCTCGAGCTGCAGCTCGCGCTTGCGCTCGTCCAGCAGGCGCATGGTGACGCGCGCCAATGCCTGCAGCCCGGTGCGTTGAGTGTCGGTGAGCGTGCGCGGCTCGGTGTCGAGCACACAGACGGTGCCCAACGCCACGCCGTCGGAGGTGACCAGCGGCATGCCGGCATAGAAGCGCGCGCCGGTCTCGCCGGTGACCACAGAGACATCGGCAAAACGGCTGTCCTGGGTGAGGTCGCGCACTTCCATCAATTGCTCGGGGCTGCGGATGGCGTGATCGCACACTGCCTGGCTGCGATCGGTCTGCTGCATGCCCAGACCGAGCTGGGCCTTGAACCATTGACGGTCGCGATCGACCAGCGACATCAGTGCGATCGGCGTGTCGCACAGGGAGGCCGCCACCTGCACGACGTCCTGGTAAGTGTCCTCGGGCAGGCTGTCGACGATGCGATAGCCGTCCAGGACCTGTTGGCGGGAGGCTTCGTCAGCCGGTGGCATTTGCTTCATCGGGTAAGTCGGACAAGCGCGAGCGAGAAAGAGGCCACGATACCGGCACCATCGATAACGCCGCGTGGATTTGCCATACGCCCGAGCACAGCCTGCAGGGCGGATTCAGATCCACATCCCCCGCCGCGCTACGAGGCTAGGGGACATGCAACCGGCGGACTGAAGCGCCGGCGCGAGATTTCAAACCCAAGTGTGATGCCTGCGCATTGCACGCAGGCACCGGCGACTCATACGCGCACGCACCGTTGCGTACGCGGATCTGGAAACGGCGCGGCTCGAAAGCCGCGCCGTCGGTGTGCGACTGACCAGCCTCAGCGCTTGACCGGCTCGCCGTCCACGTCCAGCACCTGCACCTCACCCAGCTTGAGCGCACGCACCGGGGCTTCGATCTTCTTCAGGTCGCCCACGATCACCCAGGTCATCGCGTTGGGCGCGATGATTTCCTTGATGGCCTTCTGCGCGGCCGGCTGGTCGATCGCTTCCAGGCGCGGCTTGAGCGTCTGCACGTAATCGTCGGGGCGGTCGAACTGCACGATGCCTTCGATCGCACCTAGTACCGCGCCGGTGGTTTCGAAGCTGCCGGGCAGGGCGCGGATGCGCTGGTTCTTGATCTTCTCGATCTCGTCGGTGGTCAGCGGCTTGTCGCCGATGATCGCGGTGGCTTCCTTGAGGATCTCGTTGGCCGACTCGGCGGTCTTGTCGGTCTGCACCGGCGCGGAGAACATGTAAGGCCGCTGGCCCTGCGCATCCAGCATGCGGGTACCGGCACCGTAGGCCCAGCGCTTGTTCTCGCGCAGGTTCATGTTCAGGCGCGAGGTGAAGGTGCCGCCGAAGGCGCCGTTGGCCACGCCGATCGCCAGGTTGTCCGGCGCCTTGGTGGACGGTGCGAGCAGGCCGGCGAGAATCACCGACTGCGGCGCATCCGGGCGGTTGATCAGGTACACGCGCGGCTTGGGCTGCGCGGCGACCTGGACCAGGTTCTTCTTCGGCAACGGCGTGGCAGGTGCCTTCCAGTCACCGAAGGCGGCATCCAGCTGCGGGATGATCTGCGCCAGCGTGGTGTCGCCGGCCACCAGGATGCGCAGGTTGTCCGGACGCAGCCACTGGCGGTGGAAGGCCTGCAGGTCCTGGGCGTTGAGGCTCTTGATCGCCGCCTCGGTGCCGCTGCCGGTGAGCGGGATGCCGTAGGGGTGGTTCTGGCCGAACAGCAACGGCGGCAGCGCACGCAGCGCCAGGCTGTTGGGCTGGGTCTTTTCCTGCGCAATGCCGGCCAGCCACTGGCCACGGATGCGCTCGATGTCGGCAGCCTTGAAGGCCGGGTTGCGCACGATGTCGGAGAACAGCTGCAGCGACGGCTGCAACTGGTCGTTGAGCGCATCCAGCGAGGCGCTGCAGCTGTCCAGATCGCAGCCGACCGCCGTGATGGCGCCCAGGCGCTGGCGACGCTGCGCCACTTCCACCGAATCCAGCGCGGCGGTGCTCTCGTTCATCAGCGCGGCGCTGAAGCTGGCGGTACCGAGCTTGTTGCCCTGGTCGGCCGCATACCCGGCATCGAACAGCAGCTCCACCTGGGTGACCGGGATGGTGTGGCGCTCGGCCAGGATCACCTCGACGCCGTTCTTCAACTTGCCGCGCTGCAGCTGCGGGAAGCTCAGGTCGGGGAACTGGCTGGTCTGCGGCACGCCCTTGCTGCGGTCCAGCGTGGAGGCGGTGGTTTTGTATTTGCCAGCGGCCGGCAGCCTGGGCGCCGGCTTGCCGGGTTCTTCGCCACGCGCGACCACCGCCTTGTCTTCGGCGGCGGGGTCGAAGTCCTTGCCGGCCGGCAGCACGGTGAGCAGATAGTCGCCCTTGCCGAACCAGGTGGCCGCGGTCTGCTTGACGCTGTCCACGGTGGCGGCCTGGCCGCGCTGCAGATCCTGCTTGTAGGCGCCCGGGTCGCCGCGGTAGACCTGGCCCTCGGCCAGGATCACCGCCTTGCCACCGAAGCCGCCGACCTTTTCCAGCCCGCGCACGAAGCCGGCGCGGTAGGCCACCTGCGCGCGCTGCAGCTCGTCGGCGGTCGGGCCCTGGGCAATGAACTTCTTGAGCTCCTCGTCGATGATCGCCTCGACCTTGGCCGGGTCCACGCCGTCCTTCACGTCGGCCTGGATCTGCACCTGGCTGGACAGCGCGAACGGCTGGATCGCCGCCGACACGTCATCGACCAGATTGTCCTGGTAGACCAGGCGCTGATACAGCCGCGAGGTCTTGCCGCCGCCGAGCACGGTGGTGGCCAGGTCCAGCTGGATCGCCGCATCGCTGCCCAGCTGCGGTGCGGCCCAGGTGCGGTAGATGCGCGGCTGCGAGACGTGGTCGTGCTGCACGCCACGCTTCTGCGCGGCCAGCGGGGTCACCCACGGCTGCTGGCGCGCCACCGGCTTGCCGGACGGGATGTCGCCGAAATACTGCAGCGCCTTGGCACGCGCCTGCGCCACGGTGATGTCGCCGGCCAGCACCAGGGTGGTATTGGCCGCGCCGTAGTTGTCGTTGAACCACTGTTTGACGTCGGCCAGCGAAGCCGCGTCCAGATCTTCCATCGAGCCGATGGTGTCGTGCTGGTACGGGTGGTTGGCCGGGAACAGGTTGGACAGGATGTTCTGGTCCACGCGGCCGTAGGGGCGGTTCTCGCCCTGGCGCTTCTCGTTCTGTACCACGCCGCGCTGGGTGTCGAGTTCTTCCTGGCCGATCGCGCCGAGCAGGTGGCCCATGCGGTCCGATTCCAGCCACAGCGCGGTGTCCAGCGCGGTGGTCGGCACGGTCTCGAAATAGTTGGTGCGGTCGAACCAGGTGGTGCCGTTCATGTCGGTGGTGCCGACCTTTTCCAGCGGCGCGAAGAAGCTGCCCTTGTTGTTCTCCGAGCCGGAGAACATCAGGTGCTCGAACAGGTGCGCAAAGCCGGTCTTGCCGGCCGGTTCGTCGCCGGAACCGATGTGGTACCAGATGCTCACCGCCACCACCGGCGCCTTGTGGTCTTCGTGCACCACCACGGTCAGGCCGTTGGGCAGGGTGAAGCGGGTGTAGCCGATCTCGGGAATGGCACTGCTGGCCGCGGGCTTGGACAGGCTGGCCGGGGCGGCAGCGACGGCGGGAGCAACGGTACCGGCAGCGACGCCGAGCACACCGGCGATCAACAGGGACAGCGGACGCAGCATGTGACACTCCAGAGCAGGACAATCGGCCGAGGGTAGTGGCTGCCCGGCGGTGTCGCAAATGCTGTCCGGCAGGGGGGCCGGTGCGGCCACCGGCGGGGCGGCGTGCGACGGGACGCCCGGGCCGGCGCGGGTGGGGGTGCGGCAACCACCGGCCCGCCAGCAGGCCCGGCGCACGCACTCAAGTTGATCATCGCCTCGCCGTTACCTGGGGCGACCTACCTTGCCCAGACGTTGCCCGCCGATCACGCCATGACCGTCCTGTTGCCGCCCGTACCCATTCCCGCCGACGACGCCCTGCGCGTGGAGGCGGTGCGTCGGTTGGGGGTGCTGGATACCGAGCCGGAGGCCGAATTCGACGATATCGCCTGGCTGGCGGCCCACATCACCGGCGCCCCGATGGCGCTGGTGTCGCTGCTGGACGCCGACCGCCAGTGGTTCAAGGCGCGTTGTGGCACCGATCTGGAAGGTACCCCGCGCGCGATGTCGTTCTGTTCCTACACGGTGATGGGGACCGAGCTGCTGGAAGTGCCCGATGCGTCGGCCGATCCGCGCTTCGCGCGCAACCCGCTGGTCACTGCTGCGCCAGGGGTACGCTCGTATGCGGGCGTTCCGCTGGTCGGCCGTGAGGGCTATGCCTACGGCACCTTGTGCACGCTCAGCACCCAATCGCGGCTGCTCGACGAAAACCAGAAGCAAGGCCTGATCCGCCTGGCGCGGCAGGCTGTCGGTCAACTGGAGGCGCGTCGCGACCGGTTGGCTGCGCAGGCGCAGCGGCAGACCCTGAGCCGTTTGCTGGAAGCCATGCCCGACGGCGTGGTGTCCTGCGACAGCGACGGGCTGCTGCATGAGTTCAACCACGCCGCACGGCAATGGCACGGCACCGATCCGCGCCTGTTGCCGCCGACGCAATGGGCCCAGCACTTCGATCTCTATAACGCCGACGGCAGTGCGCTGCTGCCCACCGACGCCATCCCGCTGGTGCGCGCCTGGGCCGGCGAGCACGTGCGCAATGCCGAGATGGTGATCCGCGCCACCGGCCAGCCGGCACGCAGCGTGCTGTGCAATGCCGACCCGGTGGTCAGCGACCAGGGCGCGGCATTGGGTGCGGTCTGCGTGATGCACGACATCACCCAGTTGCGCGATGCCTCGGCTGCGCTGGCGGGCGAGCGCGCACGCCTGCAGTCGCTGGTGGACGCCTCGCAGGATGTGGCGATCATCGCGTTCGATCCGAACGGGCGCATCGAATTGTTCAACCCCGGCGCCGAGCGCCTGCTGGGCTACGCGGCCGACGAGGTGTTGGGCCGCTGCCCGGCGCAGTTCCACCTGCCGGCCGAGCTGGAGCGGCACATGGCCACGCTGGCGTTGTCGCCGCCGTCGTACATCAAGCTGGCCGCCGCCGCTGCAGGCGACTTGCTCGAAGAAGAAATCTGGACCCTGGTGCGCAAGGACGGCGGACTGCGGCGCGTCCGGCTGTGCTTCAACATCATCCACGACGCGCAGCAGGGACTGTCCGGCTATCTGGCAATGGCCATCGACGTCACCGCCGAGCTGCAGGCGCAGGCCGCCGCGCAGCTGGCGGCCGAGCACTTCCGCGGTGCGTTCGAAACCGCCCCGCAGGGCATGGCGATCGTCTCGCTGGATGGCGACTGGCGCGACGTCAACCCGTCGCTGTGCAGCATCCTGGGATATCCGCGCGAGCAGCTGTTGCGCACCACCTTCCAGACCATCACTCACCCCGACGATCTGGACATGGACCTGCGCCTGGTGCAGGAACTGATCGACGGCAAGCGCGACAATTACAGCTTGGCCAAGCGCTACATCAGCCAGCAGGGCGCGGTGATCTGGGCGCAGCTGTCGGTGTCGCTGGTGCGCGACAGCAGCGGCGCGCCGGTGCATTTCGTCTCGCAGATCCAGGACGTCACCGAACGCCATGTCGCCGCCGAGCGCCTGGCCGAAAGCGAAGCGCGGCTGCGTGCGATCAGCGATGCCACCCCCACCCTGGTGGGACATTACGATGCCGCACAGCGCTGCCTGTTCGCCAACCAGGCGCATCGCGACTGGCTCGGCGTGGAGCCGGCCAGTCTGGTCGGCTGCGCGATCACCCAGGTACTGGGCGAGGAGCTCGGTGCGGAGGCGCGCGCTGCGCTGGCGCAGGTGAGCGCCGGGCAGCGGGCCCACTTCGAACACGTTCTGCGTGGTGGCGCGACACCGCGCGATGTGGAAATCACCCTGGTGCCGGAAATGCAGGGCGCAACGACGCAGGCGCAGGGATTCTTCCTGATGGCGCAGGATGTCACCGCGCACAAGACCCTGCATCGGCTGATGCACGAGCGCGCGACCCGCGACGCCCTGACCGGCCTGCCCAATCGCCACGCCTGGTCCGAGGCGCTGCAGGTTGCGGTGACCCAGGCGCAACAGCAGCGGTGCGCGGTCGCGGTGATGTTCCTGGATCTGGACGGCTTCAAACGCATCAACGACGTCCACGGCCACCGCGCCGGCGACGCGGTACTGGTCGCCTTCGGCCGCTGCCTGCAGCAGGCGGCCGAAGGCCGCTATCTGGTGGCACGCCTGGCCGGCGACGAATTCGTGGTGCTGCTGGACAACCTGCAGGATCCGCAGACCGAATGCGCCGCCGTGGCAGACCGGATCCGCGCCGCATCGGCGGCGGGCGCCATGTTCGGTGAGCAACATCTGCCGATCCGGTCCAGCATCGGCGTCGCCTGGCAACACGGCCAGCAGGCCGACGCTGCCAGCCTGATGCACGCGGCAGACGAAGCGATGTACGCCGTCAAACGCACCCGCCACGGCAACGACAGCGCCTGCCGCGACGCCGCGCGCTGACGCAGCGCATGCAGCAACACACACTTCTCCAACAGCAGAAGGTGTCCGCAGGGCGGGTGAGGGTAGGGCCTACCCATAAAACCGCGTCAATCGCATCGATGATGGTCACTACCCACGATGTTGAGACCCATTATCTCGGTCGTCTGGAGAGGTGATGCAGGCGATGGATGCATCGATTGCAGAGCGATGATCTGGGGTTTGGCTGCAAGGCCCTTGCCCGCCCACCATCGCAGGACACGCCGCAAGTACGTCCGTGTAGGCTCTTACGCGGCATCCATGCCGCGTAAGGTCCCGCGACGGTGGGCGGACAAGGACCAGTTGAGATGGTCGGTGTGCATGACACAAGCGATGTGCTGTAAGCACTGTTCGGATAATTGCGCGTCGGGTCATCTTCCCAGCGCAAGTCGGCGAGCTTTTCAAGAAAGCAGCCGACCAGCTCTCTGGCGCGGTGTCCTTGCCGATTGCGGGACCCTTGGCGGCATGGATGCCGCCAAGGAGCCTCCATGGACGGATTCACGGCGTGTCCCGCGAGCGGTGAGGGCGCCGCGCGCTCGACTCACCGAGTATCTAATCACGCCTCAACGCCGCCGCGAGTCGAAGCCTTGGTTGCTCTACGCATTGCGCTTCGACTGGCGTGGACAATACGGATAGTTCAGTTGCAGAGCGATGATCTGCGGCTTGGCTGCAGGGCCCTTGCCCGCCTACCATCGCAGGACACGCCGCAAGTACGTCCTTGTAGGCTCTTACGCGGCATCCATGCCGCGTAAGGTCCCGCGACGGTAGGCGGGCAAGGACCCATCGGGATAGTCGGTATGCATGGTTGTGAGCCGTGCACGTTGTGCGGCTGTCTGCTGATCTGCGGTCTGGTCAGCTTTTTTGGATTCGATGACGCGCTTGTTCTGATGCAGATGCGGCTTTCGGGCACGCTTGCCCGAATCCCCGCTCCGCGCCCCAGCCCGCGTTTGCGTCACGCGCGCCAGTGGCGCGCATGCCGTGCCTTCGCGCTCGCAGGGAAAGGCGCTCTACATCCATCCATCAAGCCGCCTGTACCACCGAGCGCCGTTGCGTCAGCGCAGCCTGCTCCGGCACCAACCGGAACACTGCCACTGCGCGGGTCAAATCCGCCGCCTGGTCTTCCATGCTGCGTGCCGCAGCGGTGGCTTCTTCCACCAGCGCTGCGTTCTGCTGGGTCATTTCATCCAGCTGCATCACCGTGGTGCTGACCTGCTCGATGCCTGCGCTTTGCTCGGTGCTGGCGGCGGTGATCTCGGCCATGATGTCGGTCACCCGCTGCACCGAGCTGACCACCTCGGTCATCGTGCTGCCGGCCTGTTGCACCAGGTCCGAGCCCTGCGCCACTTTTTCCACCGAATCGGAGATCAGTTGCTTGATCTCCTTGGCCGCGCCGGCCGAACGCTGCGCCAGCGCGCGCACTTCGGTGGCCACCACCGCAAATCCGCGGCCCTGCTCGCCAGCGCGTGCCGCTTCCACCGCCGCGTTCAAGGCCAGGATGTTGGTCTGGAACGCGATGCCGTCGATCACTCCGATGATGTCGGAAATCCGCGCAGACGATTGCGTGATCGCCTGCATGGTGCTGACCACTTCCTGCACCACGCGGCCGCCACTTTCTGCCACTTCGCCGGTGCCCTTGACCAGCTGATTGGCTTGGCGCGCGTTGTCGGCGTTCTGGCGCACGGTGGAGGTGAGTTCTTCCATCGACGCGGCGGTTTCTTCCAGGTTCGCCGCCTGGTGCTCGGTGCGTGTGGACAGGTCGGCATTGCCGCTGGCGATCTCGCCGGCGGCGGTGTTGATCATCTCGGCCGAGTGCTGGATGCCCTGCACGATGGTGGTCAGCTGGATCGCCGTGCGGTTGGCTGCATTGGCCAGGCGGCCGAATGCGCCTTCGTAATGCGATTCCACCCGCTGCGACAGATCGCCATCGGCAATCGCGGCCATGATGCGGCCGACATCGTCCAGGCCTGCATCGGCCTGCTGCATCAGGCGGTTCAATGCCTGCACCATTTCGGCGAATGCGAACTGGTAGCGCGCCTGCTCGCCGCGTGCGGAGAAGTCGCCGCGTGCGGCCGCGTCGGCCAGGCGTGCGATATCGCTGTTGATCGCCGACAGGTTGCTCTTCACCGTGTCCAGCGCTTCGTGCAGCGCCGCGCGCTGGCCGGGCAGGCGACGCATGTCGCGGCGCAGATCGCCGCGGCCGTACTCGCCCATCAGGTCCATCGCCTCGTTGATGGCATCCAGATGCTCGAACACCACCGTGTTCACGCCATGCGCCAGGGTGCCGTAATCGCCGGGGAAATCCTCCGGAATGCGGTGCGCGATGTTCTCGCCCTGCTGCAGGCGGATCATGGTCTGCATCTCGCCGTTGAAGCGCTGCAACTGGGTCTGCATCTGCTGCATGCTGTGCATCAGCTGGCCGGTTTCGTCGCGCGACTCGACCCGGATATCGTTGTCGAAGCGGCCCGAGGCGATCGCCTCCGCGGTACGCGATGCTGCCCGCAGTGGTGCGGCCATCGCCGAGGCGATCAACCAGCACAGGCCGATCACCATCGCCACCAAGGCGCCGCCGATCAGGGTCAGGGTGCGGGTGAAGCCCCAGGCCTGCACCTGGATGTCTTCGGCGTACACGCCCATCACCAATACCCAGTTCCAGGCCGGAAAGGTTTTGGCATAGCTGATCTTGGGCAGCTGTTCCTGCTTGCCCGGCTTGGGCGCGTCGTAGTAACTGAAGCCGTCGCCGCGCTCGATCGCCGTCTTGATGTCGCGATAGACGTACTGCCCGGCATCGCTCTTGTAGTCGCTCATGTCGGTGCCGACGGCGCGCTTGGGATGCATCAGGATGCGCATCTGCGGGTCGACGATGAAGAAGTAATCCACCCCGTCGTTGGTGCGCATGTCCGCCAGCGTGGTGCGTGCAGCTTCCTTGGCCTGCTCGACCGTCAGTTCGCCGGCCTTGGCCTTGTCTGCGTAGTGCTGCATGACGGTCAGGCCCATCTCCACCTCGGTCTTGACGCTGAGCTTGCGCGCCTCGATCAGGTCCAGGTATTGCAGGCGGGCCGCGGCCACTGCCAGCAGGATCACGCCCACCGTCAACAAGCTGCACAACAGCACGAACTTGCGGGTAAGCGGGAGATTGGCAACGTGACGACGCAACAGGGAGACAACAGGCATGGCAACGGCATCCAGAACGCGCGTAGGGCGCTATGTCATGAATAGCGGCTGATTCACATGCGGGTTGAATGCTAATTGCGGCAGCGTCCGCTTGCGGCAGCTGCAATGTAGGAGCGCCCCCGGGCGCGATGGGGCGTTATCGATAACGCTTCATCGCGTCCGGGGGCGCTCCTGCAAGGTCATGGGCATCGATCCAGCGATCGATGGGTGACGCGACATTGGTGACTTGCAGACTGTCGGCAGCTTGCAAGGTAATGGCGGACACGCACTACGTGCCCGCCGTATTGCATCAGCCGGCCGCGCAGAAGCCGAATTCGGCCGTCGCACCGGCGGCCAGGGTGCGGTTGAAGTCCACCCCGCTGGCCTTGAGCGTGCTGCCGCTCTGCGACCAGGTGACGTTCCAGGCGTTGTTGACAGTGCCGGTGACCGGCAGCGCGATCGCCCAGGTGCCGCTGGCGGTGCCGGTGTTGGTGACCTGCACGCGATTGCAGTAGCCACCGTTCCACTGGCTGTCCACGCTCACCTTGGTGCTGAAGCTGCCGCTGGGTGTCGGCGTCGGAGTGGGAGTAGGTGTGGGCGTCGGCGTGGTGCTGCTCACCGTGCCCCACAGCGTCCGTAGCAGCGCCATCTTGTCTTCGCGCACGCTGGTCCAGTCGTCGCGCAGGATGCCGCCGGTGTCGCCGCTGTTGGGATTCCACGACCAGTAGAAGCCCTCGTTGATGCCCTTGCTGCGCAGGTACTTCACCAGCGCGTCCTGCCAGACCTTGTCGCGTGCGTCGCCTTCACCGTACTTGCCGCCGAATTCGCCCAGCAGCAGCGCATACGTGCCGGCGAACTGGCCAAAGTGACGGTCCCAGATCGCCGGCATGTTGTTGGGGAAGTTGCTGTCGTTGAAGTACGCCTGCGCGTACACGTCCGGCCCGTACACATGCGGTGCCAGCAGCAGCCGGTTGGCCGGAATGTTCAGCGGGGTGCAGGCCAGCGGCTGCAGGTTGCCGCCCCAGAAGATGCCGCCATTGGTCGAGCAGACCGGATTGTCGGTGATGCCTTCCACCGCGATGATCCACTTCGGCGCCACCGCCAGTACTGCGGCCGAGCCGCGCTCGGCGGCCTTGTTCCAGTCGGTGGCCGCGTTGCCGGTGCCCCAGGTGGCGGCACCGTGCGGCTCGTTCTTCAGGTCCAGGCCGATCACGCTGGGCACGTTCTTGTAGCGGTTGGCGACAAAGCGCAGATCGTCCAGCCACTGTGCTTCGGAATACGAGCCGGTGTACCAGAGCTCGGAGATGGCGGCGCAATCGGGGGTGTGGTGATCCAGCAGCACATACATGCCGCGCGCGTTGAATTCGTTGATCACCTTGTCCAGGATCTGCAGCGAGCTCAGACCCTGCAGATCGGCATTGAGGCTGTAATCGATGCTGGTCGGCATCGTGCTGCTGCGCAGGGTGGCCGGGCAGAACGGCAGACGCACGGCGTTGAAGCCCAGGCCCTGCATCTGGTTGATCATGTCCTTCCAGTTGCGTGCCCACAGACCGTGCATGACATGGTTGCCGGTCTCGAAGCCGAACACGTTGACGCCCTTGAGCTGGACCACCTTGCCGCTGTCGTCGACAATCTTGTTGTTGCTGATGGAGTAGCTGAAGGCCGGTGCGGCGGCGAGCGCCAGCGCGGTGGCCAGTGCGAGCGTACTGGCAGTCCTGAAAATGGACATGGTCATCTCCCTAGCGAACCCGGCTCGACACCCGAACCCGGTGAGGGGGGCATCTTGGTCCGCGGCCGCATCGTTTGGCGTGATCCGGACCACAGAAAGGCGCATTGCCGCACCGGTCACACGCAGGCTGCGGGCCGGGTCGCTTTCGCGCACACTATCGCCGCTGTCGCCTGTCCGCAGGCTGTCCTTTCTGTCCCCGGAGTGTCTTCCAATGTCCTTTCTGCGTGCCGAACTGGCGCAATGGCGCGCCTCGCCTGCGCGCGAACTGATGGCCGGTGCGGTCGCTACCTTTGCGCTGATTCCCGAAGTGATCGCTTTTGCGTTCGTGGCTGGCGTCGACCCGCAAGTAGGGTTGTTCGCGTCGTTCGTGATCGGCATTGTCATCGCGTTCTTCGGCGGCCGCCCGGCGATGATTTCCGCTGCGGCCGGGTCGGTGGCCCTGGTGGCCGCACCGCTGGTGGCCGCACACGGCTTGCCCTATCTGCTGGCGGCCGGGCTGCTGGCCGGTGCGGTGCAGATCCTGTTCGGTCTGTTGCGGCTGGGCGTGCTGATGCGCTTTGTCAGCAGTTCGGTGCGCACCGGCTTCGTCAATGCGCTGGCGGTGCTGATCTTCGCCGCGCAGCTGCCGCATCTGCAGCACGCCAACCTGGCCACCTGGGGCATGTTGGCGTTGGGCCTGCTCATCATCTACGGCCTGCCGCGGCTGCCGCTGCCGGGCGTGTCGGCAATCCCTTCGCCGCTGCTGTGCATCCTGGTGCTGACGGTGCTGGGCTCAGCGTTGCACCTGCCACTGGAGACGGTGGCCGACCTGGGCAAGCTGCCCAACGCACTGCCGGTCCTGCAATGGCCGGCGGTGCCGCTGACGCTGGAGACCTTGCGCATCATCGCCCTGCCGGCGCTGGCCATCGCGATGGTGGGGCTGCTCGAATCGCTGATGACTGCACGCGTGGTCGACGAACTCACCGACACCCCGAGCAACAAGAACCGCGAGTGCACCGGGCTGGGTCTGGCCAACACCGCTGCCAGCCTGTTCGGCGGCATCGCCGGCTGCGGCATGATCGGGCAGACCGTGGGCAACGTGAAATACGGCGGGCGCGGCCGTCTCTCCACCCTGTTCGCCGGGGTGTTCCTGCTGATCCTGATGGTGCTGCTCAAGCCGTGGGTCTCGCAGGTACCGGTGATCGCGCTGGTGGCGATCATGGTGATGGTCTCGGCCGAGACTTTCGACTGGCGTTCGCTGCGCACCGTGGTCACCCATCCGCGCACCTCCAGCGTGGTGATGCTGGCCACCGTGGCGGTGACCCTGGTCACCCGCAACCTGGCCGCCGGGGTGGCGGTGGGAGTGGTATTGAGCGGGGTGTTCTTCACCTTCAAGGTGGCCGGGCTGCTGCAGATCACGCACAGCGACGGCGACGACGGCGTGCGTACCTACCACGTGCGCGGGCAGGTGTTCTTCGCCTCGGCCGACGTGTTCATCGACGCCTTCGACGCGCGCCAGGTGCCCGGCCGGGCAGTGGTGATCGACGTCGGCCGCGCGCATTTCTGGGACATCACCGCGGTGGCGGCGCTGGACAAGGTGGTGCAGCGGCTGCGTCATCATGGGCTGGACGTCCAGGTCAAAGGGCTGAATGCCGGCAGCCGGCGCCTGATGCAGGCGCACGCGCTGGGCGACGATGCGCTGGAGTCCGCACTGCCGTAAGCGCGCTGGTGCGCCGGCCGGTCGTGCGCCTGCACATCCGTGTACGCCGGCTGGCCGTGCGCTGCGCCGGCCGGCGGGCGGACTCAAGTTCGCGCGTTCAGCGCCGATGAACCGGCATCGAGACTGCCGGTAACCCGTCGTGATGCCAGTGCGTTCCAGCCCGAGAGGTGTGCCCGCGTGCCGTGACCGGCGCTGCGGGCCTGCGTCTGCACGCGGGATGGTGCGGCAATGACCACGGCACCGTTGCTGGAACGCATGGTGGACCTGACCGCCATCCGCGATGCCGATCTGCTCGACCTGAGTCTGCTGCGCACCATGCGCGAGGTCTGTGCGTCCGAGGAACTGTCGTTGCTGCGCATCGCGCCAGACGGCCGCACCATGGCCGAAACGCGGCTGCGCGAGGATGGCCGGCTGTCGCTGACGGTGGCCGACATCCACGACGCGCAGATGCGTGCACAACTGGCCGACCTGCATGGGTCGGGCGATGTGGTGCAGTTGCAGCAGGACGGCCGCGCGCTGCTGGTGTACCCGATGATGGAGGCACGCGGCATCCGCACCTGCCTGCGCGTGGGCGGCTCGCGCGCACCCGGCGCCGCCGAACAGGTGATGCTGCAGGGCTTTGCGCGTTTTTTCCAGAATTACCGCAGCCTGCTCGACGATGCCCAGCGCGATGCGTTGACCGGCCTGCGCAACCGCAAGACCTTCGACGATGTGATCCTGCGCCTGTTCGCCGGTGGTGCGGATGCAGCTGCCAGCGAAGGCGTGTGGCTGGGGATCGTTGACATCGATCACTTCAAGCGCGTCAACGACAGCTTCGGCCACCTGTACGGCGACGAGGTGCTGTTGCTGGTTGCGCAGTTGATGCAGCGCTGCTTCCGCCAGGACGATCTGCTGTTCCGCTTCGGCGGCGAGGAGTTCGTGATCGTGTTGCGCGGCGTGGACCGCGACACCGCGGTGAGTCTGTTCGAGCGCTTCCGTATGGCGGTGGCCGAGCAGGTGTTTCCGCAGGTCGGCAAGGTCACGCTCAGTACCGGCATCGTCGAGCTCACCGACGGCCAGTTGATCAGCCAGCTGCTCGACGAGGCCGACAAGGCGCTGTACTGGGCAAAGCAGCACGGCCGCAATCGCACCGAGGTCTACGCCGAACTGGTGGCGAGCGGAAAGATGCAGCAGGTCGCCCAGCAGGTCGGCAGCGTCGACCTGTTCTGAGCGGCAGTGGCGCTGGCGCGACGGCGGGCATCGCCTGTCGTCGTGCATAGCCGATCGAACGCCGCAGTGGCTACACTCCAGGGCTGTTCGGACACTACCTGGGTGCTGCAGTGAAGCGAGTTGTTACCAAACGCGTTGCAATGGGAATGCTGGCGATGGCGGTCTCGACCGCACTGATGGCGGCGACGCCGAGCTTCGATGGCGCGCGCATCTCGCGCGACGTCAAGGAGCTGGCCTCCGATGCCTATGAAGGCCGTGGCCCGGCCACCGCCGGCGAGGAAAAGACCATTGCCTACCTGAGCAAACAGTTCGCCGACGCCGGCCTGCAGCCGGGCGGCGATCTGACCGACGGCAAGCGCGCCTGGACCCAGGCGGTGCCGCTGCGCCGCGCCGATATCGTCGGCACGCCGACCATCGCCCTGCAGCATGCCGGCAAGCCGCAGGCGCTGACCCAGGGCAAGCAGATCGCCATCCGCGCCGCGCTGGACGGCTCGTCCAAGGTCGACATCGCCAACGCACCGCTGGTGTTCGTCGGCTACGGCGTCAAGGCGCCGGAGCGCGACTGGGACGACTTCAAGGGCGTGGACCTGAAGGGCAAGATCGCGGTGGTGCTGATCAACGACCCGGATTTCGAAACCGGCAAGGGCGCCTTCGACGGCGCCGGCATGACCTACTACGGCCGCTGGACCTACAAGTACGAAGAAGGCGCCCGCCAGGGCGCGCTCGGCGTGCTGGTGGTGCACGAAACCGCGCCCGCCTCCTATGGATGGGACACCGTGGCCAGCTCCAACACCAACACCATGTTTGACGTGGTGCGCGACAACCCGCGTGCCGCGCATCCCACCCTGGAAGGCTGGATCCAGCGCGATCTGGCCGCCGACCTGTTCAAGCAGGCCGGGCTGAATTTCGACACCTTGAAGAAGCAGGCGCAGACGCGCGGCTTCAAGCCGGTGGAACTCAAGGGCCAGGGGCTGAGCGCCAGCTACCAGGTCAAATCCGACGTGATCACCTCGCACAACGTGGTCGCACGGCTGCCAGGCAGCACGCATCCGGATGAAACGCTGATCTACAGCGCGCATTGGGACCACATCGGCGTCGGCAAGCCGGACGCACGCGGTGACACCATCTTCAACGGCGCGCTGGACAATGCCAGCGGCACCGCCGCACTGCTGGAGCTGGCGCGCGGCTTTGCCGCCGGCCCCAAGCCGCAGCGCTCGGTGGTGTTCCTGGCGGTCACCGCCGAAGAAAAGGGCCTGCTGGGCTCGGAGTTCTACGCCTCCAAGCCGCTGTATCCGCTGGACACCACCGTGGCGGTGATCAACATGGACGGCATGAGCCCGTTCGTGCCATCGCGTGATTTCGGCATCTACGGCACCGCAAAACTCGAATTGCTCGATCAGCTCAAGACCGTCGCCGGCCAGTGGAAGCTGCGCTACACGCCCGATCCCAAGCCGCAGGCGGGGTACTTCTTCCGCTCGGACCATTTCTCCTTCGCCAAGCGTGGCGTGCCGGCGCTGTCCTACGCGGCCGGGCAGGATTGGGAAGTGGGCGGCGTGGCCGCGGGCAAGGCCGCCTCCGACGACTACACCGCCAAGCGCTATCACCAGCAGGGCGACGAGTGGAAGCCGGACTGGACCTTCGCCGGTGCGGCGCGCGATCTGGGCGTGCTGTACGCGCTGGGCCAGCAACTGGCCGATTCGCGCCAGTGGCCGAACTGGAGCAACGATTCGGAGTTCCGCGCCACCCGCGACGCCAGCGAGGCTGCGCGCAAGTAACACCGGCCGATACAGCGGCAGCGCTTCCGTCAGGCGGCGCTGCTGTTGTTCGATGCGGCATGTGCGCATGCCGCCTCCTGCCTACAGCCATGTGCCCGGTGCTTGCAGGTCTGGTCGGCTAGTTCAAGGCCGAGGCCGCGGGCGTCTGCGCGCGCTCGGGTGCCACGCATGCGTCGCTCGCAGAGCGGCTGAAAGCAGGGTTGATCCCTTGGGCCAGTGCTCACTCACGGGCGAGAGACGAAGGCGCAGAGCAGTTGATCTGCGCCTTGGCTGCAAGGCCCTTGCCCGCCCACCCTCGCGGGACACGCCGCAAGTACGTCCGTGTAGGCTCTTACGCGGCATCCATGCAGCGTAAGAGCCTGCGACGGTGGGCGGGCAAGGACCACCGGAGATGGTCGGTGGGCACGGTGCAAGCAAGGCACGATGCATTCAACGACGCGGCTCAACGTCTGATGTCCATCGCTCGACCAACAGCTTTTCACCTGGCCACCGACCAACTCCCCGGTGCGGTGTCCTTGCCGGCGATTACAGGCGCAACGCAGCCTTCGTGCACTGCGCCGACGTGGGCCAAGCCCGACATCGCTTATTCCGATACACCATGACGCGCGGCAGAATGCCTTAGATCCGCTCAGCCCATCGCCTTGATCGCGCGCGCCGGCAGGCTGGCGCTGCAACCGATTGCAGGTCCTGGCACATCACTTGCACTTGTCTGACATGACAGTGCGGTTTGCCGCCCGTGACAGCACGCGTGCCAGGCTGCAATCTGTTGGGGTAGCGTTCGGTCGCTGCGGCGTAGTCTGCCGCGCGGTCCTCGTCGGGTGGGGCGAAGACTGCAGCGCGGCCTTCGTTTCCTTTAACGGTCGATTCTTTAAGATGAGCCGCGACGTCATCGTCGCAGCCAGGAGAGCTTGTGCATCGGAGTGGTCTTAGAGCTGCCAATTCTGCGACGTGGTCCCGCACTGCCGGGCTCGCCCGGACTGCGGTGCATGCGGCGACGTCGCCACGCGTAGCGGGTAGGGATCTCCCGCGTCAGCCCACACTGCCGCGATCGTGCGGCGGGCAGCCTTGATGGACGGCACTGTGACTCTTTCCCCCGCACCAACCGATCTTCCCCCCGTTTCCGCCCTCGACGCCGGTCAGCCCACGCTGCCACCGGAAGCGCCGCTGGCCATGCCCGAGCAATCCCTGCGCGAAGGCCGTCTGCAGGTGCCGCATCAGCGCACCGCGCCGGTCGGCATCGGCGTGCGGCGTTTCTATCTGATCGGCGGCACCTTCGCTACTACCGCCGTGGCGGTGTGGGTGATGCTCAGCGTGTTGTGGCCCGATGGCCTCAGCGTGCTGGAAGGCTGCCTGCTCGGCCTGTTCGTGCTGCTGTTCGCCTGGATCGCGATGTCCTTCGCCAGCGCGGTGGCCGGTTTCGTCACCGTGGTGGCGCGCGCCGGACGCAAGCTCGGCATCGACCCGGAAGCGCCGCTGCCGACCCTGCACACGCGCACCGCGTTGCTGATGCCCACCTATAACGAAGACCCGCGCCGGCTGCTGGCCGGCCTGCAGGCGATCTACGAATCGGTGGCCGAAACCGGCCAGCTGGAGCATTTCGACTTCTTCGTGCTCAGCGATACCACCCGCGAACACATCGGCCGTGCCGAAGAACTGGTGTACAACGAGCTGTGCGACCGCGTCGACGGACACGGGCGCATCTTCTACCGCCGCCGCGCCGACAATGCCGCGCGCAAGGCCGGCAATGTCGCCGACTGGGTGCGCCGTTTCGGCGGCAACTACCCGCAGATGCTGATCCTGGACGCCGACAGCGTGATGACAGGCGACACCATCGTGCGGCTGGTCGCCGGCATGGAAAACAACCCGGACGTGGGCCTGATCCAGACCCTGCCGGCGGTGGTCAACGGGCAGACCCTGTTCGCCCGCATGCAGCAGTTCGGCGGGCGCGTATACGGGCCGATCATCGCCTTCGGCGTGGCCTGGTGGCACGGCGCCGAGAGCAACTACTGGGGCCACAACGCCATCATTCGCACCCAGGCCTTCGCCGATCACGCCGGCCTGCCGTCGCTGCGCGGGCGCAAGCCGTTCGGCGGGCATGTGCTCAGCCACGACTTCGTCGAGGCGGCGCTGATGCGGCGTGGCGGCTGGGCCATGCACATGGTGCCCTACCTGCAGGGCAGCTATGAGGAAGGCCCGCCCACGCTGACCGACCTGCTGATCCGCGACCGCCGCTGGTGCCAGGGCAACCTGCAGCACGCCAAGGTGGTGGGCGCCAAGGGCCTGCACTGGATCAGCCGCATGCACATGCTGATCGGCATCGGGCATTACTTCACTGCGCCGATGTGGGGCCTGCTGATGCTGATCGGCATCGGCATTCCGCTGGCCGGTGGCGGGATCGATCTGGCCGGCGACCTGCCGTTCTCGCCCGCCCGTTACTGGCATGGCAGCAGCCAGGGCAACGCGATCTGGATCTTCGTCTGCACCATGTTCGTGCTGCTGGCGCCCAAGCTGCTGGGCTATATCGCGCTGCTGCTCAACCCGCGCGAGTTGCGCGCCTGCGGCGGCGCGATCCGCGCGCTGCTGAGCATCCTGCTGGAAACGGTGCTGGCGGCGCTGATGGCGCCGGTGGTGATGTACCTGCAGTCGCGCGGCGTGTTCGAGGTGCTGGCCGGCAAGGATTCGGGCTGGGATGCGCAGGTGCGCGACGACGGCAAGCTGTCGTGGCCGGCGCTGTTGCGCAGCTACGGCGGGCTGACCGTGTTCGGCCTGTTCATGGGCGCGGTGGCCTATACGGTGTCGCCATCGCTGGCGGCCTGGATGGCGCCAGTGATCGTGGGCATGGCGGTGTCGATCCCGGTGGTGGCTGTGACCTCGTTGCGCCGCACCGGCCTGGCCCTGCGCCGCGCCGGCATCTTCTGCATTCCCGAAGAGCTCGATCCGCCCAAGGTACTGGTGCGTGCGGCCGAGCTGCGCCGTGCCGCCGCACTGGAGCCGTCGCTGATCTGAGCGCGCAGGCGGCGCATGGCTGGATCGGTGCGCGTTGCGATCTGCGCGTCTGTCGCGCCGGGGCAGCGGCGAGCACCAAGCGGCGAGAGCGGTCGGGCTGTCCGGCTCGGCCGGCCCGTGATCGGTCTGGCCGATGGCGCAAGGCATAATGCTCGGCCCGCAAGCGGAGCTGCACAATGCTGGAAGTGATCGAACGCGAGACCGGACCGAACCCGCAATGGACCGTGCTGTGGCTGCACGGCCTGGGCGCCGATGGCAGCGACTTCGCCCCGATGGTGCCGGAACTGGTGCGCCCGGACTGGCCGGCGCTGCGCTTCGTGTTTCCGCATGCGCCGATCCGCCCGATCACCATCAACAACGGCGTGCGCATGCGCGGCTGGTACGACATCGTCGGCATGGATTTCGCCACACGCGCCGACAAGGCCGGCATCGCCGAATCGGTGGCCCAGGTCGAGGCATTGATCGCCCATGAGCAATCCCGCGGCATCGCCCCCGAGCGCATGCTGCTGGCCGGGTTCTCGCAAGGCGGCGCGGTGACCCTGGCGGTCGGGCTGCAGCGCAGCGTACCGCTGGCCGGGTTGATCGCCCTGTCCACCTATCTGCCCGAGCCGGCGGCGGCCGCCAGCCAGCTGCAGCCGGTCGCTGCCCGCCAACCTGTGTTCATGGCCCACGGCACCGCCGACCCGGTGGTGCCGTTCGGTGCCGGCCAGGCCAGCATGCAGACCCTGCGCACGCTCGGTTTCGAACTGGACTGGCACACCTACCCAATGGGCCACCAGGTCTGCCTGGAAGAGATCGAAGCCTTGCGCACCTGGATGCAGGCGCGCTTCACCGCCGCCTGAGGCCATGGCCCAGCACGCGCCCCAGACCGCCTGGATGCCGGACCTGTGCCGGCTGCCGCGGTTGGGCGCCATGCTGGGCCTGGCCGAACTGGTGGTGCTGGTGGTGACCCTGGTGCCCGACGCCGGTGCGGCGCGCAGTATCACCCTGTCGCGCTTTGTCTCTGCCAGCGGCCTGGCGCTATGGCTGGCGCTGGCGGTCAGCGTGCTGCTATGCGTGCTGCGGCCGGCGTTGTCGCGGCTGCCGCCACGGGTGGGCGGGCTGGCCGCGCTGTCGATCGCCGCGGTGGTGGCGATGCTCGGCGCCGGAATCGTGCACGCCCTGTACGCGGCGCTCGACCAGGCCCCGCTCGGTCCCCTGGTCGGCTTCTGGCGCTTCACCCTGGGCAGCGCGGCGACGGTGGTGCTGATCACCGCGCTGGCATTGCGCTACTTCTACGTCAGCGACCGCTGGGAAGCGCAGGTGCAGGCCAATGCGCGTGCCCAGGCCGATGCCTTGCAGGCACGCATCCGTCCGCATTTCCTGTTCAACAGCATGAATCTCATCGCCAGCCTGCTGCGCCGCGACCCGGTGGTAGCCGAGCAGGCGGTGCTGGACCTGTCGGATCTGTTCCGCGCCGCGCTCGGTGCCGGCGAAGGCATGTCCAGCCTGCGTGCCGAATGCGAACTGGCCGAACGCTACCTGGCGATCGAATCGCTGCGCCTGGGCGAGCGCCTGCAGGTGCGCTGGCACCGGCAGGAGCCGTTGCCGTGGGAGCTGCCGATGCCGCGCCTGGTGCTGCAGCCGCTAGTGGAAAACGCCGTGCTGCACGGCGTCTCGCGCATGCCCGAGGGCGGCACGCTGTACCTGTCGCTGCGCCAGCGCGGCAACCAGTTGCAGATCCGTATCGTCAATCCGGCCCCGCAGCCGGGCACCCAGTTGCCGCTGGTGGCCGGGGCCGGGCATGCCCAGGCCAGCATCTCGCACCGGCTGGCGTTCCAGTTCGGGGCCGGGGCACGGATGGCGGCCAGCTGGGCCGAGGGCTACTATGCCTGTGAGATCACATTGCCGCTGTCGTGACGGGGGAGTCGCTGCAGCGAAGGGGGATGTCCATGACGGCCACGCAAGTGCGGGTGCTGATCGCCGATGACGAGCCGCTGGCGCGCGAGCGCCTGCGCCTGCTGCTGGGCGAACATCCGCATGTCGAAGTGATCGGCGAGGCCGAAAACGGCCAGCAGGTGCTGCAGCAGTGCCATCACCTGCATCCGGACCTGGTGTTGCTGGACATCGCCATGCCCGGCGTCGACGGCCTGGAAACCGCGCGCCTGCTGCGCCAGAGCCAGCCGCAGCCAGCGGTGGTGTTCTGCACCGCCTACGACCAGCACGCATTGTCGGCCTTCGATGCCGCCGCGCTGGACTACCTGATGAAACCGGTGCGCCCCGAACGCCTGGCTGCCGCACTGGAAAAGGTGGCCACCTTCCTGGCCGGGCGCGCCCCCAGCGCCACGCCGCCGCCGTTGCGCACGCATCTGTGCGCACGCCTGCGTGGCAGCCTGCGGCTGATCGCCATCGGCGACATCCGCTACCTGCAGGCCGAGGAAAAGTACGTCATCGTCCACCACGCCCGCGGCGAGGACCTGATCGAAGAGTCGCTCAAATCGCTGGAAGACGAATTCGCCGACCGCCTGGTGCGCATCCACCGCAATTGCCTGGTCGCGCGCGCCGAGCTGGTGGAACTGCGCCGCAGCGGCGATGGTCAGGTGCACGCGGTGCTGCGCAATGTGCCGCACCCGCTGGAAGTGAGCCGCCGCTGCGTGGCCAGCCTGCGCGAGCAATTGCGTTAGGGCGTGACCTGTCACGTGTGGTGAGGTGCGTTGCTCGGTCGCGGCACTGTGCTGCGGTCGCCGGCGTGCGCCCCAGGTAGGAGTTACGCGCCCGGTCCGTGATAATGGCCCGATGACCACGCTCCGCATCGCTACCCGTAAGAGCCCGCTCGCCCTCTGGCAGAGCGAACACGTCGCCGCCGCGCTGCGCCAGCACCACCCCGGGCTGGAGGTCGCGCTGGTGCCGATGAGCACCCGCGGCGACGAGGTGCTGGACCGTTCGCTGGCCGCGATCGGCGGCAAGGGCCTGTTCCTGAAGGAGCTGGAGCTGGCGATGTTGCGCGGCGAGGCCGATTGCGCGGTGCATTCGCTCAAGGATGTGCCGATGGAGCTGGACGCGCCCTTCGTGCTGCCGGCGATCATGGAGCGCGGCGATGCCGCCGATGCATTGGTGTCCAATCTCTATGCCAACCTGCAGGCGCTGCCGCTGGGCGCACGCGTGGGCACCTCCTCCTTGCGGCGTCAGGCGCAGCTGCGCGCGGCCCGCCCGGATCTGGAATTGATCGACCTGCGCGGCAACGTCAACACCCGCCTGGCCAGGCTCGATAACGGCGGTTACGACGCCATCGTGCTGGCCTGCGCCGGCCTGCAGCGGCTGGGACTGGATGCGCGCATCACCGCGCGTCTGGACGTCCCGGACTGGCTGCCGGCACCGGCCCAGGGCGCGGTGGCGGTGGAATGCCGTGGCGACGATGCGCGTATCCATGGCCTGCTGGCAGTGCTGGACGCCGGCCGCACGCGCGCCTGCGTGGAAGCGGAGCGGGCGATGAATCGCGCGCTGCACGGCAGTTGCCATGTGCCGGTGGCGGCATTCGCGCGTTGGGAAGGGCAGGGCCTGTTCCTGCAGGGCATGGTGGGCAGCGCCAGCGATGGACGCCTGATCCACGCCGAGGCGCACGGCAGCGCCGACGACACCGAGGCCCTCGGCCGCCTGGTCGCGCAAGGCCTGTTCGACAAGGGCGCCGCGCAGCTGCTGGCCGAGCTGTAACGCGCCGTCGCGTCAACGTGTAACGTGACCGACATCGACGCCGAGGCGCAAGCTCCAGACCTGGCCGCGACGCACGCAATGCCCGCCCCCACGCAACCCCCGCTCCTCGTAGGAGCGGCCCCGGCCGCGAGAGGCTTTACCGGGAACTCCCTCGCGGCCAGGGCCGCTCCTACCGCTCGCGGTTGCGTAG
>NZ_JACHOM010000003.1:0-340760 GCF_014199865.1 Xanthomonas sp. F14 | reverse complement strand
GTGGAGTGTCTGGGCCCATTGACCGCCGCGTCGCGCAGGGTCTGTCCGGCAAGCTGCGCTCTTCGTAGGAGCGGCCCCGGCCGCGAGAGGCTTTATCGGGAACACCCTCGCGGCCAGGTCCGCTCCTACAGATTGCGGTTGCGTAGTGGAGTGTCTGGGCCCATTGACCGCCGCGTCGCGCAGGGTCTGTCCGGCAAGCTGCGCTCTTCGTAGGAGCGGCCCCGGCCGCGAGAGGCTTTACCGGGAAAGCCTGTCGCGGCCGGGTCCGCTCCTACCGCTCGCGGGTGTTTACTTGAACGTATAGACCAGGTTGACCGTGGTCAGGGTGTCGGTCTTCTTGTCGCCGTCGCTGACCTCGCTGTTGTGGCGCATCTGCCAGGCGGCCTTGAGCGCGAAGTGCGAGTTCATGCTGACCTGCACGCCGAAATCGTTCTGCGCGTAGGTGTTGTATTCGCCCGATTCCACCAGCAGCGTGTTGATCAGGTCGGTGTTGTCGGTGACGGTGTACTTGAGGTCGAACAGCCCGCGCCCGATCAGGCCGGTCTCGTTGCGGTCTTCGTCGCTGTTGTGCGCGCGCCGGATACCCGGGCCGATCTGCGCATCCAGGTAGAACCGGTCGGCATCGATCAGGCGCGTGCCGTAACCGATACCGAAGGTGGCCAGGCGGTCGTAGGTGGCAAAGTCGTCGTGTTCGTAACGGCCGGTGGCGGTGAGCTGGCGGTGCTCGCCCAACTGCAGCGCGCTGCCGGCGCTGCCGGTGTAACGCTCGGCAGTGGTCTGGCGCTCGCGCGAGGTGCTGCCGTCGTCGTTGGTGTTGGTGTATTCGGAACTGGAGCGCAGCGCGGTGGCATCCAGGCTGTGGATCCAGTCACCGTCGGTATAGCGCAGGCGGATCCGGCCATTGAGGCTGTCGGTGGTGCTGTTGCCGTGGGCGGCGGCATAGCCGAGCTCGCCACTGCTCCCGCCCCACGGCGACGGCATCACGGCTGCGGCAGGGTCCGCCGGGGCCGGTGCGACTGCCTGGGCCCAGACGGTGGGCGTGATCAACAACAGCGGCAGCAGGGCAGACAACGGGGCACGGCGGGACATGGGCGGCTCGCTTTGGAGGACAGGGGCGAAAGAGGGTGGAAGCGATTTCATGATAACGGACTGAGCGGCTGCGTCATGAGTAAGTGAACGCCGCGCTTCAGAAGGGGTTCGGGCGTCGGCTTGCGCAATGGCAGCGGCTGGCGCATCGCAACCAGGCCCGGCCTTCGCGCGCTGCAGGCCCGCGGCCCGCCCGCCTGCGCGCAGTGGTGGCGCCGATCCAGGCATGATTGCCGGTGTACAGCGACGCTCACCCTGCCACGCAAAGACTCGGACATAATCGACGCATGGACCGCTACGAACGCATCAACTCCCTGCATCGCTTGCTCAAATCGGCACGCTACCCGGTCACGGTGGCGCGGCTGCAGGATGAGCTGAGCTGTTCCCGCGCAACCGTGTACCGCGACCTGGCGTTTCTGCGCGATGCGCTGATGGCACCCGTGGAAGGCGACGGCGAATCGGGGTTCCGCTATCTCTCCGGCGAAAGCGACCGCTTCGAACTGCCCGGCCTGTGGCTGAGTTCGGAAGAGCTGCATGCGCTGCTGGCCTCCCAGCAACTGCTGGCGCGCACCGGTGGCGGGGTGTTGTCCTCGATGCTGGCGCCGCTACAGCAACGCATCGAAGGGCTGCTGGCCGCCCAGGCCGGTGTGTCGCAATGGCCGGTGGACCGGGTGCGGGTGATTCCGCACCGCGGCCGCAAGCTGGACGAAGCCAGCTTCCGCACCGTGGCCTCCGGCGTGCTGGAGCGCAAGCAGCTAAGCTTCGACTACCGCGCCCGTTCCACCGACGAATCGACCAAGCGCACGGTGTCTCCGCAGCGCATCACCCACTACCGCGACAACTGGTACCTGGACGCCTGGGACCACGGCCGCGATGGCGTGCGCAGCTTTGCGGTGGACCGCATCAATCACGCACGCCTGCTCGAGAGCGTGCCGCGCGATGTGCCCGACAGCGAGCTGGACGAGCAGCTGGCAGCCAGCTACGGCATTTTTTCCGGCGCGCCCAAGGGCTGGGCGACCATCGTGTTCAGTGCCAAGGCCGCACGCTGGGTCGCCGACGAGCACTGGCATTCCAAGCAGCAGGGCCGCTTTCTGGCCGATGGCCGTTACGAACTCAAAGTGCCGTACAGCAACTCGCGCGAACTGCTGATGGACGTGCTGCATTACGGCTCGGACGCGGAAATCGTCGAGCCGGTCTCGCTGCGCGAGCAGGCCAAGGCGCTGCTGTCGCTGGCGTTGAGCAATTACGACTGAGCATGGCCGGGCTGTAGCGCGGGGTGCGAGTCGTCATGCGACAGGTGCCCGCGCGCGGTGAGGGTGCTGATTCGGCGCCCCCCGCGGCGTGCTGACATGGCCATCGCCGGTTGCGCGCGTCGGTGTTGTGCGCTGCATCCGGAGACCGCGCCAGGATGCTGGCACATGAAGTGGAGATCGGTGTCGGCCGCGACGCCGCGCGCCTGGTCTCCCCGACCGGCGCATCCAGTCGGCTGACGCCTGGAACACTCGACGCCAGCCGGGTAACCGACCGGCCCGCCAATGTCAGCGCTTGTTAGGCACTTCAAAGCCCAGGCGGTCCACCTGCTCGCGCAGCTGCGGCACGCGCTTGAGCTTGTCGGTGTAGATGGAATAGTCGTCGCGCATCTTGTCGACCAGCTTGCGGTACTGGTCGCGGCTCATGTCCGGCTTGCGCGCGAAGATCCAGGCCAGGTCACGACCGGGGTAGGAGATCAGCATCCACGAACCGTCCGGTGCGATTTCCAGGATGCGCTGCTTGGCCGGGATGACCTTGTAGAACCATACCCGCCAGTCGCGGTTGCCGCTCTCGGCATCCACCGAGGCACGCGCGTTGACCTCCTTCTCCGGCTCGCCGAAGCCCTCGCGGTACACATAGCGCACCGCCACCTTGCCGTCTTCGACCAGGGTGTATTCGTCGCGGCTGGTGACGTGGCCGCGCTCGACCGGGTTGGGCATGCGTGCGATCACATACCAGGTGCCCATGATCTTGGACAGATCGACCGCCGGCTCGCTGGTAGGCGCGTCCTTGGCGGATGCCACGGGCAGGCCGAGGACGAACAGAAAAGCGAGGGCGATCGTAACGGTCAGGCGCATCGCAACATCACAAAGGGGCAGTTGGAGCAGCACACTACCGCATGCAGGGGGCAAGTTCGCGTCAACGGTCGGGTCTGGCGCACGCGGCTGCCTCGGACGCGGCAACCGGGCGCCTGGGTCCGGGTGCGGAAGCGGACCCGGTTGGTGGCCTGGCGGTGGTTGTCGCACCGCGGCGCCGGCACCCGGCAAGGCGGTCTCTCCGGTTTTCGCCGCCAGGTCGCAGTCGGTGAGATGGGCGCAGGCAATCCTGCCGGCCTGTCCTCATCCTTCCTGCCACGGAGTGCCGCCATGTCGATTCGTCCTTCCCGTCGTTCCGAACGTCCCGACCCGCGCGTGCTGCGCCCGGTCCGGCAGATCGCCCTGGCCGGCCTGGCCCTGGTGCTGGTGTGGCCAGCCGCGCGCGGCCACAGCGAGTGGATCGGCTGGCTGCCGCTGTGGCTGGTCGGCATGCCGATGCTGGCTTGGTGGAGCCTGCACCGGTTCGCGTTGCCGGCCCTGGTACGGCCAGGTGCGCGGCGCGGTGCGCCACGTCGGCGCGGGCCGCAGGCGCAACGCCGACGCAGCACGTCGCGCGCGGCAACACAGGCGCGCGCGGCCTGACCTTCGGCAGGGTCGGGCGGCGGAGGGCTATGCTACGTTCCCGGCGTTCGTTCTCCCGGAAACATTCATGTCCAAACTCGCCTCGATCTGCCTGGTTGCCGGTCTGATCACCGCTGGCGCCGTCTCTGCAGAGGAAAACGCCGTGTCCAACGATCCCTACGCCTGGCTGGAAGATGTTTCCGGCGCCAAGTCGCTGGACTGGGTCAAGGCCCAGAACGCCAAGACCGAGGCGCGCCTGGCGGCCACGCCGGCCTTCAAGCAGATGGAGACCAGCATCCGCGAAGTGCTGGATTCGGACGCGAAGATTCCCGGCGTGCAGAAGATCGGCGAGTACTACTACAACTTCTGGAAGGACAAGCAGCACGAGCGCGGCCTGTGGCGGCGCACCACGCTGGACGAATACCGCAAGCCGGCGCCCAAGTGGGAAACGGTGCTGGACCTGGATGCGCTCAACAAGGCCGAAGGCGAGAACTGGGTCTGGCACGGCGCCGACTGCCTGCGCCCGGATTACCAGCGCTGCCTGATCGCGCTGTCGCGTGGCGGCGCCGATGCCGATGTCACCCGCGAGTTCGATCTGGCCGGCAAGCAGTGGGTCAAGGACGGCTTCTTCCGTCCCGAATCCAAGGGCGGGCTCGGCTGGGTCGACCAGGACACCGTCTACGTGTTCACCGATTTCGGTGCCGGCACGATGACCAGCTCCGGCTATCCGCGCATCGCCAAGCAGTGGAAGCGCGGCACTCCGCTCAGCGCCGCCACGGTGGTGTACGAGGGCAAGCCGACCGACATGTACATCGCCGCGATGCACGACGACACGCCCGGATTCGAGCGCGATTTCGTCAGCCGCACGCTGGCCTTCTACAACGAGGAGCTGTATCTCAAGGGTGCCGACGGCAAGCTGGTCAAGGTGGATGCGCCCAACTCGGCCAGCAAGTCGGTCAAGCGGCAATGGCTGACCCTGGAACTGCGCGAACCCTGGACCGTGGCCGGCAAGACCTACAAGGCCGGCTCGCTGCTGGCGACGCGCTTTGACGACTTCATGGCCGGCAAGCGCAGCTTCGATGTGCTGTTCGAGCCCACCGACAGCACCTCGCTGGCAGGTATCGCCTGGACGCGTTCGCACCTGGTGTTGAACGTGCTGGAAGACGTCAAGAACCGCCTGAGCGTGATCACGCCTGGGCAGGATGGCTGGAAGAAGAGCGCCTTCGTCGGTGCGCCGGCGTTCGGCACCGTCGACGTCGGCGCGGTGGACAGCGACGACAGCGACGCGCTGTGGTTGACCGTTACCGACTACCTGACCCCGACCACCTTGTCGTGGGTGGAGGTGGGTACCGCGCCGCAGCCGCTCAAGGCCATGCCGGCGTTCTTCGATGCCGGCAAGGACAGCATCGAGCAGCACTTTGCCACCAGCAAGGACGGCACCCGCGTGCCGTATTTCCTGGTGCGCCCCAAGGCGTTGAAGCTCGATGGCAGCGCGCCGACCCTGCTGTACGGCTACGGCGGGTTCGAGATTTCGATGACGCCCAACTATTCCGGCGGACTGGGCCGCGCCTGGTTGGAAAAGGGCGGCGTCTACGTGGTGGCCAACATCCGCGGCGGTGGCGAATACGGCCCGCGCTGGCACCAGGCCGCGCTCAAGCAGAACCGCCACAAGGCCTATGAAGACATGGCTGCGGTGGCCAGGGACCTGGTCGCGCGCAAGATCACCTCGACCAAGCATCTGGGCGTGCAGGGCGGCAGCAATGGCGGGCTGATGACCGGTAACATGCTGACCCAGTATCCGGAGCTGTTCGGCGCGGTGGTGGTGCAGGTGCCGCTGCTGGACATGAAGCGCTATAGCCATCTGCTGGCCGGTGCCTCGTGGATGGCCGAGTACGGCAACCCGGATACCGACGACTGGAAGTTCATCCAGACCTTCTCGCCGTATCACCTGTTCGACCCGAGCAAGACCTATCCGCCGGTGATCTTCCTGACCTCCACGCGCGACGACCGCGTGCATCCGGGCCACGCGCGCAAGATGGCCGCCAAGATGATCGAGGCCGGCAAGGACGTGACCTATTACGAGAACATCGAAGGCGGCCACGGCGGCGCGGCCAACAACGCACAGGCCGCACACATGGCGGCGCTGGCCTACAGCTTCCTGTGGGAGCGGCTGGCGGATTGAGTTGTCGACTCAAGGCAACTCCGTAGTTCGAGTTGTCTTGATCAGGTGCTGCGTTGAAGAAAGCCCTGGGCCGAATGGTCCAGGGCTTTTTTATTGGTTCCGTCTCCCATTGGCAGAAGGTGCCCGAAGGGTGGATGAGGGTACGCACGCACGCCACGGGCTACGCCCAGCAGGGCGCCCTTGCGGCCACGCGTGGCTGCGGCGCTGGTCTCGCTTCAGGGCGAACCAAGCCCACAAACAGCAGTGCAAAAGCAGCGGCAAATCACAGTCATGGCTGTTTACATCGAGGCAGTGAACCTGCGGCCACGTCCAGGCGCTGTTCGACGAGAGGCGCCGTGCGCACTGGCGCTGGTTCGATCAAAGACGTTGCAAACCACGCGCAATCCGCTCCACCGCCTGCTCGAGGCGCGGCAGGCTTTGCGTATAGGCGATGCGGACGTGCTGGTTGGCGCGGTGGTGGCCGAAGTCGATACCGGGGGTGAAGGCGACATGTTCGGTTTCCAGGAAGTGCGCGCAGAAGGCCTGGGCGTCGTTGGAAAATGCGCTGATGTCCGCGTACAGGTAAAACGCACCCTGCGGTTCGACGGCGATGTTCAAGCCCAGTGCACGCAGCGCGGGCAGCAGGTAATCGCGGCGCTGCTGGAACTCGGCGCGGCGCGCTTCGAAGATGGCGATGCTGTCGGGCGTGAAGCAGGCCAGCGCGGCGTGCTGGGCGATCGTGGAGGCGCTGATGTAAAGATTCTGCGCGAGTTTCTCCAGCTCCGGCACCGCTGCGGGCGGAGCGACCAGCCAACCCAGGCGCCAGCCGGTCATGCCGAAGTACTTGGAAAAACTGTTCAGCACGAAGGCGCTGTCGTCCACTTCCAGCACGCTGTGCGCATCCATGCCGTAGGTCAGGCCGTGGTAGATCTCGTCCACCACCAGGTGGCCGCCGCGTGCATGCAGCGCCTGCGACAAGCCGGCCAGTTGCGCGCGCGACAGCACGCTGCCGGTGGGATTTGCCGGCGAGGCGACCAGTGCGCCGACGCTGTCGGCGTTCCAGCAGGCGTCGATCAGGCCTGGCGTCAGTTGGTAATCGGTGTCTGCGCCGACCGGCACCAGTTGCGCGGCGCCTTCGACCAGGCGCAGGAAATGCCGGTTGCACGGATAGCCGGGGTCGGCGAGCAGCCAGTGTTTGTGCGGGTCGACCAACAGGCTGCTGGCCAGCAGCAATGCGCCGGAGCCGCCAGGAGTGACCAGGATGCGTTCTGGATCGATAGCGCAGCCGTACCGCTGCGCGTAAAACCCGGCGATGGCGGCGCGCAGCGCGGGCAGGCCGCGGGCGGCCGTGTAGCGGGTGTGTCCGGCCGCCAGTGCGGCCTGTCCGGCCGCGACGATCGGTGCGGCGGTGGTGAAATCCGGTTCGCCGATCTCCAGGTGGATCACATCGTGGCCGGCCTGTTCCAGCGCATTGGCGCGCGCCAATAGCGCCATCACATGAAACGGCGCGATGTCCTGGCTGCGGCGGCTGTAGCGGGGGGCATGCGAATGTAGGGAGTCCATACCGAAGAGGATAGAGCAGCATGACCTCGGGCACATGACGCTCCCGGCCGGGCTCTTCCACACTCGGGTGCTGGGATGGCATTGCGTTCATCCAATGGACCCCAATCTGATGAAGCCTGTCCTCGCCCTTCTGATCGCCAGCCTGATGACCACATCTGTTCCTTCCGCCTTCGCAGCTCTCCCGCCGCCACCGGACGTGGCCAAGCGTCCGCATGTGGTCAAGGCCCCGTTCGGCGCCACCCGCAACGACGACTACTACTGGCTGCGCGACGACAAGCGCGAGGACAAGGCGATGCTGGCCTACCTCAACGCCGAGAACGCCTACACCGACACGGTGATGGCGCCGCTCAAGCCGCTGGAAGACGCGCTGTATACCGAGATCGTCGGGCGCATCAAGCAGGACGACGCCAGCGTGCCGTATCGCGAGCGTGGCTACTGGTATTACACGCGCTTCGAGGCCGGCAAGGACTACCCGATCCAGGCGCGCCGCAAGGGCAGCATGGACGCGCCGGAACAGATCCTGCTCGACGTCAACCAGATGGCGCAGGGCAAAGGCTACTTCAGCGTCGGCGATGCGGAAGTCAGCCAGGACAATCGCATCCTGGCCTGGGCCGACGATGCGGTGGGACGTCGCCAGTACACGATCCGCTTCAAGAACCTGGACACCGGCGAGATCTACCCCGATACGGTGGAAGGCGTGTCGGCCAACGTGGTCTGGGCCGACGACAACAAGACCCTGTTCTATGTCGAAAACGATCCGGAAACGCTGCTCACCGTGCGGGTGAAGAAACACGTGCTGGGCACGCCCTCCAAGGACGACGTGCTGGTCTACGAGGAGAAGGACGACAGCTTCTACATGGGCATCGGCCGTACCCGCGACGACAAGTACATCACCATCGGCGTGGAAAGCACGGTGTCGTCGGAGACGCGTTATGCGCCGGCCGACAATCCCGAGCGGTTCACTCTGCTGGCCAAGCGCGAGCGCGATGTCGAATATCACCCCGAGCATTTCGATGGCCGTTGGGTGATCCGCACCAATGCCGATGGCGCCAAGAATTTCAAGCTGGTGACCGCACCCACCGATGCGACCACGCGCAAGCAGTGGACCGATTGGGTGGCGCACGATGACAAGGTCTATATCGAAAACTTCGAGCTGTTCGACGGGTTTACTGCGATCGAAGAGCGCTCCGGCGGGCTAGAGCGCGTACGCCTGCTCAAGGGTGATGGCAGTCATGAGTACGTCAAGGCGGACGAGCCTGCGTATTCGATGGGCCTGGCGGTCAATTCCGAGCCGGACACCGAGTGGTTGCGCTACAGCTACACCTCGCTGACCACGCCGGCGACCACCTACGAACTCAATACGCGGACCGGCGAGCGCAAGCTGCTCAAGCAGCAGCCGGTGATCGGTTACGACGCCGGCAAGTACGTCACCGAGCGCGTCTGGGTGAGCGCGCGTGACGGCGTCAAGGTGCCGGTGTCGCTGGTGTACAAACGCGGCTTCAAGAAGGACGGCACTGCGGCGTTGTTCCAGTACGCCTACGGCAGCTACGGCATGTCGATGGACCCGGCCTTCAATCTGCCGGCGATCAGCCTGCTGGACCGTGGCGTGGTGTATGCCATCGCGCACATCCGCGGCGGCCAGGAAATGGGCCGCCAGTGGTACGACGACGGCAAGCTGCTGCACAAGAAGAACACCTTCACCGACTTCATCGACGTCACCCGCGGCCTGGTGGAACAAGGCTATGCCGCCAAGGACCGCGTCGCCGCCTCCGGCGGCAGCGCCGGTGGGTTGCTGATGGGCGCGGTGGCCAACATGGCCCCGCAGGACTATCGCGTGATGGTCGCGCAGGTGCCGTTCGTCGACGTGGTCACCACCATGCTCGATGCCAGCATCCCGCTCACCACCAACGAATACGACGAGTGGGGCAACCCGGAAAAGAAGGCCTATTACGATTACATGCTGTCCTACTCCCCGTACGACAACGTGACCAGGCAGGCCTACCCGGCCCTGTTCGTCGGCACCGGTCTGTGGGATTCGCAGGTGCAGTACTGGGAGCCGGCCAAGTGGGTGGCCAAGCTGCGCGACGACAACACCGGTACCCAGCCGATCGTGTTCCGCACCAACATGGAAGCCGGCCACGGCGGCAAGTCCGGCCGCTTCCGCCGTTACCGCGAACTCGCCGAGTCCTATGCGTTTGTGCTGGATCAGCTCGGGGTCAAGTAGTTGAGGGGCGGGGATTGGGGAGTCGGGATTGGGGATTGGTAAGCAAAACCCGCCCAATCCTGCGTGCAGACGTCCCCTTATCCGCCGTTTGGAGCCCCTTCTCCCGGTGCGAGAAGGGGATGCCCGGACCATCTCGGCGCCCGCTGGCCGTATCATTTACCCATGACGCGACCGACTCGATTCCGCTGGGCCTGGTGGTTGCTGGCCTACGCCAGCCTGGCGACCGGCATCGTCGGTATCTTCGTGCCCGGCCTGCCGACGACCGTGTTCATCCTGATTTCCGCCTGGGCGGCCTCGCACGGCTCCGAGCGCCTGCACAACTGGCTGCTCTCGCACCCGCGCTTCGGCCCGGCAATCGTCGAGTGGCAGACCTATCGCGCGGTCAGCCGCAAGGCCAAGTGGATGGCCACGCTCACCATGACCGTCTGCGCCGGCATCATGCTGTGGTGCGTGCCGGTGTTCTGGGTCAAATGCCTGTCGATCGGCAGCATGGCGGTGGTGGCGATCTGGCTGTGGCTGCGCCCCGAGCCGCCACCGCGCGCGCTGCCCGCTGCGCGTTGAGCGCACGGCAGTCAGGGTGTTCTGGCTATACTTCGGGCATGAGCATCATGTCCCGACCGTCTGTTCGTCTCGCACTGGTTGGTGCGACCTTTGTCCTGCTTGCCGCCTGCGGCAACAAGGGCCCGCTGGTGATGCCGCAGAAGCCGGTGCCGGTGGAAGCCCAGCCGGTGCTGCAGCCGCCGGATGCGCCGCAACCGCTGGATGAGTCCTCGCCTGCGCCTGCGCCGGTGAACACCGATACGCAGCCCGCGCCCACTACCGACCAGCCCGCTAGCAGCGGCAATGAGCGCTGACGGCCGCAGCGGGCGTCTGCGTTTCACCAAAATGCATGGCGCCGGCAACGATTTCGTGGTGCTGGACCTGCGCGACGGCACGCCGCCGCCGGATGCCGCGCTGGCCGCACGCCTGGCCGACCGCCATTTCGGGGTGGGCTGCGACCAGATCCTGACCATCGAACCCCCGCGCAGCAGCGAGGCGGTGGCCGCGTACGGCATCTGGAATTCCGACGGCTCGGCCGCGCGCCAATGCGGCAACGGCGCGCGCTGTGTGGCGGCCTGGCTGGTGCGCGACGGCACCGCGCAGGGCGATGACTTCGTCATCGATAGCCCGTTCACCTCCCACCGCGTGCAGCGTCTGGACGCCGGCACTTATGCGGTGGCGATGGGCGTGCCGCAATTCGAGCCCACGCAGATCCCGCTGGCCGGCTTTGCGCATGCGCGCGAGGAATACGCGCTGCCGGTGCATGGCGAAACCGTGCGCTTTGGCGCGGTGTCGATGGGCAACCCGCATGCCGTGGTGGAAGTGGGGCGGGTGGAGGCGGCGCCGGTGGAACGCGTCGGCGGCCTGTTGCAGCAGAACGCCGCGTTCCCCGATTCGGTCAACGTCGGCTTTGTGCAGGTGGTCGACCCGACGCATGTGCGCCTGCGTGTGTTCGAACGCGGCGTCGGCGAAACCCTGGCCTGCGGCAGCGGTGCCTGCGCGGCGGCGGTGGTGCTGATGCAGCGTGGCCGTGTCGAGCGCGACGTGCAGGTGTCCTTGCCCGGCGGCGAGCTACGCATCCGTTGGGCCGGCGAACAACAGGACGTCGTGATGTCCGGTCCGGCCGTGTTCGTCTTCGATGGAGAGTGGAACTGATGAGCGAGAACACGGACACATTCAGCGCGCACGAAGTGGCAACCTGGTTGCGGCGCCACCCGACCTTCCTCAAGCAGTTCCCGGATCTGGCGGTGAGTCTGCTGGTGCCGCGCGACGACGGCCCCACCGCCTCGCTGGCCACCTATCAGCTGGAAGTGCTGCGCGACAAGAACCGCGAGCTGTCGCGGCGCCTGCACGAGCTTGGTCACAATGCGCAGGACAACGAGCGCCTGGCAGTACGCACGCATCAACTGACCCTGGCGCTGATGCGCCAGACCAGCGCGGCCGACACGCTCAAGGCGATGGCCGCCTCGCTGGCGGAAGATTTCAATGGCGAACTGGTGCGGCTGGTGTTGCTCAAGCCGGTCGCCGGCCTGGAGGCCGACTGGCTGCAGGTCATCGCCGCCGACGATGCGCGGCTTGCCCCGTTCCGCGATTGCCTGAGCGACGGCGAGCCGATCTGCGGCCGCCTTCAGACGGAAAAGCACGCGCTGCTGTACGCCGACCAGGCTGCCAACGTGCAATCCACCGCGCTGCTGCCGTTGCCCGGCATCGGCCTGATTGCGGTCGGCAGCAGCGACGCCAACCGCTTCTATCCCGGCATGGGCACCTTGTTCCTGCGCATGATGGGCGAGTCCCTGGGCGTGGCCTTGCAGCGCTTCGACACATGATGCGCCGTGCAGGGTGCGCCGATGCGTGCAGCCTGCGCTGGATGGCCGCGCCGATGGTGCGGCAGCGGGGAGTCTGAGGTGGCGTCGGTCGACGATTTCCTGGGATACCTGCAGGTCGAGCGGCAGGTGTCGGCGCATACGCTGGATGCCTACCAGCGCGATCTTGCCGCGTTGGTGGGCTGGGCCGGCGAACAGGCCATCGACGATGTGGCGCAGCTCGATAGCGCACAGTTGCGGCAGTTCGTTGCGTCCGAGCACCGGCGCGGGTTGTCGCCCAAGAGCCTGCAGCGTCGCCTGTCGGCATGCCGCAGTTACTACGCCTGGTTGCTCAAGCATGGCCGCATTGCCGCAAGTCCGGCGGCGGCAATGCGTGCACCCAAGGCGCCACGCAAATTGCCGCAGGTGCTCGATGCCGATGAAGCGGTGCGTCTGGTCGAGGTGCCCACCGACGCGCCGTTGGGCCTGCGCGATCGCGCCTTGCTGGAGCTGTTCTATTCGTCCGGGCTGCGCCTGAGCGAGCTCTGCGCGCTGCGCTGGCGCGACCTGGATCTGGACAGCGGCTTGGTGATGGTGCTCGGCAAGGGCGGCAAGCAGCGCCTGGTGCCGGTAGGCTCGCATGCGATCAGCGCGTTGCGCGACTGGCTGCGCGACAACGGCGGACGTGCCGACACCCATGTATTCCCCGGCCGCGCCGGCGGTGCGATTTCGCAGCGTGCAGTACAGATCCGCATCAAGCAACTGGCGGTGCGCCAGGGCATGTTCAAGGACGTGCATCCGCATATGCTGCGGCACAGCTTTGCCAGCCACATCCTCGAATCTTCCGGCGACCTGCGCGGCGTGCAGGAATTGCTTGGCCATTCGGACATCGCCACCACGCAGATCTATACGCATCTGGATTTCCAGCATCTGGCCAAGGTCTACGATGCCGCGCATCCGCGCGCCAGGCGCAAGAAAGCTGCTGAGTGAGTGGCGCGGCGTGTGTTGCGCGTAGCGGTTAACCACTTCTCTGAAGTACCGCCGCGTGCGAATCGCCGCTCTAGAGCCGCTCACCCATTCGGAGAGCGGCTAGAGCGCAGGCATCGGCGCTAGTGCGCGGATCCATGCGCGGGCCTGCGTGGTTATTCGGGCCGGAGCGTTTCTTGCAGTGATGCGCATATGACGGCCGCATACTGCGGTGACAGGTTTGCGCAGCAGCGTCTCCGCGCCGGCGACGATCACCCGGTTCATCCCGAAGCGCACACCACGCTCCCAATCGTTCTCGTGTGCGGCTGCTCGATGCCTGCGTGCCGGGAGCGCAGACGCATGCTGTCTGCCGTCTGAGCGCGCTGCATCAGTCGCCCGCGCCGCATGCGCGCAGCATGCTTGAACCCGGCAGGGGCGTCCCCACCTCATTGGAAACCCCCGGAGGACCCATGGACCCCAGCCAGAACCCCAACATCGTTCACGCCACCACCATCATCTCTGTCCGGCGTGGTGGGCATGTCGCCGTTGCCGGCGATGGCCAGGTCACCCTCGGCCACACCGTCATGAAGGGCAATGCGCGCAAGGTGCGCCGGCTCGGCCGCGAGGGGCAGGTGCTGGCCGGTTTTGCCGGCGCCGCCGCCGATGCGTTCACCCTGTTCGAGCTGTTCGAAGCCAAGCTCGACAAGCATGGGCAACTGACCCGTGCCGCCGTGGAGCTGGCCAAGGATTGGCGCACCGAGCGCCGCCTGGGCAAGCTTGAGGCGCTGCTTGCGGTCGCCGACAAGGAAACCTCGTTGATCATCAGCGGGACCGGCGATGTGATCGAACCGGAAGACGGCATCATCGCCATCGGTTCGGGCGGTTCCTACGCTCTGTCGGCTGCCCGCGCGCTGCTGGCGCACACCGAACTCGATGCCAAGACCATCGCCACCGAAGCGATCAACATCGCCGGCGATATCTGCATTTATACCAATCGCAATGTGGTGGTCGAAGAGCTGTGAGTCGGGATTTGGGATTGGGGATTCGCAAAAGCACTCCTTTCCCTGCGCCCGGACACGCATCGATCGTTCCTACTCCGCTTTTACGAATCCCCAATCCCCAATGCCAAATTCCGATACTTCAACCATGACTCCGCGCGAAATCGTTCAGGAGCTCGACCGTCATATCGTTGGCCAGCACGATGCCAAGCGTGCGGTTGCCATCGCGCTGCGTAATCGCTGGCGCCGCATGCAGCTGCCCGAAGAGCTGCGCAACGAGGTGATGCCCAAGAACATCCTGATGATCGGCCCGACCGGCGTCGGCAAGACCGAGATCGCGCGGCGTCTGGCCACCTTGGCCAATGCGCCGTTCGTCAAGGTGGAAGCCACGCGCTTTACCGAGGTCGGCTATGTCGGCAAGGATGTGGAACAGATCATTCGCGACCTGGCCGACACCTCGGTCAAGCTGTATCGCGAACAGGCCAAGGTGCGCGTGCGCAACCAGGCCGAAGAACGCGCCGAAGACCGCCTCCTGGATGCGCTGCTGCCGCGCCGTGCGGCCGGGATCGGGTTCGATCCGGAAGCGGCGCGCAACGAGCCCTCGGCGCAGGACAACGACACCCGCATCAAGTTCCGCCGCATGCTGCGCAGCGGCGAGCTGGACGAGCGCGAGATCGAGCTGGAAGTGGCGGTCAACGCCAGCATGGACATCATGACCCCACCGGGCATGGAAGAAATGGGCCAGCAGCTGCGGCAAATGTTTTCCAACCTGGGCAGCGGCAAGTCGCAGAAGCGCAAGCTCACCATCAAGGCCGCGCGCCCGCTGCTGATCGAAGAAGAAGCCGGCAAGCTGGTCAACGAAGACGACGTGCGTGCGGCGGCGATCGAAGCCTGCGAGCAGCACGGCATCGTGTTCATCGATGAGATCGACAAGGTCGCCAAGCGTGGCGAAGCCGGCTCCAACGGCGGCGATGTCAGTCGCGAGGGCGTGCAGCGCGATCTGCTGCCGCTGGTGGAAGGTTCCAACGTGTCGACCAAGTACGGCACGGTCAAGACCGACCATATCCTGTTCATCGCCTCCGGCGCGTTCCATCTGGCCAAGCCCAGCGATCTGATTCCCGAATTGCAGGGCCGTTTTCCGATCCGTGTCGAATTGACCGCGCTGACCAAGGCCGATTTCGTGCGCATCCTCACCGAGCCCAAGGCGGCGTTGATCAAGCAGTACGAAGCCCTGCTGCAGACCGAGGGCGTGCGCCTGACCTTCGGCGCCGATGCGGTGGAGCGCCTTGCCGAGATCGCCGCGCAGGTCAACGAGCGGCAGGAAAACATCGGCGCGCGCCGCCTGCATACAGTGCTGGAGCGTCTGCTCGATGTGCTGAGTTATGAGGCGCCGGATCGCGACGGCCAGAGCGTCACGGTCGATGCGGCCTATGTCGATGCGCAGCTCGGCGAGCTGGTGCAGGACCCGGACCTGAGCCGCTATATCCTCTGATCGCAGCGCACCTGCGTGCAGGTGCCAACGGTCATCAGACCGGTGTGGACGCAACCAGAACCGGCGTGTACGCGTTGGACATGCCGATTCTGACCGCGCTGGCCTGGCGGCGTTGTTAGCCGCCTCCTCCCGGATGCAGTCAAACGCTGGGTCGGTCGATGGCGCGGTGCCCTCACCGCTCGCGGGACACGCCGTGAATCCGTCCGTGGAGGCTCCTTGGCGGCATCCCTGCCGCCAAGGATCCCGCAATCGGTGAGGGCACCGCACCAAATAGTTGGTCGGTGGTCACGCAAAAAGCTGCTTATCGCTCGACTTACGCCGGATGTTGCGCCGGCGCATTAGGATCAAAAAACGCGCATCACGCACTGCCCTTACTGCTCTTAAGCAAGCACACCGACCATCTCGACTTGGTGCTTGCCCGCCCACCGTCGCGGGACCTTACGCGGCATGGATGCCGCGTAAGAGCCTACAGGGACGTACTTGCGGCGTGTCCTGCGATGGTGGGCGGGCAAGGGCCTCGCAGCCAAGCCGCAGATCAAGCGCTCTGCAGCCAAACCGCTGCACCCAAACCGCTCAGTCCTCGCCGATATCCTCGTTCCACACGTCGGGGTTGGCCGAGATATAGCCGCCCAGCAGATCGATGCATTCCTGGCTCTGCAGGTCGATGACAGTGACGCCGTGCTCGCGCAGCCAGGACACGCCGCCCTGGAAGGTGACCGACTCGCCGACCACCACGGTGCCGATATTGAACTGGCGCACCAGCCCGCTGCAGTACAAGCACGGCGCCAGCGTGGTGACCATGATGGTGTCCTTGTAGCGACGCTGCCGGCCGGCCTTGCGGAAGGCATCGGTTTCGCCATGCACGGAGGGATCGTTTTCCTGCACGCGGCGGTTGTGGCCGCAGCCGAGCAGACGTCCGTCGTTGTGGTACAGCGCCGCGCCGATCGGAATGCCGCCTTCGGCCAGGCCCTGGCGGGCTTCGGCAATGGCGGTGTCGAGCAGTGCGCGGTAGTCGGGGGTGGTGATCATGTAGGCTCCTGGGTGGCGGCGTCGGCGCGACGCAGCATGTCGATGTGGGGAATGCCGTCTTCCAGATACGGTGCGGACGAGGGCGTGAAACCGTGTGCGGCGTAGAACGCCTGCAGGTGTGCCTGCGCGCCGAGTTGCACGGCGCTGGCAGGCCACTGCCGGTGCACCAGCTGCAAGCCTTCCCGCAGTAATGCGTGTGCGAAGCCGTGGCCGCGCTGCGTGGCGGCAATCACTACCCGGCCGATGCTTGGCTCGGGGTAACTCACACCGGGCGGTAGCACGCGCAGATAGGCGGCCAACGCACCGTCGTCGGTGCTACCGAGCAGATGCAGCACGCCCGGCAGGCTGTCCTTGCCATCCAGCTCCGGATACGCGCACTGCTGCTCCACCACGAACACATCCGAGCGCAGCCGCAGCAGCGTGTACAACTGCGTGGTGCTCAGTTGGTCGAAGCGCAGGCATTGCCAGTGCAGCGAGGATGGGGACAGGGACGACATCACCGCATGATAGCGGCTGTGTCGCGTCAGTCGACCGCGCTGTCGGTGTCGATCGCCACCACCACCGACATGCCCGGGCGTAGCCGCGGTGCCAGCGCCTGGTCCGGATCGACGCTGATGCGCAGCGGAATGCGCTGGGCGATCTTGACGAAGTTGCCGGTGGCGTTGTCGGCCGGCAGCACGCTGAATTCCGAGCCGGCGGCCGGGGAGATTTCCTGCACACGGCCGTGCAGACGCGCATTGTCCAACGCATCCACGGTGAAGCTGGCGCGTTGCCCGATGCGGATCTTGGCCATCTGGGTTTCCTTGAAATTGGCCACGATCCACAACGTGTCCGGCACCAGCGACATCAGCTGCGTGCCATTGGTGACGTAGGCGCCCTGGCGCACGCCGAGCTGGCCGAGCTGGCCATCGCGCGGGGCCAGGATGCGCGTGTTGTCCAGATTGATCTGCGCCAGTTGCACGGCCGCTTGCGCATTGGCCACCGCCGCTTCCAGGGCGGCGCGATTGACGGTGACGCTGCGTGCGTTCTCCTCGGCGGCCTGCACGGCGGCACGCGCCTGTGCCACGCCGGCATCGGCCTGCGCACGTGCGGCGAAGGCGGTGTCGCGATCCTGTTCGGATACCAGTTTCTGCTCGGCCAGCTGCTGCGCGCGCGCATACGCCGAGCGGGTGCGGTCGCGCTGGGCCTGATTGCTGCTCAGTGCGGCGCGTTGTTCGGCGATGGTGGCATCGGCGCTATGCCGCTGCTGGTCCCAGTTGGACAGGTTGGCCTGCGCGGTCTGCAGCTGCGCCCTGGCCTGTTCGAGCTGCTGGGCATAGATGCGGTCATCGATCCTGGCCAGCAACTGGCCGTATTTGACGTGGGCGAAGTCCTGCACCGGCACCTCGGTGACATACCCGCTGACCTGCGGCGCGATCACCGTGATCTGGCCATGCACCATCGCGTTCTCGGTGCGCTCGACGGCGCTGACGAACGGTGGCAGGCGCCATGCATACAGCACCAGGGCGACACCGAGCAGGGCCAGCCCGCCGAAGCCGATCACGCCACCGATGCGGCGGCGCCTGCGACGTTGCAGATCGGCAGGAGAGGTTGAAGCTGCAGGTGTATTCATGGGCGCGCGGTGGAAGCAGGAGAGGGGGACGCAGCGGATGGGCGCAGATAACGCCGCCACACCAGCACGGACAGGATCCACAGCCCGGTGGCGATGGCGATGCAGCCGATCAACAGGAATACGTCGTTATAGGCGAGCACATTGGCTTCGCGCGTGGCCACGCTGCCCAGGGCGCGCACGCCCTGGGCCTGGCGCAGGGCCGGGTCGCCGATGCTGCGGCCGTACAGCGCGGCATAGGCCTGCACGCGCGCGGCCACTTGCGGGTCGGTCAATGCCAGATGTTCGACCAGTTGGCTGGAATGGTATTTCTCGCGCACGACCTGCACGGTGCCGAGCAGCGCGCTGCCGAGCAGGCCGCCCATGTTCTGTGCCATGCCGAACAGCACGATGAAGCTGATCAGGTTGCCCGGCTGCGCGATGACCCGGCCCAGCCCGGCCACCATCGCCGGGCCGATGAAAAAGGTGCTGCCAAAGGCGAGCAGGAACTGGCTGACGTACATCTGCTCCGGGCGGGTGAGGCTGGTGGCATCGGCATCCATGAAACAGCCGATGCAGATCGCCGCCACCGCAATGATCAGATGCTCGGCCACCCGCGCCGGATTGATCAGCCACGCGCTGGCGGCCACGCCGACCACTGCACCCAGCAACATCAGCGCGAACAGGGTCTGCAGCTGCGTGTTGGCCAGCCCCAGGGTCTGGAAGAAGCCGATCGCGCCGGTGCTCTGCTCGGACAGTACCAGCCGGATCAGCAGGATCGCCAGGCCCAGCCGCAGCATGTCGCCACTGGCCAGCCAGCGCGTATTGATCATCGGGTTGCGGCGGTTGTGCTCGATCCACGCCGCCGTGCACAGCAGCACGATGGAGGCCGCCAGTACCACGCCCAGCCACGGCGTGCTGGTCCACCACAGCAGCCGCCCCAGCGACAGCACCGCCGCCAGCCCGGCCGAACCGGCCGCAAACAGGCTGAAGGTGAGGAAATCCAGTGGCTCGAACACCCGATAGCGGTCGCTGGGCGGCAGCTTGAGCGCCAGCACGCAGGCCAGCGCGAACACCGCCAGGCCCAGTTCGAACAGGTACAGGCCCTGCCACTGCGCAAATTCCAGCAGATCGGTGGAGAACACCCGCGCCAATGGCAGCGCCAGCTGGGTCACCCCCAGCCCGGTCACCACCGCCTTGAGCCGGTATTTGGCCGGGAACGCCTGGATCACGTAATACAGCCCCAGCGAGCTGAGCGCGGCGCCCACCAATCCGTGCGCGGCACGCACGGTGATCGCCGAGCTCAGGCTGTGCACAAACAGATGCGCGAAGGCGATGACCGCATACAGCGCCAGGAAGATCTCGGTGAAGCGCCGCAGCCCGAACTGCTGGCGGAACTTCACCAGCAGCAGGTTGGCCGACATGTTGGTCATCACGTAGGCGGCCGGCAGCCAGGCCATTTCGGTGGCGTAGGCGCCCAGCGTGCCCTGCAGATAGGTCAGGTTGGCGGTGACCAGCGCATTGCTCAGCCCGCCGGTCAGCGCCACCACCACGCCCACCAGCCCGTACTGGATGCGGCGCCGGGTGGAGTGCAGGGGGGTGGAGGCCGACCCGGGCAGGGTGGGCTTCTCGTGGGGCTGCCAGTCGCGCTGGACGTACTTGTCGTGCACGCAGGGCTCGCAGGGCCGGTCGCAGGGAAGGCAGCGATTGTGGTCCGGTTGCGGTCATGGCGGCGTCAGCAGTGCGATAATCCGCCCATGAGCGAATCCCCCTATACCTCCGGTACCACCCATTTCGGCTTCCGCGACGTCGCTGCCAAGGACAAGCAGAAGCTGGTCGGCGAAGTGTTCACCTCGGTCGCGCGCAACTACGACCTGATGAACGATCTGATGAGTCTGGGCGTACACCGCGCATGGAAACGCTACTTCGTGGCGACCGCGCAGGTGAAGCCGGGCGACCGTGTGCTGGACCTGGCCGGCGGTACCGGCGACATCGCCGTGCTGCTCAAGGAGCGCGTCGGCAACGAGGGCGCGGTGGTGCTGGGCGACATCAACGCCGGCATGCTGTCGGTGGGCCGCGACCGGCTGACCAACCGCGGCCTGGTGGCCGGCTTCGATTACGTGCAATGCAATGCCGAGGCGCTGCCGTTCCCCGATCAGAGCTTCGATCTGGTGACCATTTCCTTCGGCCTGCGCAATGTCACCGACAAGGACGCCGCGTTGCGCGAGATGTACCGCGTGTTGAAGGTGGGCGGGCAGGCGCGCGTGCTGGAATTTTCCGAAGTCACCGCCGACTGGTTCAAGCCGATCTACGACTTCCACTCGTTCAAGATCCTGCCCAGGCTGGGCCAGCTGTTCGCACGCGATGCCGACAGCTACCAGTACCTGGCAGAAAGCATCCGCAAGCACCCGCCGCAGGAATCGCTCAAGGGCATGATGGGCGAGGCCGGATTTGCGCGTTGCCACTACAAGAACCTGACCGGCGGCATCGTGGCGATCCACTCCGGCTACAAGATCTGACCCAGATCCGACCCAGCGTGATCTGAGCGTCCGGTCCGGCGCGCAGCATGCGCCGGACATCGCGCGTCGGGCATCGCACGAGCAGGTCATGCTCGTGTTCGCTTGCCGCACGATTGCACTGTGCGCAGGTGCGTTTGCCGACAAACTTTTGAGACTCCCGTCGCGTTGGCTCCACTGACGGTCGGCGACACTAGGCGCTCTTTTGCCGGAGACGTGGATGCGCTTGTACGCAGGGTTGTCGCGCGTGTTTCCCCGCTCCTTCAGCGCCAAGCTGCTGGCGGTGACCTTTGTCGGCATCCACCTGCCGTTGCTGTTGTTGATCGCCTGGCTGGCCGCGCAAAGCGAGTTGAGCGGGCGTCCGCTGTGGTCGGTGGTGATCGTGGCGCTGCTGGCCACGCTGGCTGGCACTGCGGCGACCCTGTCGGCCCTGTATCGCCTGCTCGCACCGCTGCGCATCGCCGCCGACGCACTGGATGCGTATTACGCCGATCAACGTCTGCCCAGCCTGCCCGAACATGGCGACGACGAACTGGGGCGGTTGCTGCGTGGCATCAATCGCAGCCTGCGCGGCATCGATGCCGGCATGCGCGATCTGAAGAAGCACGCCTTGTTCGACCCGCTGACCGAGGCCTTGAACCGGCGCGGCTGCGAACAGGCGATGCGCGACTCGGTCACCGCCGCGCAGCGCGAAGGCTGGCCGTTCGTGCTGTTCGTGCTGGACATGGACAACCTCAAGCCGATCAACGACCGCTTTGGCCATCTGGCCGGCGATCGCGTGCTGGTGCGGCTGGTGGAGTCGGCCTACGGCTGGCTGGGCGCGCAGGACTGGATCGGGCGCTGGGGCGGCGACGAGTTCCTGATCGGCGTGCATGCCAGCGAGGACGACGCCACGCTCAAGCTCAATCAATGGCTGTCGATGCTCGAACGCGAGGATGCCGACGAGGCGCCGCTGCATGTGAGCGCCGGCAGCGCGGTGTGTGAGCGTGGCCTGGATGCCACCGAGCTGTATCGCCGCGCCGATGCGGCGATGTATCGCGCCAAGTTCTCCGGTGGCCGGCGTCTGGTACGCGACGGGCATGACAGCCCGCGCAGCCATCCGGTTGTCTAGGCGATCCGGTAATCGCCTGGCGGCCGGGCCGCAGGCGGGTGCACGCTAGGCACGGGTAGCCTGAGTTACGCCATTAACGCGATTACTGCGTAAGGTTCGCGCCGATGCGGCCAGCGACATGCACGGTGTCCCCAGCCGGCGCGGGTTGAGCGGCCGGGTGCTCGCCATCGGCCGCACGGGCAGGCAACCGCCCGGGGCGTTAAAATGCCCAATTCCCTTGCTGCGGTGCCGTCGATGCGCTTCCCGTTCCTGTCGCTGTCCCTGGCCGTGTCCATTGCGCTGGCCGGCTGTTCCAACGAGTCCACGCCGCCGGCCGCCAGCACCGCCGCGCCGGCCACCACTGCCAAGGCCCCCGTGAAAGCAGACGCCCGCAACCACGACGAAAGCTCCTACGCCCAGCCGCAGCTGGTGGTGATCAAGGATCTGGCGCTGGACCTGAAGCTGGATTTCGACGCCAAGCAGATCGGCGGCACCGCCACCTACACGCTGGAATGGAAGGACAAGGCCGCCAAGCAGCTGGTGCTGGACACGCGCGAGCTGAGCATTGCGCAGGTGCAGGCCGACGACGGCAAGGGCACGCTGGCGCCGCTGCAGTTCGCGCTGGCGCCGGCCGACAAGACCTTCGGCAGCAAGCTCACCATCGAGGCGCCGAATCAGCCGGCCAAGGTCGTGATCACCTATCACACCGCGCCGACCGCCTCCGGCCTGCAGTGGCTGGAGCCGTCGATGACCGAAGGCAAGCAGTTGCCTTTCATGTTCAGCCAGTCGCAGGCGATCCACGCGCGTAGCTGGGTGCCGTTGCAGGACACCCCAAGCGTGCGCTTCACCTATAGCGCGCACGTGACCTCGCGCCCGGACGTGATGGTGCTGATGAGCGCCGACAACGACCCCAAGGCCGCGCGCGACGGCGACTACAGCTTCAAGATGCCCGAGCCGATTCCGTCCTATCTGCTGGCGATCGCCGCCGGCGACGTGGTGTTCAAGCCGATTTCCGCGCGCTCGGGCGTGTGGGCCGAGCCGGCCATGGCCGACAAGGCCGCCAAGGAATTCGAAGACACCGAAAAGATGATCGGTGCGGCCGAAAAACTGTATGGCCCGTATCGCTGGGGCCGTTACGACATGCTGGTGCTGCCGCCGTCGTTCCCGTTCGGCGGCATGGAGAATCCGCGCCTGACCTTCGCCACGCCCACCGTGATCGTCGGCGACAAATCGCTGGTGTCGCTGGTCGCGCACGAACTGGCGCATAGCTGGTCCGGCAACCTGGTGACCAATGCCAGCTGGAAGGACATCTGGCTCAACGAAGGCTTCACCACCTACGTGCAGGCCCGCATCACCGAGGCGCTGTATGGCGCGGAGATGGCCGAGATGGAGCGCGAGATCGACCAGGGCGACCTGCTGGCCGAAGTGAAGAGCATGGCGCCGGCCGACCAGGCGCTGGCGCTGCCGCCGCTGGCCGAGCGCGACCCCGACGAAGCCCTGAGCCAGGTGGCATACGTCAAGGGCGCATGGTTCCTGCAGTTCCTGGAGCAGCGCTTCGGCCGCGAGGTGTTCGACCCGTTCCTGCGCGGCTGGTTCGACGATCACGCGTTCCAGAGCGCCACCACCGACCAGTTCGTCGATTACCTCAACAAGAACCTGCTGGACAAGCATCCCAACACGGTCAGCGCGGCCGAGGTGGATGCGTGGTTGAAGCAGCCGGGCATCCCGGCCTTCGCCGCCAAGGCACGCTCGCGCAGCTTCTCGATCGTGGACACCGCGCGCATCGCCTGGAGCGGCAGCGGCACGCTGCCGAGCAAGCAGGTCACCGGCGAATGGGGCACGCAGGAATGGGTGCACTTCCTCAGCGGCATGGGCGCCACGCTCAAGCCCGAGCAGCTCAAGCAGCTGGATGAGACCTACCACTTCACCGGCACCCCGAACGGCGAAATCGCCATGCGCTGGTATCCGCTGGCGATCCGCAGCGGTTACACCGATGCGCGCCCCGCGGCAGGCGAGTTCATCGAACGCGTCGGCCGCCGCAAGCTGGTGCTGCCGATCTACGCCGAGTTGTTGAAGACCCCGGACGGCATCGCCTTCGCCGAGCAGGCCTTCGAAAAGGCCAAGCCCAGCTACCACCCGATCACCACCGCATCGGTGGCCGAGATGATCGCCAAGGCCAAGGCGGCACCGCCGGCGCAGCCGCAGCCCCAGCCGTAATTGCAGGGGAGGGCGTTGCAGACGCCCTCCGCCGCTTTCATTGCTGCATCGTGCAGGTGGCACCGTGCCCTTGCTCTAGCATCGCGCCCTGCAATCGCCGTTGTAGGAGCGCACCCGGGCGCGACGTGGCGTTACCGGGAATGCTCCATCGCGCCCGGGTGCGCTCCTACGCTGTGTGGCCGTTTGATCGCGGCTGTCGCGGGCAGGCTGGTATCGTTGCCGCTGCCTTTCATGCCTTCCGGAGTCGACGATGAAGTATCTGCTGAGCGCGGCCTTGTGCGTCGCTGCGGTGAGTGGCTGTACCGACCGCGAGGCGCAGCGTCAGGCGCAGGCAAGCGCGCAGGCGCAGGCCAAGCAACAGCAGGCCGACGCACTCGCCAAGCAATACGACGAGGCGGTGAAGGCCGGTAACTGGGACATGGCACGCGCGCATGGCGCCGCACTGCTGGAAGGCTACGCCGGGACCGCGGCGGCCACACGCATCGAACCTGGCTATGCCGACATCAAGGCCAAGGGCGACCAGGCGCGCGAACTGCGCCGCATGCAGGCGTTGTGGCAGTACTCGCAGGTGCCGGCCAAGGGCGGCACGCAGCGCTCGGCGATGATCGATGCCAAGAGCCGCGTGGATGTCGACGGCAGCGGCCCCAAGCCGGTGAGCCTGGTGTTCCGCGATCACCCGCAATGGAAGCGTCACAGCTATCTCGTGCTCAAGGCCGGCGACTTCAATTGCTATGGCGGCTGCAAGGTGCAGGTCTCGGCCGATGGTGGCGCACCACGCCCGATGGCCGCGCACCGCCCCGACACCGATGAAGCGATCGCGATGTTCATCGACGACGACAAGGCGCTGTGGAAGCTGGTGCGCAATGCCAAGCGCATCAGCATCGCGTTCCCGGTGAAAGCTGGCGGCACACGCACGGCAGAGTTCGACGTGGGTGGCCTGGATACCACCCAGATGCCGGGCTGGAAGTAGGCGCACCGCCCTTGCACGGCAACAGCTGCGTAGTCGGCGTACTGCATCGGCATGAGGTGCCGGTCCATTCGGGTGAGTGCGCGATGTGCGTTCCCTGACGGCTTGCGGCGTTGCCTCAACCATCTCTGGAGTCTCCTCACGTATGGACGCCATGGCCATCACACAGATCTCGCCCGCGTTGTCCGGCTACCGCCACTGGGTATTCGACATGGACGGCACGCTGACCGAAGCGGTGCACGATTTCGCGTTGATCCGACGCGCGTTAGAGATCCCGCCCGAGGCGGACATCCTGCACTACCTGGCATCGCTGCCGGCCGAGCAGGCCGCAGCCAAACACGCCTGGTTGCTTGAGCACGAGCGTGAACTCGCACAGGCCGCACAGCCTGCGCCCGGTGCAGTGGCCCTGGTGCGTGCGTTGCAGGCAGCCGGATGCCGGCTCGGCATGCTCACCCGCAATGCGCGCGCATTGGCGCAGGTGACATTGCAGGCGATCGGCCTGCACGATGCATTCGCCTGGGACGACATCGTCGGCCGCGATGAGGCCGCCCCCAAACCCGCACCCGATGGCTTGCAGTATTTTGCGCAACGCTGGGCAGTGGGGGGCACAGCACTGGTCATGGTCGGCGATCACCACAACGACCTGGCCTGCGGCCGTGCAGTCGGTGCCTGCACCGTGCTGGTCAACACACCCGGCGATCCATGGCCCGGCCTTGCCGACTGGCGGTTGCAGGATTGCACGCAGTTGCTGGCGCAGTGGAACCGCTAGCGTGAGCTTTGGCGAGTAGGCCAGGCGCGCGAAGCATGGAGTGCGATGCGTGGCTGGCCGCGTGTCGCTGGATGACGATCAGGACACCGTCATCGCATTGGAAGTGACATGCGCTCGAAGGGGCGTGGACGCTGCTGAATCTTGCAATGCGTCATCAGCAAGCCGGACAGCACACGGCTGTCTGCGCCGTACCCTCATCCGCCCTTCGGGCACCTTCTCCCGATGGGAGAAGGGAAACGCGGCAGCACCCCGTTCGACGACGTAGCTGGCCTTCGGTGAGGTGTTGCCTTGCGCAAGCCACAGCAAGCTATGTCGCCTCAAGCGTGCAAGGTGCGCAGCACTGACCGACAGGCAGTCCCACCCCCGCTGCACCATCCATGTCACAGCACGCCCGGCGCAAACTGTGCCAGAACCGTGACAGTGCGCTTTGCGCAAGCGACTGCCATCACATCAAACCTTGCTGCTCCAACATGGTGCGTCGCACCAGTGCGCTGGCATGGCGTTTGCTCTTTCCCTCTCGACGTTTCCGACGTCCGCGGTGCAACTGGCGGGTGCAACGCCTGCGCTGCGGGATGTTTCAACCGACTGGTTGTTCAATCGAGAGGGGTAGACGCATATGCACCAATCTTCCTGTCGCAGCCTGCGCAGCAGTGTGCTGCTCATGCTTGCGCTGAGCGCCGCGTTGGCCGGCTGCAAGAAAGACGCCGCCACGGAAACGACGACAACGCCCGCACCGGCCGCCAAACCCGCCGCGCCGGCGGCCGCCGCCGTGGTCGATACCGACAGCGAGTTCACTACCAATGCCAGCAACCCGGATAACTGGGGTGGCATCGGGCGCGACTTCGCGCTCACCCGGCACAGCCCGCTGGCCGAGATCAATCGCGACAACGTCAAGAACCTGAAAATGTCGTGGGAAATGAAGACCGATGCCACGCGCGGCCACGAAGGCCAGCCGCTGGTGATCGGCAGCGTGATGTACATGGTCAGCGCGTATCCGAACAACGTGTTCGCCATCGACCTGGCAGCGCAGGACGACGGCGGCAAGGTGTTGTGGAAGTACACCCCGCAGCAGGACGAACGCTCGGTGGCGGTGGCGTGTTGCGATACGGTCAACCGCGGCGCCTCCTATGCCGATGGCAAGCTGGTGTTCGGTAGCCTGAGCGGCGATGTGATTGCACTCGATGCCAAGACCGGCAAGGAAGTGTGGAAGCAGAAACTCGCGCACCCGGACAAGGGCGAAACCATCACCATGGCGCCGATCATCGCCGACGGCAAAGTGGTAGCCGGCATCAGTGGTAACGAGTTCGGCGTGCTTGGGCGTGTCGCTGCCTACAACCTGGCCGATGGCAAGCAGGCCTGGTCCTGCGATGCGGCCGGTACCGACAAATCGATCTGCCTGGGTGCGGATTTCAACAAGGCCAACCCGCAGCATGGCCAGCTCGGCGATCTGGGCGTCAAGACCTTTCCCAACGACGAATGGAAGCGTGGTGGCGGTGCGGCCTGGGGCTGGTATAGCTACGACCCGAAGTTGAAGCTGCTCTACTACGGCACCGGCAATCCCGGCCTGTGGAGCCCGTCGTATCGCTGCGGCAAGACCTCGCAGGATGAATGCAACAACGGCGAGCATGACAATAAGTGGTCGATGACCCTGTTCGCGCGCAAGATCGATACCGGCGAAGCGGTGTGGGGCTACCAGAAGACGCCGTTCGACCAGTGGGATTACGACGGCATCAACGAGCCGATCCTGGTCGATCTGAACATCGACGGCAAGCAGGTGCCATCGGTGGTGCAGTTCGATCGCAACGGCTTTGCCTACGTGCTCGATCGCCGCGACGGCACCTTGCTACGCGCACACAAGTTCGTGCCGGCCAACTGGGCCGAACGCATCGACATGAAGACCGGCCGCCCTGTCAAGGTGGCCGCGCATTCGCCGCTTGAACGCGGCAAGAAGGTGCAGGCCTTCCCGTCGGCGATGGGCGGCAAGGACCAGCAGCCGTGCTCGGTGGATCCGGCCAATGCGGCAGTGTTTTTCTGCGGCACCAACAACTGGCATATGGAGCTGGAACCGCAGGAACGCGGCAACACCATGATGGGCCTGCCGTACGTGTTCGCCAACGTGATGATGAAGCCCAACGAGCCGGGTGCACTGGGCATCGTCAAGGCCTTCGACGTGGTGGAAGGCAAGTCCAAGTGGGAGATCAAGGAGAAGTTCCCGGTGTGGAGCGGCACCCTGGTCACCGACGGCGGGCTGGTGTTCTACGGCACGCTGGATGGCTGGTTCCGTGCGGTGGACAAGGACACCGGCAAGAAGCTGTGGGAGATGAAACTGCCCTCCGGCATCATCGGCAACCCGATCGCCTACAAGGCCAATGGGCACCAGTACGTGGCGGTGTTCTCCGGCATCGGTGGCTGGATCGGCCTGCCGGTGGCCGCAGGTCTGGATCCGTCCGATCCGTATGGCGCGCTGGGCGCAGCCGGTTTGGCATTTGGTGCCGGCTTCGACAAGATCCCGCTCGGCGGCATGGTGCACAGCTTCCGGATCGATGGTGCCGGCAAGACCGTGACCGCCAGTGCCACCGCCACGGCGGCTGCAGGCGGCACCGCCAACACCGCAGCGAAGACCGCACGATGAGTTCCACGCAAGGCGTTGGACGCGCGCACCGGCAGTTCGCTGCCGGTGCGCGTGGCATGCACCGGCAGCTGTGTCGGCTGCTGGTGCTTTGCAGCCTCGGACTCGTCGCCGCAGGCTGCACCCGCGAGCCGTCCTCACCGACGGCTCGCGCTTCTGCTTCCGCTGCGGCGCCCGCGACGGCGGCCTCCACTGCGGCACCGGCCACGGCCAGTGCTCCACCGCCAACGCCCGATCCGCATGTGCTGCGGGTCTGCGCCGACCCGGGCAACATGCCGCTGTCCAACAAGGCCGGCGAGGGCTTCCAGAACAAGATCGCGCAAGTCGTGGCCGATGCCATGGGCCGGCGCCTGGAATACGAGTGGCGCACCTATTACCAACGCGGGCTGGCACGCAGCACGATCACTGCCGGCCGCTGCGATGTGTTGATGGACCTCAACAGCGATTTCGAGCAGGGCCTGACCACGCGCCCGCTGTATCGCTCGGCCTATGTGCTGGTGACGCGCAAGGGCCTGGATCTGGTGCCGACATCGCTGGACGATCCGGCGCTGAAAACACTGCGGCTGGGCGTGTTCCAGAGCTCACCCGCACGCCAGGCCCTGTACGAGCACGGCATCAGCGGCCAGGTGCAATACCTGTTCTACGACTCGGCCACGGCGCCGGAGGAACATCCCGGCAAGCTGGTCGAACGCGTCGCTGCCAATGAACTGGATGCGGCCGAATCCTGGGGCCCGGTGGCCGGTTACTACGCGCAACGCAGCGGCCTGGGCATGGTGCCGCTCAATACCATCGACGATGCGGTGCTGGAGTATTCGATGGCGTGGGCGGTGTCGCGCAAGAACGCGGACCTGCGCGATGCCTTGAACACGGCCATGCAACAGAGTTCAGCAAAGATCGCCGAGATCCTGCGCAGCTATCACGTGCCGCTGGTGCGCTGTGGCGACTGCGTGGTGGCCGGCGATCTGGCCGCGCACGGGCCGTATGCCACGCCGACGCCGGTGTCCAAGGCGCCAAGCCCGGCCGCGTCCTCGCAGGAGCTGGCGCAGCTGCAACTGCGCATCGCCGACGGTGCCGACCCGAACCAGGAACTGGCGCATGCACTGGATGCCGGCGACGCGGTGCGTGTGGCGTGGCTGTTGCGGCATGGCGCCGATGCCAACCGTCCCAACCTGCTCGGCGAGCCGCCGTTGCATCAGGCCATCCGCAACCAGGAACCGGATCTGGTCGGACTGCTGCTCGATGCCGGCGCACGCCTGGATGCGCGCGATGGCAGCGGCTGGACCGCCTTGATGAAGGCGGCCTGGGCCAACGATGCCGGCAGCGTGACCAGGTTGCTCGGCAAGCGCGCGCCGGTGGACACCGTCTCCAGTGATGGCTGGAGCGCGCTGGACCTGGCGGTGTCCTACGCCGATGTCGGTGCGGTGCAGGCCTTGCTCAAGGCGGGCGCGGATGTACGGCGTGCCAATGCCACCGGCTTCACGCCGGTGATGTTCGCGGTGGCGCGCGACGACCCGGCGATGCTTGATGCGGTGCTGGCCGGCGGTGCCGACGTCGGCCACGCCAACCAGGCCGGCGTCACCGCATTGATGCTGGCCGCCGCGGCCGGGCGCGACGCGGCGGCCAAGCGCCTGCTGGCGGCCGGCGCCGACCCTGCCGCACGCAATCGCGACGGCAAGACCGCCGCTGCATTAGCGCAGGCACGCGGCGACAGCGCGCTGGCCACGCTGCTTACCGAGGCCAGGCGCCCCTCCCGGCAATGACTGTGTCACCCGCCGCGCGCACGGGGTGCGCGGTGCTCCCTCCGCTCAGAAAGGTTTGTTCATGCGCAAGTCCACCGTGGGTTGTTTCGATCGTTCCATGCGCGCACCGCTGTGCGCGGTGATGCTCAGCGTCGTGCTGGCGGCCTGCGGCAAGGACGCACCGCCGCCCGCGCCCGCGCCTGAGGCGGCCACCGCACCGGCTGCCAGCCCGCCGGCCACCGGCACTGCCGCGCCTGCGCCTGCGAGCGCCGCGGTGCCCAACCCGGCCGCCGGGCCTGCGCCGGATCCGGCCACGCCGCCCGCAGCGCCGGCCACCGTGGTGCCGATCCCGAAGGGGCCGGAGGTCAAGGTCACGCCCGAGCTGATCGCCGAGGGCAAGAAGATCTATTTCTCCGCCGGCTGCAATGCCTGCCATGGCGGCACCGGTGGCGGCGGCATGTGCCCGCCGTTGACCAACGACATCTGGGTGTATGGCAGCGACGACGACACCTTGCGCACGCTGATCAGCGAAGGCACCGCCGCGATGATCACCCACGGCAAGACGCGGGTCGGGCATGAAAAGGTGGTCGGGCAGATGCCGCCGTTCGCGCCGGTGCTCAAGCCGGGCGACACCGAAAAACTGCTCGCCTTCATCCATTCGATCAACAAGACCGCGGGCAAGGCGCAATGAGGCCAGTGGCAACCGGGTGGCGGTGCCTGCTTGCGGCAACTGCGCTGGGCGCGCTGCTGGCCTTGGCCGGTTGCCGGCGCGATGCGGAGCCGCCGGCGTCCAGCGCGGCGCCGGCGGCAGCGATGCCTGCAACGAAGGACGCGGCCCCGGTGCCCGCAACGCCGCCGGTATTTGCCTATGTGCCCAACCAGCGCAGCGGCACGGTGTCGGTGATCGATACGCACACCGACACGGTGGTGCGTACGCTCAGTGCGCAGGGACAACTGGGCAAGCGCCTGCAGCAGGTATTGCCGGGCCCGCAGGGGCATCTGTACCTGATCGATGCCGAGCATCACCGCCTGATCGAACTCGATACCGACAAGGACGCGGTGCTGCGCAGCGTGGAGATCGGCGAGAACGCCGAGGGCATTGCGTTGTCGCCGGACGGCAAGCAGTTTGCGGTGTGTGTGGAAGGCCAGAACCAGGTGATGTTGATCGATGCGGCGCAGTTCAGCGTGCAACAGGTGATCGCCACGCGCGGGCAGGCGCCCGAGCACTGCGCCTACACGCCGGACGGGCAGTGGCTGCTCACCAGCAACGAGGGCTCCAACGACATGGACATGATCGAGCTGGCCACCGGTCGCTCGCGTGGCGTGGTCGCCACCAGCGGCCATCCGCGCGGCATGGCGTTCGCGCCCGACGGGCACAGCGTCTACATCGCGCAGGAAACCGCCAACGTGGTCGATGTGATCGATCTGCAGACGCGCCAACGCCGCGCCAGCCTGCCGGCCGGCGTGCGCACGGCGGGCGTGGCGTTGTCGGCCGACGGCACGCGGCTGTATGCGTCCAACGGCGGTGCCGGCACGCTCAGCGTGATCGATACCAACACTGCGCGCAGTCTCGCCGAGATTGCGGTGGGAGTGCGGCCGTGGAACCCGGCGCTGACCCCGGCCGGCGACAAGCTGTATGTCGCCAACGGGCGCTCGAACACGGTGAGCGTGATCGACACCGTCGCGTTGCGCGAGATCAAACAGATCCCCGTCGGCGAACTGCCGTGGGGCGTGGTCATCGCGCGCTGAGCGGCGGGCATGCCGCAGCGCGCCAGGGAGGCCGGATGAAGACACGCGCTGCGGTGGCATGGGGTCCGCACCAGCCGCTGACCATCGAAGAGGTGGACCTGCAGCCGCCGCGGCCCGGCGAGGTGCTGGTGCGCCTGGTCGCCACCGGAATCTGCCATGGCGATGCGCATGCATTGGCGCATGCGCAGGCGGGCAGCTTCCCGGTGATCCTGGGGCAGGAAGGCGCGGGCATTGTCGAGGCGGTCGGCATCGGCGTCACCAGCGTGCAGCCCGGCGATCACGTCATCCCGCTGTACATGCCCGAATGCGGCGTGTGCAAGTTCTGCCGCTCCGGCCGCACCAACCTGTGCCAGGCGATCCGCAGCAGCCAGGAGCGCGGGCTGATGCCCGATGGCAGCAGCCGGTTCTCGCTGCACGGCCGGCCGATCCTGCACCACATGGGCACCAGCACGTTCTCCGAATACACCGTGGTGCCGGAGATCGCGGTCGCGCGGATCCAGCCGGAGGCAGCGCTGGATCAGGTCTGCCTGCTCGGCTGCACGGTCACCACCGGCGTCGGTGCGGTGCTCAACAGCACGCATGTGCGGCCCGGCGACTGCGTGGCGGTGTTCGGCCTGGGCGGCATCGGCTTGTCGGTGGTGCAGGGCGCGGTACTGGCGCAGGCCGGGCGCATCATCGCGGTGGATATCGACCCGGCCAAGTTCGCGCTGGCGCGCGCGTTGGGCGCCACCGATTGCCTGGATCCGCGCGACTACGGCGCACCGATCCAGCAGGTGATCGTGGACCTCACCGATGGCGGCGCCGACCACAGCTTCGAATGCGTGGGCGATGTCGGCGCGATGCGCGCGGCGCTGGAGTGCTGCCACAAGGGCTGGGGCGAGAGCGTCATCCTCGGCGTGGCCGACGACGCGCAGGAAATCAGCACGCGCCCGTTTCAACTGGTGACCGGGCGGGTATGGCGCGGCAGCGCCTTCGGCGGAGTGAAGGGGCGCAGCGAATTGCCCGGCTATGTCGCGCGCTATCTGCACGGCGACATCCGGCTGGCGCCGCTGATCACCCGCACGCTGGCGCTGGACGACATCAATCAGGCGCTGGCGGACTTGCGTGCGGCGCGCGGCATCAAATCGATCGTGCTCTATTGAGGAGACGCAGATGGCAGCAGGCACACGCAGCACGGCAAGGTTGCACCATCACGCACTGGCAGGCGCCTGCGCCAGCGCCTTGCTCGCAAGCAGCGCGCTGGCAGTGGCGGCCGATGCGCCGCAGGTGACCTGGCTGGACCGCATCGAGGTCACCGCCACGCCGATCCCTGGCACCACCATCGATGCGGCGCAACTGCCGTACATGGTGCAATCGGCCACCAACAGCGAGCTGTCGCGCGCGCGCAGCAACAACCTCGGCGATCTGTTGCAGCGGCGCTTCGTCGGCGTGGATGGCAACGATGTGCAGGGCAGCGCGTTCCAGAACGACCTCACCTTCCACGGGTTTCGCGCCTCCGCCTTGCCCGGCGCCTCGCAAGGCGTGTCGGTGTATCTGGATGGCGTGCGTTTCAACGAACCGTTCGCCGACATCGTCAGCTGGGACATGCTGCCCGAGTCGGCAATCAATGCAGTGACCCTGATGCCCGGCTCCAATCCCTTGTTCGGGCCGAACACGCTTGGCGGCGCGGTGGTGCTGTCTACCGCATCGGGCCTCACCTCACCGGGAGTGCAGGGCGAGCTGAGCATCGGCAGCGGTGCGCGCAAGCGGCTGGATGCCAGTTACGGGATCGCCAGCCAGGGCGGCTGGCATGGCTTCGTCGCGGTGACCGGTTTCGACGAGAACGGCTGGCGCGATGCCTCGGAGGGCCGCCTGGGAACCGTGTTCGGCAAGGTCGGCAAGCAGGGCGAGCAGACCGACTGGAGCCTGTCGCTGCTGCACGGGCGCAGCCGCCTGATCGGCAATGGCCTGCTGCCGGATACGCGCTACACCGACGATGGTCCCGAGCCCGGCCTGTATCGCGCCGACCGCCGCGCGGTGTACACCTCGCCCGATCTCACCCGCAATCGCAATACGCTGTTCACCGCGCAACTGGACCATCGCTTTGATGCGGACACCGCATTGCATGCACTGGCCTACGCGCGCGTGGGCCGCCGCGACACCGTCAATGGCGATATCGGCGAGGACTACGAGGAATTCGTCGAAGAATGCGCCTCCGGCTACGCCGCCGATGGCGGCGCGCTGGATGCCGATTGCGATGTGGCACGCGCCGATGCCGATGCATTGCCTACCGGCGCGCTCAATACCACCCAGATGCGCCAGGAGGCGCAAGGCCTGGCAGTCAACCTGAGCAGTCAGTGGGGTGCGCATGCGCTCAGCACCGGCGTCACCTTCGATCGTGGCCATGTGCGCTATCAGCAATTCGCGCACGACGGCTGGGTGCAACCGAACCGCTCGGTCGCTGCCGATCCGGATGCCGAGCGTGCGTTCTTTTCCGGCGTGCGCGGCAGCACCAAAACGCTGGGCGTGTTCGTCGCCGACACCTGGGCGCTGGACGATGCCACCCATCTCAGCGCTGCAGTGCGCTGGAATCATGTGGTGGTGGACAACATCCTTTCCACCGCCGACGACGGCGACCGCCCACGCGAGCGCTTCGTCTATGCCAAGGCCAATCCATCGTTAGGGTTGACCCATCGGCTCGATTCGGGGCTGACGTTGTACGGCTCGGTCGCGCAAAACAGCCGCGCACCGACCGCGATCGAACTGGGTTGCGCCGATCCCACCCAGCCGTGCCGGTTGCCGACCGGCCTGCAGGCCGACCCGCGTCTGGAGCAGATCGTCTCCCGCACATACGAGCTCGGCGCGCGTTGGGCGCCGTCGGCCAACAGCAACGCCAGCCTGTCGGTGTACCGCGCCGACAATCGCGACGACATTTTGTTCCTGCGTGCACCGGACACCCAGCTGGGTTACTTCGACAACGTCGGCCGCACCCGCTACCAGGGCGCGGATCTGGCGCTGCGTCTGCGCAGCGGCGACTGGCAATGGTCGGCCGGCTACAGCTTCCTGGATGCGACCTACCGCAGCAATGGCGAGCTGCTGTCCGGCGAGCGCGTGATCGCCTTGCGTCCAGGCTTGCGTATCGCCGCATTGCCACGCCACAACCTCAAGCTCGGCATGGAATGGCAGCGCGATGCGCTGACCCTGGGCGCCGGGGTGCGTGCGGTGGCCGGCCGCGTGGCCAGCGGCAACGAGGATGGTCAGGTCGACAATGCCGACGACGACGAGCCCGCACCCGAGCGCATCGACATCGGCACCGCCGGCTACGCGCTGGTGGATCTGCAGGCGCGTTGGCAACTGGGCGCGCGGCTGTCGCTGTTCGCCCGCGTCGACAACGTCTTCAACCGCCGCTATGCGACCTATGCAGCAGTGGCCGAAGACGTGTTCCCCGATGGCGAACTCGCGCGTCCGCAGGATGCGCCGGTGGAAACCGGCCCGGCAAGGTTCCTCGCGCCGGGTGTGCCGCGGCAGTATCTGATCGGGTTGCGTTGGGCGTTATGAGGCTGGGGATTCGGGATTGGAGATTAGGGATTCGCAAGGCGCAAGGTGCAATCGCCAGTCGCCCGCAGCGTTATCTGGATGGTGCCGAGCTGCGCTAGTCGAGGGCGCGGTGCCCTCACCGCTCGCGGGACACGCCGTAAACCCGTCCCTGGGGGCTCGGTGGCGGCATCCATGCCGCCACACGGTCCCGCAAGCGGTGAGGCCACCGCACCAGACAGTTGATTGGTTGCCTTGTTTAAAACCATGCACACCGACCATCTCGACTGGCCCTTGCCCGCCCACCGTCGCGGGACCTTACGCGGCATGGATGCCGCGTAAGAGCCTACAAGGACGTACTTGCGGCGTGTCCCGCGATGGTGGGCGGGCAAGGGCCCTGCAACCAAGCCCCAAATCATCCGCTCCACAATCGCGGCATCGACAAGTGGTGCATGCCGCACCAAACAACAGCGGCACCCACCTGATGGTCAAGAAGTGCTCTTGATAAATCGCTTCAAATACCAGCGCCAAGACCCCGCCTTGGCTCTGACGAATCCCCAATTCCGAATCCCGAATCCCTGCCCCTCAATTCCCCAATTCCGAATCCCAAATCCCCGCCCCTCAATCACCCGGTATCCAGGCCATGCTTGCGCAGCTTGCGATACAGCGTGTTGCGACTGATGCCCAGGGCATCGGCGGTGCGGCTGACATTCCAGCGGTGGCGTTCGAGTTGTTGCTGCAGCACCAGGCGTTCGGCCTGGTCGAGTGCGACGCGGCCGGGCATGTCGTCGGCGGCCACCGCGCCGCCATCGACCAGGCACGGTGCGCTGCCGGCATCGACGATTTCCTGCGGCAGATTCGGCAGGCGGATCACTCCGTCGCTGCACAATACCGCCGCCGTGCGCAGCACATTGCGTAGTTGGCGCAGGTTGCCCGGCCATGCGTAGCTCAGCAGCTTGTGCATCGCTTCTTCGCTGATGCGCACGCTGTGCTCGCTGGTTTCCTCGCGCAGCAGCGTGCGGATCAACTCGGCCTTGTCGCTGCGCTCGCGCAGCGGTGGCAGGTGCAGCACCACGCCATTGAGCCGGTAATACAAATCCTCGCGAAACTCGCCGGCCGCCACCCGCTGCGCCAGATCGCGATGGCTGGCGCTGATCACGTGCAGCTCCAGCGGTACCGCGCGTTCGCTGCCCAGCGGGGTGACGCATTGTTCTTCCAGCACGCGTAGCAGGCGGCTCTGCAAGGGCAGCGGCATGTCGCCGATTTCATCCAGAAACAGCGTGCCTCCGCTGGCCTGCAGCAATTTGCCATGGCGGCCTTCGCGCGCGGCATCGGTGAACGCGCCGCGCGCATATCCGAACAATTCGCTCTCGATCAATGCCTCGGGAATCGCCGCGCAGTTGATCGCCACGAATGCACCGCCAGCCCACGGCGAGCCGCGGTGCACCGCCTTGGCAAATTCCTCCTTGCCGGTACCGGTGTCGCCGCACAGCAGAATCGACACCCGATGCGCAGCCAGCTTCAAGGCATTGGCCAGGTTGTGGCGCATGCGCGAATCCGAGCCGACATGCTCACCGGGTTGCAGCTCGGTATCCGGTGCCAGCTGCGCCGGCCCGCCCACCGCCGGCAGCGCAGCGCGCGCGCGCGGCGGGCGCACCAGTGCGTAGAACCTTCGCCCGTGGCAGGCGCAGCGGATCGACCACAAGGTGCCGGCATCGCTGCCGGCGCGGTGCTCGAGGGTGTCGAAATCCAGCTGCATCACCTGCGCGATGTTGCGGCCCACCAGCTGGCTGCGATCGATCTTGCCCAGTTGCTCCAGCACCGCCTCGTTGACTGCCAGCACGCGGCCATCGGTATCGATTGCGATCAGTGCCTCGTGCAGCAGGCCGGCGAACTCGGGCCGGCTATGGAAGCGCAGGATGAAGGCATGGCCGAACTGGTTGAGGAAATGCGAGCGCGAGATCTGCGCCGCCGACATGCTCACCAGGGCCACGGTGTGGCGCTGGATCTGCTTGCCGTCCTGCGCGTTGGGGGTGGACGCATCCAGCACCGCCAGCAGCCCGCCATGCGGGTCCAGGATCGGTGCGCCGCTGCACGACAGCGGCAGATGGCGGGTCAGGTAATGTTCGCCGCGGTGCACGCTGACTGCGGTGCGTTCGGCGGCGCAGGTGCCCAGGCCGTTGGTGCCCTGGTGACACTCGGCCCAGCTGGCGCCGCAGAACAGACCGGCCTGGCGGAATTCGCGCAGCAGGGTTGGGTCGTGCACGCTGTGCAGCACGGTCGCCTCGGCATCGGCAAAGATCACGGCGTAGCCGCTGCCGGCGATCTGCTCGTAGAGGTTTTCCATCTCCACCTTGGCAATGCGCAGCACATCGCCCAGACGTTGCTGGCGCTCGCGCACGTGCAGCGCATCGTGCACCAGCGGCTCGGGGGCTGCCTCGGGCAACAACGCGTAATCGTCCAGACAGCGCCGCCACGAGCGCGACAGTGGCGCGGCAAGCGGCGCGATGTCGCGCAGCCGGCGGATCTGCCGGAGCGCATCCGGCTCGATCTCCGGCAGGGCGATGGACGTGGCGGCGACAACGCTTGGCTCGGACATGGGCCAGCGTTCCTCAGTGGGCGCGAAACGTCAGTAGAGGCACAGATCGGGCTGATGCTCAAACTGCATTGCAGCAATTGCGGTGCCGACGCGCCCCTTTCCTGCGGGAGCGGGGGTGCGGTGAGGGGGCGGTGCGAAGCCCGAAGCTGTTCAACTTGCACGGGTCTTCGCCCGTCCCCTCATCCGCCCCTGCGGGGCACCTTCTCCCGAGAGGAGAAGGGCAAGCGCTGATCAGCGGCGGTGCGCGTCAGAGCGCGTAGCCGAACTGCTGCTTGAACTGGTCGTTGAACTCGGCAAAGTCGAACCGCTGGTTCTGCGTGCCCGGGTGCTCCACCTTCAGCGCGCCCATCAGGTTGCCCATCCGCCCGATCGTCAGCCAGTCGTAACCGCCCTGGATGCCGTAGATCAGGCCGGCGCGGAAGGCGTCACCGCAGCCGGTCGGGTCGACCACGCGGCGCTCGTGCGCCGGCGGGATGTCGTAGGTCTTTTCCGGCGTATGCACCAGCGCGCCCTTGGGGCCCTGCGTGGTGATGTAGGCCTGCACGCGCGAGACGATGTCCTTCTCGTCCCAGCCGGTGCGTTCCTGCAGCAGGTTGGATTCGTAGTCGTTGACCACCACGTACTGGGCCTGCTCGATGAACTGGCGCAGTTCCGGGCCATTGAACAAGGGCATCGCCTGGCCGGGATCGAAGATGAAGGGAATGCCGGCGGCAGCGAACTCTTCCGCATTCTGGATCATGCCCTCGCGCCCATCCGGGCCGACCAGGCCCAGGGTCACGCCCGGCACATCCTTCACGTGGTTCTCGTAGCTGCGCATCATCGCGCCCGGATGGAAGGCGGTGATCTGGTTGTTGTCGTGGTCGGTGGTGATGAAGGCCTGCGGGGTGAACAGGTCGTCGATGATCTTCACCCGCGACAGGTCGATCCCCAGCGTTTCGAAATGCTCGCGATACGGGCCGAAGTCCTGGCCCACGGTGCCCATCGGGATCGGCGCGCCGCCGAGCAGATGCAGGTTGTAGGCGATATTGCCGGCGCAACCGCCGAACTCGCGGCGCATGCGCGGGACCAGGAACGACACATTCAGGATGTGCACCTTGTCCGGCAGGATGTGGTTCTTGAACTGGTCCGGAAACACCATGATGGTGTCGTAGGCGAGGGAACCACAGATCAGTGCGGACATCGAGTCAGGCCTTTGCGTTGGGAAATACCCGCCAGTTGCCGGGCATGGCAGCGGGACGGCGCGCGCGCCGCGGCGCAAAGGGTAACGGCTGCGACCGATCAGGGCCACAACCGCATGCCATGCCCGGCGTGACCGGCACATGAAAACGACGCCGCAACGGCCGATTTTTCCTTGCCCGCACCGGGGGGGATTGCTAGGCTAGTGGACTTCGTTTTCTGCCCAAAATTTCGCCAGTCTGGCGGCGGGCACGCGACTTACCCAGGAACAACTCCCTCGATGTTCAAGAAACTCCGCGGCATGTTCTCCAACGACCTGTCCATCGACCTGGGCACGGCCAATACGCTGATCTACGTACGCGGGCAGGGCATCGTACTGAACGAACCTTCGGTGGTGGCGGTGCGTCAGGACCGCGCAATCGGCGGCACGCGCTCGGTGGCCGCCGTCGGCGCCGAGGCCAAGCAGATGCTCGGCCGCACCCCGGGTCACATCACCACGATCCGCCCGATGAAGGACGGCGTCATCGCCGACTTCACCTACACCGAGGCAATGCTGAAGCACTTCATCAAGAAGGTGCACAAGTCGCGCTTCCTGCGCCCGAGCCCGCGCGTGCTGGTATGCGTGCCGGCCGGTTCCACCCAGGTCGAGCGCCGCGCCATCAAGGAATCGGCGGAAGAAGCCGGTGCGCGCGACGTGTATCTGATCGAGGAACCCATGGCCGCGGCGATCGGTGCCGGCATGCCGGTGACCGAGGCGCGCGGTTCGATGGTCATCGACATCGGCGGCGGCACCACCGAAGTGGCGGTCATCTCGCTCAACGGCATCGTCTACTCGCAGTCGGTGCGCGTGGGCGGCGACCGCTTCGACGAGTCGATCACCAACTACGTGCGCCGCAACCACGGCATGCTGATCGGCGAAGCCACCGCCGAGCGCATCAAGCTGCAGATCGGCTGCGCCTACCCGCAGGACGAGGTGCAGGAGATGGAAATCTCCGGCCGCAATCTTGCCGAAGGCGTGCCGAAGATGATCAAGATCAACTCCAACGAAGTGCTCGAGGCATTGCACGAGCCGCTGTCGGGCATCGTCTCGGCGGTCAAGCTGGCGCTGGAACAGACCCCGCCGGAACTGTGTGCCGACGTGGCCGAGCGCGGCATCGTGCTTACCGGCGGCGGCGCACTGCTGCGCGACCTGGACCGCCTGATCTCCGAAGAAACCGGCCTGCACGTACAGGTCGCCGACGACCCGCTCACCTGCGTGGCCCGCGGTGGCGGTCGCGCGCTGGAGCTGGTGGACATGCACGGCAACGAGTTCTTCGCGCCGGAGTGAAGCGTTCGGGATTGGGGAGTCGGCATTCGGGATTCGCAAAAGCGGTTCCTGCCTACGGCCCGGTAGGACTGCTCCGCAGTTCCGCGAGTTCACGTTTTAGCCGCATCCGTATCGGGGGCAGCCAACCGCTCCCCGAATCCCCAATTCCGAATCCCCAATCCCGGCCCTGACAGTGCCCTCCTACGCCGGTCCTCCCGTCGCCTCCCGTCCGGGCGAAGTCACCTCCACGCTGCGGCTGCTGGTCTATCTGGTGCTGGCGATCGTGCTGATCGCGCTCGATAGCCGGGGGGGCTGGCTGAGCCAGGTACGTCTGCAGGCCAACCTGCTGATCCAGCCGATCTGGGCGGTGGCCGGGTTGCCGGGGCGGATCGGCTCGCAGGTGCGCGACAACGCCGCCACCCATGCGCAGCTGGTGGAAGAAACCCGTACCCTGCGCAATCAGTTGCTGGTGGCCAATGCGCGCCTGACCCGGCTACAGACCGCTGCGCTGGACAATGCGCAGCTGCGCGAACTGCTCAACGTCGCCGAGCGCCGCGGGCTGGACGTGCAGCTGGCGCCGATCCTGGATATCGACCTGGACCCGACCCGGCAGCGCCTGTTGTTGGACGCCGGCAGCCGCGATGGCGTGCTGCTGGGCCAGGCGGTGATCGATGCCGGCGGGCTGATGGGCCAGGTGATCGAAGTGACCCCGCTGCATTCGACCGTGCTGCTGCTGACCGACCCCGACCACGCGGTGCCGGTCAGCGTGGCGCGCAACGGCGTGCGCCTGATCGTCTACGGCCGCGGCGACCGGCTGGAACTGCGCGACATCCCGCTCAGCGCTGGCGTGCAGGTGGGCGACGAAATCGTCACCTCCGGCCTCGGTGGCCGCTTCCCGGCCGGCTTCCCGGTCGGCAAGGTCTCCGAACTGCACCCGGACGACACCCACGCCTTCCTGGTCGGCGAACTGACCCCGGCCGCCAAGCTCGATCGCGGCCGCGATGTGCTGCTGCTGCGCGCGGGCAAGCCGTTGCGGGTGGTGCCTGGGGCCGGGATTGGGGATTCGGGAGTTGGGATTGGTCACGGCAACAGCAACGGCGTCGCGGCGGCGGCCGGCGCGCCGGTGACTGCGACACCGCGCACGCCTGCGGGCGGTGTTTCCAGCGCAGCGACTGATACCGCGCGCCCGACGGCCGCCGCAGCATCGGGCACCGGTACCTCGGCGCCTGCACGGTCCGCAGCGACACCTGCCGCGCCCGGCGCGCTCCCGTCCAGTGCGCCAGCGTCCGGCCGCCCGGCCAGCACGTCCGCCCGGCGTCCCGCATCGACTGCATCCAACGGCCCGAATCCCGATTCCCGTTCGTCCCCGCCACAGGGCGCTGCTTCCAGCCAATCCCCAATCCCCACTCCCCAATCCCGTCCGGCTCCGCAGGAGACGGACCAATGACCCGCATGCGCAACACCTGGATCCTGCCGGCGAGCATCGTCATCGCGCTGGTGCTGGGCCTGCTGCCGCTGCCGGTGGTGGTGCAGCCGCTGCGTCCGTACTGGCTGGCGCTGGTGCTGGCGTACTGGGTGATCGAGGAGCCGGATCGGGTCGGGCTGGGCATCGCCTTCGTGGCCGGCGTGCTGGCCGACCTGCTGTATGGCGGGCTGCTCGGCGAGCAGGCGCTGCGGCTGGTGATCATGACCTTCATCCTGCAGCGCTTCCGCGCGCGGATGCGCTTCTTCCCGGTCTCGCAGCAGGCGCTGGCGATCGGCGGGCTGCTGCTCAACGACCGCATCGTCTCCTCGGCCGTGCATCTGGCGGTGGGCGAGCCGACCCTGCCGTGGAGCTACTGGTGGGCGCCGCTGCTGGGCATGGCGCTGTGGCCGCCGCTGTTCGTGTTGCTGGATGCGGTGCGGCTGGGCAAGCGGAGCAAGAAGTAAGCCATGCACGGGCGCCGTCATCCCAAGAACCCGCATGCGGAGGCCGAGCAGTTCCGCCGGCGCGCGGTGCTGGGCTTTGTGATGGTGGTGATCTGCCTGGTCGGGCTGGGCGGCTGGTATTTCAAGCTGCAGGTGCTCGACCACGAGGTCTATGCCACGCGCTCGGAAGCCAACCGCATCAAGCCCAAGCCGGTGGTGCCCGGGCGCGGCATGATCTACGACCGCACCGGCCGGCTGCTGGCCGAGAACGTGCCGGCCTTCCGCCTGGACGTGACCCCGGACAAGGTCGCCGACATGGACGCCATGCTGGCCGCGCTGGGCAAGGTGATCCCGATCGCGCCGGAGGATCTGGAGCGCTTCAACCGCGAGCGGCGCGCGCGCCGCAGCTTCCTGCCGGTCACCCTCAAGCTGCGCATGAGCGATGAGGAAATGGCGCGCTTTGCGGTGGAGCGCTGGCGCTTCCCCGGCGTGGAGCTGGAGCCCTACCTGACCCGGCGCTACCCGTACGGGCCGCTGTTCGCGCACATCATCGGCTACGTCGGCCGCATCGACGAGAAGGACCTGGCGGTGCTGGGCGAGGGCAATGCCGCGCTCACCCACATGGGCAAGTCCGGGCTGGAGCGCTACTACGAGCAGGACCTGCGCGGCCAGGTCGGTTACGAGCAGGTCGAAACCAACGTGCAGGGGCGGGCGATCCGCACCGTTGGCCGGGTCGCGCCGCAGTCGGGCGCGGACCTGCGGCTGTCGGTGGATGCCGACCTGCAGCGCGCGATGGTGGCCGCGTTCGGCGAGCACGAAGGCGCGGCGATCGCGATGGACCCGCGCACCGGCGAGATCCTGGGCATGGTCAGCCTGCCCAGCTACGACCCCAACCTGTTCGTCAACGGCATCTCGCATACCGACTTCAAGATGCTCAACGACAACCCGTCGCGGCCGCAGTTCAACCGGCTGGTGCTGGGCGGCGTGGCGCCGGGCTCTACGCTCAAGCCGCTGATCGCGCTGGCCGGCCTGGACAGCGGCCTGCGCCGGCCGGAAGACCGGGTGTTGTCCACCGGCATGTTCTACCTGCCCGGGGTCAGCCGCGGCTGGGGCGATTCGCACCGCGGCGGCCATGGCTGGACCGATCTGCGCAAGTCCATCGCCCAGTCGGTCAATACCTATTACTACCGGCTCGCGGTGGACATGGGCATCGAGCGCTTCGACCACTACCTGGGCGAGTACGGCTTCGGCCAGCCGACCGGGGTGGACCTGCTCGGCGAGATCGGCGGCATCCTGCCATCGCCGGCCTACAAGTACAAAACCCGCAAGGAGCGCTGGTATCCCGGCGACACCGTCAACATCGCCATCGGCCAGGGCGACTGGAAGGTGACCCCGCTGCAACTGGTGCGCGGGGTGTCGGCGATCGCCAGCGGGCTGCTGCTGCGCCCGCACCTGGTGCTGGAGCAGCGCACTGGCTTCGATCACCCCTGGCAGCCGATGATCCAGCCGCCGGGCAAGCCGATCAGCCCGAGCGCGGCGCATCTGCAGGTGGTGCGCGAAGGCATGATGGACACCATGCGCCCCGGCGGCACCGGCTATGCGATCACGCCGGGCGCGCCGTATCAGATGGCCGGCAAGACCGGCACCGCGCAGGTGGTCAGCCGCAAGGGCGTGGCCGCGGTGGACCCGCGCAGCCTGCCGCTGCACCTGCGCCACCGTGGCCTGTTCGTTGGCTTCGCGCCGGCCGACAACCCGGTCATCGCAGTGGCGGTGGCGGTGGAGGGCGGTGGTTTCGGTACCAGCTCGGCAGCGCCGATCGCACGCAAGATCTTCGACGCCTGGCTGCTCGGCAAGCTGCCCGCCGGGCTGGAGCCGCTGGACAGCGAGCTCGGCATGACCGCGGTGGGCGTCAACCAGTTCGAAGCCGGCGCCACCGATGCGCGCCAGGCCGGCGATGCGGCCGCGGCCACGCTGGACGAGCTGCCGGTGGTGATCGGCCAGACCGCGGTGGCGTTGGACCCCAACACGCCGGCGCAGCCCGTGGTGCCGGATGTGCCCGATGCGGTCCAGGAGACCGACCATTGAGTGACATCCTGCGCTGGCTGGTGGACATGGTTGCGCGTTTCACGCGCAGCCTGGACTGGGTGCTGTGCCTGGCGCTGGGTGCGCTGATGGTGATCGGCCTGTCGGTGCTCAAGAGCGCGGGCGGCGCCGCCAACGGCGATCATCTGGTGATGGCGCAAGCCGTGCGCTTCGTCATCGGCCTGGCTGCGATGTGGGGCATTTCGCGCATGTCGGTGCTGCGCCTGCGCGCCTGGACGCCGTGGGTGTACGGCCTGTCGATGCTGCCGCTGCTGGCGGTGTTCGCGCTGGGCACCGGCAAGTACGGACGCCAGTGGCTGGACCTGAAACTGTTCTACCTGCAGCCGGCCGAACTGCTCAAGATCAGCCTGCCGATGATGGCGGCCTGGTATCTGCACCGCATGCCGTTGCCGCCGCGCATCTCCACCGTGCTGGTGACCGGCGTGATCATCGGCGTGCCGACCGCCCTGATCATGCTGCAGCCGGACTTCGGCACCGGCGTGCTGATCGCCGCCAGCGGCGTGTTCGTGCTGCTGCTGGCCGGCCTGCCGTGGTGGTGGGTGGCGGTGGGTGTGGGCGGCGTCTCGGCGGCCGCGCCGGTGGCCTGGTTCTGGCTGCTGCGGCCGTACCAGAAGGATCGCATCATGATGTTTCTCAACCCGGAAAACGATGCGCTGGGCGCCGGCTGGAACATCATCCAGTCCAAGATTGCGATCGGCTCGGGCGGTTTCGACGGCAAGGGCTGGGGGCTGGGTTCGCAGTCGCATCTGAACTTCATTCCCGAACAGACCACCGACTTTGCGTTCTCGGTGCTCAGCGAGGAGTTCGGCTGGATCGGCGTGGCGACCGTGCTCAGCCTGTACCTGATCGTGATCGCGCGCTGCCTGTGGATCGCCGCGCAGGCGCGCGACACCTATTCGCGCCTGGTCGCCGGTGCCACCGGCCTGGCCTTCTTCGTCTACGTGCTGGTCAATGGCGGCATGATTTCCGGGCTGCTGCCGGTGGTGGGCGTGCCGATGCCGCTGATGAGTTATGGCGGTACCTCGGCGGTGTCGCTGCTGGCCGGGCTGGGCCTGGTGATGGCGGTCAAGGCGCACCGCCCGGTGCACGGCTACTGAGCCGGCGCGTTCTGCAGCCGACGCTGACAGGCACTCACCCATGTCGAAAGAACCAATCGCACCTGGCCAGGCGGACTATGCCGCTGGCGACAGGGGGCATGACACGCAGCTGACGCTGCGCAAGGCGCGCGCGGTTCTGCGCGCTGCGTTGCAATGAGGACCTCCCGGCACGGGGCCGCTTCGCGCATGCGGTATCGGGTTCGCTCGCCTTCTGTGAATGGGCGCGTCGCTCCGTAGAGTCCGATGCGCCGCCGTCCTGCGCGCGGCCGGGTCGCGTTGCAGCTGCAGGCACGCGCCATTCCTCTTCCAGGTGAGCTCTTCCATGAAACTGCCAACCGCCGCGATCGGCAGTGTCTGTCTTACGTTCGCCGCTCACGCCGGCGCCATCAACCTTGCCACCGGCGATACGCGCGCGGTCTCCGAGCCGGCGATTCCCGCCACCTGCCAGCCGGTGAGCGCCAGCCATACGCCAAGCGGGCGGCTGTTCGACGCCGCGCTGGAAAGCGCACCGCCCGACACCAAAGCCATCCAGGCCGCGCTGACTGCCTGCACCGGCAAGAACGGCAGCGTGCTGCTCAAGGCCGGCACCGGCAACGCGTTTCTCAGCGGCCCGCTGACCATTCCCACCGGCGTCACCCTGGTCGTCGATCAGGGCGTGACCCTGTACGGCTCGCGCAATCCGGCCGACTACGGCAGCGGTTGCGGTGTCGCAGGCGCCAAGAGCGGCGGCTGCCTGCCGCTGATCAGCGTCAAGGGCACCAGGTCGGGCGTGATGGGCGTACGCACCGGCGGGCGTCAGGGCACGATCGACGGGCGCGGCGATCTGCCCATGCTCGGCAAGAGCACCACCTGGTGGGAGTTCGGCGAAAACGCCAAGGCTGCCGGCCAGGTGCAGAACAGCCCGGACCTGATCAAGGTGCAGAACTCCAACACGTTCACCCTCTACAACATCAATCTGATCAATGCGGCGTACTTCCATTTCTTCGCCCATATCGTCGATGGCCTGACCATCTGGGGCGTGCGGGTGAAATCGCCGGCGACCAGCCCCAACACCGATGGCCTGGACCTGGACAGCGTGGTCAACGCCAGCCTGGTCGACAACGATGTAATGGGCGGCGACGACTGCGTGGCGATCAAGACCATTGCGTCCAGGTCCGGCAACATCAGCGTGCGCGACAACCGCTGCTACGGCACCCACGGCATCTCGATCGGCAGCGAGGTGATGTCCGGGGTCAACAACGTGCTGGTCGACAACAACGCCATCACCGCCACCGACGATGCCGGCAACCGCAGTACCGACAACACCGGGCTGCGCATCAAGACCAGCCTCGCCAAGGGCGGCCCGGTCAGCCTGGTCACCTATCGCAATACCTGCCTGTACGGGGTGACCAGCCCGCTGGTGATCAACCCGTTCTATTCGGTGGGCGGTAGCGGCACCAAGCCCAGTTTCGCCGGGATCGTCGTCAACGGCCTGCGTACCACCGGCGATGTCGGCCTCAAGGGCAAGGGCTGGATCCTGAAAGGCTTCGATGCGCAGACGCCGCTGGACCTGACGCTGGCCAATGTGGCCACCGGCAATACCGCGGTCTCCGCCAGCGATGCGCAGATCGGGCTGAGCAACAGCGCGCTCACCCCGACCGGCAGCAACGTCACCACGTCCAGCGTGCAACTTGGCGGCAGCGTACCCACCTGCTCGACTGCGCCACGCTTCCCGGCCCTGTGATCGACCAGGCGCGGCCACCCGGCCGCGCCCGATGGCCTGAGTGACATCAAAGGAAGCAAAACCTGCCACTCATGCGGTCAGATGAAGAGGCCAGAAGCAGGCCCACGGCATGCCGCCAAACGCAAAGCCTCGCCAGCCTCTGGCCCGGTCCACCAGACAACCCCGGTCGGCACACGCGCACCCCCGCACCCCCGCACCCCGCACCCCACAATTCCCGAATCCCGAATCCCGAATCCCGAATCCCCATTCCCCATTCCCCATTCCCCATTCCCCATTCCCCATTCCCGGGCAGCACCCAAACCAATCCCCAATCCCCCTCCCAAATCCCCGCCGCTCAGAGCGGCAAGCTAAAGCTCTTTCCTTTCATGGTCTTATTGCCAGAAGTTCATCTGTTCTCTGTTACCCTCAGCCGATGATTCGACGCACTCTGACCTGCCTGCTCACCCTCGGCCTTGTCGCCTGCGCGACTCAGCCCAGCCCTCCGACCCCGCCGCCGGCCGCCAGCGCGCCCCCGGCCAAGCCGCCGAGCGCCCCGGTCGCGCCCGTCAGTGCCGCCGCCGAAGCGCCCGCGCTGCCGCCGGTGGACCTGACCCCGGTGCCGTTCGAGATCGCCCGCGCCAACTTCGTGCGCGACACCGCCGCCAAGTACGGCATTGACGCCGCACAGATCGAAGCAGTGCTGGCGCAGGCGCAATTCAAGGACGCCATCGTCACCGCGATGTCGCGCCCGGCCGAGCGGGTCAAACCGTGGAACGAATACCGCCCGATGTTCATCACCCAGGCGCGGATCGATGGCGGCCGCAAGTTCCTGGCCGAGCATCGTGCTGAGCTGAGCAAGGTCGAAGCGGCCACCGGCGTGCCGGCGCAGGTGATCGTGGCCATCATTGGGGTAGAGACCAGTTACGGCAGCAATGCCGGCAAGTACCGCGTGCTGGACGCGCTGTACACGCTGGCGTTTCGCTACCCGCGCAGCGGCGACCCGGCCAAGCTCGAACGCGAAGTGCGTCGCGAGCTGTTCTTCCGCGATGAACTTGGCCAGCTGTTCGCGCTTGGCAAGGAAGAGCAGCTCGATGTCACCACGCTGATCGGCAGCTATGCCGGCGCGATGGGCATGGGCCAGTTCATGCCGTCCAGCTACCGCCAGTTCGCCGTCGACGGCGATGCCGACGGCAAGCGCAACCTGTTCACCGACCACAACGACGTGTTTGCCTCGGTCGCCAACTACTTCGTCAAGAAGGGCGGTTGGGTGCGCGGTGGCCAGGTCGCGGTGCCGGCCACGCTGGCCGCCGGCCACGAGGAATTCAATCCCACCGACTGGTCGCCGGTGTACACGCTGGCCGACCTGTCTGCGCGCGGCTATCACCCGAATGCGCCGGTGGTGGCCGGCAGCATCGCCACCCCGATCACCCTGGACGATGCCAACGGCAAGCAGTACTGGCTGGGCTTCCAGAATTTCTACGCGATCACCCGTTACAACATTTCCAAGATGTACGCGATGGCCGTGTTCCAGCTGTCCGAGGCCATCGCCGGCAAGGAGTTACCCCCGGCATGAACAGCACGACAGGCCCCAAGTGGCTGATCCCGATGGCGCTGATGCTCGGCCTGGCGGCCTGTAGCAGTGCACCGAAGAAAAGCGCCGGCACCGGCGGCAGCGGCGCGATCAAGGGCGTCAAGGTCGACGGCAAGGGGCCGGCGTATGTGGCCACCGGTTGCCCCTCGACCTCGCCCTACGCACCCGCCAAGGAAGACCCGTCCACGCGCGGCGACTACACCGCCGGCGGCCTGTACAAGCCCGGCGTCAAGGACACCACGCCGGACCACGTGCCCAACGTGGCCTGCATCCCCGAACCGCTGGTCACCAACGAGCCGCGCTCGGCGGTGGGCAACCGCTCGCCGTATGAGGTGCTGGGCAAACGCTACGTGGTGATGGACAACCCCGGCGACTATGTCGAACGCGGGACCGCCTCGTATTACGGCAGCAAATTCCACGGCCGGCTGACCTCCAACAAGGAGGTCTACGACATGTACGCCTTCACTGCCGCCCACAAGACCTTGCCGTTGCCCAGCTTCGCCCTGGTGACCAACACCGACACCGGCGACTCGGTGGTGGTGCGCGTCAACGACCGCGGCCCGTTCCACGATGGCCGCGTGATCGATCTGAGCTACGCCGCTGCGGTCAAACTGGGCATCACCGGCAAGGGCACCGGCAACGTCGAGGTACGCGGCCTGACCGAAGCCGACAACGGCAATCTGCTGGCCAAGCGCCGCAACGGCCGCGCGCCGGTCAGCACTGCGGTGGCCGCCGCACGGCCGGCCGCCAGTGCCAGTCAGATCGATGGGTTGGTGCAGCGCCTGCCCACCCGCACCGTGCCGGCCGCCGCCCCGCGCGCAGTGGCCGCCAGTGCCGCCGCTCCGGTGGCCGCCGCAGGGGCGGGCAGTGCAGGGGCCGCTGCGATTCCTGAGGGCGAGCGTTGGCGCTACCGCGTGGCCGATTCGCGCCAGCCCGGCAACGCCGACAACTTCGATGCCTGGATGAAGTCGCAAGGCGTGCGCGTGGCCACCGGCAAGCCGGCTGCCGCCGCGCCGCGGCCTGCCTCGGCTGCCCCGGTCGCGGTGGCGCCAGCCGCCCCGGTCGCGGTGGCGGCGATCAAGCCCGCCGACAGCGCGCCGGCACGTCCGCTCAGGAGCGAACCGGTACCGGTCAAGGCGCCGAGCGTGGCCGAGGCGGCACTGGGCGACATCCTGTTGCAGGTGGCCAGTTTCGCCAGCCGCGAGAACGCCAACCGCGCGCTGTCGCAGCTTGCCTCGGCCGGGATCGCCGGTGCCAGCGTCAGCGACATCGTCAGCGGCGGTCGCACCTTGTGGCGGCTGCGCGTCAATGCGCGCGATCACGCCAATGCCTCGGAAATCGCGCAGCGCATCGCCGGCCTGGGCTTCGGGCGCCCGCAGATCGTCGCCAACTAGCCACGATCGATCCGGCAGCCAAGGCGTCGGTGGGTAGGCCGGCGCCCGCTATCGACAGCTAGCGTCGGGCAGCCGAAATCACGACGCGCCCCATGCAGCTTGCTCGATCGCCCAGTGCGTCAGCCACGTTCGGCGCGTCGTCTGCCCCCATCGCTGAACTGCGCAGGCGCGCGCAGCATCGCGTGCGTCGCCCTGATCGCCGTGGCGCCTTACAATTTCGCATTACCCAGCCTTCGGGCCCGTCAGGAGTCGTTCTTCAATGAAATTCCGCTTCGCCGCCGCTGCGGTGGCCACGTTCGCCTTTGGCCTGGTCTGCGCGCAGACCCCTGCGCCGCAGCCGACGCCTGCCGTTGCCGCTGCGCCGGCCGCCGTCCCGGTTCCGCCCGCACCCGCGCCGGCGGTGTCCAAGTCCTGGATCCTGATGGATTACGCCACCGGGCAGGTGCTGGCCGGTGAAAACATCCACCAGCAGCTGGCGCCGGCCAGCATCACCAAGGTGATGACGTCCTACGTGGTCGCGGCCGAAATCAAGAATGGCAAGGTCAAGCGCGACGACCAGGTCATGATGAGCGAGCGCGCCTGGCGCGAGGGTGGTGCCGGCACCGACGGCAGCTACAGCGGCTTCCCGGTCAACCAGACCGCGCGTCTGGAAGACATGGAAAAGGGCATGGCGATCCAGTCCGGCAACGATGCCGCGATCGCCCTGGCCGAGCATGTCGCCGGCAGCGAAGAAGCCTTCGCCTCGCTGATGAACAGCTACGCCGCCAAGATCGGCATGAAGGACTCCTACTTCGTCAACGCGCACGGCCTCAGCGCCGAAGGTCACCATTCCACCGCCTACGACCTGGCGATGCTGGGCCGCGCGATGGTGCGCGATTACCCGGAGACCTATGCCTACAACAAGATCAAGGAATTCCAGGTCGGCAGCATCAAGCAGAACAACCGCAACCTGCTGTTGTGGCGCGACCCGGCGGTGGACGGCATCAAGACCGGCCACACCTCCGAGGCCGGCTACTGCCTGCTGAGCTCGGCCAAGCGCGGCGACCAGCGCCTGGTGGCGGTGGTGATGGGCGATTCGTCCGAGCGCCAGCGCGCCGACGACAGCCTGGCCCTGCTCAACTGGGGCTTCCGCTTCTTCGAAACCCACAGCCTGTACGCGCCCGGCAAGGTCGTGACCAAGCAGAAGGTCTGGAAGGGCCAGCAGGACGAAGTGCAGCTCGGCGTGGCCCAGCCACTGCTGGTCAGCCTGCAGCGCGGCCGCTACAACGACCTCAAGCCCAGCATGGAAGTGGCCAAGAACCTGCAGGCCCCGATCAAGCAGGGCCAGCAGATCGGCACCGTCAAGGTCAGCCTGGACGGCAAGATCATCGCCCAGGCCCCGCTGGTCGCCATCAACGCAGTCGAGGAGGGCGGATTCTTCAAGCGCCTCTGGGATGCGTTCTGGATGTGGTGGGAATCGGAGTGATCCAAAGAAAAAGCCGGCGAAAGCCGGCTTTTTCTTTGCGGGGATTGGGGATTGGAGATTCGGGATTGGCAAAGGCGAGAGCAGCAGCGAAGCACCAGCAGCCCGCTCTTGCGAATCCCCAATCCTGACTCCCCAATCTCAGCCCTCAAAGCATCCGACTGATCGTGAAACTGCCATACACCGGCGTTTCGCGCTGGGTGTCGAATTCGCGGGTGCGGTGGTAGCGGGCGATGGCGAACTTCCAGCGGCCGTACATCACCGCCAGGCCGTAGCCGACATCGCCCACGAACGGGCGCTTGTCCACGCTGTGGCTGTTGCGGAAGGTGTTGCCGTCCAGGGTGATGTCGCGCAGCACCCAGCGCGCATCGGTGGTCAGGAACAGATGGCCCGACCAGCCGCTGGCGCGTCCGAGCCGGCTGGGGGCGGTGTTCTCGCCGGCCGGGCGGGTCGGGGTGCTGCCGAAGTCGTCCGGCAGCTTCCAGCCGAAGCGCACCTCGCCACCGGCATTCAGATGCGTGGCCATGTTGCCGACCGCGCCGCCCCAATGCGAGATGAAATCCCAGCCGAAGCCGTCCGCATTGACTGCCGCGTCGCCCGGCCAGCGGCGCATGCGCTCGTGCACCAGGTTGATCAGCGGCTCGTTGTGCAGCTGGTTGTCCCAGCCCTGGAATTTTTCGTCGCCCAGCACATCGTGGATCGCATCCTGCGCTTCCTGCGCAAATGCCCACGGGCCGACCACGCCGACCTGCAGCTGGGTGGTGCGCAGATGCGCATCGTTACGCGCGTTGTAGCCGAAGCTCGCCAGCAGGATGCCCGCATACGGGCGATCGTCCGGGATCACATCGCGGCGGGTGGGATCGGTGGGAGTGAAAATCGCCTGGCCGATCGAGAACACCATGTTCTGCTGGTCGAACTCGCCCGGATGCAGACGCTCCAGATAGCCGTTGACCCAGCGCGCAGTGCGCGGCAGGCAGGGGTCGTCGGTGTAGTCGACCAGATTGGGCGACACCAGCGTCAGCACCGCGCCGTTGGAATAGCCCTGGTCCTGGTCCTCTCCGCCGAACAGGTCGTTGTCGACCCGGAAGTTCACCGCCGGCGGCGTCCGGCTCATTCTGCTGGAATCGCACTGGTCGGCAGCCACGGCCGGCATCGACAGTGCGGAAAGAGAGAGCAGCAGGGCAGCGGACAAGGCGCGCGGTCGAAGCATGGAGGGCCTGGAAAGGTAAGGAGGGGCGATGTTCAGCAAAGGTGCCTGCGGCCGCTGCTGCGCCGCGTGAATGTGCGCAGCAGCAAAAGGCATTTTCTGCCGGCGCCCCGCCGTGTAGAACCATCACCGGCACGTAGCTGTGTTTGGTCCGGGACTGTAATGACAGATTCTTGCTGAAAGTTGGAGGCGGCCCGCCCGGCTCCCCGGCCGTGACCCGCTCATCCGTTCGGCCAGTGCGGGCTTGGGTTTGTCTGGCATCGTCCCGATAATGGGTGGATGGAAATCAGCACCGACAACCCCGATCACGGCTTCCAGTTTCCCGGTACCTTCGAGCTCAGCGCCATGGGCGCGGCCGAACGCGGGCTGGAAAGCGAACTTCCGCGCCTGCTCGCCGCCACCGGTGTAGAGCTGCTGGAGGAAAGCATCAGTTGGAAGCATTCGTCCAGCGGCAAATATGTCTCGGTCAAGATCGGCTTCCGCGCCGAGAGCCGCGAGCAGTTCGACGCTGCGCACCAGGCGCTGCGCGACCACCCGGAAGTGAAGTGGACGCTGTAGCGGTCCAGGCGGCGGAAAGCCCTGTTCCCGTCCTGCCGGCGCAGTTGCGCGATCTCGGCCGACAGGCCTACGCGCCAGTGTGGCGTGCGATGCAGCGTTTCACCGATGCGCGTGATGAGGCCACGGCCGACGAAGTGTGGGTGGTCGAGCATGCGCCGGTGTTTACGCTGGGCCAGGCCGGCAAGCCCGAGCATGTGCTGGCGCCGGGCGAAATTCCGGTGCTGCAGGTCGATCGCGGTGGCCAGGTGACCTATCACGGCCCCGGCCAGCTGGTGGTGTATCCGCTGCTGGACCTGCGGCGGCTCAAGATCGGCGTGCGCGATTACGTGTGCAGGATCGAGCAGGCGCTGATCGACACGCTGGACGAGTGGAATATCGTCGCCGAGCGCCGCGAGGGCGCGCCGGGCGTGTACGTGGGCGGGGCCAAGATCGCCGCGCTCGGGATCCGGGTGCGGCGCGGCTGCACCTTCCACGGCCTGTCGTTCAACGTGGCGATGGACCTGGAGCCGTTCCACCGCATCAACCCCTGTGGCTATCAGGGCCTGCAGGTGACCTCGGTGCTAGACTTGGGCGGCCCCTCCGGGATGGACGCCGTCAAGGCGGTGCTGCTCGATCAGCTGGCGCGCCAGTTCGGTCTCGTTTTGCAGCCTGTCTCCGCGTTGCCCGACCTTTCGCTTCCGGCCTGAGCGCCCGTTACTGCCATGACCCAGCCTATCGCCCGTTCCATCCCCTTGCAGGTCGTCTCCGGCGACACCGCCGCACCTGCGCCGCTGCAGACCGGCGTCAAGCAGATCGGTGGCGACAAGATCAACCGCTCGCCGGTGCAGTTCGTCGATGCGCCGGTGTTGCGCAAGCCGTCGTGGATCCGGGTGCGGATTCCGTCCGGCAATGCAGTGCAGAACCTCAAGGCCAAGCTGCGCGAAAACCGCCTGGTCACGGTCTGCGAGGAAGCCAGCTGCCCGAACATCCACGAGTGCTTCAGCCACGGCACCGCCACCTTCATGATCCTGGGCGAGGTCTGCACGCGGCGCTGCTCGTTCTGCGATGTGGCGCATGGCCGGCCCAAGCCACCGGATGCAAACGAGCCGGCCAGCCTGGCCACCACCGTGGCCGACATGGGCCTGAAGTATGTGGTGGTGACCAGCGTGGACCGCGACGACCTACGCGACGGCGGTGCCCAGCATTTCGTCGACTGCATTTCGGCCATCCGGGTCAGCTCACCCAAGACCCGTATCGAGATCCTGACCCCGGACTTCCGCGGCAAGGGCCGCATGGACCGCGCGCTGGAGATCCTGGCGCTCAGCCCGCCGGACGTGTTCAACCACAACATCGAAACCGTGCCGGATCTGTACCCGAACGTGCGTCCGGGTGCCGACTACCAGTGGTCGCTGACCCTGCTGCAGCGCTTCAAGGCGCAGCATCCGTCCATCGCCACCAAGTCCGGCATCATGCTCGGCCTGGGCGAGACGATGGAGCAGGTGCAGGCCACCTTGCGCGACCTGCGCGCGCACGATGTGGACATGATCACCATCGGCCAGTATCTGCAGCCGACGCCGCACCATCATCCGGTGATGCGCTACTGGACGCCGGAGGAATACAAGGCGCTGGAGGACTACGGCAATGCGCTGGGCTTCAGCCACGTCGCTTCCGGGCCGATGGTGCGCTCCTCGTATCACGCCGATCGTCAGGCCGCCGGCGCGGGCGTCGCTGCTTAAGCCAGCCGATCACGCCTGCGCCCACGCTCAGGCGGGCGCGGCCGCCAGTGCCGGCGTCATCTGATGCCGCATCCGGCCGCATGCCGAGTGCATGTCGTCGCGAACTGCCCGCGACCGCCCGCGAGTAGCTCCGTTGATTTCGAGCTAGAACGACCCACACGACCCCGCACACCGCGGGGTCGTGTCGTCTCCGGCCGCTGCTCTCGGCTTGCAGGGTACGGTCGCGTTCACAATCCGCTACAGGCCCGGCGCTAGGCTGATTCAGCCAGCGGATGACAACGCCAGCAACTTTCGGCACTGTCATGCTGTCTGATCCGTTCACCGCCTTTCTTTCGTCGGCCCTGTGCCGAGAGCCATTCGATGACCTACAACGTTTCTGCGTCCATGAAGGCCGGCCTGCTGGCGCTGGTGTTGACCACTCCGATGGCATTGCTCGCACGCGCCGACACGGCGTTGCCGGCGGCAGCCACGCCCGACCAGGCCACAGCGACCAAGCTGGTCTATGGCCTGCTCTCCGACAGCCGCTATGCCTACCGTCCGCGCACGCTGGACGAGGCCATGACCAAGGACGTGTTCAAGCGCTATCTGGAAACCCTGGACGGCAGCAAACAGTTCTTTACCCAGACCGACATCACCGGATTCGCACCGCTGGAAGCAGGCGTGGGCGACGCGCTGCGCGGCGGCAAGCTGGATCCGGCGTTCCAGGTGTTCTCGGTCTACAAGAAGCGCGTCGACCAGCGCGTCAAGTACGCGCGCGACCTGCTCAAGCAGGACTTCGATTTCACCGGCAGCGACAAGTTCGAGTACGACCGCAAGGACGTGCCGTGGGCTGCCGACGACAAGCAGCTGGACGTGCTGTGGCGCCAGTCGGTGATGAACGACTGGCTGCGCCTGAAGCTGGCCGGCAAGAAGCCCGAAGACATCCGCAAGACGTTGGACAAGCGCTATGCGGCGCTGGCTGATTCGGTCAACGAGTTGAAGGCCGAGGACGTGTTCCAGTTCTTCGTCAACGCCTACACCAACGCAGTCGATCCGCATACCGACTACTTCACGCCGCGCACGGCCGAAAACTTCAATCAGCAGATGTCGCTGTCGTTGGAAGGTATCGGTGCGCAGCTGCAGAAGCAGGACGACATGGTGGTGATCCGCGAGGTCATCCCGGGCGGTCCGGCGGCGGTGGATGGCACGCTCAAGCCGGGCGATCGCATCGTCGGCGTGGGCCAGGCCAAGAACGGCGCGATCGAGGATGTGATCGGCTGGCGCATCGACGACGTGGTCGCCAAGATCCGCGGCAGCAAGGACACCCAGGTGCGCCTGGAATACATCCCGGCCGAATCGGGCATCGACGGCAAGCACCGCACCGTGACGCTGACCCGGCAGAAGGTGCGCCTGGCCGAGCAGGCCGCCAAGGGCGAGACCATCACCCTGCCGGCCAAGGGCAGCGAGCCGGAGCGCCGCATCGGCATCATCAAGCTGCCGGGCTTCTATCAGGATTTCGAAGGCCGTCGTCGTAACGCGACCGACTATGCCTCGGCAACGCGCGACGTCGCCAAGCTGCTGGCCGGCTTCAAGACCGACAAGGTCGACGGCGTGGTGCTGGACCTGCGCAACAACGGCGGCGGTTCGCTGGACGAGGCGATCGAGCTCACCGGCCTGTTCATCGAGCAGGGCCCGGTGGTGCAGGTGCGCGAATCCGGCGGCCGGGTCACCGTCAATGGCGACAGCAATCCCAAGGTGGCCTGGGATGGTCCGCTGGGCGTGCTGATCAACCGCGGCTCGGCATCCGCCTCGGAGATCTTTGCCGGTGCCATCCAGGACTATGGCCGCGGCCTGGTGATCGGTGAAACCAGCTTCGGCAAGGGCACGGTGCAGAACATCGTCGACCTGGACCGCTGGCCGGCGGCGGAAGGCCAGCGCTACGGGCAGGTCAAGCTGACGATCGCGCAGTTCTTCCGGGTCAGCGGCTCCAGCACCCAGCACAAGGGCGTAGTGCCGGACATCGCATTCCCGGCCAGCGTGGATGCCACCGAGTTCGGCGAGAGCACCTACGACAACGCGTTGCCGTGGACGCGCATCGCCGCCGCACCGCACACCCAGTACGGCAACTTCGCGCCACTGCTGCCCAAATTGCAGGGCCTGCACACCGCGCGTATCGCCACCGACAAGGAATTCCAGTGGTGGGAAGAGGACGTCAAGCAGTTCCGCGATGAGAAGGCCAAGAAGTACATCTCGTTGAACGAAGCCGAGCGCGTTGCCGAGCGTCAGAAGCAGGATCAGCAGCGCAAGGATCGCCAGCAGGTGCGCAAGCAGCTGGGCCTGCCGCTGGACCCGCTTGCCGAAGACAGCGATGACGGCCTGACCGGCAACGAGCGCGATATCGTCAAGGACACCGCGCGTGAGAAGGCCGCAGAAAAGCGCCCGGATCCGTTGCTGCACGAATCGGCCGCCATCCTCGCCGATGCGCTGGGCCTGCTGTCGCAGGACCAGCCGCTGTCGGCGCAGGTGCTGCCGCAGTCGACCGCGCCGGGACGTTGGGCCGACTGATCGTTCGTCGAACAGCTGGCGACGACATCAGCGTTAAATACAAGAAACGCCACCGCATCGCGGTGGCGTTTTTATTGGCCGACCCTTTCATGTCTGGCACGACGTCGCGAGCGGATTTGACTGACGATCGATTGCCGGCTGCCGTGCCTGCGTGTCGTGCGACGCCCGTTGTGCTTACGCCAGTGCCTGCCAGACACCTTGCAGACCGAGCACCAGCAAGGTGGTGAAAAAGAAACGTCGAAACGTCTCGGCAGAAATGCGGTTGCGCACCCAGGCGCCCAGCCACATGCCGATGGCGGTAGGTAGCAGTGCCCACAACGACGGAGCGATCGCCGCGCGGGGTAGTGCGCCGTGCCAGGCCAGTGCACTGGCCAGCGCCAGCGTCGCCACGCCGAAACACCAGCCCAGGGAGCGGATCAACAGCTCGCGCGGTAGTTGCAGGGCGGTGAGGTAGGGCAGTGATGGCAGCACGAACACGCCGGTGGCGCCACTCAACAGACCGGTGGCCAGCCCGGCCAGTGGCCCTGCCCACGGTTCGTGACGTGCCTGCATCGTCCAGTGCCGACGAGCCAGCCCAAGCAAGGCGTACAGCGCCAGCAGCGCGCCCAACCCGGCGCGGACCAGGCTGGGGTCGGCGCCTGTCAGCACCCCAGCACTTAGCCAGGTGCCCAGCGTCACGGTGGCCAGCAATGGCCACAGACGTCGCAACAGGGTCGCGGTGTCCGGCCCCCAGGCTTGCTGCACATTCGTCACAAGCGAAGGCAGAACCAGTAAGGTCGCTGCCTCGGCAGGCGTCAGCCACAGACCCAGCAGCCCCATCGCAACGGTCGGCAAGCCCATCCCGGCCACGCCCTTGACCCAGCCTGCCAGCAAAAACACGCCTGCGATCAGATACCAGTGGGTGTGCAATGTCTCCATGCAGCCAAGGATCCGGGCTTGCTCCGGGGCGGACAATGCGTGATTGTTTGATGCAGGCTTCGGCAGCGCCGAAGGCTAAGGCGGGACGCCGCGCGTGCAGAGGCCCCTGGCTTGGCTGGCCTGTCCTGTCGGTGGCGAGCGCATGTCGATGACTGCACGTGCTTGTGGAGTGCTCATGCATCTGGAATTTGTCGATTTACGGTTGTTCATCGCAGTGGTCGAGACCGGCAGCATTACTGCCGGTGCACAACGCGCGGCGTTGTCGCTGGCCGCTGCCAGTGCGCGGATTCGTGCGCTGGAGCTGCAGGTGGGCGCCGTACTGCTGGAACGCGGGCGCCGCGGCGTCAGTCTGACTCCGGCCGGCGGCGTGTTGCTGCGGCACGCACGGCAATTGCAGCGGCAGGCCGAGGCGCTGCAGCTGGAGCTGGGCGGCTACGGTGGCGGTGGCCAGGTGACGCTGCGGCTGGCGGCCAATACCGCGGCGCTGTCGGCATGGTTGCCCGAACGGTTGGCGGATTTTCTCATCGCACATCCGCAGCTGGATCTGGCATTGACCGAGCAGGGCAGCGACGAAGCTGCCGATGCGGTGCGCGAGGAACGCGCCGACATCGCCGTGGTCGCGGGTCATGCCGATCTCAGTGGGCTGCAGGTGCTGCCGTTCCGTGAGGATCGACTGGTGCTGGTGATGGCTGCAGCGCATCCACTGGCCGGCGCCGCGACGCTGCAATTGAGCGAGCTCGCGGGAATGGACACGCTGGGGCTGGCCGGCGACAGCGCCTTGCAACGGCATCTGCGCGTGCACATGAACCGCGCCGGCGTGCAGGTGCGCATGCGTGCAAAGGTACAAGGCATCGACGTGTTGTGCCGCATGCTCGCACAAGGCATGGGCGTGGCGATTCTCCCGCACGCCGCAGTGCAGCGCTCATGCGTGCGCGATCAACTGGCCACGGTGCCCCTGGATGCAGCCTGGGCACCGCGGCAACTTTCGATCGTGCTGCGTTGCGAGCCTGCGCCGTCGACCATGCTGCAAGCGCTAGTGGATTGGCTGCAACACGACTGAGCTGCGTAGCGTCAGAGCGGCCGGCATCGTGACAGCGTCACGTCGCTGGCGCGATCAACGCGGCCAGGCGAATTCGGCCAGCACCGGATAGTGGTCGGACGGCAATACACCGCCGGGACGCTGATCCAGCGTGGAAAAGCGTGTCGGTGTCAGGCCGCGGAACAGGATCCAGTCGATACGACGGGTCGGCTGCGTGGTGAAGTCCTGGAAGGTTTTTTCCGGGCCTTGCGGTTCGGAGACGCGGGCGCGTGCATCGCCAAGCGAGGCGGTGAGGATGGGGTAGGTGCCCTGGTCAGGATCGCTGTTGAAGTCGCCGGTCAGCACCACCGGAATGTTTGCCGGCAGCGCCGCGATGCGCGACAGGATCAGGCGCGCGCTGTGCTCTCGGGCGGCCTCGTCCTGGTCGCGGTGGGCGAAGTGCGTGTTGAGCAGATAGAAGCGGCGCTTGTCGCTGCGACGCTCGAACAGGGCCCAGGTCACCATGCGCGGCAGGTCGGTGTTCCAACTGCTGCTGCCGGGGACCTGTGGCGTTTCCGACAGCCAGAAGTCGCCCGATTCCACCACCGACAACGCGCGGCTGTCGTAGAACACGCCCATGTGCTCGTCGCTGTCGTCGCCGCGGCGGCCCTTGCCGAACCAGCGGTAATCAGGCAATTGCGCAGCCAGATATTGCGCCTGCTCCTGCACCAATTCCTGCGTGCCGAAGACAACCGGGTGCGCTTGTTCGACCAATGCCGCCATCGCCGTGCGGCGCACGCTCCAACGCTTGTCGCCATCGGTATCCACCGGCACGCGCACATTGAACGACATCACCCGCAAAGGCGCAGGCGCAGGTGCAGACAACGCAGGCAAGGCGATGCACAGCAGCGCGAGTGCGGCAAACAGGAAACGTGAGATGGCGCGAACGGACAGGCGTGACATGCAGGCGGATTCCTCAAGGACCAATCGGCGAGTCTAATCGGCATGCATGACCGAAATGTCATCGCCACGCTGCACACGCTTGACGTCGTCGCACATCGGCGTAGCATTTGCACCAAGCCATCGGATAGACCGCTGGCTGCCTACTCAACCGTGAGGGATTCTCATGGCACCGCAGTACGACTATCTCGTGTTTATCGGGCGTTTCGAGCCCTTTCACAACGGCCACGCCGCCGTCGCCCGCCACGCGCTGGGCAAGGCGAACAAGCTCATCGTGTTGATCGGCTCTGCCGATACGCCTCGCACCATTCGTAATCCGTGGACCGTCGCCGAACGTGCGGTGATGATCGAGTCCGCGTTGCCGGGCGAGAGCCAGCGGCTGATCCTGCGCCCGTTGCGCGACCATCTGTACAACGAAAGCCTGTGGATTGCCGAGGTGCAGCGCCAGGTCGCCGAGGCCGTACAGGCCGATGGCGGCACGCTCGATGCGCGCATCGGCCTGATCGGCATGGACAAGGACGCCAGCAGCTACTACTTGCGCGAGTTTCCGCAGTGGCCGCTGGAAGATGTGCAACATACCGCCACGCTGTCGGCCACCGAGTTGCGCCGCTATCTGTTCGAGGCCGGCGAGATCGGTTTCCACGGTGGGTTGCTGATGCTGCGCGGCAATGTGCCGGCGCCGGTGTACGACATGCTGGAAGCGTTCCGGCGCAACTCGCCGAGCTACGCGCAGCTGGTGGCCGAATACCGTTTCATCGAGCAGTATCGCGCCGCCTGGAAGGATGCGCCGTATCCGCCGACCTTCGTCACTACCGATGCGGTGGTGGTGCATTCGGGCCACGTGCTGTTGGTGCGTCGTCGCGCCGAGCCGGGCAAGGGCTTGTGGGCATTGCCGGGCGGTTTCGTCGGCCAGGACGAAGGGCTGCTGGACGGCTGCCTGCGCGAGCTGCGCGAGGAAACACGGCTGAAGGTGCCGGTGCCGGTGCTCAAGGGCTCGTTGCGCGGGCGCCAGGTGTTCGACCACCCCGAGCGCAGCCTGCGCGGGCGCACCATCACCCATGCATTCCATTTCGAATTTCCGGCCGGTGAGTTGCCCGCGGTACGCGGCGGCGACGATGCCGACAAGGCGCGCTGGATTCCGCTTGCCGAAGTCATGGCGATGGGCCCGCGCCTGTACGAAGATCATCTGCATATCCTCGAATTCTTCCTGGGTCGCGGCTGAGGCCGACAACGATTGCGTGCCGTCATCCACCAAATGCGTCCGCGCGCAATCCAAGATCGGCTTGAACCGTAGCCTCCCCGCCGGCGGACAGACCGCTGGTTCATTCGACGCGAAGGAGCTTCCGTCATGCATTACCTCGATAACCTGCTGCTCAACACCGACAGCTACAAGGCCAGCCACTGGCTGCAGTATCCACCCGGCACCGATGCGGCGTTTTTCTATGTCGAATCGCGCGGTGGCGTCTATGACCAGACCGTGTTCTTCGGCCTGCAGTCGATCCTGAAAGAGGCCATCAACCGGCCGGTGACGCATGCCGACATCGACGATGCGAAGGCCTTGCTGGCCGCGCATGGCGAGCCGTTCAACGAGGCCGGCTGGCGTGACATCGTCGATCGTCTCGGCGGGCAACTGCCGATCCGCATCCGTGCCGTGCCCGAAGGCACGGTCGTGCCCACGCACAATGTGTTGATGACGATCGAATCCACCGATCCCAAGGCGTTCTGGGTGCCGTCGTACCTGGAAACGCTGCTGTTGCGCGTGTGGTACCCGGTGACGGTGGCAACGGTGAGCTGGCAGGTGAAGCAGGTGGTACGCGATTACCTGCAGCGCACCAGCGACGATCCGGAAGGGCAGTTGCCGTTCAAGCTGCATGACTTCGGCGCGCGTGGGGTGTCCAGCCTTGGTTCGGCCGCGCTGGGCGGTGCCGCGCATCTGGTGAACTTCCTCGGCACCGATACCTTGTCGGCGTTGCTGCTGGCGCGTGCGCATTACCACACGCCGGTAGCCGGCTATTCGATTCCCGCTGCCGAGCACAGCACCATCACCAGCTGGGGCCGCGAGCGCGAGGCCGATGCGTACCGCAACATGCTGGCGCAGTTCGCGCGCCCCGGTTCGCTGGTGGCGGTGGTATCGGACAGCTACGACATCTACCGCGCGATCCGCGAGCATTGGGGCACCACCTTGCGCGAGGAGGTGATTGCCTCCGGTGCGACGGTGGTGATCCGTCCGGATTCGGGCGACCCGGTGGATGTGGTCGAGCAATGCCTGCTGCTGCTGGACGAGGCGTTCGGCCATCAGCGCAATGGCAAGGGCTACAAGGTGCTCAACCATGTGCGCGTGATCCAGGGCGATGGCATCAACCCGCAGTCGCTGCGCGCGATTCTCGAACGCATCACTACTGCCGGCTATGCCGCCGACAACGTCGCCTTCGGCATGGGCGGTGCGCTGTTGCAGAAGGTGGAACGCGACACCCAGAAGTTCGCGTTGAAGTGCTCGGCCGTGCGCGTGGACGGGCAATGGATCGATGTCTACAAGGACCCGATCACCGACAAGGGCAAGCAGAGCAAGCGCGGTCGGCTGACCCTGCTGCGCGACCGTGCCGATGGCAGCTATCGCAGCGCGTTGCTGGATGAAGTCGACGCGCATGCCGACAGCGAAGATGCGCTGGTGACGGTGTGGGAGAACGGCGTCATGCAGCAGGAGTGGACCCTGGAGCAGGTGCGCGCACGTGCCGACGCCGCGCGCCGCTGACGTTCGCCGCGCGGCTAGCGGCATGTACGCCTCCTTCGACGACGACTCGTTGCTGTCTGCATCGCCGCTGTTGGCCGGGTTGCGCGCCGCCGCGCCCAGCCTGCGGCGGCGTGTGCCGCAACAGGACGAGAGCAGCCGATGGCATGCATTGCGCATCGGCGCGCGCGCGTATCGGGCAGCGTTGCCGATCACCTTGACCCCGTATGCCTCGGTACGGCCATGTTCGGCGCGCTGCGGCTTCTGTTCGGAAAACCTGCGTCAACACCGTGGTGGCCCGGCGGCAGCGATGTTGCGGCCAGGGCCGGACTACTTTGCGCAGTTGCGCGCTGCGTTGCAGCTGCTGCACGGGGTGCCGTTGTCGTATTCCTTGTCCGGCCTGGAGATGACCGACGACCCGGACTGGTTGCAGGCCTTGCTGCAGACCCTGGCGACGACGCCCGACGGCCCGTGCGTGGAGCAGCGTGTGCTGTACAGCAATGGTGCGGGCCTGGCGCGCGCGCAGGGGGCACAGTTGCTCGATGCCCTGGTCGACTTCGGCCTGTCGTGGATCGAGCTGTCGCGTCACCACCCGCTGCAGGCCGGCAACGACGCGATCATGCGCTTTCGTCCAGACGAGCCCATTGCCGATGCGGCCATTTTCGCGCGGACGGCGCAACGCATCGCAGCGCGCCTGCCGGTGCGGCTGGTCTGCATCGTGCAGCGGGGCGGCGTGGACTGTGCCGATGGCGTGGCGCAGTACATCGCGTGGGCGCGTCGCTGTGGCGCCACGCAGGTGATCTTCCGCGAGTTGTCGCGTCTGGACGATGCGTACCGCAACAATGGCACCTGGCGCTATATCGCGCAGCATCGCATCGGCATGGAAAGCCTGTTGGCGGACTGCATGCAGCAGCCGTGGTGGTCGCATTGGCAAGCCGACGGCATGACCGAGGGTTATTACTTCTGGAATCTGCGCATGCGCAGCGAGGACGGCCTGGAAGTGGTGTTCGAAAGCGCCGACTACGCGGCCATGCACGCACGCCACGCCACCGGCGACCTCTACAAGCTGGTGTTCTTCGCCAATGGCCGCCTGTGCGCGGGCTGGGACCCGGATGCCGATGTGCTGTGGGAGCCGGGCGATGGATGAGCTCGACCAGCGCAGCTGGTGGACGCCGGCGCCGGATGAGCCATCCTGGGCACTGCCCGAGGATCTGCGCGCAGCCGACCCGCTTGGCGGGCGCGACTGCGGCTGGGTGAATCAAATGCGCCCGTTCGTGCGGCACTTCAGCGTGCCGGGTGCACAGGTGTTCGATCCGTTCTGTGGATTCGGCAGCACGCTGCTGGCGGCGACGCTGGAAGGGCGTGGCGCGCATGGCATGGAGATCGATGCCGCACGTGCGCAACTGGCACGCACGCGCCTGCAGCGGCACGGCGTGCAGGCGCCGGTCGTGGTCGGCACGCTGGTCGACACCGCGCCCGCTGCGGCGGTCGATCTGTGCCTGACCAACGTGCCGTATTTCGGTTGCCACTGGCACGGTGCGGCATTGCCGGGGCAGTTGTATGCCAGCGCCGACTACGCAGGCTACCTGTCCGGCATGCGGGCGGTATTGCATGCCTTGCGCAAGCGGATGCGAGCGGATGGCTTCGGTGTGGCGATGGTGGAAAACGTCGTCGTCGGCGGGCGGGTGATTCCGCAGGCGTGGGATCTGGGGCGGATCCTTGCCAGCCTGTTCACCCTGCGCGAGGAGCGGGTGCTGTGCTACCGGCGGCCGGGCGCAGCGCTGGCGCCTGCAGGCACGCACAGCAATCGCAGCCACGAGTACGCGTTGATCTTCCAGCACTGCCGTGCGCAGTTGGACCTGCAGCAGGCAGCGCTGCTGCTGCAGGCGCTACGCGCAGACGGCCTGCCGGTGCAGGTGCACGGCAGCTACGCGCGCTGGCTGCAGGCGCCCGAGTCGGTGCCGGAGGGGCCGGCGGATCTGGACCTGATCCTGCAGGCCGAGCAGCCGCTCTGGGACCGCCTCACCGTCTGGCTGCAGGCGCAGGGATTCGCCTTGAGCCTGTGGGGCGAGCCGTGCCGGGCGCCGGTCGCGCTGGCGGCGGTGCGTGCGCACCACTATCTGCGCGCCGAGCGCATTGGCGCAGACGGCAGCCGCCTGCAGCTGGACCTGCAACTGCCAGCGGATGAACCGCCGTTGCCCTGATCGGCCACGCGACGCCGCGCGCACACCGGTTGCGGCTATGCTCTGTGCCGGTTTTGGATGCCGGAATGTCTCCATGTCTTGTTCTTCCCTGATTGCGCGCGGTGCCCTGCTTGGCGCGCTGGCAACCCTGGCTGGTTGCGGTGGCAGCAAGGGCGACACCATGCTGATGCGTGAGTCGTTCAATTCCGACGACACCTACTCGCGCAGTGTGGCCTCCACCTCGCCGCAGGCCTGCGAGGCCGCGCGCCGGGTGTTGTTGAGCCAGGGCTATGCGGTGACGCGTGCCGATGCCGCTGCGGTGGAAGGCAGCAAGAACTTCCAGCTCAAGGAAGCCGACCAGAGCGAACAACTCAATCTGCGCATTTCCTGCGCCACGCAGGACGGCGGCAAGGCGCAGGTGTTCGTCAGCGCATTGCAGGACCGTTACGCGCTGAAGAAGAGTTCGACCTCGGCCAGCGTCGGCGTGGGCGTGCTCGGTTCGTTGTCGTTGCCGGTCGGCAGCAGCGGCGATTCGCTGGTGCGCGTGTCCAGCACCACGGTGCAGGACGCGGCCTTCTACAAACGCTTCTTCGACCGTCTGAATTCGTACCTGCCCAAGGTGACCGAAGCGGTGCCTGCACCTGTTGCTCCGTCACCGCCACCGCATGCGATGTCATCGGCTCCGGTGCCTGCGGCCACTCAGGCCAGCGAGGCAGCCACTCCACCGGCCACGCCCACTACAGCTGCGCCGCAACCTGCTGCAACGCCTGTCGCACAGCCGCCGGTGGCGCCATTGCCGGTGGAGGCGCAGGACCCACCGCCGACACCAGCCAAGCTGCCGCAAACCGAGCCAGCAAGCCAACCGTGACGAAGCGATTCAGGCTCTGCTCCAGAGCCTGAATAGCCGGTTGCACGCTTCACGTCGCGTTCTCGACCAAGTGGCGAAAGTGCAGCCATGACTCGCCAAGGGGCGAGATGGAGACAGACGATGAAGATGCGCAATTCCCTCGTGGGTATGTCCCTGATCGCGTTGATGGCAACCAGCACACTGGCGCAGGCGCAGACGCGTTCGTACCAGCAGCGTTACACCGAAGCAGATGAGGGCCGCAAGTTCGGCGATGGCACGCGCGTGCGCTGCCGCAATGTCGAAGTGCAGAAGAACTCGACCGATCCCAATCGCATCGGCGGGACAGTTGCCGGCGCGGCCATTGGTGGCCTGCTCGGCAACCAGGTTGGTGGCGGCAACGGCAAGAAGCTGGCAACCGTGGCCGGTGCAGTTGCCGGCGGCGCAGCGGGCCGCACCATCCAGGGCAACCGCCAGCAAGCCAACGGTAACCGTCAGGTCGAGCGCGTCTGCGAACGCCGCTGAACCTGATGCAGTGAATCCTACGAGCCCCGGTCCTGCCGGGGCTTTCTATGTCTGAGGATGCAGCAGCTTGCTGCCGATCTACACCACCTTGTACCGATGAGTGCGTTCCAGAAGCCCCGCCCGCAGCGGTGGACGGGAGTGATGCGGCCTGCGTCAGTATCAGTATTCGCGCCGCACCGACCGCGCCGCCGCCTCTCCGTGCGTCTATGCGCGATGGCGCTGCTCGGTGTGCAGCTGTTGCAGGCTGCCGCGGCCGCGCCGAGCGAGACCGCACGCAAGGCGTCCGTTGACTGTGTGGATGCCTTGCTGCAGAAGCTGGGCTGGAGCATTCGCAGCGCCGCAGTGGGTGCGCCGGTGATCCAGCGCGGCGAGCCGTGTACGCGCGGTTCGCTTGCGCAGGCGCGTGCGGCCGGCGATCTGCAGCTGACGCTGCCGGCCAGCTGGAACGCGCAGCAACGCGGCGCCGCGCTCAAGGCCTTGCTGGACGACAGCGCCACCCAATGCGCATACGCGTTCGAACTCGGTGCGGCGACGCGGCGTGCCACCACGCAGCTACAGGACAACCCGGGCTACCGGTTTTCGGCGCTGCAGCTGGGCTGGATCGGATTCGGCTGGCGTGGCGCGGCCTCGCAGGGCTGGAGCGGCTTTCGCAGTTTCGGGCGCGGCTATCAACCGCGCGGCAGCAATGCGCAGGCGCTGGATGCGTTCTATCGCGGCCAGGTGCGTTCCGAATGCGGGGTGGGGCGGCAGGTGGCCCAGCTGGCCACCCAGCGCGAGTTGTATGGCGATGCCGGATTCGATCAGGTGTTCACCTCGGGCGAGTTGTCGATCGGCACGTTTCTGACCTTGCACAACACCGACAGCATCCTGCTGGGCGCGCATGCCGGCGAGTTCTTCGCCGACGGCAAGGCGGCCAGGACCGCGCAGCTGGGGCGGCAGGCATTTGTCGGCGCGCCGGGGTTTATCGCGCATGTGTTCGACAAGTCGTTTCTGGACGACATCCACAACCAGGCCGAAAACTTCGTGGTGGTGGACGTCAGTGATGCGGCGGCGCAGGCGCTGGCGCAGCACGGCGGCTTCGCGCATTACGACGCGCGCAACCGGCAGATATGGGAGCTGGCCAGGGAGCTGCGCGGGCCGGGCAAGCGTCGCTTCGAGCGGCTGCTGTACGAGCGCGATGCCGCGTTGCGTGCCACGCTCGATCCGCAGCAGCAGGCACACCTGCAAACGCTACAAGGCCTGCTGGATGACCCGTTCTACCAGGGCTTTCTGGTGTACGTGCATCCCAAGGGCATCAAGCCGATCGGGTACCACGTGGCGCGCCTGCTCGATCGCAATCCGCGCACGCCGTATGCCATCGACCTGACCCTGCACAATCTGCGCAGCACCTTGTACTGGCGTTGGATCGACTGGCAGCTGCAACAGTGCGGCGCCGGCACCGCGGCGGAACAATCCATTGAGAATTCCGCCACGCCAGCGTACGCCGGGCGTGGCACCCTGCACTGATCAGATCATGAGGAGCGAATATGGAACTGGGTATGGTGGGTTTGGGCCGCATGGGCGCCAACATGGCCGAGCGCCTGGTGCACGGCGGACACCGCGTGCATGGCTACGATCCGGGCGAAGCCGCGCGTAGCAGTGCACAGGCCAAGGGCATTGTCACTGCCGATGCGCTGGCCGCGCTGGTGTCCGCGCTGCCGAGCCCGCGCGTGGTGTGGTTGATGGTGCCGGCGGGCAAGATCGTCGACGACACCCTGGCGCAGCTGCTGCCGCTGTTGCAGGCCGGCGACATCGTCATCGACGGCGGCAATTCGTACTACAAGGATTCGCAACGCCGCGCCGCGCTGCTGCATGCCAGTGGGATCGCCTTTGTCGATTGCGGCACCAGCGGCGGCGTCTGGGGCCTGCAGGAAGGCTACAGCCTGATGGTCGGCGGCGACGAAGCGGCGGTGACCACGCTGCATCCGGTCCTGGCCACGCTGGCGCCGGCAGCGGACAAGGGCTGGGGCCGCGTCGGCCCGAGCGGCGCCGGCCACTTCACCAAGATGGTCCACAACGGCATCGAGTACGGAATGATGCAGGCCTATGCCGAGGGCTTTGCGCTGATGCAGCACAAGACCGACTTTGCGCTGGACCTGCACCAGGTCGCCGAGATCTGGCGCGATGGCAGCGTGGTGCGTTCGTGGTTGCTGGATCTCACCGCCGATGCGCTGGCGCACAATCCGACCATGGCCGGTATCGCACCGTTCGTGGCCGATTCGGGCGAAGGGCGCTGGACGGTGGCCGAGGCGATCGACCTGGAAGTGTCGGCGCCGATCATCACCTTGTCGCTGATGGAGCGGCTGCGCTCGCGCGACAAGGATTCGTTCACCGACAAGCTGCTGGCCGCAATGCGCAACCAGTTCGGTGGTCATGCGGTCAAGACCACCACGGAAGCCGCGCCGACGATCGGCAGCAAGGACGTCTGAGCGATGCCGATTCCTGCGCGCCTGCATGGCGCGCAGTGCAGGTCTGTTCCATCGCGTCTGTGTCTGGCGACTGCCGGCGTGCCCGCTGACTGATGGCAGTGCGCATCGATGCAGTGCCCGGGCGTGGCAGCGCAGAACGCGAGCGCGCCATTGCCGATGCCAAATGTCGGCTGGGCGCCTGCACCGGCGCCCGGCCGTGCATCAGTCGCGTGAAGCCGCGTTCGCGCCTTCCAGCCATTGCACCTGGCCCGAGGCGGCGCTGCGTTGTGCCAGCTCCAGCAGCTCCATCACCTGCACCGCGTCGGCAGTGCTGACCGGTGCCGGTCCGGCGCCCGCCAGGGCATCGCGAAACGCGGCGTAGCACTGGCGGTAGTCGCCCGGCGTGGTGTCGGGTTGATGGGTATGCACGCGGCCTTCGTCGTCGACGCGGGTCAGCGTGCCCGGAAGCGGGTCCACGCCCCAACCGGCGGTACCGGGGCGGCGCCCGGCGCGCAGCTGGTCTTCCTGGGTATCCAGCCCATGCTTGAGGTAACTGCCACGAGTGCCGTGCACGGCAAAGCGCAGGCCGCTGTCGGCCACCAGCGAGCCGGCGTGCAGGATCACGCGCAGCCGCGGGTAACGCAGGGTGACGTGGAAGTAGTCGTCGCTGCGTGCCTGGTTGCGCTGGCGCTGCAGGTCCGCGCCGATCGCCTGTGGCGTACCGAACAGCTGCAGCGCCTGATCGAGCAGATGCGGCCCCAGGTCGTACCAGAGACCGGCGCCGGGGATATCGCTTTCGCGCCAGCGGTCGCGCACCTGCGGCCGGAAGCGGTCGAAGTGAGAATGGAATTCCACCACCTCGCCCAACTGGCCTTCGTCGATCAGCCGGCGCACGGTGAGGAAGTCCGCATCCCAGCGCCGGTTCTGGAACACGCTGACGATGCGCCCGGCCGCCGCCGCCGCAGCGACCACTTCGCGCGCCTGTGCGGCGTCCAGTGCAAAAGGTTTGTCCACCAGTACATGCTTGCCGGCGGCCAGGGCCTGCAACGCGAACGGTGCGTGGGTCTGGTTGGGGGTGGCCAGCACCACCGCATCCAGCGCCGGATCGGCAAGTGCCGTTTCCAGATCGGCCAGCACGGCGACATCGGGAAAGTCGGCCTGCACCTGCTGCGGCTTGGACGACACCACGCTGTGCAGGGCCAGACCGGGGGTGCCGGCGATCAGCGGGGCATGGAAGGTGCGGCCGACATAGCCATAGCCGACGACGGCCAGATTGAACGGTTTAGGCATTGAAAACGGTTCATCGCAACGACGGAGGAGGCCTGCATGGTATTGCACCCACCCGTGTGCGCCGGGTTCACAACCCCTGCATCCGGCAGTCACGTGTGCACGACGAGCGCCACTGCAGACTGCGGCCACATTCACAGGAGGGTACATCCGATGAAGAACATCACACATGCACGCAAGTTGCTGGCCCTGGCGCTGTCGCTCGGTCTGACGCTGGGTGCCTCGCAGGCATTCGCTGCGCCGCAGGAGCACGCCGCGCACAAGGATCACGCTGCCGACAACATGAACGAATCCAAGAAGCCGGTGACCGACACCTGGATCACTACCAAGGTGAAGGCCGATCTGCTGGCCACCGACAATGTGTCGGGCACCGACGTCAAGGTCGAGACCAAGAACGGCATCGTCACCCTGACCGGCACGGTTGCCACCAAGGCCGAGCACGACAAGGCCGTGGCAGTTGCCAAGGGCATTGAAGGCGTCAAGAGCGTCAAGTCCACCGGCCTGAAGGTCATCGCTGCAAAGATGTAACTGCAGCGGTAGCGAATGCCGGGCCAGCCGAGGCGAGGCGGCTGAACCGAGCACAAGGCGCACTCCATGGGGTGCGCCTTTTTTGTTGCCTGCGCGCAAGACGGGCACGCCGACGGGCGGCCGGGCGCTCGCGCCATTTTCACGTTTACTGCACTTATGATATGCCCATTCAGCTATGTCGCCGTGGGAGTGATCAGGCTGAATCGTTAATCTCATCCTGGGCCTGATCGGAGACAATGCCGACTTGCCTTCGGGGCCTTGGCAGCGAGCGGATACAGACCTAGCAATGCAGACAACGGTCCAAGAAGACAGATGGGATCGCTGGCGCCTGCCATTACTGGCGGTTGCCGTGTTTCTGATTGTGGTGGTGCCGTCGCTGCTGCTGCAGCAGATGGCGCACAACGCCAACCAGGCCGCGGTGTGGGTGTCGCATAGCCAGGAGGTGCAGGAGACCGCCCAGCGCCTGGAAGCGGCGATGCGCGATACCGAATCTGCGGCCTTGATGCGCTCGCATGGCGTGCAGCGCCCGGCCCTGCTGGAGCGCATGCGGCGCGGCCGGCGCGAGTCGCTCGCGGCGGTGCAGCGGCTGATCGTGCTGACCAAGGACAACCCCGCACAGCAGGTGCGGATGGGGCGTATCCAGAGCACCATCGAGCGGCGCCTGTTGCTGGCCGAGCGGATTGCGGTGACCACCGCGCCGGAGCAGATCCGTCTGCTGATCAACGACATGACCCTGAACAACCCGATCCGCGTGCTGATCGACGAGTTGCAGGACGCCGAGGGCAAGCTGCTGGAGTTGCGCAATGCGCGCGCCGACACCGAACGCACGCATTACGCGGTGTTGAGCTGGGGCACGCTGGTGGTGCAGTTGCTGCTGCTGGGCACGGTGACCTGGTTGCTGCAGCGGCAGATCCGTCGCCGCCTGGCCGCCGAGCAGGAATACCTGCGCGCCAACGGCCGCGCGTCGTCGGTGCTGCAGACCGTGCGCGAGCCGATCGTGCTGCTGGATTCCGGCCAGCGCATCCTGCTGCACAACCCGGCGTTTGCCGAGTTGTACGGGCTGGACGAGCGCGGCAACGAATCGATGCCGCTGGAGGACGTGGGCGATGGCGTCTGGCGCGATGCGCAGATCCATCAGCGGCTGGCCGACGTGTTGCTGCGCGGCCGCGAGTTGTGGGACTACGAACACGAGCAGCGCGCCGCCGATGGCGTGCAGCGCACCATGCTGATCAACGCGCGGCGCATGCCGCTGCCGGACACCAGCGACGAAGACGTGGTGCTGATGACGGTCAGCGACATCAGCCTGCAGAAGGCCTCGCAGCTGCGCATCCAGGAGCTCAACCGGCAGATGGAAGGCAAGGTGGAGCAGGTGTCGGAGGTCAATCGCGAGCTGGAAGCCTTCAGCTATTCGGTCTCGCACGATCTGCGCGCGCCGCTGCGCCATGTGGCCGGATTCTCCGACAAGCTGGCGCGCCACCTGGGCGATGCGGCGGACGAGAAATCGCGTCACTACATGGAAGTGATCAGCAGCTCGGCGCGGCGCATGGCGTCGCTGATCGACGATCTGCTGGTGTACTCGCGCCTGGGCCGCAGCGCGCTGCGGTTGCAGGCGGTGGACATGCAGTCGCTGGTGTCGGAAACCCGCGCGATCCTGGATTCCAACGTACAGAGCGAGAACACCGGCCACCGTGTGGACTGGCATATCGCGCCGTTGCCGGTGCTGGTGGCCGACGAGAACATGATGCGCCAGCTGTGGATGAACCTGCTCGGCAACGCCGTGAAATACAGTACCAAGCGCGAGGTGGCCAGGATCGAGGTCACCTATACGCCGATGGCCGACGGCGGCCACCAGTTCAGCGTGCGCGACAATGGCGCCGGCTTCGACATGGAATACAGCGCCAAGTTGTTCGGCGTGTTCCAGCGCCTGCACAAGGCCAGCGAATATCCCGGGACCGGTATCGGCCTGGCCAGCGTGCGGCGTGTGCTGACGCGTCACGGAGGCCGGGTCTGGGCCGAAGGCGCGGTCGACGAAGGCGCCACGTTCTATTTTGTGCTTCCTCCTGCGCTTGAAGCGCCCAACCAAGAGTTCAATGTATGACCGCCATCCGTACCATTCTTCTGGCAGAAGACAGCCCGGCCGATGCGGAAATGGCCGTCGATGCCCTGCGCGAAGCCCGCCTGGCCAATCCCATCGTGCACGTCGAGGACGGCGTGGAGACCATGGACTACCTGTTGCGTCGGGGCATCTTCGCCGATCGCGAGGAAGGCCTGCCGGCGGTGTTGCTGCTGGACATCAAGATGCCGCGCCTGGACGGGCTGGAAGTGCTCAAGCAGATCCGCAGCGAGGAGTCGCTCAAGCGCCTGCCGGTGGTGATCCTGTCGTCCTCGCGCGAGGAGAGCGACCTGGCCCGCAGCTGGGACCTGGGTGTGAATGCCTACGTGGTCAAGCCGGTGGACGTGGATCAGTTCTTCAACGCAGTCAAGACGCTCGGCACCTTCTGGGCGGTCATCAATCAGGCACCGGAGCTGGACTGACCCATGCTGCAAGAGGGGGGCAAACTGGAGCAGCTGAAGATCCTTCTGGTGGAAGATTCACCGGAAGACGCCGAGCTGTTGTCCGATCAGCTGCTCGATGCCGGGCTGGATGCGGCGTTCGAGCGGGTGGACAGCGAGCCGTCGCTGCGTGCCGCACTGGATGAATTCCAGCCGGACATCGTGCTGTCGGACCTGAGCATGCCCGGTTTTTCCGGCCATCAGGCGCTGCGCCCGGTGCGCCAGAGCGGCGCCACGCCCTTCATTTTCGTCTCCGGCACCATGGGCGAGGAGACCGCGGTCAAGGCGCTGCAGGACGGCGCCAACGACTACATCATCAAGCACAACCCGACCCGTCTGCCGAGCGCGGTGATCCGTGCGATCCGCGAGGCGCGCGCCGACCTGGAACGCCAGCGCGTGGAGAGCGAGCTGATGCGCGCGCAACGGCTGGAAAGCCTGGCAATGCTGGCGGCCGGGTTGAGCCACGACCTGCGCAACATCCTGCAGCCGTTGCTGATCGTGCCCGACCTGCTGGCCGGACGCACCGACGATCCGCAGCTGCGCCAGCTGGCCAACGTGGTGGCCGAGTGCGGCCGGCGCGGGCACGAGATGGCCGAGTCGATGCTCTCGTTCGTGCGTGGCTCCAACAAGCCGCGCGAGCAGGTGTCGATCGCCAGCCTGTTCCAGGCGGTGCAGATGTTGCTCAAGAGCAGCCTGCCCGACGGCGTGCGCCTGCAGATGGACACGATTCCGCTGGATCTGACCATCGAGGCCAACTACACCGAGTTGCAGCAATGCCTGCTCAACCTGGGCCTGAATGCGATCCAGGCGATGCCGGGCGGCGGGATGCTGACCCTGTCGGCCGATCGCCACGACGGCACGCGCGTGCGCATGAGCGTGGCCGACACCGGCGTGGGCATGAACGAGGATACCCGCGCACGCCTGTTCAGTCCGTTCTTCACCACCAAGGCCGATGGCACCGGCCTGGGGCTGATTTCCTGCAAGCGCATCGTCGAAAGCTACGGCGGCAGCATCGTGGTCGACAGCCGCCTGGGCGAGGGCACGCGGTTCGACATGATCGTGCCGATGCGTGCGGCCGCGGTGACGATTGCCGACACCGAGCCGCCGCTGGCGTTGGGGCATGGGCAGCGCATCCTGCTGGTGGATGGCGAGGCCACGCGCCTGTCGCTACTGGGCAATGCCTTGTCCAGCCAGGGCTATCAACCGCAGCTGGCCACCGATGGTGCGGCGGCGCTGCAACTGGTGCAGCAGCACGCGATGCCGGACCTGGTGATCATCGACAGCGACATCATCCAGCTCTCGGCGGTGAGCGTGTTGTTGAGCATGCAGGAGCTGGGCTACCACGGCCCGGCGATCGTGCTCGAGGATGTCGGCGCGCCGCTGCAACGTTCGCATTTTCCGCCGGACATCCCGGTGCATGTGCTGCGCAAACCGCTGGAAATGCGCCGGGTGTTCCGCGCGGTGGCGCATGCGCTGGAAGCGGCCTGAGGCCAGGGTCTGGCGCGCTGCGGGCGGGCAGGCTCAGATGCGGCACGATTGCAACAGTTGACGCCCACGCTGGCCGCATGCGCGAATAACGCATGACCACCGTGCTTCTCAGCCTCGGCAGCAACGTCCAGCCGACCCACTACCTGCGCCTGGCCGTCGACGCCTTGCGCGCACGTTTCGGCCAGCTTGCCGTCTCGCCGGCGTACCGCACGCCGGCGGTGGGCTTCGACGGGCCGGACTTCGTCAACAACGCCGTGGCGCTGGACACGGACATGGACCTGGCTGCGCTGGATCATTGGCTGCATGCGCTGGAAGATGCGCACGGCCGCGATCGCAGCGGCCCGCGTTTCAGCGACCGCACGCTGGACGTGGATGTGGTGTTCTTCGGCGATTGCATCATCGAAGGCCCCGGTCATCTGCGCATCCCGCGGCCCGAGCTCAAGCATGCCTTCGTATTGAAGCCGCTGGCCGATATCGCACCCGACTTTGTCGATCCGCTCAGCGGGCAGACCCTGGCCGCGCTGTGGCAGGCGCACCCGCAGCACGGCATTGCGTTCATGACGGTGGCGCTGGACGCGGCCCCGGCGCTGGATGTGGCGCGCTAGCGCCATTGCAGCTCAACTGAGCTGGCGGCCACCGTCCACATGCAGGGTGTGGCCGGTGACGAAGCCGGCGTCGTCCAGCAGCCAGCGCACCGCCTCGGCGATTTCCTCGGGCGTGCCGATGCGGGCCAGCGGCGTGCGTGCGAGCAGCGCCTGCCTGGCCGCTGCGGATTTGCCCTCCTCCGGCCACAGGATCGCGCCGGGCGCGACCGCGTTGACGCGCACCTCCGGTGCCAGCTCCAGCGCGAGCGAGCGGGTCAGCATTTCCAGCGCACTCTTGGACGCGCCGTACAGCGGGTGATTGCGCATCGGCTGCTGCGCGTGCAGGTCGGTGATGTTGACGATGGCGCCGCGGTGCTGGCGCAGCTGCGCGGCGGCAGCCTGGGCGATGAAGAACGGTGCGCGTGCATTGACTGCGAACAGCTCGTCCCATTGCGCGGCTGTCGCTGCGCCGAGCGCGGTGGGGTAGAACGCGGAGGCATTGTTGACCACGCCATCCAGGCGGCCGAACGCGGTGATGCAGTCGGCGACCAGCTGCGCCGGCGCCTCCGGCAGGCGCAGGTCGGCGTGCAGGGCCTGTGCACTACCGGCGCGCAGGGCGCACAGCTCCGCTACGCGCGCGCCGAGCGCCGCGCCGGAGCGGTGCGCATGCAGGGCGACGCGGTAGCCGGCCGCATGCAGCGTGGTGGCGATCTGCGCGCCAATCCGGCGACCTGCACCGGTGATCAACACCACCTTGGAACTGTCTGTCATGGCGTACTCGCTCGGCGTTGCAAAGGGCTCGGCTATCCTGTGCATTGTCCCCGCAACCGGTGCCCGCATGCACGCCGACCTTCCTACTCCCGATCCGGACGCCCTGGCGCATAGCGACCGGCTGGCCGCGCATCTGCGCGCCGAGATCGCCGCCGCCGGTGGTGCGATTCCGTTCTCGCGTTTCATGGAGCTGGCGTTATACGCGCCGGGTCTGGGCTATTACAGCGCCGGCTCCAGCAAGTTCGGCGAGGCTGGCGATTTCGTCACCGCACCGGAGCTGGGGCCGTTGTTCGCGGCCACCGTCTCCGGTGCGCTGGCACCGGTGCTGCAGCAGCTCGGGCCGCAGGCGCGCGTGCTGGAAGTGGGCGGCGGCAGCGGTGCATTTGCCGAAGTCACGCTCAAGCGCCTGCTTGAGCTGGATGCGCTGCCGGAGCGTTACGCGATCCTGGAGCCCAGTGCCGACCTGCGCGAGCGTCAGCGCGAGCGGTTGGGGCGCAGCCTGATCCCGCCGGTCTTCGATCTGGTGGAGTGGCTGGACGGGCCGTTCCCGGACGATTGGGATGGGGTGCTGTTCGCCAACGAAGTGATCGACGCATTGCCCACGCCGCGCTTCACGCTGCGCGACGGCGAGGTGTATGAAGAAACCGTGGTGCTGGATGCGCAGCAGCAATTCGCGCGCGGTGAGCAGCCGGCCGATGCCTTGCTGGGCGCGGCAGTGCGGCATCTGGAACGTTATCTGGAGCAGCCGTTCGCCGATGGTTATCGCTCCGAGCTGCTGCCGCAGTTGCCTTACTGGATCCAGGCGGTGGCTGGCGGTCTGAAGCGCGGCGCGATGTTGTTCGTCGATTACGGTTACCCGCGTGGCGAGTTCTATCGTGCGCAGCGCGAAGACGGCACCCTGCGCGCGTTCTATCGCCATCGTATGCATGAGGATTTGTATCGCTGGCCGGGCCTGCAGGATCTGACTGCGTCGGTGGACTTCACCGCGTTGGCCGAGGCCGGCACCGGAGCCGGTTTCGAATTGGCCGGCTACTGCACGCAGGCGAGTTTTCTGCTCGGCAATGGCCTGGATGCGTTGTTGGCGCAGGCCGACACGCGCACCGACGAAGTAGGGCGCATGCGGCTGCGCGAGCAGATCAAGCGGCTGACCTTGCCCAGCGAAATGGGTGAGCGCTTCCAGGTGATGGGTTTTGCGCGCGACGTCGATTTTGCGCCGGCATTCCTGGCGGGCGATCTCACGTGGCGGCTGTGACGCAGACGCTGCGCCCGTTTCATCGGCCGCGGTTGTGGGTGGGGTTGTGGATCGCTGCGATCGTGGTGGTGATCGCGGTCTGCCTGGGGCCGCCGCCGGAGATTCCGGAGCTGCCGGATAACAGCGACAAGGCCGAGCACTTTTTGACCTTCGCGCTGTTGTGCTGGGGCGCGGTGCAGTTGTTTGCCACGCGCCGCGCGCAGCTTGGTGCGGCCATCGGTCTGGTGGCTTTAGGCGTTGGCATCGAGATCGCGCAAGGCGCACTGACCACCAACCGAAGCGCCGACCCATACGATGCGCTGGCCGACACGCTGGGCATTGCTGCAGGCCTGTGCCTGGCGTGGACGCCGTTGTGTCTTGTGATGTTGCGGATCGACCAGCGCCTGTTCGCGCGGGGTTGAGTTGCGTGCGCGCATGCGTGTACGAATGCGCGTGTGCGCCAGGCACTGCCGTTATCGGGCGGTGTACTTGCGATGGCGCATTGACGTATCGGCAGCGGGTAGCGGGATGTCGTGGCAGCTGCCTGCAGCGTGTGGAGTCCCGGATCCGGCGCAGGGCTGCATCGGGTAGCAGCCACGCGTACATCATCGGATGAGACGTCGATCGCAGCCTGTGGATGCGCGGGTTACAGCTTCATGTTCAGGCCAAGATAGAGCTGGCGCCCTGCCGCTGGCGAAAACATCGGCTGCGCCTGCGTCCAGAAGAAGCTGTCGTACCACACGTAGGCATACTCGCGGCCGGTGGCGTTGCGGACCTGCAGATCCACGCTCCAGGCGGGATTGATGGTGTATCTGGCGGTGAGATCCAGGGTGGCGAAGCCGCCGTATTTGCCGGCCAGGTTGCGCTCCTCCAGATAGTAGTCGCCTTGCGCGCGGCCCTGCATTCCCAAGCGCAGCGCAGCGGTCGGGCGGTACTCGACGCCGACGTTGCTGATGTAACGCGGCGTTGCGGCCACTTCGCGGCCGACCAGCGACACGCTGGCATCGCGGTCGTCGCGTTCGATCTTTGCCTCCTGGTACGCGTGCGATGCCCATAGCGTCCACCTGTCGCCCAGCTGCGCATTGATCTGCGCATCCACCCCACGCCTGCGTGTCTTGCCCAGGGTGACGGTGGTGCCGGTGGCGGGCATGTTGGAGACTTCGTTGGCCGCATCCTGTTGCCACACCGCAATGCGCGCCTGGCCGCCCTGGAACGGGCTGAATTTCATGCCCAGCTCCACGCCGGTATTGGTGGACGGGCGGACGTCCGCCTGCCCGGCGGTGAGGTAAGCCGGCGCCGTGGACCCGGTCAGCACCTGGAAGCTGCGGCCCCAGTTGGCATAGACGTTGGTGGTCGGGGTGAAGGCGTAGACCAGGCTCAGTTTGGGCTGCTCGATGGTGCCATAGCGCTGCAGCGGCGCGCGAACGCCGCCGGGCAGTTGGGTGTCGCCGTCGAAGCGGTCCACACGGTAGGCCGGCACGATCTTCAGCGCCTCGGTCGGCTGATAGATCGCCTGCACGTAGGCGCCCCAGTTGTCGAAGGTATGGCGGTCGTCGTTCTGGATGCGTGCCGGCGTGGCATTGAAATTAGTGGGCTCGGCGTAGCTGAAGCGCTCGCGTCGGTAGGCGTTGTCCTGATGCTCGTAGTTGATGCCGCCTTCCAGGGTGAGCGTGTCGCTGCTGCGCCAGGTCAGCGTGTTGAGCATGCCGACCTGGGTCTCGTCCCAGATGCGGCGCTGGCGTGGCGCATTGCCGGTGGGCAGGTCGCTGAAGGTCACCCGGCGGTCGTCGTGATAGCGGTTGGAGTAAAGCTTGGTGCCGAAAAACAGCCCGTCTGCCAGCTTCAGATCCAGATGGACGCCGAACTGGCGCATGTCGCGGTCGTCGCCGTCGTTGCGGTTGCGCAGGTCCGAACTGCGACGGTCTGCCTGCATTTCCGCTGCGGTCATGAAGCCGGGTTCGTCGGCCTGGTTGTGATAGACGCGTGCGGTCAGACCAATGCGCATGCCGTCGTCGAGGTTGCCGTAGAACCATTTGCCGCCCAACGAATACTTGCTGGAGGTGTCGTGGTCGCGGTAGCCATCGGAAGCCTGCACGCCGACGAAATAGTTCTGCGCAAACCCGTCGCGTTCGCGTCCCACGGCCAGCTGCGCATCGCGGGTGTTGAAGCTGCCGTAGGTCAGGCGCGCGTCGGTGTAACTGCCGCCCTGGCGCGTGCCGAAATTGATGTTGCCGCCGATATTGTGCAGGCCGTAGCGCGGATCATTGGTGCCGCGCACCACTTCGATGTAATTGATTTCCAGCGGGAACAGCATGTCGATGAAGCGCTGGTTGCCACTGTTGACGTTGCTGGGGATGCCGTCGATCAGCGTCTTGATCGCATTGAGGTAACCCTCGCCGTTGAAGGCGCGAAAGCTGACCTTGCCCGATTCGGCGCCTTGCCGGGTTTCGGTGAGCTGGATGCCGGGCATCTGCCCGAGCAGCTCCCAGCTATAGGACACGTTCTTGTCCTCGATCTGATCGGCCCCCAGCACGTCCACCGAGGTCAGTACCTGATGCGCGGTGAGTTGGCCTTCGCCATGCTGGTGGACATCGACCTTGCCGAGCGTCAGCGCCGAATCGGACGACTGTGCGCGTGCCTCAGGGAGCAGCAGAACGGCGCCGACGGCCGCCGCGAGAATGTGGATCTTCATGGATCGGACAGCACCAATGCGAAGTGGGAAACCGAATGTGGCATCTTTTGCAATATTATAACATAAATGACAAATCTTCGATCCGAGCTGCAGGGTGCTCGCGGTGCGCGTGCGCTGCCGGGGCTGGATCGCGGCAGCCAGAGCGCTTCGCACCGCGCTCAGCGTGGCTGCGGTCAGCAGGATTGGAGGCCGGCAGCAGCTCCGGTGACCAGGTGTGGCTGGCCCGGCGCAACAGGCTTGGGTGGCAGGCGGCAGGGGGGGCTAGTCGCGTCGGTACGTGCCGGCCGCTGGTGCCGGTGTTCTGCGGAGCGTTAGCCGGGCATGCGTAGCGCGCGTTCGCGTAGCCACTTGGTCGCCACCCACTTTTCGCCTGCCAGGACCGGTGCGCCGGCATGCAGGCTGCGTGTCATTGGATGCGGGCGGTCGTAGCTGAAGAACACCGCATTGCCTTTGACGGCGGCAACGTCCAGGTGCGCATCGGGAAAGCGCGTGGCGCCGCCGCGTTCCGGCGTGTTGAGATACATCACCAGCGACGCGACGCGTTGGCCGCCGGCCTGGAGCAACACCGGCGTGCCGGCGGCCGCAGGGTCGAAGTAATCGTAGTGCGGTTGATACTCGGCGCCGGTGGCATAGCGCAACACCTGCAGTCCTTCGCCGTGGTCCACGGGCCAGTCGAGCAGGCGGGCGATGCGTGCTTCGATGCGTTGGCACAGCGCATCCTGCCCCAGCTGCAGGCACATGCTGTGGCTGGTGCGTGCGGCATGCACGATCTGCGCGCCGTTGTCGTTGTCCACCGTGCGCGAACGCGCCAGACGTGGCTGCGCCAGTGCGATCAATGCCTCGCATTCGGCATCGGACAGGAAATCGCCCAGCACCACCACGCGCGGCAGCAACAGGCTGACCAGCACGCGCACCTGGCGATCGCCCAGGTCCAGCAACGAGGCATCGTTGTGCTGCAGCACTGCCGGCACGCGCACCGGCACCGGCAGGCCATGGGTCTGCGCGTGCTGGTGGATGTGGTCGCGCAGCAGGGCCTCGACTGCATCGATGGCGTCCTGTTCGTTCCAGCCCTGATCCAGGAGCGGCTGTAGCGCCTGTTCGGGCGGCTGGCCGGCCATTGCCTGCGCAATGATCCAGTCGCCCAGGGCAGCGGGGATGGGAGGCGGAGTCATCCTCCTACAGTGCATGTCAATGTGTGGCAGGCATGTGTCAATTGTGTCGTCGTAAGACAAATGAAACAGACAGCCCCTATAAAAGTGACGGGGATCTTGAACGTGCTCGCCACTGCAGTGAGCGGAACGCAACCAATTCTTGACGACTCCTCTTCATACCGGACCTTCCTTGACCTGGAGATCAGCCGCATGTCCGTTCGCAATAGCAGTAAGACACTTCTCATGACCTTTGGTACCGCGCTGGCCTTGTCGGCCTGCGGTGGTGGTGCCGATCGTGTCGCCTCGCCCGGCGAGGGCGCATTTCCGCCGGCACCGACGCCGGCTCCCGCACCGACCCCGGCGCCCACGCCTGCACCGACGCCCGCTCCGGCACCGACCGGCCCGGCCGCCGATTGCCCGACCGGTTTCTCCAACGTCGGCACCATCGCCAACAACACGCTGCGCGCCTGCCAGCTGCCGGACACCATCAACGGCAACCTGGTGGTGCCGGCACGTGCGGGCACGGCGTATTCGATCAGCGGACGCGTCAACGTGGGCACCGACCGCGGCGGCAACGCCATCGCACCGGCCGCCGGCAGCACGCAGGGCATCCTGACCATCGAGCCGGGCGTGACCCTGTTCGGTTCGGCGGGTAGCGACTACATCGTGGTCAACCGCGGTTCGCAGATCTTTGCCGAAGGCAGCGCCACCGCACCGATCGTGTTCACCGCGCGCCAGGCGCTGGAGGGCCAGGTCAGCGCCAACACCATCGGCTTGTGGGGCGGCATCGTGGTGCTGGGCCGTGCGGCCATCAACAACTGCCCGGGCACCACGGTCTCCGGTACGCCGGAATGCCAGGCGCAGGTGGAAGGCACCAACGCGTTCTACGGTGGCAACAGCGCCACCGACAACAGCGGCTCCATGCGCTACCTGCGGGTGATGTATTCGGGCTTCGAAATTTCGCCCAACAACGAGCTGCAGGGCATCACCCTGGCCGGCGTGGGCAGCGGCACGCGCCTGGATCATGTGCAGATCCACAATAGCTCCGACGACGGTATCGAATGGTTCGGTGGCACCGTCAACGGCAGCCACATCGTGATCACCGGCGCCGACGACGATTCGCTGGATACCGACGCCGGCTGGAACGGCGCACTGCAGTTCGGCATCGTGGTGCAGCGCGCCGGTGGCGGCGACCGCATGAACGAGTGGAGCAGCCTGCGCCGTCAGCCGTATTCGCGTCCGAAGGTGGCCAACTTCACCTACGTGGGCAATGCGCGCGCCGGCGCGGCGATCATGCTCAACCAGGGCACGCAGGCCGCGTTCTACAACTCGGTCGTCACGCGTCCGGCCGGTGGCAGCGGTGATGGCCTGGTGTGCTTCAACCTGGCCGATGCCGACACGCTCGGGACCTTCAACTCGGTGTTCTTCGCCTGCCCGACGGCCTTCGGCAGCGACGCGCGTGCGGCCACCCAGTTCGCGGCCGGCACCAACAACGTCGCCAACGGCGTGTCCACGTTGCAGAACACCTTCGTCAATGGCGCCAATGAAAGCGCCGTGCCGGCCTTCCAGGGCTTGAACGGGGTGAGCAGCTTCTTCCAGCAGGTGAACTACATCGGTGGCGTGCGCGATGCCAACGACACCTGGTGGCAGGGCTGGACCTGTGGCCTGACCGCCGATCGTCCCTGCTGAGGCACAGCATCGCAAGGCAGCCCACGCGGCTGCCTTGCGATGCGTCCAGCTTCATCTTTCAGTTGCCAGGGCTCCCACGATGCGAACCTCCGCTGTCGCCCGTCTCTCGCGGACGGGCCTGTCTCTTTCCATTTCCACCTTGCTGTTTTCCGGCGCTGCGCTGGCGCAGTCGACCACCACCGATGCCGGCTCTGCCAGCGGCAGTAGCAGCACCGCCACCAGTGCGCCCAAGCAACTCGACCAGGTCGTGGTGCGCGGCGAGTACATTCCCGAACCGATGCTGCAGACCTCGGAGGTGGCATCGTTCGTCACCCGTGAGGACATGGAGCGCACCGGCGACAGCAGCGCGGCGGTGGCACTGACGCGTGTCACCGGGCTGAGCCTGTCGCGCGGCAAGTATGTGTATGTGCGCGGCCTGGGCGAGCGTTATTCGTCGGCACTGTTCAACGGCTCGCCGTTACCCAGCCCCGAGCCGATGCAGCGCGTGGTGCCGCTGGATCTGTTCCCCAGCGATGTGCTGGCCAGCGTGACCGTGCAGAAAACCTATTCGGCCGATTATCCGGGCGAATTCGGCGGTGGCGTGATCGATCTGCAATCAATGGCAGTGCCGGACAAACCGTTCCTGTCGCTGACCGTGGGTGGCGGCGTCAACAGCGTCAGCACCGGCGAAAAAGGCCTGACCTATTACGGCTCCGGCGATGACGAATGGGGCTACGACGATGGCACCCGCAAGCAGCCTGCCGCGTTGCGCGATGCGATCCAGAGCGGCCGGCGCGTGGATCTGGGCAGTTTCTCGCGCGAGGACATCCGCCGTATCGGCCGCAGCTTGAACGACGCCAACCTGTATGTGCTGCAGGAAAAGGACAGTATCGCCCCGGACGTCAATGTCGGCGGCAGTGCCGGTTACAGCATGGACGTGGGCGAGGCCAAGCTGGGCATCATCGCGGTGGCCAGTTACGACAACGAGTGGCGCACGCGCACCGGCAGGCAGCAGGACGGCATCTTTGTCGGCGATACGGTCGAGTTCAATTCCAACTACGACTTCGCCACCACCCGCAACAACGTGCGCACCAACGGCATGCTGGGCCTGGGTTGGGAGTACGGCCGCCACACCATCGGCTGGACCACCTTGTATGTGCACGATGCTTTGAAAGTGGCACGCAGCCGTGCCGGCCGTGATGAGCTGGCCGGTTTCGATGTGCGCGACGACAACACCGAGTGGTACGAGCGCCAGCTGATCAACAACCAGCTGCGCGGCACGCACGCGTTCGGCGAGTACGACGATCTCAAGATCGAATGGCGCGCAGCGGTGGCCAATGCCAGCCGCGATGTGCCGTACGAAACCGGCATTCGCTACGAGTTGCTCGATGGCTACTGGGCGCACGATGCCTCGCGCGTGCAGAACTACACCCGCTTCAGCAAGGTCGACGACAAGGTGGCCAGCGGCGGGGTGGATGTGACCTGGCGTTTGCCGATCGAGCACGACTTCACCGTCAAGGGCGGTCTGGCCTATCTGGACAACGATCGCAGCGCGTGGAGCCGCGAGTTCCGCTTCCTGGCGCTGGACGGCCCGCTGCCGTTCTACAACCAGTTCCAGCGTGTGGATTACCTGATCTCCGATTACAACCTCAGCAACGATCTGCTGCGCCTGCGCGAGACCACCGGCAGCTTCGGTGCGGCCGCGTACGATGCGACCCTGAAGGTCAAGGCGGCGTATCTGCAGGCCGAGGGCGAGATCGTGCCGACCCTGCGCGCCACCGTCGGTGTGCGCTACGAAGACGCCACCCAGGCGGTGCATCCGTACGACATCTTCACTGGCGTGCGCCAGGACAGCGTGGCACCGCTGGAGAACAGCTACGCGCTGCCATCGGCCACGGTGACCTGGAACTTTGCCGAGAACCAGCAGCTGCGCTTTGGTGCGTCCAAGACCATCGCGCGCCCGCAGTTCCGCGAGATGGCGCCGCAGCAGTATCTGGACCCGGATATCGACCGCCAGTTCTTCGGCAACCCGTTCCTGGTCGATAGCGAGCTGGTCAACCTGGATGCGCGGTACGAGTGGTTCTTCGAGCCGGGCGAGTATTTCACCGTCGGCGCGTTCTACAAGAGCATCGACAAGCCGATCGAAGCCATCGTCAACGATGCGCCCGGCGGCGGCATCGTGCAGAGCTTCATCAATGCGCCCGAGGCCACCTTGTACGGCATCGAGCTGGAGGCCAAGAAATATCTGGACCTGCCGATCGCGGCCGACTGGTGGGGCGACAAGCGGGTGTTCGTGTCCGGCAACTACACGCGCACCAAGTCGGAGGTGAGTGCCAGCGATGGCGACACCGTGCAGCCGTTCGGCTTCACCGCACCGGTGCAGGCGACCTTGTTCATCCGCGATGGCTCGGCCTTGCAGGGGCAGTCCGATGACATCGCCAACCTGCAGATCGGTGTGGAAAGCGAGAGCACCCATAGCCAGGCCACCTTGATCGCCAACTATGTCGGCGAGCGGGTGTCCGCGCGTGGCCGGCCGGGGCAACCGGATTACATCGACAAGCCCGGCACCTCGCTGGATCTGGTGATCAAGAAGGGCCTGGTGTGGTCGGGCAATACGCTGTCGTTGAACTTCGCCGCTCGCAACCTGCTCAAGACCAAGTACCAGGAATATCAGAGCCTGGGCAGCAATCGGGTAGACCTGTACGAGTACCAGCCCGGCGTGACGTATGACCTGAGTGTGACAGCGCGCTTCTGATTCGACGCCCGCTGCCGGTATCGCAAACGCCCGCCCTGCCTCGCATGGCGGGCGTTTGCATCTGGGTCCGTGTCGCCGTGTGTCGGCCTGTGTCATCACTTTCTTCGAACTGACACATTGCTGCCGCATTCTGTCATCCGACCGCAATCCTGAGACGGATGTCCGCTTTGCAGCGAGTTTTGCCCTCCTTGAAACCCCTGATGACGGCGCGCGGCCGCAGCGCACTGGCCTGCGTGCTGCTGGCCTTGCTCGCGCTGCAGTGTGCGCGCGTGGTGTGGGTGATGATCACCCCGATCGGTCCGTTGGGCACCGCCCAGGTCGCCACGTCTGCACAGGCGGAATTGCCGGCACTGCGCCGCGATGTGTTCTATCGCAGCGTTGCGGAGGCGAATAGCGACGGCATCGTGTTGCATGGCATACGCGCGGGTGGCGCGCAAGCGGCTGCGTTCCTGAGCAGCGGCGACGGCAGGCAGGGGGCGTATCGCATCGGCGATGGCGTGGTGGCTGGCGTGACGGTGCAGGCGATCGCGAGCGATCACGTGCTGCTGCGTACCGGTAGCGGCGTGCGACGTCTGGCCTTGGTGGAATCCACCGCGTCTGCGGCGGCCACATCGCCGGCAACGACCACGACTGCAGCAGCGGGCGGCGCACCTGCGGTGACGTCGAATGTCGGCACCGCGGCCGGCACGGCCACGGCGGCGGCCGTCGACCCGCAACAACTGCTCACCACCGCCGGCCTGCGTGCAAGCGAAGACGGCAGTGGCTTCACCGTGATGCCGCGCGGCGATGGTGCGCTGCTGCGCCAGGCCGGCCTGGCGCCGGGCGATGTGCTCACCCAACTCAATGGCCGCACGCTCGATGCCGAACACCTGCGCGAGCTGCAGGACGAACTGCGCGATGGCCAGGCGGCCACGCTGACCTACCGCCGCGACGGCCAGACCCACACCATGACCTTGAAGCGCCCGCAATGACTGCTGCCCGCCCCAGATGGCTGTTTTCGGCCACGTTGTTGCTCGCCCTGCCGGCGGTGCCGATGCTGTCGCTGCATGCCGCCGATGCGCCGGCCGTGCGCCTGCAGGATGTGGACCTGCGCGCCTTCATCCAGGATGTGTCGCGTGCCACCGGCATCACCTTCATCGTGGACACGCGCGTGCAGGGCACGGTCAACGTGGCGCGTGCGCAGGCGATGTCGGAACAGGATCTGCTCGGCATGCTGCTGGCGGTCTTGCGTGCCAATGGCTTGATCGCGGTGTCCAGCGGGCCATCGACCTATCGCATCATTCCCGACGATACCGCTGCACAGCAGCCGGCCAGCGCCGCCAGCGGCAACCTGGGATTTGCCACGCAGGTGTTCACCCTGCAACGTGTGGATGCGCGCAGCGCTGCGGAGATCCTCAAGCCGTTGATCGGGCGCGGCGGCGTGATCATGGCGATGCCGCAGGGCAACAGCCTGTTGATTGCCGACTATGCCGACAACCTGCGCCGCGTGCGCGGCCTGGTCGCGCAGATCGACACCGACCGCGCGGCGATCGACACGGTGAGCTTGCGCAATAGCTCCGCGCAGGAACTGGCGCGCACGCTGACCTCGCTGTTCGGGCAGGGGGGCGAGCGCAGCAATGTGCTGTCGGTGTTGCCGGTGGAAAGCAGCAATTCGCTGATCGTGCGCGGCGACCCGGCGCTGGTGCAGCGGGTGGTGCGCACCGCGGTGGATCTGGACGGGCGTGCCGAACGTCGCGGCGATGTCAGCGTGGTGCGGCTGCAGCACGCCAGCGCCGAGCAATTGCTGCCGGTGTTGCAGCAGCTGGTCGGGCAGACCCCGGGCAACGAGGCGCAGCCCGGGCAGGACACGCGCTCCAACGCGGTGGATGTGGCCGCCGCTGCTGCGGGCGCTGCACAGACGCAGGTGATCACACCGGCCGCCGGCAAGCGCCCGGTGATCGTGCGCTACCCCGGCTCCAACGCCTTGATCATCAATGCCGACCCGGAAACCCAGCGTGCCTTGATGGATGTGATCCGTCAGCTGGACGTGCATCGCGAGCAGGTGCTGGTCGAAGCGATCGTGGTGGAGATCTCCGACACCGCCGCCAAGCGTCTGGGTGTGCAGCTGCTGTTGGCCGGGCGCAATGGCACGGTGCCGTTGATTGCCACGCAGTACAGCGGCGCCTCACCGGGCATCGTGCCATTGGCCGCGGCAGCGGCCGGCACGCGCAGCAACAACGGCGACGACGATTCGGTGCTGGAACAGGCGCGCAATGTGGCCGCGCAATCGCTGCTGGGCCTGAGCGGCGGCCTGATCGGGCTGGCCGGGCAAAGCAACGATGCGGTGTTCGGCATGATCATCGATGCGGTCAAGAGCGACACCGGCTCCAACCTGTTGTCGACCCCGTCGATCATGACCCTGGATAACGAGCAGGCGCGCATCCTGGTCGGCCAGGAAGTGCCGATCACCACCGGCGAAGTGCTGGGCGCGGCCAACGACAACCCGTTCCGCACCATCCAGCGCCAGGACGTGGGCGTGGAGCTGGAAGTGCGCCCGCAGATCAATACCGCCGGCGGCATCACCCTGGCGATCAAGCAGGAAGTCTCGGCGATTGCCGGGCCGGTCAGCGCGCAGTCGTCGGAGCTGGTGTTCAACAAGCGCCAGATCGAAACCCGCGTGGTGGTGGAAAACGGCGCCATCGTCGCGCTCGGCGGCCTGCTCGACCAGAACGACCGGCAGACCGTGGAGAAGGTGCCGCTGCTGGGCGATGTGCCTGGGCTGGGAGCGCTGTTCCGGCACAAGTCGCGCAATCGCGACAAGACCAATCTGATGGTGTTCATCCGCCCGACCATCATCCGCGACGCGGCCGATGCGCAGCGCATGACCGCGCCGCGCTACACCTATCTGCGCGATCGCCAGTTGGCCGATGGCGACCCGGAAGCCGCGCTCGATGCGTTGGTGCGCGACTACCTGCGTGCGCAGCCGCCGCAGCTGCCGGCCGCGCCATCGTCGGCCGTGCCCGCACCGGCAACAACGCCTGCGCCCGGCGCGCGTCCCGCGCAGCGCTGATGCCATGAATACCGCGCGTGCCAGCATTTCCTACGCGTTTGCCAAGCGCCACGGCGTGGTGCTGCTCGGCAGCGACAGCGCCGCGCAGATCGGCCTGCGCGAAGGTGGCGACGTGCAGGCGCTGATCGAGCTGCGGCGTGCGCTGGGCATGCCGTTGCAGGTGCGCACGCTGGCGCCGTCGGTGTTCGACCGGCATGTGTCGGAGATCTACGCCGATGCCGGCATGGAGCAGGGCGTGCAGGTCGAGGCACTGGACCTGCACGGCAGCCTGGATTCGTTGATCGACGACATCCCTACCGCCGATCTGCTCGACAGCCAGGACGATGCGCCGATCATTCGCCTGATCAACGGCATCATCGCCGAGGCCGCGCGCCTGGGCGCCTCGGACGTGCATCTGGAGTCCTACGAATCGCGGCTGCGCGTACGCCTGCGCGTGGATGGGGTGATGCGCGAGGCGGCCACCTTGCCCGGACGCATCGCGCCGTTGCTGGTGTCGCGGGTCAAGGTGATGGCGCGGCTGGATATCGCCGAAAAACGCATCCCGCAGGATGGCCGCGTGTCGCTGGTGATGGGCGCCAAGGCACTGGACGTGCGCGTGTCCACGCTGCCGACGCGCAGCAGCGAGCGGGTGGTGCTGCGCATCCTGGACAAGGAGCAGGGCACCTTGTCGCTGGCCCAGTTGGGCATGCCACCGGCGGTGATGCACACCGTGCAGCGCGCCCTGCAGGTGCCCAACGGCATCGTGCTGGTGACCGGGCCGACCGGCTCGGGCAAGACCACCACCCTGTATGCGGCGCTGAGCCTGCTCAACGATGGCTCGCGCAACATCCTCACGGTGGAGGACCCGGTGGAATACGCCATCGACGGCGTCGGCCAGACCCAGGTCAATGCACGTGTCGGCATGACCTTCGCGGCCGGCTTGCGCGCCATCCTGCGCCAGGATCCGGACGTGGTGATGATCGGCGAAATCCGCGACGCCGAGACCGCGCAGATCGCCGTGCAGGCCAGCCTCACCGGCCACCTGGTGCTGTCCACCGTGCACACCAACGATGCGGTGGGCGCAGTCACGCGGCTGCGCGACATGGGCATCGAACCGTTCCTGCTCGCGTCGAGCCTGCGGCTGATTCTGGCGCAGCGCCTGGTCCGTCGCCTGTGCACGCAGTGCCGCGCACCGCGCCTGCTGGATGCCAGCACGCGGCAGATGTTGCAGGCGCCCGACGATGCAACCATCTACGCCGCCGTGGGCTGCGCGGCCTGCCACCACAGCGGTTATGCCGGGCGCGTGGGCATCTACGAAGCCATCGCGGTGGACGATGCGATGCGCCGCCTGATCGGCGACAACGCCGACGAGGATGCCCTGGCGGCAGCGGCCTTCGCACGCGCAGCGCGCCTGGGCGATGCCGCGCGCGCCGCTGTGCTGCAAGGCCTCACCACGCTGGAAGAAGCGCTGCGGGTGACCCGCCAGCAGGACGATGCGCATGCCACGGTTTGACTACATCGTGCTCGACCTGCATGGGCACAGCCGTCAGGGCGTGATCAGCGCGGACACGGTACAGGCTGCGCGTGCGCAACTGGAGCAGCGGCAGTGGGTGCCGGTACGCGTGGAGGCGGCGGTGGCGGCCAGCAGCGTGCGTCCGGCGCGTTTCAGTGGCAAGGATCTGGTGCTGTTCACCCGGCAACTCGCCACGCTGGTGGAAACCGCGCCGCTGGAAGAAGCGCTGCGCACCATCGGCACGCAATCCGAACGGCGCGGCGTGCGCCGGGTCACCGGCCAGACGCACGGGCTGGTGGTCGAGGGCTTCCGCCTGTCCGATGCGATGGCGCGCCAGGGCACTGCGTTTCCGCCGCTGTACCGCGCGATGGTGGCCGCGGGCGAGAGTGCCGGTGCGCTGCCGCAGGTGCTGGAGCGCCTGGCCGACCTGCTGGAGCGGCAGGCGCAGGTGCGCAGCAAGCTGCAGTCTGCGTTGGTGTATCCGGCGGCGTTGGCCCTGACCGCCGGTGCGGTGGTCATCGTGCTGATGACCTTCGTGGTGCCCAAGGTGGTGGACCAGTTCGATTCGATGGGCCGCGCATTGCCATGGCTGACCCGCGCAGTGATCGGCGTGTCGAATTTCCTGTTGCATGCAGGCATTCCGCTGCTGGTGGCACTAGTCATTGCGGTGGTCGCAGCGCTGCGCCTGCTCAAGCGCCCGGAGTTACGCCTGGCGGCCGACCGTGCGGTGCTGCGCGCGCCCTTGCTCGGCCGGTTGATCCGCGACCTGCATGCCGCACGCATGGCGCGCACGCTGGCGATCATGGTCAACAGCGGGTTGCCGTTGATGGAAGGCCTGATGATCGCCGCGCGCACCGTCGACAACCGCGCCTTGCGGCTGGCCACCGACAACATGGTCACGGCAATCCGCGAGGGCGGCAGCCTGGCTGCGGCGATGAAGCGCGCCGGCGTGTTTCCACCGACGCTGCTGTACATGGCCTCCAGCGGCGAAAACAGCGGGCGCCTGGCGCCGATGCTGGAGCGCGCCGCCGATTATCTGGAGCGCGAGTTCGCGTCCTTCACCACCGCGGCGATGAGCCTGCTGGAGCCGGCCATCATCGTGCTGCTCGGCGGGGTGGTGGCGGTGATCGTGCTGTCGATCCTGCTGCCCATCCTGCAATTCAACACCCTCGCGCTTGGTTGAGCGCGGCCGCCCATCCCTGGAGATCCTCATGCAGTCCATCCCTTCTCGTGCACGTCCTAGCTCGCTCACTGCGCGCGCGCGCCTGCGCGGCTTCACCCTGGTCGAGTTGATGGTGGTCATCGTCATCATCGGCCTGCTGGCCACGGTGGTGATGATCAACGTGATGCCCAGCCAGGACCGCGCCATGGTCGAGAAGGCGCGTGCCGACGTGGCGGTGCTGGAGCAGGCGCTGGAGACCTATCGCCTGGACAACCTTAGCTACCCGAGCACCGAACAGGGCCTGCAGGCCTTGCTCAATGCGCCGAGCGGGTTGACCCGGCCCGAGCGCTATCGCCAGGGCGGCTACATCCGCCGCCTGCCGGAAGATCCGTGGGGCCATGCGTATCAATACCGCCGCCCGGGCCGCAGTGGTGGCTTCGACGTCTACTCGTTCGGTGCCGATGGTGCCGAAGGCGGCGACGCCGACAATGCCGATATCGGCAACTGGCGCTGAGTCGCAACAGTGCTCGCGCAAACGGCCATGGCAAGGCAAGCACGGGCATGTGCGTCGCGAGCGCAGGCGCGCGGCTTCACCCTGCTCGAACTGCTCGCCGTCCTGGTGATCACCGCACTGGCCAGTACGCTGGTGGTGCTGACCTTGCCCGATACGCGGCGCGACCTGCACGACCAGGCCGATGCATTGGCCAGTGCCCTGCTGCATGCACGCGACGAAGCCATCTTGAGCCTGCGCATGGTCGAAGTGACCGTGGATGCAGGTGGCTACAGGTTCCGCCGCCATGCGCAGCAACGCTGGGTGCCGCTGGATGAAAAACCGTTCGCCGCGATGCGCTGGCCTGCCGGCGTGCAGACGCAGTTGCCGGTGGGCGGGACGCAGTTGAGCGTGCGCTTCGATCCCACCGGTGCGGCCACGCCGCAACGCATCGCGCTGGGCGACGGCCAGCAACAGCTGCAGGTGGTGGTGGACGCCGCCGGCGTGGTACGGGTCGATGCGCCCCTGCGGTAAGCCCGATGCCTGCGCCGGATTTTCGCTGCTCGAACTGATGGTCGCGCTGGCGATCTTCGGCATGGCCGTGGTTGGCCTGCTGAACCTGTCCGGCGAAAGCACGCGCACCGCGGCGGTGCTGGAAGAGCGCGCCCTGGCTGCAGTGGTTGCGGAGAATCAGGCGATCGACGCAATGCTGGCGCCCACCGCCGCAGCAGTGGCGCCGGCGAACGGGCAGGAAATGCTGGGCGGACGCAGCTGGGACTGGCGGCGTACGTCGATGCCAGCCGGCAGTACCGGCATCGTGCGCATCCAGGTGCAGGTGCGCGCCGCAGCGCAGGCGCAGGAAATCGCCAGCCTCAGCGTCCTGCGGAGCGCCGAATGATCCGCACACCCGGCAGCGCAGCGGGCACGCGTGGCAGCGCGGGCTTTACCTTGATCGAGCTGCTGGTCGCCCTGGCGGTGTTCGCGCTGGTGGCGGTCGCCGCGGTGGTGGTGATGCGCCAGAGCATCGACCAGCGCGATGCGGTGCGTGCACGTTTGCAGCAGGTCCGCGAGTTCCAGCTTGCACATGGCCTGTTGCGCAGCGACCTGCAGCAGGCCGCAGTGCGGCGCACGCGCAACAGTGAGGGCGGCGCGGCACGCACCGCGTTCGTCGCCAGCCCGCCCGGTGTGCCGGGGCCGCTGTTCGGTTTTGTGCGACGCGGCTGGAGCAATCCGGATCAGGCGCCGCGCGCGTCGCTGCAATACGTGGAATACCGCGTGGTCGATGGACGCCTGGAGCGCAGTGCACGCCCCGCACTCGACGGTGCAATCGCCGGTCCGCCGCAGGTGGTGTTGCGTGGGGTGCGCTCGGCGGTGGTCGGGTTCCATTATCGCGCGCAGTGGAGCGATGGTTGGAGCGGCGGGCTCGACGCACTGCCGGATGCGATCTCGCTGGAGCTGGACCTGGAGCAATGGGGCCGCGTGCGCCAGTTGTTCCTGCTGCCGGAGGGGCGCGGATGAAGGCCTTGAACGCATGCAGGCAGCAACGTGGTGTCGCACTGCTGACGGTGCTGTTGCTGGTGGCGGTGATGACGTTGCTGATGGTCGCAGTGCTGGACGATCTGCGCTTTGGCCTGCGCCGCAGCGGCAACGGCGAGGCAATGACGCAGGCGCAGTGGTATGCGTTGGGCACCGAAACCATCGCCCGGCAACGCCTGCAGGCACTGGCCAGGCGCGACCCGATGCGCACCACGCTGGAGGGTGGCTGGAACGATCAACCGGTGACCCTCCCGCTGGACGACGGCGCAGTGAGCGTGCGGCTGCGCGACCGCGGCGGCTGCTTCAATCTCAACAGCGTGGTCGCCGGTGCACCCGAGCAATGGCAGCGCAGCGACGACGGCGCAGCGCAGTACCGCGCCTTGCTGGAGGTGCTGGGCATCGCACCGCAACAGGCGCAGGCGCTGACCGATGCGCTGGTGGACTGGATCGACAGCGACAGTCAGCCCGGTGCGCAGGGCGCCGAAGACGATCGCTACCTGCAATCGGCAGTGCCGTTGCGCAGCGGGGCGACCCTGCTGGCGGGCGTCAGCGAGCTGCGCGCCATCGCCGGCTACACGCCGCAGGTGATCGCGCAGTTGCGGCCGCATGTGTGCGCACTGCCGGAGGCGCGGCTGTCGCCGGTCAACATCAATACGTTGCGTCTGCAGGATGCGCCGGTGCTGGTGGCGCTGACCGAAGGCGCCCTGGAATTGCCGGCCGCGCGCCGCGTCATCGCCGCGCGGCCGGCCGGCGGATGGCGCGACGCCAGAACCTTCCTGAGCCAGCCTTCGCTGATCCAGGCCGAGCTTTCCAATGCAGCGCTGGAACAGATCGAATTACGCACCCGTTATTTTTCCCTCTACAGCCAGGTCGACCATGCCGGCGCGCAGGTCGTGCTGGACGCCTTGCTGCAGCAGGATCCTGCCGGGCGCGTGCGGCTGGTGGCGCGCCAATGGAGTTCCGACGAATGAGTACCACCGTGCTGTTGCTGCCCGCCGATGCCACCGCGCACGCGATCGCCGTGCGTGTGGACGCGCATGGCCAGGTACTGTCGCAGCGCGTGGCCAGCGCGCCGTACGAACCGTCCGCACGCACAGTGCTGGTGGTGCCGGGCGTGGATGTGCATCTGCGCTGGCTGAGCCTGCCCGGCCGCAGCATCGCGCAGTCGGTCGCGGCCGCGCGCCTGCAACTGGCCGAACATCTGGCTGTGGAGACGCCGGCCCTGCATGTGGTGATCGCCGATCGCAGCGAGGCTGATGGCACGCGCCTGGTCGCTGCGGTGGATGGCGCAACGATGCAGCAGTGGTTGGCACGCGCAGCGCAGCTGGGCGTCGTCCCCGATGCGGTGGTGCCCGATTGCCTGTTGCTGGAGCCCGGCGCGGACGCTGCGGCGGCAGTGGTGGACTGGGACGGTCGCTGGCTGATCCGTGGCGCAGGCCTGGCCTGCAGCCTGGAGCCGGAGGCCGCGCGCATGCTGCTGGGCGCGCGCGCGCCGGCACAGCCGCCAGCGCAGGACACCGCGCACGCCATTGCCTGCCTTGCGCAAGGCGCCACGCGCGCACCGATCAACCTGCTGCAACACGCGTTCGCTGCGCGGCCGGCCGCTGCGCACACGGTCACTGCGCGCCGTCTTGCGGCGCTGGCCGCACTGGTACTGCTGTCGCCGCTGGTGCTGCTGCTGGCACAGACACTGCGCTACGAAATCGGCGCGCGCCTGCTGCAATCGCGCGCCGCCGCGCAGTTGGGCGTGCGCGATACGGCGGCGGTGCCGGCCGCGCTGCAGGCACGCCGGCATACCGGGGCAGCGGCCGATCGCCTGGCCATGCAGCTCGGCGACTTGTTCGCAGCGGTCGATGCCATGCCGGCGGCGGAACTGGATCAGATCGACTACCACGCCACACAGCCGCTGCGCGGCACCCTCCTGCACGCCGATGGCGCCAGCCTGCAACAGTTGTCCACGCGGCTGGCCGGGGAGGGGTGGCAACTGCAGCCCGGCAGCAGCCAGGGCGAGGACGATCGCCTGCGGACGCCGTTCGTGCTGGAGCCATTGCGATGACTGCACCTGTGCAACGCGGCATGCAGTGGTGGCAGACGCGTGCGCCGCGCGAGCGGCTGATGCTGTGCGTGATGTGCGCCGCCGTGGCTGCGTTCGTAGCCTGGTATGCGCTCTACACCCCGTTGCGGCACTGGCGTGCCCAGGCGCAGGCGCGCTATGCCGCTGCGGCGCAGCTGGTGCTCGATGCATCTGCGCAGGCATCGGCGAGCAGGCGTACCGCTGCACCTGGTACGGCGGCACTGAGCGAGCTCATCGCAAGCAGCGCACGCGATGCCGGCGTCGGCATCACCGCCCAGCAGCGCAACGCAGCGGGCGGGGTGGACGTGCAGATCGATGCGGTCAGCGCCGCCAGCTTGTTCGGCTGGCTGGAGCGGCTGCGCCAGGCGCATGACCTGGCGCCGACGCAGCTGAGCATCGTGCGCGACCAGGGCCAACTGCGGGTACGCTGCGGGTTTACGGAGCCTGCACCGTGACGCGCCTGCGTTGGATCGTGGTCTTTTTGTTGATGGTGGGCGTTGCGCTGCTGGCATGGCTGCCCCTGCGCCTGGTGTTGCCACGCGAGGGCTTGCCGTTCTCGGCGCTGGACGTGGAGGGGCCGGTATGGGCAGGCACCTTGCGGCAGGTGCAATGGCAGGGCATCGCCTTTGGCGATGTCATGGTGCGGCCGCGCATCTGGCCGCTGTTGCGTGGACAGCGCCAGGTGCACCTGCAGGCCCCGCAGCTGCAACTGCTGCTGGTGGATGGCGCGCAACACGGTATCGGCGATGCGCAGGGCCAGCTGCTGTTGCGCCAGCCGGCGGGCATGGCCTTGATCGATCTGGCGGTGGAGCTGCAGCAGGTGGATCTGCTGTTCGATGCCACCGGCTGCGTGCAGGCAGGTGGCCGGGTCGGCCTGCAACTGCTGGCGAGCGGGGCGGGCGAGCTGCCCGGTCTGCCGCCGTTGCGCTTGTCCGGGCAGCCGCGGTGCGTGGACGACAGCGCCGTGCTGAGTCTGCTGCCCGATGCACCGTTGCCTGCCGGTGTGCAGGCCGATGCACAGCTGCAAGTGTGGCGCGATGGGCGTTGGCAATTGCAGTCACGCATCGATCCGGGGCAGGACGCAGTGTTGGGTGTGGGCCTGCAGTTGCTGGGCTTCGCCGCCACCCCGGAGCGCAGCTTGTTGCGCATCGACCAGGGGCAATTGCGCTAGGACTGCTGTTACGCGCGGCGCGGCGAGAAATCTGTCGCCTGCACCATTAGCGTGCATGCCCGGAGGCTGGTGTCTTCATCGTGGCCGCTGCGAAGGCACAGTTCATTGATCCGTTGACAACGTTGTCGGCGTAGGACCCTGCGTACTCATTGCGCCAGTTGCTGGGTTGCTTCGATAAGGCAGAAGTGCTGCTTCCGATACACGGGAGCGTGCGGTATGGACTGTGATCCAGCCCGCAACGCGTGTGCTGCGGCCCACACATTCCGGACCCGCCGGAATTGGTCTGGTTACCGGGGATTGGTCAGCGACTGGTCCTGTGACAACGATGCCCGCCACGCACCCAAATGATCCTTTGTGCACCGTCGAAGGTCTTGAAAAGCAGGGCTCAGACGCGTTCGTAGCCGCCGGTCAAACACTTTCGGCAGTGACTGTTGACAGGATCTTTTGAAGACCATAAGAATCAAATCCACTGAATTGGTATTTGCCAGTCAGGGCCGTTGATCAGCAATGGCATGCGATGTCCGTCCTGGGAGGGAGGCGGCATCGGCACCCACGGGGGGCCGTACGGGGTGCTCGCAGACAACAGATCGCAGGCGGTTCCGCACGTCCGGAACTGGTGGCCTGTGCGCGTGTGGGTGGGTTGCCCAGCGTCGTGATCTGTCTTTGCTGATCGATCGGAATGCCAGCCGCGTCGTCGTCCAGCCATTCCACCTCAGGATCTCCCATGTCACCTGTCCCGCGTGCCTCGTTGCGTTGTTGTTCGCCCTCCTCGCTGTCCGTCGCCATCGCGCTGTCGCTGCTTGCCTGCGGTGCCAGTGCGCAGACGCAGCAATCGCCGCCGCCGGCATCGGCGCAGATCTCCCAGCTCGATACCGTCAAGGTCACCAGCTCCTACCAGAAGAGCCTGATCACCGCGATGGACAACAAGCGCGACGACGTGCGCATGACCGATGGCATCTCCGCACAGGACATCGGCAAGTTTCCTGCCGAGAACATCGCCGAAGCGATCCAGCGCATCCCCGGCGTGCAGATCTCCACCATCAACGGGCGTGGCTCCACCATCAGCGTGCGTGGTCTGGGCCCGCAGTATTCGGCCACCACCATCAACGGCCAGGTAATCAAGAGCGCCGACTTCACCGACGGGTTCCGCTACGACATCATCCAGCCGGAAGTGGCCGCCGGGATCGAGGTCATCAAGTCGCCGTCGGCGGACATGGATGCCGGTGGCCTGTCCGGCACGGTCAACATCAACACCACCAAACCGCTGGACTACCAGCAGACCAAGTTGCTGTTCTCGGCCAAGACCCAATATGCAGAGTTCGCCGGTGGCTCGCCCACGCCCAAGGGCGTGCTGACCTATATCGACCAGTTCAAGTTCGGCGGCGGCGATCTGGGCGTGTTCCTCAGTGCCGGCTACCAAAAGCTCAAGGACCGCGCCGATTATCTGTGGATCGACCGCTGGTACACGCAGGACACCGACGCCGGCACCTTGTACATCCCGCGTCGTCCGCGCTATCGCTCGATCGAGCGCGAGACCACCCGCAAGATGTTCAATGGCGGCCTGCAGTGGAAGCCCAACGACCAGCTGGAGATGAACCTCACTGCGCTGTATTCGCAGGACAAGACCGCCAACGACATGAACCAGCTGGTGTACTCGTTCGAGCGCACTCCGCTGACGGTGCTGCAGACCAACGGGTTGACCGCCACGCAGGTGTCGGCATCGGACTACTGGCTGGAAAACAACCGCCAGATCGAACAACACGACCTGTCCACGCAGTTGCTCACCTACGACTTCAAATGGAAGGGCGATGTCTGGACGCTCAGCGGCGCGGCCAATTACACCCAGGGCAAGACCGACGAGAACGAACGCGCCGCGATCCTGGGCCGGATCCCCTCGGCGACGCTGCTGGATACCTCCAATCCCGACGCGATCTCGCTGACCACCGATGCCGACGCCACCGATGCCAGCGCCTGGGACAAGCGCAATCTGGTGCGCAGCGAGTACCCCAACGGCTCCATCCAGTCGCTCAGCAACAAGGAATGGTCGCTGCAGCTGGATGCCGAACGGTATCTGGAACTGGGTGCATTGAATGCGGTGCGCTTCGGTGCCAAATACCGCCGCGAAACCTTCGAGCGCGACGTGCGCCGGCGCGACTTTCTGTATCTGCTCAGGACCGGTGCGGTGTCGGGCTTCGACATGTTCCCGGAGCTGTCGGCCGCCAACAGCACGGTCAGCAACTTCCTCGACGGGCAGCTGGCCTCGCAGGACAGCTGGGTCACCCCGGACATCGCGGCCTACGCACGCTCGCTGGCGGCCGCCGGCATCAGCGTGCCGGTGCTGTTCGCACCGCAGAGCAGCTACAGCATCGAGAACGACATTTCCTCGGCCTATGCGATGGCGCGCATCGATACCGACATCGGCAGCATGCGTCTGCGCGGCAACCTCGGCCTGCGCTACGAAAACACCAAGCGCACCACCGACACCTACCTGACCCAGGCGCAGGCCGCCAGCGACGATGCCAATGTGGTGATCGGCACCGCGCGTGCGCCGTACGAGTATTCCAACTGGCTGCCCAGCCTGAATCTGGTGCTGGACATGCGTGACGACCTGCTGCTGCGCTTTGCCGCCGCCAAGGTGCTGGTGCGGCCGATCCTGGACAGCAACACCGCCATCGCCTCGACCATCTCCACCGGCACCAATACCGGCGGCACCACCACCTATGTCGTCACCCAGGGCCAGACCGATCTGAAGGCACTGACCGCCGACCAGGCCGACCTGAGCCTGGAGTGGTACTACGGCAACGGCGGCGCGCTGACCGTGGCCGGCTTCTGGAAGAACATCAAGAACGGCACCTTCAACAGCATCGTCTGCCCGACCGCCTTCAACGGCACCACGCTGTCCAGCAACGCGGCCGGCGACTGCGTGGACAGTGGCGGCGATATCTACGAGATCACCGCCACCACCAACGACCCGAGCAAGGTCAAGATCCGCGGTTACGAACTGGGCTGGACGCAATCACTGGATGCCTGGCTGCCGATCGACGGCTTCGGGGTGACCACCAACTTCACCCGGGTGATTCCGCAACGCGATACCGATTTCCAGATCCGCAACCTGTCCGAGCAGACCTGGAACGCCACCGCGTACTGGGAGAGTGCGCATTATTCGGCGCGCGTTTCGCTCAACCATCGCAGCGAGTACGAACAGGACAGCAGCGACAGCTTCTTCGCGCGCGAAGGCCACACCATGAAGGCGCGCACCCAGCTGGATGCAGTGCTCGGCTACCAGGTCAACGACAGGCTGAGCTTCCAGCTCGGTGGTCTGAATCTCACCAACCGCACCGAGCAGGCCTACAAGGACATCGCCAGCCGCTGGCAGATGACCGGCGTCACCGGCCGCAGCTACTACCTGTCGATGCAGTGGGACATGCTGTGATGCCGGGCCAGCGAGCACTGCGCCGGCAGGCATCGCTGCGGGTGGCAGCCAGCAGCGCAGGCAATGCCGCAGGTGTGATGGACGCGCGCCATGCAGTGGCTGCGCGCGTGGATGCGCGGCATGCGTCACGGAGCGCGCCTGCGGTGCAGGCTGGCGGGCGCCATCATGCGCAGGCGTGAGTTCCTTGCCGGCAGCGTCTGCGCCTCGTCGCTGCTTGGCGTGCCGGCGCTGCTGCCGGGCGCGGCGAACGCTGTAGCGACACGCGCGGGCAGTGGCGGCACGCCGCGTCCCGCGCCACCGCCAGCGGGCACCGATGGCGCAGGCCAGTGGCTGGACCTGGACGAGGGCTGGCGCTTCCATGCCGGCGATCTGCCGCCGCCGCGCCTGCTGGCGCAGGACGAGACCTACGACAACGCCAAGGCCGGCCGCGCCTGGGGCGCAGCGGCGCCGGACTACGACGACACCGGCTGGCGACAGTTGCAACTGCCGCACGACTTCGTGGTGGAGCAGGCGGTGCGCGCCGACGCCAACATCGCGCAGGGCTATCGCCCGCGCGGCATTGCCTGGTACCGGCGCACGCTGCGGCTGGACGAGTCCGCGCGCGGCCAGGCGGTGGAACTGCGCCTGGACGGCATCGCCAGCCATGCCACCGTGTGGGTCAACGGCATGCTGATGGCGCGCAGCTGGAGCGGCTACAACGGGCTGGTCATCGATCTCACGCCGGTCGCGCGCTACGGCAATGCCGTGAACAGCATCGCCATCCGCGTCGATGCCGAGGCGATGGATGGCTGGTGGTACGAAGGCGGCGGCATCTATCGGCACACTTGGCTGGTGCTGCGTGCGCCCTTGCATATTGCCGGCGATGGCCTGGCGGCGGTGCCGCGCGAAGGCCCGGGCGATCTCTGGCAGCTGCCGGTGCAACTGGACCTGGTCAACAGCGGCGAACGGCCTGCCGAGGCGTGGGTGGATGTGGCGCTGCGCGACCCAGACGGTGCTGTCGTGGCGAGTGGCGAGACGCAACTGCGCGTGGCTGCATTCGGTACCGTGCAGGCGGCCATCAGCATGTCGGTGCCGCAACCGCAGCGCTGGAGCGTGGACACGCCGGTGCTGTACCGCGTGCAGGCCAGCGTGCGTGGCGCGGACGGCCGCAGCGACCGTGCCGAGTGCGAGATCGGCTTTCGCAGCCTGCGCTTCGATGCCGACCACGGCTTCTTCCTCAATGGCCGCCCGCTCAAGATCAAGGGCGTATGCCTGCATCAGGACCATGCCGGCGTCGGGGTGGCGCTGCCCGATGCCTTGCACGCGTTTCGCCTGCAGCGCTTGAAGTCGATGGGCTGCAATGCCATCCGCCTGCATCACGCGGTGGCACCGGAACTGCTGCAGGCCTGCGACCGGCTCGGCATGCTGGTGATGGCCGAGAACAGGCTATTCAATCCCGCACCCGAGTATTTGGCGCTGCTGCAGAACATGGTGCGGCGCCAGCGCAACCATCCCAGCGTGTTCCTGTGGTCGCTGCTCAACGAGGAGCCGCTGCAGGGCACCGCCACCGGTTACGCGATCATGGCGCGCGCCGCCAGCGCCGTGCGCGCGCTCGACGACAGCCGCCCGATCACCGCCGGCATGAACGACGGCATGTTCGCCACCCGTGGCGCGGCCGATGTGGTGGACGTGCTCGGCTTCAACTACCGCCAGTTCAACTACGACCGCGTGCATGCGGCGCGGCCGCGCACGCCGATGCTGTCCAGCGAGGACACCAGCGCCTTCCAGACCCGCGGCGCGTGGTTCACCGACCTGGACGCGCACGTGGTGGCCGAAGACGACAGCCTGGCCGCGGACTGGGGCAATACCCACCGCCGTGCCTGGCAGCTGATTGCCGAACGCCCGTTCGTCGCCGGCAGCTTCGTCTGGACCGGCTTCGATTATCGCGGCGAACCCACGCCGTTCGAATGGCCGTCGGTGGGCGCGTTCTTCGGCATCATGGATCAATGCGGATTTGCCAAGGGTGCCTACTGGTTGCGCCGCGCGCTGTGGATCGACGACGCGCCGGTGCTGCACCTGTTGCCGCACTGGAACTGGCCCGGCCGCGAGGGCCGGCCGATCAAGGTGATGGCGTTCTGCAATGCCATGCAGGTGGAGCTGTGGCTCAATGGCCGCTCGCTGGGCAAACAGGCGGTGGATCGCGCGCAGATGAATCAGTGGCAGGTGGACTATGCGCCGGGTGTGCTGGAGGCGGTGGCCTGGCGCGACGGCCGCGAGGTGGCGCGTACGCGGGTGGAAACCACCGGCGCAGCGGTTGCGCTGCGGCTCACGCCCGACCGCCCCCAGCTACGCGGCGATGGCCGCGATGCGCAGCCGGTGACATTGGAAGCGGTGGATGCGCAAGGTCGCCACGTGCCCGATTGCAATGCAATGCTGACGCTGCAGATCAGCGGCGGCCGCTTGCTGGGGGTTGGCAATGGCGACCCGAATGCACACGCCGCCGATCGGGGCATGCAAGTGGCCCTGTTCAACGGGCTGGCGCAGGCGATCGTGCAGGCCGAGCGTGGCGCAGGCGTATTACGGCTGCAGGCGCGCAGCGCAGGCGTGCGCGATGCGGTGGTCGAGATCGCGTGCGTGACGGTGCCGCTGCCAGCCGCGGTGCCGATCGTGGCGCCGGTGATGGTGGTCGAGAGCTGGCGCCACACCGCCGCCTTCGCGCAGCCGCCGGCGCCGGATCTCTCGCGCCGCCCCAACGACAACAACAGCTGGAGCAACACGTTGCCCGGCACCCTGGAAACCGCGCCCGAACGCGCCGGCTACGTGTTGTACCGCACCCGGTTCACGCCGTGGCAAGGCGTGCAGGCCCACGGCGGCATGCTCGACCTGGGCCGCCTCAGCGGGCCGGCGCAGGTGTTTCTGGATGGCCGTGCAGTGACGCAGGCGGCGGCCGGCACACCGATCAAGTTGGCGCTTGCACCCGCGACCGGCGCGCGCACGCTGGCGGTGATCCTGCAGGTCGCTGCGGATCAACCGTTTGGATTCCACGACGTCGTCACCGTGCAGTATCGGAACTCGCCATGATTACCTCATCGTTTTTCCCGTCCTCGCCCGCGCGGCTGTTCGCCGGCGCAGTGCTGGGCGCCTTGCTCGCCATTCCCCTCACCGTGCTGGCCACACCACCCGCACAGGCGGTGCTGCAACGCCTGATCGGCGCACGCGCCGCCCAGTTCGAGATGCGCGTGGCACCGCGCGGCGACGGCGCGGACTGGTATCGCATCGATGCCGGCGGCGACACGGTGCGCATTGCCGGCTCCTCGCAGGTGGCCTTGGCGCGTGGCGCCTACGCCTATCTGGGCCAGGCCGGTGCGGCCTCGATGAGCTGGGAAGGCGACCGCGTGGCGCTGCCGGCGCAATGGCCGGCCTACAGCAGCGGCCAGGTGCGCACGCCGTTTGCGCATCGGGCCTATCTCAACACCTGCACCTATGGCTACACCACGCCGTTCTGGGACTGGCCGCGCTGGCAGCGCGAGATCGACTGGATGGCGCTGCACGGCATCGACATGCCGCTGGCGATGGAAGGGCAGGAGGCGATCTGGCAGGCGCTGTGGCGTGAGTTCGGCGTGGGCGATGACGCGCTGGCAGAGTATTTCTCCGGCCCCGCCTTCACCCCGTGGCAGCGCATGGGCAATATCGAAGGCTATGGCGCACCGTTGCCGCAGCAATGGATCGACAGCAAGCGCGTGCTGCAGACGCAGATCCTCACCCGCATGCGCGAGCTGGGCATGCAGCCGGTGCTGCCGGCGTTTGCCGGCTACGTGCCCAAGGCATTCGCGCAGGCGCATCCGAACGCGCGCATCTACCGCATGCGCGCCTGGGAAGGTTTCCACGAAACCTACTGGCTGGATCCGCGCGATCCGTTGTTCGCCCAGGTCGCGCGCCGGTTTCTGGAGCTGTACACGCAGGCCTACGGCGCAGGCGAGTTCTATCTGGCCGACGCCTTCAACGAGATGCTGCCGCCGGTGGCCGACGACGGCAGCGACGTGGCCGCCGCCAAGTACGGCGACAGCATCGCCAACTCCGATGCCGCACGTGCCAAGGCGGTGCCGGCGGCGCAACGCGATGCACGCCTGGCCGAGTACGGGCAGGCCTTGTATCGCTCTATCGCGCAGGTCAATCCGCAGGCCACCTGGGTGATGCAGGGCTGGCTGTTCGGTGCCGACCGCGAGTTCTGGCAACCGCAGGCGATCGCCGCGTTTCTCGGCAAGGTGCCCGACGCGCGCTTGATGGTGCTGGACATCGGCAACGACCGCTATCCCGGCACCTGGAAGGCGGCGCAGGCGTTCGACAACAAGCAGTGGATCTATGGCTACGTGCACAACTACGGCGCCAGCAATCCGTTGTACGGCGACTTCGCGTTCTATCGACACGATCTGCAGGCCTTGCTGGCCGATCCGGACAAACGCAACCTGCGCGGCTTTGGCGTGTTTCCGGAAGGGCTGCACAGCAACTCGGTGGTCTACGACTATCTCTACGCGCTGGCCTGGGAGGGCCCGCAGCAATCCTGGTCGCAATGGCTCACGCAATACACCCGCGCGCGCTACGGCCGCAGCGATGCGGCCTTGCTGCAGGCCTGGTCGGATCTGGAAGCGGGCATCTACCAGACCCGCTACTGGTCGCCGCGCTGGTGGAACAAGCGCGCCGGCGCGTATCTGCTGTTCAAGCGGCCAACCGCCGACATCGTTGGCTTCGACGACCGCCCCGGCGATCCGCAACGCCTGCGCCGCGCCATCGACGCGTTGCTGCAGCAGGCCGACCGCTATGCCGACGCGCCGCTGTACCGTTACGACCTGATCGAAGACGCACGGCATTACCTGAGCCTGCACGCCGACCGTCAGTTGCAGGCGGTGGTGCAGGCCTACGACGCCGGCGAGTTCGCACGTGGCGATGCGCTGCTGGCGCGCACCACGCAACTGGTGCAGGGGCTGGATGCACTGGTCGGCGGCCAGCACGAAACCCTGGCCGACTGGAGCGGCCAGGCCGCCGCAGCCGCCGGCAACGATGCCGCACTGCGGCGTGCCTATGTCGGCAATGCACGTGCGCAGGTCAGCATCTGGGGCGGCGACGGCAATCTGGCCGATTACGCGTCCAAGGCATGGCAGGGCATGTACGCGGATTTCTATCTGCAGCGCTGGACGCGCTTTCTCGGCGCATACCGCGCGGCACGCAAGGCGGGCACACCGTTCGACGCAGCGACAGTCAACGCGCAGCTTGCCGCGTGGGAGCGCCAATGGGCCGCGCAGGACGAAGTGCCGAAGCGACAGCCACCCCGCGACCCACTGACCTTGCTGCGCGGCTTGCTGGCGCAGGTGGACGCGCATGATGGTTTGCAACGTGCCATGCAACGCAATGTGCAAGGCAGTACGCACAGTGCAACGCAAGGCATTGCCCAAGGCGACGTGCACGGCATGGCGCACGGTGCCATTCGCGGCACCACGCAAGGTACTGCCCAATGAGCAGATGCGTATCGTACGTCGTGGCCCGACGTGAGCGCTTCCGCGCCGATGCAATGACGCTCGTCACGGGCAGCACGTCTGCACGCCGCCGCCACCTGCAGTCGCTGGGCAAGGAACTGCAATGAGCGCACAAACACTCCCCGCTGCAGCTGGCGCTGCAACCGCAGCACCCAGGCGCGAACGCTTCCTGTCGCTGGACGTGTTCCGCGGCCTGACCATCTTCCTGATGATCCTGGTCAACACCGCCGGGCCCGGCGCGCAGCCATATGCGCAGCTGACCCACGCGGCCTGGTTCGGCTTCACGCTTGCCGATCTGGTGTTTCCCTCGTTCCTGTTCGCCGTCGGCAGCGCGATGAGTTTTGCGCTGGCCACCGGCACGCCGCACCGGCAGTTCCTCGCCCGCGTGGGCAAGCGCGCCGCGCTGATCGTGATGTGCGGCGTGCTGATGTACTGGTTTCCGTTCTTCCACCCGCAGCCCGATGGTGGATGGGCGTTCACTGCAGTCGATCAACTCCGCCTGACCGGCGTGCTGCAGCGGATCGGCCTGTGCTATCTGCTCGCAGCGCTGCTGGTGCGCTATCTGCCGCCACGCGCTATCGCGCCAGTTTGCGTCGCGCTGCTGCTGGGCTACTGGGCGTTGCTGTACGTCTTTGGCGAGCCCGGTGCGGAGCTGAGCAAGACCGGCAACGCCGGCACCCGGCTGGACCTGTGGCTGTACGGGCGCGCACACCTGTATCGCAAGGATGGCGGCTTCGACCCCGAGGGCCTGCTTGGCACGCTATCGGCCACGGTCAACGTGCTGGCCGGCTATCTGGGCGGGCGCTTCCTGCAGCGGCACGGCAAGACCGGTGCCACCACGCGCAGCCTGTTGCTGGCGGGCGCGGGGCTGGTGCTGCTGGCATTGCTCTGGCACCCGGCCTGGCCGCTGTCGAAGAAGCTCTGGAGCGGGTCGTTCGTCGCCTGCACGGTAGGCCTGGATCTGCTGGCGCTGGGCGTCCTGGTCTACCTGCTGGAGTTGCGCGGCTGGAGCGGCGGCAGCGGCTTCTTCACCGTGCTGGGGCGCAACCCGCTGGCGATCTACCTGTTCTCCGAGCTGTTCGTGGTGGTGCTGCGGCTGATTCCGGCCGGCAGCTCCGGGCTGGACCTGTACGCCTGGGCCGGCATCCGCGTGTTCCAGACCATCGCGCCGGGCCCGCTCGGGTCGCTGCTGTGCGCGATGAGCTACACGCTGCTGTGTTGGTGCGTGGGCTGGTGGATGGATCGGCGGCGCTGGTATCTGCGGCTGTGATTGCCCGACCCGGCAATCGGTGACGCAGCCCCGGCGCGCGGACGGTGCAGCACCGGCCTGGTCATCGGCATGCATCCCGCCCTTGACCAGCGCGGTGGACACCTGCGTCAGCCAGTCTTGTCATCGCTCCCGACGATCCACAGCCGCTAATGCGCTGCAGGCAAATTGGTACTATATTGGACCTAACGAATCCAAGTCGGTCCGGAGGACAGGCAATGGCCAAACCGAAAACCGAAGCCAGGACGGACACCGACCCCCGGATGGACGCGCTGACGCTGGACGCCTCCGCGCCGACGCCGCTGTATCTGCAACTGGCGAGCAAGCTGGACGAGCAGATCCGCGGCGCGCAGTGGAAGGCCGGCGAAGCGCTGCCGGCCGAGCGCCAGCTGTGCGAGCGGCTGCAGATCTCGCGGGTGACGCTGCGCCAGGCCGTGGACGTGCTGGTCGAACAGGGTTTGGTCTCGCGCCGGCAGGGCGCCGGCACCTTCGTCACCACGCAGATCCAGCACCAGCTCAGCGGCCTGACCAGTTTCAGCGAGACGCTGCGCATCAAGGGCTACGAGCCCGGCACGCGCTGGCTGGAGCGGCGGCTGCGTCCGGCGCATGGCGAAGAGATCCTGCGGCTGGGCCTGTCGCCGGATGCGGCGGTGGCTTCGCTGACCCGCCTGCGCAGCGCCGACGACCGGGTCATGGCCTACGAGCATGCGGTGTTGCCGCAGCGCATCGTCGCCGACCCGCAGCAGATCGGCGATTCGCTCTACAGCTACCTGGATGCGCAGGGCACCCCGGTGGTGCGCGCGCTGCAGTACTTCCGCGCGATCAATCTGCCCGCGCGGCTGGCCGAACACCTGCGCATGAAGACCGGCGAGGCGATCCTGCATGTAGTGCGCGTGGGCTATGCGCGCGACGGCAGCGCGATCGAATTGACCGACACCTATTGCCACAACGATTTCTACGATTTCGTCGCCGAACTGCGTCGCTGATCCAGCGCGGCGCCCCCCAACCGACAACTCAAGAGCCAGCCGATCCATGACTACCGCCAGGCCCGCAAATCCCGTTGTCTCGATCGCCATCGTCGGCGTGCTGTTCTTCATCATCGGCTTCTTCACCTGGATCAACGGGCCGCTGATCACCTTCGTGCGGCTGGCGTTCGACCTCAACGAGGTCAATGCCTTCCTGGTGCTGATGGTGTTCTACCTGTCGTACTTCTTCCTGGCGCTGCCGGCGTCGTGGATCCTCAAGCGCACCGGTATGAAGAAGGGGCTGGCGCTGAGCCTGGTGGTGATGGCGGTGGGCGCGGCCGGCTTCGGCCAGTTCGCCACCCAGCGCTGGTATCCGGGCGCCTTGGGCGGCCTGTTCGTGATCGGCAGCGGCCTGGCGCTGCTGCAGACCGCGATCAACCCGTACATCAGCATCCTTGGGCCGATCGAGAGCGCGGCGCGGCGGATCGCGCTGATGGGCATCTGCAACAAGATCGCCGGCATCCTGGCGCCGATCCTGATCGGCTCGCTGGTGTTGCACGGCATCGGCGATCTGTCCGCGCAGGTGGCCAGCGCCGATGCGGCGACCAAGCAGCAGCTGCTCACGGCCTTCGCCGCCAAGATCCACGCACCGTATCTGGTGATGTCCGGCGTGCTGCTGTTGCTGGCGATCGGCGTGCTGTTCTCGCCGCTGCCGGAGCTGCGGGCCTCCGAGGCCAATGCCACGCCCGGCAGCGCGGTTGGCGTGCAGAAGTCCAGCATCTTCCAGTTCCCGCACCTGTGGCTGGGCGTGTTGTGCCTGTTCGTCTACGTAGGCGTGGAAGTGATGGCCGGCGATGCGATCGGCACCTACGGCCACGGCTTCAATCTGCCGCTGGACAGCACCAAGATCTTCACCTCCTACACGCTGGGCGCGATGCTGGTTGGCTACATCGTCGGCCTGGCGTTGATTCCGGGTGTGATCTCGCAGGCGCGCTACCTGAGCGTGTCGGCGCTGCTGGGCGTGCTGTTTTCGCTGGGCGCGCTGCTGACCCACGGCTATGTGTCGGTGGGCTTCGTGGCCGCGCTCGGTTTTGCCAACGCGATGATGTGGCCGGCGATCTTTCCGCTGGCCATTCGCGGGCTCGGCCGCTTCACCGAGATCGGGTCGGCCTTGCTGGTCATGGGCATTGCCGGCGGCGCGATCATTCCGCAGCTGTTCGCCATTCTCAAACAGCACTACGACTTCCAGGTCGTGTTCGCTGCGCTGATGGTGCCGTGCTATCTCTACATCCTGTTCTATTCGCTGCGCGGTTACCGTGTGGGCCTGCCGGCCCAGGCCAAGTGAACCAGGCAGCATGATGCGTTCCGACGAACAAGGCACACCCATGCGCAGGCCCACCATCAAAGATGTCGCCGAGCGCGCCAAGGTCTCGTTGAAGACCGTGTCGCGCGTGATCAACAACGAACCGTCGGTGATGCAGGCCACGCGCGCGCGCGTGCTGCGCGCCATCGCCGATCTCGACTACGAACCGGATCCGTCCGCGCGCAACCTGCGCAGCGGCACGCCGTTCGTGATCGGCCTGGTCTACGACAATCCCAACCCGTATCACATCATCGGCATCCAGAACGGCGTGCTGGCCGCCTGCCGCGAAACCGGCTTCGGCCTGCAGATCCATCCCTGCGATTCCACCTCGCCATTGCTGGCCGAAGAACTGGCCGAATGGGTGCAGCGCTCGCGGCTGGCCGGCGTGGTGCTGACCGCGCCGATGTCCGAGCGCCCCGAGTTGATGGCCGGCCTGGCTGCGCGCGGCATCAAGAGCGTGCGCATCATCGCCGCCACCGACGATCCGGGCGACGGCCCCTGCGTCTATATCGACGACCGCGCTGCCGCCTACGAGATCACCGAGCATCTGGTCCAGCTGGGCCATCAGCGCATCGGGTTCCTGTGGGGTGGCCCGCAGCACCGCTCCAGCGGCGAGCGTTACGCCGGTTACGAGGCGGCGTTGAAGGACTACGGCATCACCCTGGACAAGCACCTGGTGATTCCCGGCGATTACACCTTCGACGACGGCTTCCGTGGCGCGCGCCGGCTGCTGTCGTTGCGCGAGCCGCCGACCGCGATCTTCGGCAGCAACGATGAAATCGCCGCGGGCGTGCTGGCCGCGGCCAAGTCCACCGGCATGAACGTGCCGTATCAATTGTCGATCGCCGGTTTCGAGGACAGCCCGTTCTCGCGCCAGTCCTGGCCGGCGCTGACCACCGCCAAGCAGGCCACCGACGACATCGCGCGGCATGCCGCACGCCTGTTGATCAGCCAGCTGCGCAGCGATGCCTACGACGACCAGCCCGCGCAATTGCAGAACCGCGGCTTCGTGCCGCAGCTGGTGGTGCGCGGTTCCACTGCACCGGCGCAGACGCCGTCCGCCAAATCCCTTCCTCCCGAATCCGCCTGAGCACGATGAGCCTTCCCACCGAAACCGAGACCTTGATGTTCCGCGAGGCGGCGCAGACCGCTGACGTGGTCGCCGCACAGTTCGCCCGCAATGCCGACACCGTCGCCACCCTCGCGCAGTCGCTGCGCGATACGCCGCCGCCGTTCGTGGTGACCTGTGCACGCGGCAGTTCCGATCACGCAGCGACCTACGCCAAGTATCTGTTCGAAACACAACTGGGCATCGTGACCGCCTCTGCATCGCCGTCGGTGGGCTCGGTCTACGCATCGCCGCTGCAGTTGCGCGGTGCGCTGTACATCGTGATCTCGCAATCGGGCAAGAGCCCGGACCTGCTGCGCAATGCCGAGGCCGCCAAGGCGGCCGGCGCGCGCGTGGTCGCGCTGGTCAACGTCGAGGATTCACCGCTGGCGCAGCTGGCCGAGGTGGTGATTCCGCTGGGCGCAGGCCCGGAAAAAAGCGTCGCTGCCACCAAGAGTTATCTCGCCTCGCTGGCTGCGCTGCTGCACCTGGGCGCGGTGTGGAAGAACGACCCGGCCCTGCTCGCGGCGGTAGAGGCACTGCCGCAGCAGTTGCGCGCCGCCTGGCAGGCCGACTGGTCCGCGCTCACTGCCGGCCTGGTGCCGGCACACAACCTGTTCGTGCTCGGTCGCGGCCTGGGCCTGGGCGCGGCGCAGGAAGCGGCGCTGAAGTTCAAGGAAACCTGCGGCCTGCATGCCGAGGCGTACAGCTCGGCCGAGGTCAAGCACGGCCCGATGGCGCTGGTGGGGCCGGGCTTCCCGGTGCTGGTGTTCGCCCAGCCCGACGAAACCGGCGCCGGCACGCGTGCGCTCGCGGCCGAATTCCGTGCGCGTGGCGCGCAGGTATGGCTGGCCGCCCCTGACGGCGACCTGCCGCTCGTGGATGCGGCGCACCCGGCCAGCGCGCCGCTGCTGACCGTGCAGAGCTTCTACCGCGCGATCAACGCGCTGGCCCTGCAACGTGGCAACAATCCCGATCTGCCGCCGCACTTGAACAAGGTCACGGAAACCGTTTGAACATGGATGCTTCCCCGATTCAAGCGTTGTGCAATGCACGCGTGCTCACCGACGACGGCTTGCAGGATGGGCTGGTGGTGCTGCTGGCCGGCACGCAGATCCAGGCGGTGGTGGCGGCCGACGATGCGCGGGTTGCGCAGGCGCATACGCGCGTGGATCTGGGCGGCGCCACCTTGCTGCCCGGCTTCATCGACATCCAGGTCAACGGCGGTGGTGGCGTGTTGTTCAACAATGCGCGCGACCCGCAGGCGCTGGCTACGATCGCGGCGGCGCATCGCCGCTACGGCACCACCGGCATGCTGCCGACGCTGATCAGCGACACCGCCGAGGTGATGGCCGAGGCGATCGCCGCCACGCGCCAAGCCATCGCGCAAGGCGTGCCCGGCGTGCTCGGCATTCATCTGGAAGGCCCGTACCTGAGCCCGGCCCGCAAGGGCACGCACGACGCGCACAAGTTCCGCCTGCCCGACGCGCACGAGATTGCCGTCGATACCTCGTTGGACAACGGCGTCACCCTGATCACGCTCGCACCCGAGCGCGTGCCGCTGGACGACATCCGCGCCTTCGTCGCCGGCGGCGCGATCGTGTTTGCCGGCCACACCGCGGCCAGCTACGAGCAGGCGCGCGACGGCATTGCCGCCGGCGTCAGCGGTTTCACCCATCTGTACAACGCGATGTCGCAGTTGGCCGGGCGCGAGCCCAGCGCGGTCGGCGCCGCGTTGGAAGACCCCGATGTGTGGTGCGGCATCATCGTCGATGGCGTGCACGTGCACCCGGCCAGCCTGCGCGTGGCGCTGGCCGCCAAACCGCGCGGCAAGCTGTTGCTGGTCACCGACGCCATGCCGATGGTCGGTGCCGACAGCCCCAGTTTCGACCTGTACGGCGAAACCATCACCGCCGTGGACGGCGTGGTACGCAATGCCGACGGCGCACTGGCCGGCTCGGCGCTGGACATGGCCACGGCCGTGCGCAACAGCGTGCAGTGGCTGGGCGTGGACCTGGCCGAAGCTGCGCGCATGGCGTCCACTTATCCGGCGCAATGCATCGGCCTGGGCCAGCGCCTGGGCCGCATTGCACCCGGCTACCAGGCCGACCTGGTGCTGGTGGATGCCGACGTGCAGGTACTCGCCACCTGGGTCGCCGGGCAGCGCGACTAAGTCCGCTCGCCGCCGCACGAACCCGTTCGTGCGGCGCGATGCGTTTGAAACCTTGTTTGCGGTCGTGTCTGCGGTGAACCGCCATCGTCGGTACGCTGCAGCATGATCGTGCGTGCGTGCGTGCGTGCGTGCGTGCGCGAGTGCAGGGCGTGCTTTCGCCAAGCTCCGGAAAGGCATCAGTGTCGAACGCTGGAGCAGCCAAGCAGAACCCGGGCGCTTCCGACGTCACGCAACACGTAGTGCAACCGACGCGCTTTCCGTTGCAGTAGACGCTCGACGATGACTGCAGCCGTATGCGCTTGCCGCAGGTCAGCACTGCAATCGCAGTGGTTTGGCGAGGCGTTGCGTACACCATCCACCACATCAAAGCCTGCAACACACTCTGCATCGCAACATCCGGCTGCGCAGCCTTGTGGCATCAGGTCGCTACGCGCAGTGGTCTGCATCGTCGATGCACATGAGTGCGAACACGATCACGCTGTCATTCCAATATCTGCATCGCCGGTGCGGTTTCAGGCATGAAACTGGGCTTTTGTGGCAGCGAGTTGACAGGCCCGGCTGCGAAAGGCACCTTCGCTGATAACGTTGTCAGCGAGCAGGAGCCACTTCTGAATTCTTGAAAGCGTTGTCGTCCGGCCGCTGGTCGGACTGGCGCTGACCCGCATGCCGCTACGGCAGTGCGGGACGCTGCTCGCATCCGGCACAGGGGACGGAGTGCGGGCATGTCACGCGCACCGCGCGTTGTCGTGCAACCACATGGTTGCCACCTGACATCCGTCAAGAGGTCTACGCAATGCCGTCTTCCCGTGTATTCGAGTTGTCCCGTCACCTGTTCTGTCATGCGCACCCGCTGCGTCGTACTCCATTGAGCACTGCAGTCCGCGGCCTGTTGATCGGTGGCGCTGCCCTGGCAGGTCTTGCCGCGTTGCCCGCAGGTGCGCAGGAGCAGGCTGCAGCCCCGCAGGAACAGGCGCCCGCGCAAACCAATCCCTCGGTGTCCACGCTGGACGAGGTCAAGGTCGTCGGCTATCAGGCCAGCCTCGGCAAGGCACTCAACGTCAAGCGCAATGCCGATGCGATCGTCGATGCGATCAGCGCCGAAGACATCGGCAAATTCCCAGACACCAACGTCGCCGAGTCGCTGTCGCGCCTGTCCGGCATCACCGTGGATCGCCAGTTCGGCGAAGGCGAGAAGGTCAGCATCCTCGGCACCGATCCGGCACTCAATCGCGTGCTGCTCAACGGCCAGACCATTGCCTCCACCAGTTGGGGCGGCGATCCCAACGACCCGGATAGCCGCTCGTTCAACTACAGCACGCTGGCGCCGGAAGTGGTCGGCCTGATGGAGGTCTACAAGACACCGGAGGCACGCATCGACGAGGGCTCCATCGGTGGCACCGTGATCGTGCACACGCGCAAGCCGCTGGACCTTGAGCGCAACACGCTGACCGGCACGCTGAGCTACGGCTACAACGATCGTTCCGAGCAGGGCAAGCCGAATGCCTCGGCGCTGTACAGCTGGAAGAACCAGGATGAAACGCTCGGTGTGCTCACCTCGGTGATGCATTCGCAGCGCGTGTTGCGCCGCGATGGCGTGGAGATCTTCGGCTACGACAATGTGCAAGGCGCGGGGTTTCCGGCGGCCGTGGTCGGCAACAACACCGGCGTGTTTCCGACCTCGATCAACACCGCGTTGTTCCAGCAGACGCGCAAGCGTGACGGCGTCAGCGCGGCGCTGCAGTGGAAGCCGGATGCCGATTTCGAGCTCAACCTGACCGGTTTGTACGTCAAGGAAAGTTTCGACAACTACAACCAGAGCCGCTATGGCTACTGGGGTTCCACCCCCGGCGATGCGCAGGCGCTGGGCTTCGAGAACGGCGTGGCGACCTCGGGTACGTTCGGCGACCAGTCCAACACTTACCTGGACGGCTACCTGCGCAACAGCGAGGTCAGCACCGGCAGCATCCATCTACGCGCCGACTGGCATGGCGATGGCTGGAATGCGTCCAGCCAGGTGGGCTACACCAGTTCACAGGGCGGTGCCGAGCGCATCTACGGCATCCAGTTCCGCAATCTCGCCGGTTACAGCTATAACATCGACGGGCGTCGTACCGCGATGGACTACAGCACCGACCCCACCAACGCGGCGGCGATGCAGCTCAACAATGCCTCGGCCAGCCACAGCCCGCAGTACGACAAGGAACGCTACCTGCAGCTGGACTTCGACCATGCGGTGGAGTGGGGGCCGTTCACCCAGATCCTGACCGGCATCAAGCTGACCAATCATGCCACCGGGCAGTCCTCCTACAGCCGCACCTGGACCCCGAACGACGGCAGCACGCTGGCCGCGTTCTCGCCGGGCACCACGCCATCGGGCTATCTGGACGGCTTGTCGACCAGCGCCGACATGCAGCGCTGGTCGACCATCAACAGCGGCGCCATCAGCCAGTACATCGGTGGCCTGGAGGGCGATGACGGCTTGCCGATCAGCTACGCCGGCAACTACAGCATCGAAGAGCAGAACCGCGCCTGGTTCCTGCAGGGCAATTTTTCCGGCGAGCGCTATCGCGGCAACGTTGGCGTGCGTTACGTGCACACCCGCGATTCCACCGATGGTTTCAGCTACGCGCCCGGTGGCGGCTATACGCCGGTCAACTTCCTCAACAGCTACGGCAAGTGGTTGCCGTCCTTCAACATCGCCTACGACCTGCGCGACGATCTGATGCTGCGCTTTGCTGCGTCCAAGGTGATCGCACGGCCGCGCTACACCAACATGACCCCGTACGTGGCCACCGACGACACCACGCTCACCGCGTCCACGGGCAATTCTGGATTGAGTCCGTACGAGTCCACCAACCTGGGCGCATCGCTGGAGTGGTACTTCTCCGACAGCAGCCTGCTCAGCGGCGAGTTCTTCTCGCGCGATATCTCCAACTACATCCTGACCACGGTGGAAGACCGGGTGTTCTTCAACAACGCCACCGGCGGCTCGAGCACCTATCAGACCTCCGTGCCGACCAACGCCGGCGATGCCAAGGTGCGCGGCGTTGCGCTCAACCTGCAGCACAACTTCGGCAACGGGTTCGGCGTGGTGGCCAACTACACCTATTCCGATTCCAGGACCGACGGCGATTACAGCCTGCCGTACAACTCGCGCAACGCCTATAACATCAGCCCGTACTACGAGCAGGGCAAATGGAGCGCGCGGGTGAATCTGGGCTGGCGCTCGGAATACTTCACCCAGATTGGCCGCCTCAACGGCCAGCAGATGACCGATGCATTCACCCAGGTCGATGCCTCGTTCGGCTACCAGGCCACCGAGCGCCTGCGCGTGGCGCTGGAAGCCACCAATCTGCTGGACGAAACCTACTTCAGCTACATCGGCAACAAGAACCAGCCGTACTACATCTACAAGAACGGCCGCTCCTTCATGCTGAGCTTGAATTTCAAGCTGTGACGTCGGCCGGGCGGCTGCTCTCGGGCAGCCGCCTTGTTGCAATGGCGGCGGCTCGCGGTTGCAATTTCGACCCGGGGATCTTTCGCTAGTCCGGATCTGAGCGGCAACGCTTTGCTTGGCACGGCTATATCCCTGTCGTGTTGCGACAACGGTATGCGCGATGCATCGGCTATGTGCCGGCCTTTCTTGCGGCCGCAATCGCCGCAATCCGCGCCTTCGCCAATGCCTCGCCGATCTGCGGGCCTTGCAGGCCTTGTGCAGCCAGGTCGCGCGCATTGATGGCCAGCGCGGCGGCGTGCAGATGCTTGAGCTGTTCGCCCTGCGGATATGCGGCGTCTTCGCTGCCCAGCCGGCCACGCTTGTCGGCTTCGCAGACCAGCGCGAGTTGCGCGATGCGCTCGGGGCGGCGAAACGCGTCGCAGCGCACCAGCAGCTCGTGCACGGTGCGGTCGCGCAGTTCGGCCAGGCGATGCACGTTCAAGTGTTCGCGGCAGGCGGTGATGGCGAGCTGGCGATAATCCTGTGGCACCTTGAGCCGCTCGCACAATGTCTGCAGCGGGGCAACGCCGCGCTGTTCGTGCATGATGTGGCGCGGCCATTCTTCCGCCGGCGTGAGCGCCTTGCCCAGGTCGTGGGTCAATGCGGCAAAGCCCACCAGCGCGTCGCCGGGCGCCAGTCGCGCGGCCATGTCGCTGACCATTTCCTGGTGAATGCCGGTATCCACCTCCGGATGAAACTCGGCACGTTGCGGCACGCCATACAGCGCATCGATCTCGGGCAGGATGACGCGCAGCGCATCGGTGTCGTGCAGCGTGCGCAGGAATGCCGACGGCTGCGCACTCTCCAGCACGCGGCGCAATTCCTGCCACACACGTTCGGGCACCAGGCTGTCCAGCTCGCCGCTGGCGGCCATCTCGCGCATCAGTGCTGCGGTCTCTGGCGCGACAGTGAAACCAAGCGGTGCCAGCCGTGCCATGAAGCGGGCAGCGCGCAATACGCGCACGGGATCTTCGACAAAGGCCGGCCCCACGTGCCGCAGCACGCGCGCCTGCAGATCGCGCGCGCCGCCATACGGATCGAACAACTCGCCAGTGTCCTCGTCGCGTGCGATCGCATTGATGGTGAAGTCGCGGCGCAGCAGATCCTCCTCCAGCGTCACCGAAGGATCGGCATCCACCACGAAGCCGCGATAGCCGCGCCCGGACTTGCGCTCGGTACGCGCCAACGCATACTCCTCACCGCTGCGCGGATGCAGGAACACCGGGAAATCCTTCCCCACCGGTTTGAAGCCCAGGCGTTCCATTTGCGCCTGATCGGCACCGACCACCACCCAGTCGCGGTCGCCAGCGGGCTGGCCAAGCAGGGCATCGCGGACTGCGCCGCCAACAAGATAGATCTTCATCGCGACATGATGCCCGATGCGGTGCGTGCGTCGTAGAGCGACTGATCCACTGCCTGGCTGCAGGGCCTTTGCCCGCCCACCATCGCGGACATGCCGTAAGGCACAGTGGACGATCTACGGCTTTGCGGATAGATCCGCTGGAGGGCGGGGTGATGTGTGGCTTTACTGCAGGGCCCTTGCCCGCCCACCATCGCGGGACATGCCGCAAGGCAGTACGGCTTTGCGGATAGATCAGCTGTAGAGCGGGGGTGATGTGTGGTTTTGCTGCAGGGCCCTTGCCCGCCCACCCTCGCGGGACACGCCGCAAGTACGTCCCTGTAGGCTCTTACGCGGCATCCATGCCGCGTAAGGTCCCGCGACGGTGAGCGGGCAAGGACCAGTCGAGATGGTCGGTGCGCACAGCTAAGCGCAATGCTTGATGCGCGGTGTTTGATGCCGATGCGCCGGTTCAATGCGCGATGCGCGTTGAGCGGCAACCAGTCGGGATGTCTGCTGCGCATGGGCAAGAGCAGTGCGTGATGTGCACTTCGGATAGTGATGTACTTGCCCGGCCCAACGGCCAACGTCCAATGCACGTCGTGTAACAAGCTACTTTCACGTGACTACCGACCAACCTTCTGGTGCGGTGTCCTTGCCGGTTGCGGGACCGTGTGGCGGCACGGATGCCGCCACCGAGCCTCCACGGACGGATTCACGGCGTGTCCCGCAAGCGGTGAGGGCACCGCGCCCTCGACGACCCGAGCCTTCGATGCACCGAAACAACGCAAGGAAGGGAAAAGCCTGGTTGGCCTCACAGCCTCACAGTCTCACAGTCTCACAGCCACACAGCCACAGAGCCACAGAGCCACAGAGCTTCAAGCCTAGGAGCGAACGAAAGGCGAGTACCAGAGCGGCATCGCCTAGCTTGCGCCCCAGGCCAAGACAACCACGCGCAACCGCGCAAGCACGACCACCTCATCCGGCCGCCATGTTCGGCGGCTGACTGGGAGCTCAGTCCTGCGCCGCGTTATTGGTCGCCTGGCCTGGCGTGCACACCGGTTTCAGGCGCTTGTCCACCAGCTTGCCCATCAGGCGATCGCTCAGCGGCAGCATGTCGCCGTTGAGCCGCCAGTCGTAGATCACGCTGAAAGCCAGCACGCGCGCGACGTACTCACGGGTTTCCTTGTAGCTGATGGTCTCGATCCAGAAGTCCGGCTCGAAGTTGGGCCGTTGCGATTGCCAGCGCCCGGTCGGCCCCGGGCCGGCGTTGTAGGCGGCGATGGTGAGGTAGGGCAGGCCGTAGGTATTGAGCAACTGGCGCAGGTAGGCGGTGCCGATGGCGATGTTGGTGTCCGGCTCGTACAGACTGGTGGCGCCCGCGTAACCAGGCAGGGCGATGCCCTTGGCCACGGCCGCGCCGGTGCCCGGCAATACCTGCATCAGGCCCATCGCGTTGGCTGGCGAGCGGGCGCGCGGATTGAAGATGCTTTCGGCACGGATCTCCGCTGCCACCCAGGCCGGGTCGATCGCGTTCTTGGCCGCTTCGCGGCGAATGCTGTCGTCGTGATGCAGCGGAAAGCGCAATGCATACAGGCGTTGTTCGTCCGGCTGCTTGCCGAGCGCGAACACTGCGCGATCGAACCAGCCATTCTCGCTGGCCACCTGCACCGCCAGCCGGCGCTGGGTGTCGTCGAAGCGGCTTGCGGCATCGTTCCACTCGGCCACGGCCCAACCGGGGCGGTCGATCTGGAACAAGGCGATGGCACGGAGCAACGCCGGATCGCGCGCGACGGCGGCCTTGGCCTGCGGGGTGTCCTTGGGCTCCCACGGGCACAGCCGATAAGGCTGCTGCAGACGATCGGCGGCCAGGAAGCCGTGGAAGGTCGGCGATTGCGCGGCTGCGCGATACAGCGGCTGCGCGGCCGCGGCAGCGCCGGTCTTCTCGGCCAGGCGCGCCTCGAAATACTGCCAGCGCGAATCGCTGCGCTGGCTGGCGGGCATCTTGCGGATCGCCGCCAAGGCGGCCGGCCAGTCGCCGCGCGCCATCGCCTCGCGCGCACGCCATTCGTGCAGGCGCTCGTCGTACGAGGCATCGGGCACTGCATTGAGGCGACGCGCCGAATCCGGCAGGTACGACGCCACCGTCCACAGCGCGATCTGGTACAGCACCTGGCCGCGCTGCGCCTCGCTGAAACCGAGCGCGCTGGCCAGCTGCGGCAACTGCTGCTCGGCCGCATCCGGGTCGCTCTTGGCCAGCTTGGCCAGGCCATCGACTGCGATGCGTCGGCTGCGCTCGGTCCTGGGCCAGCTCGATGCACGCGGATGCACCTTGTCCAGAAACGCGGCGTAATCGTTGGCCAGGGCCAGATCGGCTGCCGGCAGACCGCGTGCGGCCGTGCGCATCACCGCAGGCAGTTGTGCATCGGCGGCTGCCTCCACGCGCTCCCAGCGCAGCGCCGGAGTGAGCTCGCCGCGCGACTCCAGCCCGGCGACCACCGGATCGCAGGCATCGGGCAGGCCCTTGCCGGTACGCCATAACGCCAACGCATCGCGACTCCACTGCGCATCCAGCTTGCCGGTTGCCTGTCGCGCGGTCAGCTGCGCACAGCGCAGGCCGACGTTGTCGGTGGGTTTCCAGTTGGCCAGCAACGTGGTCCAGTCCTGACGACGCGCCACCGCCGGCAACCAGGTGCTGCGGAAGCTTTCGGCCACCGGCTGGCCTGCATAACGCTGCAAAAATCCCTGTGCCTGCGTGTTGGAGACGTTGTCGATATTGCGCTTGAGCGTGGCAAATTCCAGCCAGCCATAGAGCGGGTGACGGCTCAGGGCACCGAGCTGACCGGCATCGGACTGGCCGCGCTCTGCGGCGGCGATGGCATCGCGCATGGCGGTCAGTTGCGGGTCGAGGCTTTGGGCATGCAGCGTGGTGCTGCCAAGGCACAGCAGGCCGACGAAAACAGTGGCAAGACGGGGGGCATAAGTCATTGCGCGATGATACCGAAGCGCGCCCGCGCGCCTGAGTGAATACGCGCAGGATCGACGCCCGCCAGCGCTGTCGGCAGCGACCTGCGCCGCGAGGCGCAGATGCGTCTCGTCGGCTCGCGCTCGTGGTCTGCAGCCCGGCGCGCAATGCGAAGCGTCTCTCACTGCCTGCATGGTTGGCTTGCGGGGCGTTAAGGTTTCGTTTAAAAGTTGGGGCGGACCGCAGGGCACGGGGGCGTGCGGACACTTAGCAGTCCTTCTGGAGAGAGAAAGGATGAAGCGTCTGATTGGCTCCCCGCGGTCATGCCTGGCCGTGCAGTTGTCGTTGTGTCTGGTTCCCACACTCGCCTGGGCGCAACAGCCCGAGGCCGCCCCGAGTACGCGCACGCTCGACAGCGTGCAGGTCACCGGCACCCGCATCAAGACCGCAGAGTTGCAGGGCCAGGTGCCGATCCAGACGCTCAACCGCGCCGACATCGAACGCACCGGCCTGACCTCGATCGGCGAGGTGCTGCAGGAACTCACCGCGTCGGGTTCGGCGCTCAACGCCAAGTTCAATTCGTCCGGCAACTTCGGCTTTCCGCCCGATGGCGGCGGTGTGGGCGCGGGCTCGGCGCAGGTGGATCTGCGCCATCTCGGCTCCAAGCGCGTGCTGGTGCTGGTCGATGGCATCCGCTGGGTCAACGAGTCTTCGGCCTCCGGCGTGGGCTCGTCGACCGATCTCAACACCATTCCGCTGGCCATCGTGGAGCGCATCGAGGTACTCGAAGACGGCGCCTCGTCGCTGTACGGCTCGGATGCGATTGCCGGCGTGGTCAACATCATCACCCGGCGCAGCTTCGACGGTGCGCAGGTCACGCTCAACTACGGGCAGTACGGCAAGGGCGACGGCGCCAACCAGGGCATGGACTTGGCCTGGGGCACCAGCGGCGAGGATTTCAGCCTGTTTTTGGGCGCCAGCTACGTCAAGCAGGATCCGATCTACGCACGCGACCGCGCGCAGGCCCGCTTCCCGATCCCGGGCACCGGGTTGACCTTTGCCAGCTCGGCAACGCCCGATGGTCGCTTCCAGTTCGTCGACCCCAACACCGGCGTGCGCCAGAACCTCACGCCCAATGCCGGCGTCGGCACGCCGCAATACGATGGCAGCGCCGGTTGTACGCGCAGCGATGACTATCACTGCTTCGGCACCGCAGACCGCTACAACTTTGCCGAACAGAACCTGTTGCTGACACCGTCCGAGCGCAAGGGCGTGTTTGCGCAATTTCGCTATTACTTCAACGACGACGTGCAGTGGTACGTCAAGGCGCTGGGCAACCGGCGCGAGTCGACCAACCAGGCCGCGCCCGAGCCGATCTTTCTCGGCCCCGATGCCGGCACCGGCAATCCGCTGGCCGACAACATCGTGATTTCCGCGCTCAATCCGTTCAATCCGTTCGGCTTCGAGTTGAACTCGGCCACCAACCTGATCCAGATCGGTCGCCGCCCGGTGGAAGGCGGGGCGCGCCGTTTCGAGCAGCAGGTCGACACGCAATACTTCGGCACCGGTCTGGTGGGCACCTTCGAAGGTGCGGCGCGCACCTGGTTCTGGGACATCAACGGCATGTACAGCAAGAACAAGGCCGAACAGACCAACTACGGCAGCTACAACCTCTACAACATCAACCTTGGCCTGGGCGATCCGGCCGCGTGCGCGGCGGTGGCCGGCTGCGTGCCACTGGATATCTTCAGCGGCGCCGGCAGCATCACGCCGGAGATGTTGCGCTGGATCCAGCCGGTGGTGCGCGACCGCAGCCAGAACGAGTTGAGCCTGTTCACCGCCAATCTGAGCAGCGAGCTGTTCCAGCTGCCCGGTGGTGCGGTGTCGTTCGCCACCGGCTACGAATACCGCAAATACGAAGGGTCCTACCAACCCGACCCGCTCACCGTGGCGGGGCGCTACAACGGCGTGCCGTCGTTGCCGACGTCAGGCAGCTACGACGTCAACGAGGCCTATCTCGAGCTCAATATCCCGATCTTCGCCAATGCGTCGTTGGGCGACAAACTCGACTTGAATATCGCCGGCCGTTATTCGGATTACTCCACTTTCGGTGGCGAGTTCACGCCAAAATACGGCTTGCGTTGGCAGGTCACCGATGAGCTGGTGCTGCGCACCAGTTATGCAGAGGGCTTCCGTGCGCCGACCATCGGCGAGCTGTTCGGTTCGGCCGCGCGCGCCGATCTGCAGTTGTCCGATCCGTGTTCGATCGGGCTGGGCGGCACCGCGCCGCGCGGCAGCGCCGCGAACTGCGCATCGCTCGGTGTGCCGGCCGGCTATCAACAGGCCAACCAGCAGATCTCGGTCACCACCGGCGGCAACGAGCAACTGGATCCGGAACGTTCGCGCAGCTTCAGTGCCGGCTTTGTGTTCAGTCCTGGCTTTGCCAGCAATGCCAGCTGGTCCGACCGCCTCGACCTGGAGATGACGTTCTATCGCCATCATGTCGATGGCGCGATCCAGGCGATCAATGCGCAAACCCAGCTGGATTTGTGCGTGGATACCCTGGACGCGCTGTATTGCAATGGCATCGGGCGCGCCTCCACCGGCGGCATCAATGCATTCAACAACCGGTTGACCAATCTCGGTTCGATCAAGACCGACGGTTGGGATGTGGACCTGTTCTGGACGCTGCCGGAAACTGGGTTGGGGCGATTCAAGTTGTCCTGGCAGAACACCTTTGTGGGCCGCTACGAGGCACTCGGTGCGGCAGGGCAGCGCCAGCCGCAGGGGCCGGGCATCGAAGTGGTGGACAGCGCGATCCCCGAGTGGACCAGCAACGCGGTACTGGACTGGTCGCTGGGCAACTGGACCGCATCGTGGACGGCGCGCCACATCTCCAAACTCACCGAGCAATGCGGCGATGCGGTGGAATTTGCGGTGTGTTCCGATCCTGCCACAGGCACCAATCGCCTGGATGCGATCACCTACCACGATGCACAGCTGGGTTATCGCGTCGATTGGCTCAAGGGGCTGCAGCTCACGGCCGGCTTGAACAACGTCTTCGACAAGGACCCGCCGCTCTGCCTGTCGTGCTCACTCAATGGCTACGACGCCTCCACCTACGACATTCCCGGCGGGCGCTTCTGGTATGCGCGGGTCGACTTGAAGTTTTAGTCCATCAGGTCGGGTCGGTCGTAAAGCGGAGGGCGGCTGATCTGCGGCTTGGCTGCAGGGCCCTCGCCCGCCCACCCTCGCGGGACACGCCGCAAGTACGTCCCTGTAGGCTCTTACGCGGCATCCGTGCCGCGTAAGGTCCCGCGACGGTGAGCGGGCAGGGACCCGTCGAGTTGGTCGGTGTGCATGGCTGCGAGCAATGCACGACGTGCGCTGCTCGGTAATGGCGCATCCGATCAGCTTCCCGATTCAATCCGAGTAACAAGCAGCTTTTCACACGACCACCGATCCACTCTCTAGTGCGGTGTCCTCGCCGATTGCGGGACCGTGTGGCGGCATGGATGCCGCCACCGAGCCTACAAGGACGTACTTGCGGCGTGTCCCGCGAGCGGTGAGGGCGCCGCGCACCCGACTAGCTAGCGTTTGACTGCATCTCAGGACGCTACTACCCGAAATCTCGGTTGTCTTGAAGTGCTTGGAGAGTGCGGATAGATCAATTGCAGAGCGGTTGATCTGTGACCTCGCTGCAGGGCCCTTGCCCGCCCACCATCGCGGGACACGCCGCAAGTACGTCCATGTAGGCTCTTACGCGGCATCCATGCCGCGTAAGGTCCCGCGACGGTGAGCGGGCAAGGACCATCGAAGATGGTTGGTGTGCATGGCTTTCAACAAACAACCTGCAAGCTCTTTGGTGCGGTGTCCTTACCGATTGCAAGACCGTGTGGCGGCATGGCTGCCGTCACCGAGGCCCCAGCGACAGGTTTAGGTCGTGTCCCGCGAGCGGTGAGGGCACCGCGCACTCCACCCAGGGGGGCGCACCGCGTTTTCTCGCATCACCCGCGCATAGGCGCATCGCCGGCCACGTAGTAGTCGGCGGTGCTGCGCGGCAGTGGCGTGCGGCCACGCATGCGGTCGGCGATCTTCTCGGCGATCATGATGGTGGTGGCGTTGAGGTTGCCGGTGATGATGCGCGGCATGATCGAGGCATCGATCACCCGCAGGCCCTCCATGCCGTGTACGCGGCCCTGTCCGTCGACCACCGCCATGTCATCGGTGCCCATCGCGCAGGAGCAGGACGGGTGATACGCCGTCTCTGCGCGTGCGCGCACGAAGGCGTCCAGCTCGGCATCGGTCCTGCAGTCCGCGCTCGGGCTGATTTCACGGCCACGATAGGCATCCAGTGCGGGCTGGGCAATGATCTCGCGGGTGATGCGGATCGCATCGCGAAATTCCTGCCAGTCCTGATCGGTGGACTGGTAGTTGAACAGGATCGACGGATGCTGGCGCGGGTCGCGCGACTTGGCATGCACGCGCCCGCGGCTGGGGGTGCGCATCGAGCCCACATGCGCCTGGAAGCCGTGTTCCTTCACCGCATTGCTCCCGTTGTAATTGATCGCCACCGGCAGGAAGTGATACTGGATATTGGGCCAGTCGAATTCTTCGCGCGTGCGGATGAAGCCGCCGGCCTCGAACTGGTTGCTGGCCCCGGTGCCGGTGCCGGCGAACAACCACTCCGCACCGATGGCTGGTTGATTCCACCATTGCAGCGCCGGATACAACGACACCGGCTTGGTGCAGGCGTACTGGATATAGACCTCCAGGTGGTCCTGCAGGTTCTGGCCGACGCCGGGCAGGTCGTGCACCAGCTGCACGTCGAGTGCGCGCAATAGATCGGGCGCGCCGACACCGGAGCGTTGCAGCAGCTGCGGCGAGGCAATCGCGCCAGCACACACCAGCACTTCGCGGCGCGCATGCGCGTCGATGCCCTCGCTGCTGTTGCCGACCAGGTAATGCACGCCGATCGCGCGCTTGCCGGCAAACAGGATGCGGTCGGTGGTGGCGTGGGTGACGATGTGCAGGCCATCGCGCGGACGTGCCATATCCAGATAGCCACGCGCGGTGCTTGCGCGGCGGCCCTGCGGCGTCACCGTGCGGTCCATTGGCCCGAAGCCTTCCTGCTGGTAGCCATTGAGATCGTCGGTGCGCGGATAACCGGCCTGCACGCCGGCGTCGACCATGGCATGGAACAGCACGTTGTTGTCGTTCTTCGGCGTGGCCACGCTGACCGGGCCTTCGCCGCCGTGATAATCGTTGGCGCCGATGTCGCGCGTCTCGGCCTTGCGGAAGTACGGCAACACGTCGCGGTAGCTCCAGTCTTCCAGACCCGGCCGCTTGGCCCAATGGTCGAAATCCAGTGCATTGCCGCGGATGTAGCACATGCCGTTGATCAACGACGAGCCACCCAATCCCTTGCCGCGCCCGCATTCCATGCGTCGGTTGTCCATATGCGGCTCCGGCTCGGTCTCGTAGGCCCAGTTGTAGCGACGGCCCTGTAACGGGAACGCCAGCGCCGCCGGCATCTGGGTGCGGAAATCCAGCCGGTAATCCGGCCCGCCGGCTTCCAGTAGCAACACGCTGACGCCCGGATCTTCGGTCAGGCGCGCGGCCAGCACGTTACCTGCCGAGCCGGCGCCGATGATGATGTAGTCGTATTCGCGTTGCATGGGGTTCTCCTTGTTGCGGTGCCGGTGTGAAGCGGCTTTCAAGACGATTGCGCAGTGGGCAGCTGTTCTTGTTCGAAATGGCAGCGCGGTCTACAGGCTTCAGCTCGCGCAGCTCGCCGGTATCGCCGGCGACGGCCTGCCAGGTGGCGTCGGCCGGTCAAAACACCGACGCGTAGCGTTCCAGTTCGACCTGGATGGATTTGGTGCGGGTATAGGCCTGCAGCGTGGCCAGGCCGTTCTCGCGACCCACGCCGGATTGCTTGTAGCCGCCCACCGGCATCGCTGCCGGCGACTCGCCCCAGGTGTTGATCCAGCAGATGCCCGCCTGCAGGCGATGGATCAGCCGATGCGCGCGCGCCAGGTCGGGCGTCACCACACCTGCGGCCAGGCCGTAGGTGGTGGCATTGGCGCGCGCGATCGCTTCGTCTTCGTCGTCGTAGGTGAGCAGGCTCAGCACCGGTCCGAAGATCTCCTCGCGCACGATGGTCATCACGTCGGTGCAGTCGCTGAAGATGGTCGGTGCGACATAGCAACCTTGTGCCAGCGCGCCATCGCGCAGACGTTCGCCACCGCATAGCAGGCGCGCACCCTCGGCCTTGCCCTGTTCGATGTAGTCCAGCACGCGCTGCATGTGCGCGGCGCTGACCAGCGGGCCGAAGGTGGTGCGCGCGTCCAGCGGGTCGCCGATGTGGATGCGTTGCACGCGTGCCAGCAGCCGCGCCTCGAAGGCGTTGCGCAGCGCGCGCGGCACGAACACGCGCGTACCGTTGGTGCAGACCTGCCCGGAGCTGTAGAAGTTGGCCATCATCGCGATGTCGGCGGCCAGATCCAGGTCGGCGTCGGCGCAGACGATCAGGGGTGACTTGCCGCCCAGTTCCATGGTCACGTCTTTCAGCGACGAACTCGAGGCGCTGGCCATCACCTTGCGCCCGGTCGCGGTGCCGCCGGTGAAGCTGATCTTTTCGATCTGCGGGTGTTCGGTGAGCGCGGTGCCCACGCTGGCGCCGTCGCCGGGCAGCACGTTGAACACGCCATCGGGCAGGCCGGCCTCGGTGAAGAGTTCGGCCAGCTTGAGTGCGGTCAGCGGTGTCACTTCGCTGGGTTTGAAGATCATTGCGTTGCCGGCCGCCAACGCGGGCGCGGCCTTCCATAGCGCGATCTGGATCGGGTAATTCCACGCGCCGATCGCGCCGACTACGCCGAGCGGCTCGTGCCGCGTGTAGAAGAAGCTGCCTTCGCGCAGCGGCACCTGTGCGCCCTGCAGCGCCTGCGCCACCCCGGCGTAGTACTCCAGCACGTCCGCGCCGGTGACGATGTCCACGCTGCGGGTTTCGCTCAGCGGCTTGCCGGTGTTGAGCGTTTCCAGCTCGGCCAGCGCATCGTTGCGCTCGCGCAGCAGCGCCACCGCACGCAGCAGGATGCGCGAGCGTTCCACCGCGGTCAGTGCCGCCCATTGCTGCTGGCCGGCCGTGGCGCTGTCGACCGCGGCATCCAGGTCGTCGGCACCGGCGTTGTGCACATTGGCCAGCACCTCGCCGGTGGCGGGGTTGACCACCTCGAAGGTGTGGCCGCCGCGGGCGGGAACGTAACGGCCGCCGATATACAGCAACTGGTCGGGAAAACGTGGCATGACAAACCTCCTGTGGGGCGCACGCGGCAGCGGCGGCACCTCAGCGAGTGAGATGCAGGAACTGCAGGTGACGCTCGTATTGATCGATGATGTCGTTGATGATCTGCTCGCGGCTGTAACCGACCAGGTCGTAATCCTGGCTGCCTTCGTACAGATACACTTCGGCGCGGTAATAGCGTTGGTTGCGCAGGCGTTGCGCGGCGAAAGACGGCGTCAGGTAGCCGCGCATCACCACTTGGTAGCGGAAGCCCTGCTGCTCGCCATGGTCGACGCTGATTTCCATGTCGTCGTCGTCCAGCCGACTGCTGACCTGCCAGCCTTCTTCCTGCAGTTGCGCGGTGACCGCTTCAATCGCCGGGCGCACCTGGTCGTGCATGAAGCGATAGACCTCATCGCGCGCCGGGAAATGCATCGCCTGGCCCAGGCGCTGACGCCAGCCGCGGTGATGCCGCGATTGCCCGATCAGCGGGCTGGGGCTGTAGAGCTGCGCACGCTTGCGTTGCGATTCTTCGCTGAGCGCGCGCGACAAGCCCCAGGCCATCAGCAGCAACACCGCAGAGAACGGCAGCGAGGCCAGCACCACGGCCGATTTCAATGCGTCCATGCTGCCGGCCAGCAGCAGGCCGCCGGTCACCACCGCGGTGAGCACACCCCAGAACACGCGCAGCCAGCGAGGGCCATCGTCGTGCGGCTCGCCGCCGTGCGAGGACAGCGTGGACAGCACCACCGTGCCGGAATCGGCAGAGGTCACGAAGAACACGAAGCTGATCGCCACCGTCACCGTGATCACCGTGCGGCTCCACGGGTAGCCCTGCAACAGCGAATACAGCACCGTCTGCGGCGCATCGATGGCCTGTTGCGCCAGCGCGCCCTGGCCGTGATGCAGTAACTGGTCCAGCGCGCTGTTGCCGAAGATCGACAGCCACGCCAGGGTGAAACCGAGCGGTATCAGCAACACGCCGAGCACGAATTCGCGAATGGTGCGGCCGCGCGAAATACGCGCGATGAAAAGGCCCACGAATGGCGCCCAGCCGATCCACCACGCCCAGTAGAACACCGTCCAGTTGCCGAGCCAGTCACTGCGGCCGCCGTAGGCGTACACATCGAAACTCTTGTTGACCACACTGCCCAGGTAGTCGCCCAGGTTCTGGATCAGCGCGTTGAGCAGATACTGCGTGGGGCCGGCGAACAGCATGAACAGCAGCAGCGCGATCGCCAGCAGCATGTTGATGTCCGACATCCAGCGCACGCCTTTTTCGACGCCGGACACCGCCACCACGATCGCCGCGCCCATCATCGCCACGATCAGCGCGACCTGCACCCAATGGGTATGCGGCACACCCATCAAGGTGCTCAGGCCGGCGTTGAGATGCAGCACGCCAAAGCCCATGTCCGCGCCCAGGCCGAACACGGTCGCCACGATGCCGAGCGCATCCACGGTATAGCCGATCTGTCCGTTGATGCGCTTGCCGATCAGCGGATACAGCGCCGAGCGCAGAGCCAGCGGCAGGTTGTGGCGGAATGCGAAATACGCCAGCGCCATCGCTGCAAGCGCGAACACGCCCCAGCCATGCAGTCCCCAATGCAGGAACAGCAGCTGCATCGCCTGCCGTGCAGAGGCTTCGCCGCTGCCGGTGCCGCCCTGTGGCGGTTGCAGGTAATGGGTGAGCGGTTCGGAGACGCAGAAGAAGAACAGCGTGATGCTGATGCCCGCGGCGAACAACATGCCGGCCCAGGACAGATAGCTGAATTCCGGCTCGTCGTGATCGGCGCCGAGCTTGATGTTGCCGTAGCTGGACAAGGCCACGCCAAGCACGAACACCAGATACACCGTCATCGCCAGCAGGTAGTACCAGCCGACATTACGCGAGGCCCAGGTCTGCGCGTCCAGCAGCACGCGGCCCGCTTCAAGCGGAAACAACGACACCAACAACGCAAACGTACACACCACCGTGGCCGCCAGCACGAACACCGGGCGCAGGGTGCGCACCGGCAACAGCTGCGGCTCAACCGCACTCATGCCGACACACTCATATGACGCGTATCACGTGCTGTGCTCCCAACGAGAAACCGCCTGCGTTATCGCACAGGCGGTGTCGAGGGGGTGTCATCGGTCGAGTCCGCCAGTGCGAACCCGTAGCCACTTTGCGGGGTGGCTAGCGCAGCAGCTGCAGCGGCACGCGGATATCCATGCCCACCGCAAGATGGTCGGAGAACGCGGCGGGAATCGCTTCGATATGCTCGATGGTCAGGCTGTCGCTGACCAGGATATGGTCGATCGCCCGGTCCGGACGCCAGCTCGGAAACGTATGCACTTCGCAGCTCGGCGGCTGCAACCGCGTGTGCCGGTACAGCGCCTGCATTTCCGGCCGGTCGGCCATGCAATTGAAATCGCCCATCAACATCGCGTTGGGATGCTCGGACAGCAACTCGGCGATGAAGGCCAGCTGCGCCATGCGCGAATTGGCGCCTAGCGACAGATGCGCCACCGCCACCGCCAGGCCTTCGCGCCCCTGCCCGAACTTGGCCAGCAGGATGCCGCGCCCGCCGATCCGGCCGGGCAGGGCGTGGTCCTGCACTTCCAGCGGTTCCAGCTTGCTGAGCAAACCATTCGCGCTGGAGGCCACCCCGCCCATGCGGCGGTTGGGCTGGTGGCTCCAGTAATGGAAGCCGGCGCGCTCGGCCAGATAGTGGGTCTGGTTGGTAAAACCCGAGCGCAGGCTGCCCGGGTCGGCCTCCTGCAGGCCGACGATGTCGCGCTCGCCGGCCAGCTTGGCAATGCTGTCCAGGCTGGTGCGCTTGCTGCCCAGCGGCAACGCATGCGACCAGCTGCGCGTGACGTAATCGCTGTAACGGCGGGTGCTGGAGCCAGCCTGGATATTGGCCGTCAGCACCCGCAGGGTGCGCGAATCCGAAGCGTTCACAGGGCGGCGATCGACAGGATCACTTGGCCAGCGTGGCGCGTTCGCGCGCAATCAGGTGATCGGCGATACGCAGCATGTCCGGGAAGCTCTGGCCCTTGACCAGGTACTTGCCGTTGACGATCAGCGACGGGGTGCCGGTGAGCTTGCTGCGGGTGGCGAACTGCTTGGCGCGGTTGGTCTTGGCCGACACGCCGAAGCTGCTCATGGTGTCGATGAAGGTCTTCTGGTCCACGCCGTACTTGGCGTAGAACGCGGCGATGTCCTGCACCGAATCCTTGCCGCGCTCGCCCTTGAGGGTCTGTTCGGTGTGGATGGCCTTGTACAGCGCTTCGTGGGTCTTTTCCTGCACGCCCAGGGTTTCGGCGGCGTAGAACGCACGGCCGTAGTCGTCCCACGGGCCGCCGAACATCGCCGGCACGTAGACGAAGTGCACGTCCGACGGCAGGCCGGCCTTCCACGGCCCGATCAGCGGCTGGAACGCGTTGCAGGCGGGGCAGACATAGCCGAAGACCTCGGCCACTTCGATCTTGCCGGCGGCCTGCTGGTACGGCTGGCCGCCTTCGATATCCAGATAGTCGGTGCCGGCGACCGGCTCGGGGCCGTTCGGCGCGCGCGGTGCGGCGCTGGGGGCGGCGGCCGGCGGGGTGCTGGCGCTCTCGCCAACTGCAGGCGGTGCGGCGGGATCGGCGGCCGGCGTGGCAGCGGCCGGAGCAGGTGCCGTTTCGGCAGCCGGCGTGGTGGCGGCAGGTGCGGTGTCGGACGAGCCGTCCTGGGCCTTGCAGGCGACCAGGATCGGCAGCAGCGCCATCAGCGTCAGGGCGAAGCGGGTCTTCATCGGATTGGATCTCCAGCGTGGGGCGAGGAAAGGGCCGGACGGCCGCGGGGCGCATGATGCCACGGGCGGCCGTCGGTGGCGGTTACGCGGTTCAGCGCTTGGCAGGCGCAGCGTGTTCGCGGGCGATCAGGTAGTCGGCCACGCGCAGCATGTCCGGGTAGTTGCGCGCGCCGATCAGATAGCGTCCGTTGACGATGATCGCCGGGGTGCCGGGCAGCTTGCTGCGCTTGGCGAACTCGCGCGCGGCATCGAGCCTGGTGTCGACCGCCTGGCTCTTGTAGGTCTCGATGAAGCGCTGCTGCGGCACGCCGTAGCCGGCGTAGAAGGAGGCCAGTTCCTCCGGGGCGACGTTCTGGGTCGGCACGGTCTGCTTTTCGTGGATCGCCTCGAACATGGCGCGATGGCTGCGCTTGGCCACGCCCAGGATGTCGGCGGCGAAGTAGGCACGCGCGAAGGCATCCCAGAACCCGCCGAAGGCCGCCGGCACCGGGGTGAAGCGCACATACGACGGCTGCTTGGCCACCCAGGCCTCCAGGGTCGGCTCGAAGTGCGCGCAGTGCGGGCAGGTGTAGCCGAACACCTCGACCACTTCCACCTTGCCGGCCAGCGGCGCGAACGGCTGGCCGCCGTCGATGACGATGTAGTCGTCGCCTTCGACCGGCGGGGCGTTCTTGTCGGCGGCACAGGCCGCCAGCGGCATCAACAGCAACAACAGCAGGGACAGGCGGGAAAGCAGATTCATGCAGGCTCCGTGGGGGTGGGAAGGGGGAGGGCGGGAAACGACGACGCCGGTCGCGGGACCGGCGTCGTGACACGCTGTGGCGGTTGCGGCGGTCAGCTCATGAGCGGGCGGGCGTTGCTGCGGGCAGTTGCGCGGCGGCGGCATCGTCGGCGCGGTCGTGCAGACCCTGCAGATAGCTGGCCAGCGCCTGGATCTCCTGCTCGGTCAGCGGGTGCGCCACCTGCGCCATGATATTGAACAGCGCCGGGTTGCGCTCCTGGGTGGTGCCGGCCTGGTATTCCTTCAGGCGCCGCGCCACGTACTCGGCATGCTGGCCGCCCAGGCGCGGATACGCCGGGCCCGGATTGCCGCTGCCGGACGGGCCATGGCAGGCCATGCAGGCCGGCACGCCGCGCGCGACATCGCCACTGCGGTAGAGCTTCTCGCCGACTTGGTAGAACTTCAGGCCCTGGTACGGCCCCTCGTTGACCACCGCATCGTCGGCCACCCCGGCAGCGGCTTTCTGCGTGGCGAAGTAGGCGCCCAGGTCGCGCATGTCCTGCGCGGTGAGGTCCTTGACGAACGGCACCATCACCGCCGACATGCCGGTATTGCGCTCGCCGCTGGCGATCAAGGCGACCTGGTGCGCCACGTAGCGCTCGGTCTGGCCGGCGATGCGCGGGTACATGGCCACCGCCGGATTGCCGTCCGGGCCATGGCAGGCCGCGCAGGCGGCGGCCTTGGTCTGACCGGCCTTGGCATCGCCCCAGGTGGTCTTGGACAGGTCCACCTCCAGCGGGGCGATGCGCACCGGCGGCGGATCGGGGATCGGCGTGACCGCCGACTGCGCAAACGCCACGGCGGCGATGACCGGCACGGCGAGGGCGGCGAGGACTAGCACACGAGCATGGCGCATCAGCTAAAGCTCCGTATGGACCCGGCCCGCGCGCGTTGGGTGCTGGCTGTGGCAGGCGTGCTTCGATTATCGACACGCCTTTGCGCCAGGGTCAACGAACAGTGCAGCAAAACCGTCAGGCCCCGAACGTGCGATCCTAGGGAGATGTCGCTCCTTATCGAACAAGCCCGCTACCACCTGTCCGCCCACAACGCCCGGCAATTGCCCGACGATGGCGGCTACGAGGTCGCCTTCGCCGGCCGCTCCAACGCCGGAAAATCCAGCGCGCTCAATGCGCTGACCCGCCAGAACGCACTGGCCCGGGTGTCCAAGACCCCCGGCCGCACCCAGCAGCTGGTGTTCTTCCAGATCCAGCCCGAGCGCTATCTGGTGGATCTGCCCGGTTACGGCTACGCCAAGGTGCCGCAGGACCTGCAGGCGCACTGGCAGGCCTTCATCGACCGCTATTTCCGCACCCGCGAAGCCTTGCGCGGGCTGGTGGTGGTGATGGACATCCGCCATCCGCTCAAGGATTACGACCTGCAGATGCTCGGCTATGCGGCCGAGCGTGGCCTGCCCGCGCATGGTTTGCTGACCAAGGCCGACAAGCTCGGCCGTGGCCAGCAGATGCAGACGCTGCAGAAGGTCAAGAAGGAAGTGACCTCGCGCTTCGGCGACAGCGTGACCGTGCAGACCTACTCCGGCGAGTCGCGCCAGGGCGTGGACGAGTTGCGCGGCATCGTCGGCGGCTGGCTGGGCCTGGACGTCGCGGCGCCTGCCGCGGAGTGAGCCGGGCCGGGCCTGGCGCATGACGCCTGGCCTTCAGAGCATCAGGACGGCGAGCCAGGGCTCGCCGTTTTTTCATTGCGGCACGGCGCCGAATTCGGTCGGCACCCAGGCGAACGCCTTGCCCTCACGGCGCACATGACCCAGCCCTGGGAACGGCAGATGCGCGCCGGCCACCCACCAGCGGCCGTCGGCGGCCTGCGCCAGCAGGCGACGCCGTGAGGCGATCGCCTTGCTGCGGTCGCTGTCGGCCTCGAACGAGGCGTCCGGCCGGGCAAACTGCACGGCGTGGTAATGCAGCACGTCGCCCCACACCAGCACGGTGTTGCCGGCGCCACCGTCGAAGCGATAGGAGACGTGGCCGGGCGTGTGGCCCTGGCTGTCCAGCGCGGTGATGCCGGCCGGCAATGCGCTGATGCCGGGCTGGAAGCGGCGCAGCCGACCCTGGGCCTGATACGGCGCGACGGCCGCGCGTGCCAGCGAGAAGGCGAACTGCAGCGTCGGCGCGGCACCGGCCTCCGAGGCCGGGTCCAGCCAGTACGCGGCATCGGCCTCGGACAGCCACACCGTGGCGTTGGGAAAGGCCGGCCTGCCCTGTGCATCGAGCAACCCGCACAGGTGGTCCGGATGCGCGTGGGTGAGCAGCACATCGTCGACCTGGGCGGGGTGGTAACCGGCGGCGCGCAGGTTGCTCAGCACCTGACCCAGGCCGGGCCCCAGGCACTGCGCGGTACCGGTATCGACCAGGCTGAGGTGGCTGCCGTCCTGGATCAGATAGGCGTTGACTGCCGTCTGCAGCCCCTTGCCGTCTTCGGGCACGTAGCCCTGCGCGAGCAGGCGGTCGCGCTCTGCCGGGGCCACGTTGGAAAGCTGTTGCCGCGTCAACGCCACGCTGCCGTCGAACAAGGCGGTGACGCGCAGCGTGCCGATGCGCTGCAGGTAGAAGCCGGGGACCTGTGCGTGGGTGGATGCGGGCGCAGCGGCGTGCGCCAGCGTGGCGCTTGCGGCGAGCAACAGCGGCGCCAGCGGACGCAGGGCAGAAAAAACAGACATGAGCAACTCCAGGACAGGCGGCAAGCGCCGCGGTGTCGTCATGCTGGCCGCGGCGACCTGCGCGATTCGCTCATTGCGCTGCGCGAAGCGCTCGCGTCGGCGATCTAGCGGCTATTGCCGATGCTGGCCGGATCCAGCCCGTAGCGCTGCTGGAAGCGCTGACTGAAGCTGCGGGTAGAGCGATAGCCGGCCCGCGCGGCCACGGTCTTGAGCGGCCAGCGCGTGCTGTAGAGCAAGGCCATGGCGTGCGCCAGCCGCGCGTCGGTGATCAGTTCGCGCAGCGAGCGGTGTTCGGCGGCCAGATGCCGGCGCAAGGTGGCGCCGCTGATGCCCAGGCTGTCCTCGATATCGCGCGAGCGCCACGCCCGCTGCGGTTGCGCGGTGATCAGCGTACGCACCTGCTCGGCAACGCTTGGCGCCGGCGGCAGCAACAGGCCGCCGTGGCCGCGGCGGCAGAGGGTGACGACCAGTGCGGCCAGCGCCAGGCGTGCTTCGGTATACAGGCCGTGCTGCAGCGCATCGCGCCATTGCCGCAGCGTCAGCGCGAAATCGATCGCCGGCAGTTGCGCGATGTCGGCGCCGGCCTCGGGTAGCGGCTCGTTCCACAACGCGCGTGCAGCGGCCAGCGCCTCTTCGCAGAGGGGGACCACCACGCTCAGGTAGAGCCCGGTCTGCGGGTCGGGCGTGTTGATCACATCGATGCGGCAGCGGCGCGTCACCAGGAACAGATCGCCCGGCACGAACTGCAGCGATTGGGTCGCGCTGCGCACCTGCTTGCGGCCCTGCAGCACCATCGCGAACTGCGCCTGGGTCAGATCCACCGAGCGCGCCCCGTGTTCGCGCCGCGCACTCACGCAGGCAAACCCCTCGGCGCGCTCGCAGTGCAGCAGGCTGGCCATCTGCGCGAGCAGGGCGTCGGTGGGTGTGGGCGCAACGGTCATGGCCGGGCGATGCTACAGGATCGCGGCTGCGCGGCTGAGGACGATCAAACGCCGTGCATCCGCGCCTGCGGGAAGTTGCGGGTGTCCAGTTTCAGCCTGGACGGTTGCGACCCACTGCGCCTCCGTCACGCCCGGCCTCGGCTGCCGCGGCCACGCCGTGCGCATGGATGGAAATCTCAGACCCGGCCGATGGCAGCAATTCTTTCCATGCCCTGCGGTTATAGTGCGGGCCTTGCGGTGGCAGGGGAGGACCCCCACATCGTTCCCCTAAATTTTCCTGCGAGCCTGCCCTTGTCGAGTCCCAGCCACGTTGCCGAAACGCCGATCACCGAACGCGCGGAGCTGGTCCAGGTGCTGGCCTCCGGCGAGAAGCCCAGTGCTGACTGGCGGATCGGCACCGAGCACGAAAAGTTCGGCTTCCAGCTCGACGACCTGCGCGCGCCCACGTTCGAAGGCGAGCGCGGCATCCAGGCGCTGCTGACCGGGTTGACCCGCTTCGGCTGGGAGCCGGTGCAGGAAAACGGCCACACCATCGCGCTGCTGCGCGACGGCGCCTCGGTGACGCTGGAGCCGGCCGGCCAGCTGGAACTGTCGGGCGCGGCAGTGGAAACCCTGCATCACACCTGCGTGGAAACCGGCACCCATCTGGACGAGGTGGCGCAGGTGGCCGGTGAGTTGCAGCTGGGGTTCCTGGGCATGGGCTTCCAGCCCAAGTGGCGCCGCGATGAAATGCCGTGGATGCCCAAGGGCCGCTACCAGATCATGAAGAACTACATGCCCAAGGTCGGCTCGCTCGGCCTGGACATGATGACCCGCACCTGCACGGTGCAGGTCAACCTGGATTACGCCACCGAAGCGGACATGGTGAAGAAGTTCCGCGTGTCGCTGGCGTTGCAGCCGATCGCCACCGCGTTGTTCGCCGATTCGCCGTTCACCGAAGGCAAGCCGAACGGCTACCTCAGCTACCGCTCGCACATCTGGACCGACACCGACGCCGACCGCACCGGCATGCTGGACTTCGTGTTCGAGGACGGCTTCGGCTACGAGCGCTATGTCGATTACCTGCTCGATGTGCCGATGTATTTCTCCTACCGCGACGGTGTCTATGTCGATGCCAGTGGGCAGAGCTTCCGCGACTTCATGCAGGGCAAGTTGCCGGCATTGCCGGGTGCGTTGCCGACGCTGCGCGACTGGTCGGACCACATGACCACCGCATTCCCGGAAGTGCGCCTCAAGAAGTACCTGGAAATGCGCGGCGCCGACGCCGGCCCGTGGGACCGCCTGTGCGCGCTGTCGGCGTTCTGGGTGGGGTTGCTGTACGACGACACCGCGCTGGATGCGGCCTGGGATCTGGTCAAGGATTTCAGCACCACCGAGCGCCACGCGCTGCGCGACGGCGTGCCCAAGCATGCGCTCGGCCTGCCGTTCCGCAATGGCACGGTGCGCGACCTAGCGGTGGAAGCGGTCAAGATCGCCCGCGAGGGCCTGCGTCGGCGTGCGCGCCTGAATGCCGATGGTCAGGACGAAACCGGCTTTGTGGATGTGATCGCCGAGATCGCCGAGAGCGGTGTTACCGCCGCCGAGCGCAAGCTGGCGCTGTATCACGGTGCATGGAAGGGCGACGTCGATCGCGTGTTCCGCGAGTTTGCGTATTGAGCGCTTGCTGATCGCAGCAGTGGTCGCGCGCGGCTGATCGATCGCGCGGATCGTCGTGTGCAGGCGTGAATTCCCGGATACGCGCCGGCCTGCACCGCCGAGCCTGCGGGCGGGATAACGTGCTCCAACCCGGCCCTAGCGCCGCTCCGGCATGCACGGCAGGCGCACCGTCACCCGCAGGCCGCCACCTGTTGCACGGTTGTCCAGGCGCAGGTCGCCGCCATGCGCCAGCACGATGCTGTGCGCCACCGACAAGCCCAGCCCGATGCCGCCGGTGTCGCGATTGCGCGAGGACTCGCCACGCACGAACGGCAACAGCAGCTGTTCGCGCTGGGTCGGGTCGATGCCGGGGCCGTCGTCGTCGATCCACAGCACGCCCTCTTCGCCGTCGCGCTGCAGTTGCAGGCGCGCGCGCTTGCCGTATTTCAGCGCGTTCTCCAGCAGGTTCATCACTGCGCGCCGCAAGGCCAGCGGGTCGCCATCCAGGGTGATCGCCGGGCCGGGCAGCAGTTCGGCATCGGCGCCGATGTCGGTGGCGTTGTCGACCACGCTTTCCACCAGCAGGCGCAGGTCCAGCGGCGCGCGTTTGCCGCGGTGGCGATCGTTCTGGATGAAATCCAGCGCGGCGGAAATCATCGCCTTCATCTCGTCGATGTCGGCCAGCGCCTTGTCGCGCAACGGCGGCTGCAGGCCGTCCAGGCGGAACGACAGGCGCGCCAGCGGCGTGCGCAGGTCGTGCGCGATCGCCGCCACCATGTGGGTGCGTTCGTTGATCAGGCGGTTCAGGCGGGCCTGCATCGCATTGAACGAATCGGCCGCGCGCACGATCTCCGGTGGGCCGCTGCGTTGCAGTGCGGCAGCATCCGGGTTGCGGCCCAGCCGGTCGGCGGCTTCGGCAAAGCGCTTGATCGGCGCCGACAACGCACGCGAGAACCACCACGCCAGCGGGACGTTGGCCAGCAGGCCGGCCAGGAACAGCAGCACCACATGGGTCTTGAACTCGGCCGACAGCCGCCGCGGTGGCGATTCGACCGTGCGCCAGCGGCCATCGGGCTGTTGCAGCGCGGCGGTGAAGCCGTCCAGCAAGGGCACGCCCGGGGTCAGGCGCTCGCTTTCCCAGGCGCCGGGGCTGTCGTCCGGACGCAGTCCATTGCCGAACGGCGGGGCACCGGGGGGGCGCTCGCGCGGCCAGTCGCCTGGCGCCGGCGGCGAGCGCTGCAAGGCCTCGTGGCGGTTGCCGGCGTAACTGGCATCGCCATCATCGGCCCCGAATGCCTGCGATTGGCCAGGCATGCGCGGCGGTGGGGACATGCCGATGCGCGGGCCCTGGCGATCGTCGGCGCTGCGGTAGAAGCGCACGCGCTGCTCGGGGACATCCAGCCAATGGGCCAGCAGCATTTCGGCGAACCCGTCGCGCACCTGGCCTGCCGGCGGCAGCGGGGCCTGGGCCGATTCGTGCACCGTCAGGGTCTGGGTGCCGGCCGGCATACGCGTGGACAGCAGCGCCACCACCTCCGGCGGATGCACCGGCGGCTCGTAGACCGGGGTGCGCATCACCAGCAGGGCGATGCCGACCGCCTGGGCGGTGAGCAGTGCCACCGCCAGCAACACGAAGGTACGGGCAAAGATCGACAGCCCGCGACGTGCCGGTTTGCTCACAGACGCGAGACGCCCGGCAGCAGCATGTAACCCTCGTTGCGCACGGTGCGGATCAACTCGGTATGCACGCGCTCGTTGATCTTGCGGCGCAGGCGGCTGATCTGGCTGTCGATGGCGCGGTCGTAGACGTCGGTATCGCGGCCACGGGCGTAGTCCAGCAACTGGTCGCGGCTGAGCACCCGCTGCGGATGCTCGACGAAGGTACGCAGCAGCGCGAACTCACCGTCGGACAGGTTGATGAAGATGCCGGTGGGGTCACGCAGGTCGCGCCGCACCACGTCCAGCCGCCAACCGGCGAACTCGTAGACATTGCCACGGTGGTCGGCCTGCTCGCTGCTGGCCTGGCTGCGGCGCAGCAGGGCGCGTACCCGCGCCAGCAGTTCGCGCGGATTGCAGGGTTTGGCCAGGTAATCGTCGGCGCCCACTTCCAGGCCGATGATGCGGTCGGTGTCGTTGCCCAGCGCGCTGAGCATGATGACCGCAGGTGAACCGCGCTCGCTGGCCAGCGCCCGCGCCGCGCTCAGGCCGTCTTCTCCAGGCATCATCACGTCGAGTACGATGAGGTCCGGGCGGCGCTGGGCGATGCTCTTGCGCATCTCCGCCACGTTTTCGGCAACGTCCACCTGGTAGCCGTGGGCGCTGAGGAACTCGCCGATCAGCTTGCGCAGGTCCGGGTCGTCGTCGACCACAAGAACGCAGGGTTGTTGCATGTCCATGGAGATCATCGTCGGTGGCGCGGAGCTTGGCCCGCGCAGGGTGGTGGCGACCGGGTACATGGTGCTCGCAGTTGCAGGGCTGGAGCACGCATCATAATGATTGAATTTGTCAACCTTTGGCACACGTGTGACGCAACATGACAGAACGGGACATCGCGCAGGAAACCGGGCCATCGACACTGTGCCGTAGCAATGGCGAGTGTACGCATGACAAGGCGTTTCCGATGATGCGGGTGATCAGCCGCGACAACGGCGTGGGCCTGACCCGGGACATGGTGCTGATGGCGCAGACGCTGCGTGCCGGCGGCATACCGGTGCAGGAAGTGGGCTTCACCAGTCAGCGGCTGCACGACACCGCACGCGAAGCCCGTCTGTGGGCCAGTCGCGCGCTGTTCGGGCGGGTGCCGGTGCAGATCTTTTCCGAGCGCGTGTATGCGCGCTGCCTGCCGCTGGGCCAGACCAACCTGCTGGTGCCCAATCCGGAATGGTTGCTGCCCAAGTGGCTGCCGCGGCTGCCGCAGTTCGACGCGGTGTTGTGCAAGACCCATCACGCGGAGCGGATTTTCCGCAGTCTGGGCTGCACCACGCGGTTCATCGGCTTCACCAGCCCGGATCGCTACGACGCACAGGTCGTGCGTCAGCGTGCGTTCTTCCATCTGGCCGGGCGCAGCACCGCCAAGGGCACCCGTGTGCTGCTGGAGACCTGGCAGCGGCATCCGGAATGGCCGCTGCTGACGGTGGTGCAGAATCCGCGCACGGCCGGCAAGCCGGTGGTGGCGCCGAACATCGACCACCGCGTCCGTTATCTCGACGACGCCGAACTGCGCCGCCTGCAGAACGCGCACCTGTTCCATCTGTGCCCATCCGAGGCCGAAGGCTTCGGGCATTACCTGATGGAAGCGCTGAGCGTGGGCGCGGTGACGCTGGCCACCGACGGTGAGCCGATGAACGAACTGGTCAGGCCCGAGCACGGCGTGCTGATTCCGGTGGCCGAGGTGCACCAGCGGCGTCTGGCGTCGTACTACTTCGTGGACGCGGCGGGCATTGCGCAGGCGGTGGAAACCGCGCTGGCCTTGTCGCAGGCGCAGCTGGATCAGCTGTCTGCCAACGCGCGGGCGTTCTACCAGGCCAACGATGCCGCGTTCGCCGCGCGCTTTCGCAATGCGGTGCTGGCGTCGTTGCCGGCAGATGCGGCGGAGGTCGCCACGGACGTGGCCCAGGCGGTCGTCGAAAATTGATGCGTTAGCCCCTGGCTTGGCCGGGTCACCGCTCTGACAAAGCCCCGGCGTGTTGGATGCAGCACGGTGCTGGCGTGGTCCCAGGTCTTGCACGCTGCATGACGGTGCACGCCAGCGATCGGCGCGCAGCGGCAAATGCACGACATATCACGATGCAACGCTCTCCCTGACCAAGCGGGTATCGCCCGCCATTGCCATGTGCGTGCAGTACGCGCATGCGCCATCCAGCCAGGGAGATCGACAATGGTCCAGACACGCTCCACAGCCGTTGCCATCAGTGCATTGCTCGCAGTGCTCGGCCTGGGCGGCTGCGCCAGTTTCTGCGGCGCGCCTTCCGGCGGGCCACCGCCTCCGCCCGCGCCACCGCAGGCGCAGCGTGGTCCGCCACCACCACTACCACCGAGTGCGAGCGATCTGGCCGCGATGCAGGCCTGTGCTCGTGAGCAGGGAATCGCATCGCCCCCGGCAGCTGCGGCCACGCCGCATCCGGATGCGCCCACGCAAGGCATGGACCGCAGTGCGTTTGAGCGCTGTCTGGCCAGCAACGGCGTGAGCTGGCCAACGCCGATGCCCGGCGAGCCCTGGCGCGACGGCCCGGCGCCCGATGGCCCGCACGGGCCTGGCGAACCACATGGTCCGCCACCCCACGATCCCGACTTCGACGCCGCGTTGCAGGCCTGTGCCACCGCGCAAGGCATCGCGTTGCCTGCGCCTGACGCGCCGCCCCTTGGCCCGCCTCCGCCCGCGCTGTCGCAATGCCTGGAGGCCGAAGGTTTCGCGCCACCGCCGCGGCATGGCTGATCGTGCTGATCACGCCGCCCGGCGGTTCCAGCTGCTGGCGGCGACGCTGCAGCTGGAGTGAGTTGCGCAGGAGCGGCGGTCGCCCTGCACGATGCATTGCGGAATCCGGACGAAGCGGACACTGGCCGCGCTTGGCGGCCTCTACCTGGATCCTCTGACAATCGCCAGGCAGTCGCGAGGCCGACTGAAGCGATTTCCCTCCGTGATGCTTCAGCCGGGTCCTATCCGTACGCCAGGCACTCGATGACACTCGGCAGTGTCGAGCACGCTACTGACAAGCTCTTCGCCATCGATTGCCCACTGTGTGGGCTCACCCGGTACGAATGATCGACGACGATGCGTGCAGGCAAGAGCCGGACACGATGAGTGCCGTGCCCGACGACACCATGCAGGACAACGCGGCGCTGCGGGACGAGCTTTCCGGCATGCGTCGCCTGCATGCCCTGCAGGTCAGCCTGGCGGCACAGGCCGATGCGCGCATCGCGCTGCAGGAGATCACCGCGCTTGCCTGTGCCTTCGCGCGTACCGACTGCGGCTGTGTGCAACTGGTCAGTGCACACAACAGCGAGATGGAGCTGCGTGTCTATCGCGGACATGACGAACGCAGCGCATTCGTCCAGCAGTTCCTGAAGGACGGCTTCCAGGCGACCTGCGACACCGTGCGGCGCGAACGCCGGCAGTTGGTGATCGAGGACATCGAAACCTTCACCCCGTTGAAGGGAACGCCCGATTACGAGGCCGCGCTGTGCAGCGGCATCCGTGCTGCCCAGTTCACTCCGTTGTTCAACCGTGCCGGTGGCTTGCTGGGATTGCTCGGGACCCAGTTCACGGTGCCGTATCGGCCTGCGGAGCACGAACTCAGATTGCTCGAACTGCTCGCATGGACGGCTGCCGACTACATCGAGCGCCATCGCGGCGAGCTGGCCTTGCGCATGAGCGAGTCGCGGCTGGCCGCGCTGTCGGCGGCAAGTTCCGAGGTGCATTACCGCATGAGCGCCGACTGGGACGAGATGCACCAGCTGAACGCCGGCGCACGCACTGCCGATGCGATGGCGACCAGCCGTTCCTGGATCATGGATTACATCCCTGCAGAGGATCAGGCGCTGGTGCGGAGCAGGATCGATGCAGGGATCCGCGCGCGCAGCGCGATCGTGTTCGAGCACCGGGTGCGACGCGCCGATGGCAGCATTGCGTGGATGGCGACCAAGGCGGTACCGGCACTGGATGCGGACGGGCGCATCACCGAGTGGTTCGGTGCCGGCGCCGACGTTACCGCGCGCAAGCAGGCCGAGGAACATCTACGCGAAAGCGAGGCGCGGCTGACCTATGTGCTCGATCAGGTTCCGATCGGAATCGGCCTGTTCGATACGCAAGGCCGCTTCACCTACCGTAATCCACAACTGCGTGAGCAGCTGGCAGAGCGGGTGCCCTCGCGCGAGTCATTGCAGGAGCAACCGTGGGCCGGGGTCGAGCAGCAGGGGCGGGCGGTTGCGATCGAGGAATTTCCCTGCGCCCGTGCGCTGCGTGGCGAAGATGCGACCATGCCGGTGGATTTCCTCGATCCCCGTGACACTGCGCAGCGCTGGTTGCGCATCACCGCGGTGGCGCTGCGCGAAGAGGATGGTGTGACCGGTGGCGTTGCGGTGGTGCAGGACGTCACGGTGCAGCGCCAGGTGCAGACGGAAGTGGGCGCGCTTGCCGAGCGCAATCGCGACATCCTTGAAAGTATTTCCGATGCCTTCTATGGCGTCGACGCACAGGGGCGCTTCACCTACATCAACCAGAAAGCCGAGCTGCTGTGGGGGCGTTCGCGCGACCAATTGCTGGGAAACCTGCTGTGGGAGCAGTTTCCCGACTCGATCGGGTCGCTTCCGTATCAGGCGCATGTGCGCGCGGCACAGACACGCCAGGTGGTCAGACTGGAAGCCTTGTCGCCGGCATTGGGGTACTGGGTGGATATCAGCATCTATCCCACCAACGATGGTGGCATGTCGGTGTATTTCCGCGACATCTCCGACAAGAAACGCGCCGACGCGCGGCTGCGTGCCAGCGAAGAACGCTTCCGCACCGCATTGACGATCGAAACCGTCGGTGCGACCTACTTCGACATGGGCGGCCGCCTCACCGATGCCAACGACACCTTCCTGAAAATGAGCAGCTACAGCCGTGCCGACGTGGAAGCGGGCACGCTCTCCTGGCAGGCGCTGACCCCACCCGAAGCCAGGGACCTGTGCGAGCGGGCGTTCGAGGAACTCAGGACCAAGGGCAGCGCCACACCGTATGAGCGCCAATACCTGTGCAAGGACGGAACCCGGCGCTGGGCCCTGTTTGCGTCCAAGCGCTTGCCCGACGGCACCGGCTTCGAGTTCGTGCTCGACATCACCGACCGCAAGCTCACAGAAGCGGCGCTGCGCGAGGTGCAGGACCGCAATGCCTTCCTGCTGAAACTCTCCGACGCGCTGCGGCCGCTGTCCGATCCGGCTGCGATCCAGGGCGAGGCCGCGCGCGTGCTGGGCGAGCATCTGGCCGTCGGCCGCGCCTACTACGTCGAGGTGGATGCCAGGGCGCAGCAGTACGTGGTCGAGCGCGACTGGCATCAGCCCGATGAAACCAGTCATGCACGTCGTTTCGCGTTGACCGACTGGCCGATGCCCTGGCTGCTCGACGCGCAGACCTGGGTGGTGCGCGATGCCGCCACCGATCCTGCATTGCCCGACGATCAGCGCGCGGCCTATCTGGGCAACCAGATCGCTGCGCTGATCGTGGTGCCGCTGATCAGGGACGGCCGGCTGGTGGCGACCTTCGTGGTCAATCAACGCAGCGCACGCAACTGGAATGCCGCCGAGATCCTTCTGGCAGAGGAAACCGCCGAGCGCACCTGGGCAGCGCTGGAGCGTGCGCGTGCACAGGGCGCGCTGCTCGAAAGCGAGGAGCGCTACCGGGTGATTCTGGAGAGCGCGCTCGACTACGCAATCTTTACCACCGATACGCGCGGACACATCCAGACCTGGCCACCGGGAGCGGAGGCTGTGTTCGGCTGGACCGCGGAAGAGGCGATCGGCCAACACATCGCGATGACCTTCGTTGCCGAAGATCGCCTGACCGGCGTGCCGCAGCGCGAGATCGAGCAGGCGCATTACACCGGCGGCGCGCCGAATGTGCGCTGGCATCAGTGCAAGGATGGCCGGCACGTCTTCATCGAAGGCGCAACGCGGCCGCTGCGCAATGGCAGCGCCGAGCCGCTGGGCTATCTCAAGATCGGCCAGGACGTGACCCGACGACGGCAGTGGGAAGATCGCCAGCAGGTGTTGCTGGCCGAGCTGCAGCACCGCACGCGTAATTTGATGGGTGTGGTGCGTGTGGTCTTCAATCGCACGCAGCGCAGCAGCAAGACCATCGCCGAGCTGGCGCTGATCTACAACGATCGCCTGGATGCCCTGGCGCGCGTGCAGGGCCTGCTGTCGCGCCTGAACGAGGGCGATCGTATCCTGTTCGACGAATTGATCCGGGTCGAGCTGTCGGCCATGGGCGCGATCGATGCGCAAGGCCAAGGCGACCGCGTGACACTGGACGGCCCCGCCGGCGTGCGTCTGCGCTCCAGCACCGTGCAGACCTTTGCGCTGGCCCTGCATGAGCTGGCGACCAATGCCAACAAGTACGGCGCACTTGCACAGGCCGGCGGCCAGTTGCGGGTGCGCTGGCGCCTGCTGGGTACCGCCAAGGGCACCCGCCTGCATATCGAGTGGAGCGAGACCGGTGTGCATATGCCGGCGCCTGGCGAAGCGGCGCAGGGCTCCGGCTATGGGCGCGAGCTGATCGAACGCGCGTTGCCGTACCAGCTGCAGGCCGAGACGACCTACGCGCTGGGGCCGGACGGCGTGCGCTGCACCATCGAGCTGCCGGTATCGCAGAGCATGCGTCTGGACAGCGACGACAGCTGACGGGCGCGTGTTGCGCCTGCACATGCCCGCCAATGGCGTGCTGCAGTGCGGCGGCGGCGGCCGGCGGGCCGAATCCGCCGCCGTGCAGCAGCAAGGGGCGAGGAGCTGCGGACGCCTGGATGGACCTTCAACGCCATGGCTGGCGTGGTGGTGTCGCAGCTGGACTCCGATCCAGTCCACAACCGTCAGCAGCCTCTTTGCGCCGACATGCTCATGGGCGTGGATTTTTTCGGGCGAATCCATATACTGCCCCCCAGTATCTGGCCGGAGCCGTCATGCCGCATTCGCCGCAGGAAAAAAAGCGGGCGCTAGCACGCGTGCGACGTCTGCGCGGGCAATGCGACGCGCTTGAGCGCGCGCTGGAGGCGGGCGCAGACTGTGCGCCTGTGCTGCAGCAGATCGCCGCAATCCGGGGTGCCGTCAATGGACTGATGTCGCAGGTGCTCGAAGCGCATATCCGCGAGGACTTCGGCCACGCCGCCGCTTCCGACGCGCAGCGCGCCGAGCGGGTGCAGGAGCTGCTCGGGCTGGTCCGGTCCTATCTCAAATGAACTCCCACCGGGCCGGCGCCTGCCGTGCCCGTCCTTGAACCCCATCGTCAGGAGCGCCACCACATGAAATCCCGTGCAGCAGTTGCATTCGGACCCGGCAAGCCGCTGGAAATCGTCGAGATCGACGTCGCACCGCCACAGGCTGGCGAAGTGCTGGTCCGCATCACCCACACCGGTGTGTGCCACACCGACGCGTTCACGCTGTCCGGCGACGACCCGGAGGGCATCTTCCCGTCCGTGCTGGGCCACGAGGGCGGCGGCATCGTCGAGCAGGTCGGCGAGGGCGTCACCAGCGTCAAGGTCGGCGACCACGTGATCCCGCTGTACACCGCCGAATGCCGCAAGTGCAAGTTCTGCCTGTCGGGCAAGACCAACCTGTGCCAGGCCGTGCGCGCCACCCAGGGCAAGGGCCTGATGCCCGACGGCACCACGCGCTTCTCCTACAACGGCGAGCCGATCTACCACTACATGGGCTGCAGCACCTTCAGCGAGTACACCGTGGTGCCGGAGATCTCGCTGGCCGTGGTGAACCCGGAAGCGCCGCTGGAAAAGGTCTGCCTGCTCGGTTGCGGCGTCACCACCGGCATCGGCGCGGTGCACAACACCGCCAAGGTCAAGCCGGGCGAAAGCGTGGCGGTGTTCGGCCTGGGCGGCATCGGGCTGGCGGTGATCCAGGGCGCGGTGCAGGCCAAGGCCGGGCGCATCCTGGCCATCGACACCAACCCGGGTAAGTTCGATCTGGCGCGCAGCATGGGCGCCACCGATTGCATCAACCCCAAGGACTACGACAAGCCGATCCAGGAGGTCATCGTCGAGCTGACCGATGGCGGCGTGGACTTCAGCTTCGAGTGCATCGGCAACGTCAACGTGATGCGTTCGGCGCTGGAGTGTTGCCACAAGGGCTGGGGCGAGAGCGTCATCATCGGCGTGGCCGGCGCCGGCCAGGAAATCAGCACCCGTCCGTTCCAGCTGGTGACCGGCCGCGTATGGCGCGGGTCGGCCTTCGGCGGCGTCAAGGGACGGACCCAGTTGCCGGGCATGGTGGAGCAATCGATGAACGGCGAGATCGATCTCGATCCGTTCATCACCCACACCATGCCGCTGGAAGAGATCAACGAGGCCTTCCACCTGATGCACGAAGGCAAGTCGATCCGCACCGTGATCCATTTCTGACCGTACGGCCAGGAGCGGCGCGCGGCCGCTTCCGCGCACGTGGTACCCGATACTCCGGGAGGGGCATGATGACCAGCGTCTCGATTCATCCTTCGGTAGACAGTGGTATAGCGCGTGGCGGTGCGGAGAGCTTTCAGGGCGGAACCCTTGAATGCCACTGCGCCAGCGACAAGGTGACCGTGGACGTGGCTGCGCAGACCGCGCACAACCACGCCTGCGGCTGCAGTAAATGCTGGAAGCCGGAAGGAGCAACGTTTTCAGTGATTGCGGTGGTGCCGCGCGACAAGGTCACGGTGACCGCGCATGCGGAAAAGCTCAAGGTCGTCGACGAAAGCGCGGCGATCCAGCGGCATGCGTGCACCGGCTGCGGCGTGCATATGTTCGGTCGCATCGAAGACAAGGGGCACGCGTTTTACGGTCTGGACTTCATCCATACCGAGTTGTCGCAGCAGTCAGGCTGGTCGCCGCCGGGCTTTGCGGCGTTCGTGTCCTCCATCATCGAAACCGGCACGCCGCCGGCGGACATGGACGGCGTGCGTGCGCGTCTCAACGAGCTCGGGCTGACCCCGTACGACTGCCTGTCGCCGGGATTGATGGATGCGCTGGCCGCCAATGTGGCACGCAAGAAAGGTTTGCTGCACTGACCGTCCAACCCCGCGGCCGGCGCTCGTGCCGGCCGCGGGTTTTTTATCGAAGGAATCTCATGGAACGTATCGAACACCACGCCTGCTTCGGCGGCTGGCAAGACGTCTACCGGCATCAGTCGCAGAGCTTGAACTGCAGCATGCAGGTCGGCGTCTATCTGCCCCCGCAGGCCGCCGATGGCCCGTTACCGGTGCTGTACTGGCTGAGCGGGCTGACCTGCACCGAACAGAACTTCATCAGCAAGGCCGGCGCGCAGCGGTATGCGGCCGAGCATGGCGTGATCCTCGTCGCGCCCGACACCAGCCCGCGTGGCGACGATGTGGCCGACGCGGATGGCTACGACATCGGCAAGGGCGCCGGCTTCTATGTCGATGCCACCGAGCAGCCGTGGGCGGCGCATTACCGCATGTACGACTATGTGGTGAACGAATTGCCGGCATTGATCGAAGCGCAGTTCGCCACCACCGGTGCGCGCGCGATCAGCGGCCACTCGATGGGTGGCCATGGCGCCTTGACCATCGCGTTGAAGAATCCGGGCCGCTATCGCAGCGTGTCGGCATTCTCGCCGATCGTCGCGCCCAGCCAGGTGCCATGGGGCGAGAAGGCATTCGGCCAGTATCTGGGGGCGGACCGCGCAGCGTGGCAAGCGTACGACGCCACCGCGTTGATCGCACAGGCACAAGAGCGCCTGCCGCTGTTGATCGATCAGGGCGATGGCGACGAATTCCTCGAGAACCAGCTGAAGACGTCGCTGTTTGAACAGGCCGCCAAGGCCGCCGGTTATCCGGTCACGGTGCGGCTGCAGCCCGGTTACGACCACAGCTATTACTTCATCGCCAGCTTTATCGGCGAACACATCGCGCACCACGCCGCGGCGTTGCGTGGTTGATCGGCTGGTCGAGTGCGCGGTAGATGCGTGGTATGCGATGGTGGATGGTAGTGGGCATTGCCTTACCTTGCATTGCCGCGCTGCCGTGTTGCGTGGGCCGCGGCTTGAGCAAGGCGTCGAATCGACCTCCCTTCTCCTATCGGAGAAGGTGCCCCTCAGGGGCGGATGAGGGTACGGGCTCACTGGCGGATGAGGTGACGAGCAAAGCTGGTGGAGCAGGCAGGTGGGCTTGTAGAGCAGCCGATCTGCGGCGTGGCTGCAGGGCCCTTGCCCGCCCACCGTCGCGGGACACGCCGCAAGTGCGTCCCTGTAGGCTCTTACGCGGCATCCATGCCGCGTAAGGTCCCGCGATGGTGGGCGGGCAAGGACCAGGCGAGATGGTCGGTGCGCTGGTGCAAGCAGAGCATGGCGTGCCGTTGTTTGGATAACGGCGTCCTGTCAGCTTTTCAATACAGCGCATTCAACAGGCAGGCTTCAACACAACGCCCTGCAAACTTCCTGGTAAGGCGCGCAAGCAGCCTTTTCGCATCTGAAGTCTGCGTCGACCAGCTGCGTCACATCATTATCTTGTCGGCTATAGCCATTGCCACAAACCAAGAACGGCTAATGCACTACCTGCGCCGCAAGCTTGCCCAATCGGCGCATCGCGCGCTCCAGCGTGTCGCTCCATGGCTGGCCGCAGGTCAGCCGCAGGTGGTCTGCGTAGTCGCCACGGCTGGAGTACAGATGACCGGGCGAGGTGCCGATACGTTCTGCCAGCGCGGCCTCGAACACGGCCTGGCCGCTACCGCCGTCGGGCAATTGCAGCCATAGCGATAACCCGCCTGCCGGGTCGCCCACGCGCGTGCCTTCCGGCCAATGCCGCACGATGGCATCGCGCAGCCGCTGCCCGTTGTCGGCCAGGGTGCGGCGTAGCTTGCGCAGGTGCCGTTCCAGATCGTGTTGCGCCAGGTAGTCGGCCAGTGCCAGTTGCGGCAGGCTGGCGCTGCCGACGGTGGAAAAGTACTTGGCGCGCACCAGGGCGTCGGTCCAGTCGCCACCCAGCAACCACCCCACCCGCAGGCCGGGCGAGAGCACCTTGGAGAACGAGCCGCAGGTGATCACGTTGGCACGGGCATCGAAATGGCGCAGCGGACGTGGACGTTGGCCCGACCAATCCAGTTCGCCGTAGATATCGTCTTCGATCACCACGGTGCCATGGCGTGCGCAGCTGTCGAGCAATGCGCGCTTGGCGCTGTCGGGCGTGAGGCTGCCGCTTGGATTGTTGAAGTTGGGAATCAGCACTGCCGCACGCACCGGCGTGCGCTGCAACAGCGTATCCAGACGCGCGACATCGATACCCTGGCCGGGACGGTTGGGTACCTCCAGCACCTTCAGGCGCAGTGCCGCCACCGCCTGCAGGATGCCGTGATACGTGGGCGTTTCCACCAGCACCACATCGCCTGGTGCGGTGAGCGTGCGCAGCGCCAGGCTGATCGCCTCCATCGCGCCGGCGGTGATCACCACCTCTTCTGCGTCGACGGTGGTTGCGCAGTGTGCATAACGTTGTGCGATCTGACGGCGCAGTGCGGCGTGCCCTTGCGGCGGTGCGTAATCCAGCGCCGCCGTGCGCTGGCGACGCAGCTGCCGCGACAGGGCTGCGGCCAGTTGCGAGGTGGGCAATAACGCAGGCGCGGGGGTGGCAGTGTGCAGCGGCACCAGGTCGGTGCGCGCCAAGGTGTCGAGTACGCGCTGCAAGGCCGGGTTGTCGACCATGCTCGGTTTGCGCCGACGTGTGACGGGTGCGGCGGCCGGCAATGCAGGCGCCGCGCTGCGCACAAAGTAGCCCGAGCGCGGGCGCGCTTGCACGCGCCCCTCGCGTTCCAGTTGCAGGCAGGCCTGCACGGCGGTGGCGGTGCTGATGCCATGGTTGGCGGCCAGTTGCCGGATCGAGGGCAGGCGCTCGCCGGCACGCAAGGTGCCGCCGTCGATCTGCTGCCGCAGCTGCGTGGCCAGCGATTCGTACAGCAGCATTTGCGGACGCCTTCCATCTGTATTGGTCAATTTGCAGCGTATCTGAATCTGTGATGGTCGGGTAGCACGTTGCAGACTGGCCGTGCCCGGTGAGTACCCCGGGTATCTTCCCCTCTGTGAGGTTGGCCGTGCTGCTTCCTGTGTTTATCGTCGATGCGTTCACCACGCTGCGTTTCAAGGGCAATCCGGCAGCCGTGGTGCCATTGCAGGCCTGGTTGCCGGAGCCGGTGATGCAGGCCATCGCCAGCGAACACAATCTTTCGGAGACCGCCTTCTTCGTTCGCGACGACAGCGGGGTGTTCGACATCCGCTGGTTTTCTCCGCTCAAGGAGGTCGGCTTCTGCGGGCATGCGACCTTGGCCAGCGCGTTCGTGATCGCGACGCACCAGCTGGCGGCGTTTCCACTACGCTTGCGTGCGCCGGCTGTCGGTGAGATCGGCGTTTCCAGGATGGATGAGCGCAGCTTCGAGCTGCGCTTTCCCAACCATGAGCCGTCGCTGCTGCAAGTGGTGCCGCACGCGTTGTCTGAGTCGTTATCGATCGCGCCCCAAGCTGTCTATGCGAACGCGCAGGCGTATATCGCCGTCTACGCCGACCAAGCACAGGTGCGTGCGGTGACGCCGGATCTGGGCCGGATGCTGGCACTGGCGCCGCGCGATGTGGCGGTCACCGCGCCAGGCCTTGAGCATGATTTTGTTTCTCGCTACTTCTGGCCCTGCAACGGCGGTAGCGAAGATCCGGTTACCGGATCGATTCATGCCGCGCTTGCGCCGTTGTGGGCGCAGCGGCTGGGCAAGACGCAGCTCACCGCGCTGCAGGCCTCCGCGCGTGGCGGCGAACTGCAGTGCCGGGTCGAGCCGCGGCATGTCTACGTGCGCGGCAGCGCTGTCCAGTATCTGCAGGGAACCATTGCGCTATGAACACTTCTTTATCTGTGCATGCAGTATCGGCCGGCGCTGGGCGACGGGCGGTCTGGCAATTGTTGGTTGCCGAAGTCCTGATCGGTTCGGTCGGCGTGTTCGTCCACGAAAGCGGGCAGGATCCGGTGACGGCGGTGTTCTATCGTTGCCTGTTCGGGGCGCTGTTTCTTACCGTATGCGGCTTGGTCGGTGGACAGCTACGAGGGCTATGGCGCGAGCGTGCGCTGTTGCGCGATGCCATCGTCAGCGGTGTGCTGCTGGTGTTGAATTGGGTGGCGTTGTTCGCCGGCATGGCGCGCTCGTCGATCGGCGTGGCGACCATGGTCTACCACGTGTTTCCGTTCGTGATGTTGCTGCTGGCCGCGCTGGTGCAAGGCGAGCGCACGCGGCGTGCCGATCTGGGCTGGACGTTGCTGGCATTCGTCGGCGTGGCCTGCTCGGCAAATCCGGCGCGGTTGTGGCAGGCGGCCGACCGTGGCTATCTGATCGGCATCGCGCTCACGCTGTTGGCGGCGCTGCTATGCGGTGCGTCGCTGCTGATGTCGCGCCGTATCAGTCGCGAGCGGCCGCTGGCGGTGGTGACGGTGCAGTGTTGGGTCGGCACGTTCCTGCTGGCCGGGTTTTCCAGCAGTGCGGCGTTGCATCCGGGTCTGCACTGGCTGTGGCTGGCGGGCCTGGGCGTGATCCACAGCGGCATCGTCTATGTGCTGTTCTATTCGTCCTATCGCCATCTGCATGTGGCCACGATTGCGGTGCTGGCGTTCGTGTATCCGCTGGTGACGCTACTGCTGGACTATCTGCTCTACGGCCACGCATTGGTGCCGGTGCAGTGGCTGGGCCTGGCGCTGATCGTGATGGGCACGCTGGCGGTGAATCTGAAATGGCGCTGGCCGCGGCGTGTGGCAGACAGCGCACCGGCCTGAACAAAGTGCCGCCGCGCAGTGCACGCGGCGGCCGTGGAACTCAACGTACGTCGCGCAGTTCCCAGTGGTGCCCGGCCAGGGCCTGCATGCGCTGCTTGAGCAGGTCGCCGGGGATGCTGGTGGTGGCGACCAGGTCCACACGCAGGTCGCCCTGCTTGCCGGTAACCGTGGCCGATGGATCGGTCACGCCCAGGCTGGGGTCCACCGCGTCCGGGTCGGCCTGCAGCTGGCGCCAGCGATCGAACCAGGCCGGATCACGCAAGGCGGCCTGCAACTGTTCGGCAAAGGCCTCGGCACCATGGGCACTAAAGCTCACGCTCGCATCGCCGCCGCGGGCGAGCTTGGGGTCGGGCAGGCTGATCGAGTAGCTGACAGGCATGTGCAAGGACTCTGATGGATGACGCCGGTACGTTAGTGCAGCGACGGTGATCGCTCCGTCGACAGGTGGGGACAGGTGGGAGCCTCCAGGTGCGAAGTCACGGCCTGTTCCGCGAGCGAAGAGGGTGCTGTGCGCTCGTCCCGCCAGGTCTTGACGGCATCTGGTGAACGAGGCTGCAACTCGGAATCCCGGCTGATTTTGGCTCCTCGTGTATTAGGAATGAGGTCGCTCGGCTAGATCAGTTGTAGAGCGGCTGATCTGCGGCTCCACTGCAGGGCCCTTGCCCGCCCACCATCGCAGGACACGCCGCAAGTACGTCCGTGTAGGCTCTTACGCGGCATCCATGCCGCGTAAGGTCCCGCGACGGTGGGCGGGCAAGGACCAGTCCAGATAGTCGGTGTGCACGGGCGAGCAGGGCGTGGCATGCAGTGTTTGCAGCATGCCCAATCAGTTGCCAAGACGAGCCGAGCAATCAGCAGGCTTTCGATAAAGCAATCTCAGAACGTCCTGGTGCGGTGACCTTGCCGGTTCCGGGACCCTTGGCGGCATGAATGCCGCCAAGGAGCCTCCATGGACGGATCTACGGCGTGTCCCGGAAGTGGTGAGGGCACCGCGCCCTCGACCAACGCGGCTTTGCTACCACCTCATAACGTCCTGACTCAAAACCTGGTCGTCCTGAGTTGGGACTAGAGGCCGAAGTTGCCCGGAAACGGCTGCATAGCGTGGAGACGTGACTGCAGACCGTCGCCACACAGCATTTATGCGGAATTTACGCGGCGGCTGTCGCAGATCCATAGCGACTTTACGCAGCCCGGGCAGACACTGCGCAGGTTGGCGGAGCGGTTCCGCCGTGGACGATTCCGATGCATCCCTTGACCTGTCTGCTCCATCGCCGCTGCGCGCGCGGTGCGGCAGCGCTTTGCCTTGTCGGCCTGCAGACGCTGCATGCGCCGCCGCATCTCGCATCCATCGCGCCGCGTTGCGCGCGTCTCGGGGAGTAGCTGACATGCCTGCCTGGTTGTCCCTGTTGTGCGGCGTGGCCGTACTCGTTGCCGCCGCGTACCTGTTGTACGTGGTCCTGCGCCCCGAAGACTTCTGATGCGAGTGCGCTCCAATGATTGAAACTCTCCTTGTCTACGCGCTGGCCATCGTGCTGGCCTGGCCCCTGGGCCGCTACCTGGCAGCGGTGATGCGCGGCGCCCCGATGCGTGGCGACGTGCTGTTCGGCTGGATCGAACGGCCGTTGTATGCGTTGCTCGGTACCCGCCCGCAGCAGGGGATGTCGTGGCGTGGGTATGCGGTAGCGTTCCTGCTCAGCAACCTGGTTGTCGGCCTGCTCACCTGGGCAGTGTTCATGACCCAGGCGTGGCTGCCGTTCAACCCGGACGCCATCCCGAACATGCGCTGGGACACCGCGCTGCACACCATGGTGTCGTTCGTCACCAACACCAATCAGCAGCACTACTCGGGCCAGGCGCAGTTGTCGTATCTGGCGCAGATGACCGGCATCGTCGGCCTGCAGGTGGTCACGCCGATGATGGGCCTGGCATTGGCGGTGGCGACCTTGCGCGCATTGTTCGGTGGGCGTGCCGTTGCAACTGTGTCCGACGCCTTGCCGGCATCCAATGCGACGGCCAGCGCCAAGCCACGGGTGGCCGGGCTGGAGGAGCCGGAGATCGTCACGCCGCGCCCGGGGCGGCAACAGTCGGCTGCCGGATTGGAAGCGTTGCCGGAGGCAGACGTCGGCAATTACTGGGCGGATGTGATCCGCGCCAGCGTGCGTGTGTTGCTGCCGCTGTGCCTGCTGTGGACTGTGCTGCTCGGCTGGCAGGGCGTGCCCTCCACGCTGCAGGGTGCGGCCACTGCCGCACCGCTGGACAGCAGCGCCGGCATGTCCAAGCAGACCATTCCGGTCGGGCCGGTTGCGGCGATGGTCGCGGTCAAGCAGCTCGGCACCAACGGTGGCGGCTGGTACGGCCCCAACAGTTCGGTGGCGCTGGAAAATCCCACGCCGCTGAGCAACCTGCTGGAGACCTTGGCGCTGGTGCTGTTGCCGATGAGCGTGGTGTTTATGGTCGGCTATCTGACCGGGCGCAAGCGTCTCACCGCGCTGGTGTTCGGCACCATGCTGACGATGTCGGTCGCATCCACCGCGCTGTTGCTGTGGTCCGAAGCGCATTCGGCCAGCGCCAGCTCGGCTGCCTTGATGGAAGGCAAGGAGGTGCGTGTCGGCGCAGATGCGTCTGCGTTGTGGGCGGCCTTGACCACGCAGACCTCCAACGGCTCGGTCAATGCGATGCACGATTCGCTGGCGCCGTTGAGCGGCCTTGTCACGCTGGTGGACATGCTGATCAACGCGATCTGGGGCGGCATCGGCTGCGGCCTGCAGCAGTTCGTGGTGTATCTGCTGCTGAGCGTGTTCCTGGCCGGTTTGATGACCGGGCGCACGCCGGAGTTGTTCGGCCGCAAGATCGAAGCGCGCGAGGTGCAGTTGCTTGCGCTGCTGATCCTGCTGCAGCCATTGGTGGTGCTGGGCTTCACCGCAGTGGCGCTGGCGGTGCCGGCATTTACCGCCAATTCCAATCCCGGCTTCCACGGCATCAGCCAGGTGTTCTACGAGTACACCTCGGCCTTTGCCAACAATGGGTCGGGTTTCGAAGGCCTGGGCGATGCGACGTACTGGTGGAACCTGAGTTGCTCGGCGGTGCTGGCATTGGGCCGCTATCCCGCGCTGATCCTGCCGCTGATGGTGGCCGCGCGCATGGCAGTGAAGCGGCGCGCGCCGGAATCGGCCGGCAGCCTGCATGTCGAAACGCCAACCTTCGCGCTGACCCTGATGGCGATCGTGCTGGTGCTCACCGTGCTGCAGTTCATGCCGGCACTGGTGCTGGGTCCTATCGCTGAACACCTCGCCCTGGCGGCGTCCTGAGAGTTTGAGCAATGTCTACGATCGATACGACTGAAAAACGCGCGCGCGGTGACGCGGCGTTGTTCGACGCCGCCGTGCTGGTGGCGGCAATGCGCGCGGCCTTCCTCAAGTTGGCGCCGCGGCATCTGCTGCGCAGCCCGGTGATGGCGGTGGTGATGGGTGGCACGCTGCTGGCGGCGGTGATCACCGCCAGCGGGTATGGCAATGCCGGGTTCGGCTGGGCGGTGACGGCGATCCTGTTCGTCACCGTGCTGTTCGGCAATTTCGCCGAGGCCATCGCCGAGGCGCGCGGGCGTGGGCAGGCCGCATCGCTGCGCCGTGCGCGCAAGGATCTGGTCGCCCGCCGGGTGGAAACCGCACTCGGCGGCCGCGAGACCCGCGTGCCGGCGGCAGAGCTGCGCCCGGGCGACTACGTGATGGTGTCCGAAGGCGAATTCGTCCCGGCCGATGGCGAGATCGTGCGCGGCGTTGCAACGATCAATGAAGCGGCGGTCACCGGCGAATCGGCACCGGTACTGCGCGAGGCCGGCACCGATCGCAGTGGCGTGATCGGCGGAACGCGCGTGCTCTCCGACGAGATCGTGTTCAAGGTCACCGCCGAGCCGGGGCATAGTTTCCTGGATCGCATGATCGCCTTGGTGGAAGGCGCCAACCGGCAGAAGACGCCGAACGAAATCGCGCTCACCTTGTTGCTGGCGGCGATGACGCTGACCTTCCTGATCGTGGTGGCCTCGCTGCCGGCGATTGCGGGTTTTGTCGGCGTTACGCTGGATCCGCTGTTGCTGATCGCGCTGCTGGTGTGCCTGATCCCGACCACCATCGGCGGGTTGTTGCCGGCGATCGGCATCGCCGGCATGAACCGCGCGCTGTCTGCCAATGTGCTGGCCAAATCCGGCAAGGCGGTGGAAGTGGCCGGCGACGTGGACGTGCTGTTGCTCGACAAGACCGGCACCATCACCTACGGCGACCGGCAGGCCACCGCGTTCCATCCGCTGGCCGGTATCGACCGTGCGCAGCTGCGCGATGCGGCAATGCTGGCCTCGCTGGCCGACCCGACGCCGGAAGGCAAATCTATCGTCAAGCTGGCACGCCAGCAGGGCGCGGTGGCGGTCGAGCCGGAGGGCGCGCATTTCATCGGCTTCACCGCGCAGACCCGCATGTCCGGCGTGGATCTGGCCGGGCGCAGCATCCGCAAGGGTGCCGGCGATGCGATCGTGGCCTATGTGCAGGCGCAGGGCGCCACGGTGTCGCCGGAGTTGAACGGCCGCATCGAAGAAGTCGCGCGCGGCGGCGCTACCCCGCTGGTGGTGGCCGAAGGCCGGCATGTGCTGGGCGTGGTCGAGCTGAGCGATGTGGTCAAGCAAGGCATCAAGGAAAAGTTCGCGCAGCTGCGTGCGATGGGCATCAAGACGGTGATGATCACCGGCGACAACCCGCTTACGGCCGCCGCGATTGCCGCCGAAGCCGGCGTGGACGACTACATCGCCCAGGCGCGCCCGGAAGACAAGCTGGCCCGCATCCGTGCCGAGCAGGCCGGCGGGCGGCTGGTGGCGATGGTCGGCGACGGCACCAACGATGCGCCGGCGCTTGCCCAGGCCGACGTGGGCCTGGCGATGAACTCCGGCACGCAGGCGGCCAAGGAGGCCGGCAACATGGTCGATCTGGATTCGGATCCGGCCAAACTGCTGGCAGTGGTCGAAGTGGGCAAGCAGCAGCTGATCACGCGCGGTGCGTTGACCACGTTCTCGTTGGCCAACGACGTGTCCAAGTATTTCGCGATCCTGCCGGCGCTGTTTGCGGCGGCGATTCCGTCGATGGCCGCGCTCAACGTGATGCAGTTGTCCAACCCGCGGCATGCGGTGCTGGCGGCGTTGATCTTCAATGCGCTGATCATCCCTGCATTGATTCCGCTGGCGTTGCGCGGCGTGCGCTTTCGCCCGTCCAGCGCCACGGCCCTGCTGCGCCGGAACATGCTGATGTACGGCGTCGGTGGCGTATTGCTGCCGTTTGCCGCGATCAAGTTGATCGACCTGGCGCTTGTCGCCACTTTGGGGAACTGAGTCATGACGATTTCTTCGAAAGCCGGTCCGTCCACGGCGCAGCCGTTGCGTGACGACGGCGCCCTGCGCGGGGCGGTGATGCTGGCGTTGTTCATCCTGCTGGGCCTGGGCTTGAGCTATTCGCTGGTCGCCACCGGCATCACCGGCGCGCTGTTCCCCGAGCAGGCGCATGGCTCGTTGCTGCGCGATGACGCGCGTGTGGTCGGCTCGGCCCTGGTGGCGCAGCCGTTTGCCAATGCGCGCTATTTCCAGCCACGCCCCTCGGCGGCCAAGTACGACCCGAGCGCGGCGGCCGGCAGCAACCAGGCGCGCTCCAATCCCGACCTGCAGAGCCGCATCGCCGCCACGCGCGCCGAGGTGGCTGCACGCGACGGCATCGCACCGGAGGCGGTCCCCGCCGAGCTGATCACCCAATCCGGCAGTGGCCTGGATCCACACCTGAGCCCGGCCGGCGCCCAGGTCCAGGTGCGCCGGGTCGCCGCCGCGCGCGGCTGGCCGGAACAGCGCGTGGCCGCGCTGGTAAGGACCGCCACCGAACAGCCACAGTTCGGTCTGCTCGGGCAGCCGCGGGTGAATGTGCTGGCACTGAACCTGGCGCTGGATCGCGCGGGGAATGGGGAGTCGGGAATCGGGAATGGGCCAAGGCAACAGCACTAGAGCTGTCAGCTCGCGGTAGGCTGCACCAATCCCCAATCCCGCTTCCCCAATCCCGGCCTCCATGATTGACGCCCGCACCCAACAAGCCGACGCGCTGATCGGCGAACTGCAGCGCGAACATGGCGGGCGCCTGACCGTGTTTCTGGGCGCGGCGCCCGGGGTGGGCAAGACCTACGCCATGCTGTCGCGGGCGCGCGAGCGCCTGCGCCAGGGCATGGACGTGGTGGCCGGAGTGGTGGAAACCCATGGCCGCAGCGAAACCGCGGCACTGCTGGATGGCCTGCCGCTGCTGCCGCGCACCCGCATCAACTACCAGGGCCGGGAGCTGGAAGAACTCGACCTGGACGCGTTGCTGGCGCGCAAGCCGAAGCTGGCGCTGATCGACGAGCTGGCCCATCGCAACGTGCCGGGCAGCCGGCACGAACGGCGCTGGCAGGACATCGTGGAACTGCTTGATGCCGGCATCGATGTCTACACCACGGTCAACATCCAGCACCTGGAAAGCCTCAACGACATCGTGCTGCGCATCACCGGCGTGCGCGTGTCCGAAACCGTGCCCGATGCGGTGTTCGACCGCCTGCGCGACATCGTGCTGGTGGACCTGCCGCCGCGCGAACTGATCGAGCGCCTGCAGCAGGGCAAGGTGTATCTGCCCGAGCAGGCGACACAGGCCTTGCAGGCGTTTTTCTCGCCTTCCAACCTCACCGCGCTGCGCGAGCTGGCGATGCAGACCGCGGCCGACCGCGTCGACAGCGACCTGCGCGACACCCAGGCCGCACGCGGTTTGCCGGGCACTGCCGCCTTGCGCCGCCGCGTGGTGGTGGCCATCGATGGGCGTGGCAGCTCGGATTATCTGGTGCGGGTGGCGCGGCGGTTGTCCGAACGACGCGATGCCCCGTGGACGGTGGTCACCGTGCAGACGCGCACCGTGGCCGACGCCGCCTGGCAGCTGGAGATCGACCGCGCCTTCGCACTTACACGCCGCCTGGGGGGCGATACCGCGCTGCTGCACGGCGCCAACGTCGCCGAGGCGTTGCTGGATTTCGCCGCGCAAAACGGCGTGTCCACGCTGGTGCTGGGGCGCACGCGCGAACGCCCGCTGGCGCGCATGTTCAACCGCACGCTGACCCAGCAACTGCTGCAACGTGGCGCGCATTACGAACTGGTCATCGTCAGTTCCGCCGATGCGCGCGCACGCGCACGCCAGCGTTGGCGCAATCCGCGCCAGTGGCTGCAGCGTTACGACCTGGCCTTCGCGGCGATCGCCGCCGCTGCCGCGGTCGCGGTGGCGTGGGTGATCCAGCGCTGGACCGACATCGACGACCTGTCGATGGTGTTCATCGTCGCGGTGGTGCTGGTGGCCTCGCGCACGCGCATGGCTGCCGCGGTGATCGCCGCGCTGCTGAGTTTTGTCGCCTACAACTTCTTCTTCATCGAACCGCGCTTCACCCTGCACATCAGCGCGCGCCAGGGCGTGGTGACGGTGTGCCTGTTCCTGATCGCTGCCCTGGTCGCCGGCCGCCTGGCCTCGCGCCTGCGCAGCCAGGTGCTGGCCTTGCGCGCCGCCAATGCGCATGCCAATGCGCTGCAGACGCTGGCCCGCGAGCTCAGCACCGCCGCCGACCTGGGGCAGGTGCTGGAAGCCGGCCGTCGCGCGCTGACCACGGCCCTGGATGCCGAGGCCTGGCTGCGTCTGGAGCAGCGCGAAAGCGATGCACCGGCCAGCTTCGGTGCACTCGATCGCAGCGCGGCGGACTGGACCCAGCGCCACGGTCAGCCGGCCGGCCGCTTCACCGATACGCTGGCCGGTGCGCAGTGGTGGTGCTTGCCGGTGCGGCACGAACGCGGCAGCCTGGGGGTGGCCGCGCTGCGCTTCCGTCAGAGCGTGCAGCGGCCCGGCCTGGAGGAGCGTCGGCTGGCCGAAGCGATGGTGGAGGACATCGGCCAGGCGGCGCTGCGCACGCGCCTGGTCGCCGATCTGGAAGGAGCGCGTGTCAGTGGCGAAACCGAGCGCCTGCGCTCGGCATTGCTGTCCTCGGTCTCGCACGATCTGCGCTCGCCGCTGGCCTCGATGATCGGCTCGGCCAGCAGCCTGGCCAGCTACGGCGATGCGATGGACGCGCAGGACCGCCACAGCCTGCTCGACACTATCCAGCTCGAAGGCGAGCGGCTGGATCGCTACATCCAGAACCTGCTCGACATGACCCGGCTCGGCCACACCGGGCTGACCTTGAAGCGCGACTGGATCGGCGTGGACGAGCTGATCGGCTCGGCCACGCGGCGGCTGCAGCGCTACCAGCCGGCGGTGCGCCTGCAACTGGATCTGGCCGCCGACCTGCCGGCGATCTGGGTGCACCCGGCGCTGGTGGAACAGGCCATCTTCAACGTGCTGGAGAATGCGGCAAAATTTTCGCCAGCCGGTGTGGCCGTCACCGTGCAGGCACGGCTGCAGGCTGGCGCGCTGCAGATCGATATCGGCGACCAGGGTCCCGGCATTCCCGAGGACGAGCGCGCGCGCATTTTCGACATGTTCTACAGCGTGGAGCGTGGCGACCGCGGCCGTCACGGCACCGGGCTGGGCCTGACCATCTGCCAGGGCATGATCGGCGCGCATGGCGGCAGCGTGGAGGCGCTGGCTGGTGCAGATGGTCACGGCACCACGATCCGCATTACGCTGCCATTGCTCGTTCCCGCTGCGCCACCTCGCCCCGATGCCGACTGACCCCACTGCCATCCCGCCTGCCCGCGTGCTGATCGTCGACGACGAGCCGCAGATCCGCCGCTTTCTCGACATCAGCCTGCGTGCGCAGGGCTACCGCGTGCTGCAGGCCGGCACCGCCGAGGAAGGCCTGGCCACGCTGGCCGGGCAGGGCGCCGAACTGGTGGTGCTGGACATCGGCCTGCCCGATCGCGACGGCCACGAGGTGCTGCGCGAGATCCGCCAGTGGTCCAACGTGCCGGTGATCATGCTCACCGTGCGCGCCGGCGAAACCGAAAAGGTCGCCGCGCTCGATGCCGGCGCCAACGACTACGTCACCAAACCGTTCGGCGTGCAGGAACTGATGGCGCGCATCCGCGCGCTGCTGCGCCAGGCCGGCGCCGGCAGCACGGTGGAAGAGAGCGTGTTCGACGACGGCCGCCTGCACATCCACCTGGGCCTGCGCGAGGTCACCCTCGATGGCGAAGCGGTGCCCTTGAGCCGCAAGGAATACGCCCTGCTCGCGCTGCTACTCAAGCACGCCGGCCGCGTGGTCACCCAGCCGCAACTGCTGCGCGAGGTGTGGGGCCCCACCCATGAGGAAGACACCCATTACCTGCGCATCCTGGTCGGCAAGCTGCGCCAGAAACTGCACGACGATGCCGCCGACCCGCATTACATCGTCACCGAACCGGGCGTGGGTTTGCGCTTTATCGGGGTGACGCGCTGAGGCGACCACGCCACTAGCGCGTTGGCAGCACCTTGCCCGGATTCAGGATCCCGTCCGGATCCAGCGCGGCCTTGATCGCGCGCATCGCCGCCAGCGTCTCTGCGCTGAAGGCTTGGGCCATGAAGTCGCGCTTGGCCACGCCGATGCCGTGCTCGCCGGAGAGTGTGCCTTCCAGCGACAGCACCAGTGCGAACAGACGCGGCAATGCGGCATGTGCGCGCGCGTCCTCGTCGGCATCGGCCGGGTCGTACATGATGTTGACGTGCAGGTTGCCGTTGCCGGCATGGCCGAAGGCCACGATCGGCAACGCGAATTCGGCGGCAAGCGCTTCCACGCCGGCCACCAGTTCGGGGATGCGCGAGACCGGCACCACCACGTCCTCGTTGATCTTGCCCGGCTTGATCGTGCGCAATGCCGGCGACAGCGCACGCCGCGCGGCCCACAACCTGTCGCGCGCGCTGCCATCGGCGGCCACGTCCAGGCTCACCACGCCTTCGCCATCGGCGGCATCGTGCAAGGCCTGCAATGCGTAGGGCAGGGTGTCGTGATCGCCATCGGCTTCGATCAGCAGCATCGCGCCGGCCTCGGGCACATCGCTGCCGTTGCGGCGCAGTAATGCGATCGCACTGGCATCCATGAATTCCAGCATCGTCGGCGTGGTCGGTTGCGCCATGATGCGCGACACCGCCGCCGCGGCGCTGGCCGCATCGCGATACAGCGCGCGCACGCCGGCTTGCGCGATCGCGCGCGGCGTCAGCTTCAAGGTCGCTTCGACGATGATCGCCAGGGTGCCTTCGCTGCCGACCAGCAGATGCGTCAGGTCGTAGCCGGTGGAATTCTTCGTGTACGCGCCGCCGCAGCGGATCACCTCGCCGGTGCCGGTCACAGCGACCAGGCCGAGCACGTTGTCGCGGGTGGCGCCGTATTTCACCGCGCGCGGGCCGCCGGCATTGGTGGCCAGATTGCCGCCGACGCTGCAGATGTCCGCGCTGGACGGATCCGGCGGCCAGAACAGGCCATGCGGCTGCAAGGCCTGCTGCAATTGGCCGTTGAGCAGGCCCGGTTGCACGATGGCGCAGCGATCGGCCGGACGCAGCGCAAGGATGCGATCCATGCGTGCCATCGACACCACCACGCCGCCGGAAAACGGCACCGCCGCACCGGTGGTGCCGGTGCCGGCGCCGCGCGCGACGATCGGCACGCCATGCGCGCGGCAGGCCTGCACGATGGCCACCACATCCTCGGTATCGCCCGGCAAGGCGACGGCGGCGGGCAATGCCCAGCGGCGCGAATCGTCCTCGCCATAGCGGCGCCGCGCGTCGTCGCCGGTCAACCAGCCATCGGGGCCAAGCCGCGCGGCCAGTAACGCGGCCAGGGCAGTGGGAAGCACATCGGTCATGAAGTGTGATCCTGTGGTGCCGCGCGCTGGATGCATTTCCATCCCAGCACCGCGACGGTGAGCGGCAGCCAGACCCAGCGCAGCTCGGAGAGCAGCGTGGCAAGGCCGCGCGCATTGAAGAAACCGTTGGCGAAAGGCGACACGCGAATCGGCCGCCATGGCGCGAACCAGCGCGCCTCGCTCCAGGGCCAGGTCAGTGCAACGCCCAGGCCACCGGAGGTCATCGCATCCAGCAATGGATGCGATGCGGCGCAGACGAACAAGAACGCTGCTGCCTGCAGCGCGTCCGCACGCAACAGGCGATGCGCAACACCACCCAGCAGCGCGATCAGCCCGGCAAACAGCAACGAGTGGCTGGCACCGCGATGGCCGAACGCATCCGCATACGGAACATGCAACGCGAACGCCAGCACGTCGGCATCGGGCAACATCGCCGCGACGATGCCGGCACCGAGCAGGCGCGGCGACAGGCGGCCGCGTTCACTGGCGCACCAGAGCGCCAGCGGCACCGCGGCATGGGTGATGATGGTCGGCATCGCGCGTGGGTCGTCGTCGTCAGCAATCGTCGGCGCGGAAGGCGTCGCGGATCCAGTTCAGCACCACCGGCTCGCCGCTGGCTTCCACCACATCGAAGCGGCACGGCAAGGTCGCCAGCGCCGGGTGATAGGCAAGGAACAACTGCGCGGCCAGCACCAGCTTGCGGCGCTTGCGCGCATCCACCGATGCCGCGCCGCCGCCGAAGCGGTTGTCGCGGCGATAGCGCACTTCCACGAACACCAGTGCCTGGCCGTCGCGCATCACCAGATCCAGTTCGCCGCCGCGGTAGTTGGCATTGCCCACCACCAGCTGCAACCCGGCCTGCTCCAGCAGCGTGCGTGCGGCCGCCTCCACCGCCGCACCCCGCTGCTGGCGCGCTGCCGGCATGGCGTCAACGGCCGTCGGCGATCGGCACCGGGCGGCCACCGTTGAAGGTGGACCAGGCCGGGGTGCGCAGCACGTTGCCGAAGCCATCCAGATGCAGCGTGCCGGTGGCGCCACGCAGGCCGCCGTCGGTGCCGGTGGCGAGTTTTTCCAGATAGGCGCTGATCTTCCAGGCGTCGTAGCCGAACGCGAACAGGCGCGCGCCGGGTCCGCGTGCGCTGGGCAGCGTGCTGGCAACCTGGGTGGAGGCCGGCAGCCCGGACACGCCCAGCGCGGTCCAGGTTTCGCTGGGGTAGATGATGCCGTCCAGGGCCAGGTCGTCTTCGACCTTGCCGGTGCCGGCCACCAGCTGCGAGGTGCCCACGCGCGATTTGCCGGCGAATCCGCTCAAGGCCAGTTGCGGCGCCAGCGCGCGCGCGGTGTTGCCGCGCACCGCCAGGAATACCGCATCGGCAGCACCGTAGTTGCGCAGCTGCGCACCGATGTCGCCCGGTACCTCGGCCACGCTGATGCTGCCGGCGACGCTGCCGCCGCGTTCGGTGAAACGGTCGCGGAAGGCCTTGATGGTGCGCTTGCCGTTGTCGTCGCTGGTGCCGACGATCAGCACGTTGCGGCGCTCGCGCGAGAGCAGGTATTCGGCGGCCATGATGCCGTCGTCTTCCGGCGCCAGCGAGAAGCCGGCGCTGCCGCTGGGCGGTGCTTTGTTGTCGGTGGGGCGGTTGAGCGCCAGCACCGGCACTGCCAATTGGCCGCGCGCGAACACGGCGCTGACCTCGTCGCGACCCAGTGGGCCGACCACGTAGTCGACCCCGGCGCTCACCGCCTTGTCGTAGGCGGCATTGGCGCCGGCGGCAGTGCCGGCGGTATCGAAGAAGCGCAGTTCCGGGCGGCGGCGGGTTTCGGCGTAGTAACCGGCCAGCAGGCCGTCGCGCACCGGCGCCGAGGCGGTGGCCAGGCTGCCGCTGAGCGGCAGCAGCACGCCCAGCTTGACCGGCGGGCGATAGCCGTCGCGTTCGGCCGGCGGGCGCTTGCTGGTGTCAAAGCCCCATTGCGCGTCGCGATCGAACGCGCGTGGCAGCGCCAGCCCGCGGCTGATCAAGGCGCGGCCGGCAAAGTTGTACAGCGGGTCGCCCGCCGGCAGCGCCGCGGTGCGGCCCTTCAGCGTGGCGTCGTCGAGTGCGGCGAGCAGGCGCACGATCGCGCGCTGGTTCTCGCTGCGCGGGGTGCCGGTCAGGCTGGCGTCGGCGCGTGCGCGGTCGGCGGCGGCCCCGAACAGGTCGCCGGTGCCTTCCAGTGCGGCGGCGCGTGCCAGCAGCCAGCGGGTCTGCAGCGGCTGCGGCAGGCCTTGCGGGCTGTCGCCCAGGGCCTGCAGCGCCTGCGCGGCCTGCTTGTCGATCACCGCCAGCTCGCCGGTCAATAGCGCGAAGCGGGCGCGGTCTTCGCCGCTGAGATGGCGCGGGGTCACCTGCGCCAGCAGCGTGCGCGCACGTGCGTCATCGCCAGCGTCGTGCCAGCCGAATGCAGACGCGGCCAGCAGGCGGCTGCGCTGCGCACCGCTGGCGCTGGCGGCCTCGGCTTCCAGTTGCTGCGCCGCCTCGCGCGGCTTGCCCTGGTCCAGCAACGCCAGCGCCGCGCTCTGGGTCGGCGAGGCGGTCTGGGTCACGCTGCTGGTGGCGCAGCCGGCGGCCAGCATCACCATCAGCGACAGGGCGGAGATCCTTGCAACACGCTTGTTCATTTCAGATCCATTGGACGGGGCCCGCCGGGGCGGACCGTTAAAAACGCTACGATTCTACCCTTTGCCCTACGGAATACCGTTGATGACCTCCCCCGGAACCCTGCACGTGGTCGCCACGCCGATCGGCAACCTGGCCGACCTGTCGCCGCGTGCGCAGGAGGTGCTGCGTGGCGTGGCCGCGATCTGCGCCGAAGACACCCGCCATACCCGCCAGCTGCTCGGCCATTTCGGCATCGACCGCCCGCTGCTGGCCCTGCACGACCACAACGAAGAGGCGATGTCCGAGCGCATCGTCGCGCGCCTGCGCGAGGGCGAGTCGCTGGCCATCGTCAGTGACGCCGGCACCCCGCTGGTCAGCGACCCCGGCTTCAAGCTGGTGCGCGCCGCCCGTGCGGCCGGGATCCGGGTCAGCCCGGTGCCGGGTGCCTGCGCCGCCATCGCCGCGCTCAGCGTGGCCGGCCTGCCCAGCGACCGTTTTGGCTTCGAAGGCTTTTTGCCGGCCAAGAGCGCCGCCCGCCGCGAGCGCCTGGCGCACCTGGCCGGGGAAACCCGCACCCTGGTGTTCTACGAGTCCTCCCACCGCATCGTCGAGTCGCTGGCCGACCTGCGCGGGGCCTTCGGCGACGAGCGCCCGGCGGTGATCGCCCGCGAGCTGACCAAGCTGTTCGAAACCGTGCTCGACGGCACCCTGGCCGAGCTGCAGGCCAGGGTCGAAGCCGACGACAACCAGCGCAAGGGCGAGTTCGTGGTGATGGTGCAGGGCGCCGCCGACGCCGCCGAAGGCCAGCTGGCCGAAGGCCGCCGCGTCTACGCCAAGCTGGCCGAACACCTGCCGCCGTCCACCGCTGCCAAGCTGGCTGCCGAGCTGACCGGTGCGCCGCGCAAGGCCTTGTATGGCGGCTAGGTGTGCTGTTGCAGGAGCACGTTGACGTGCACTGGGATTTTTCTCGGTAGCGCCTCTCGCGCCCGGGTGCGCTCCTACGGGCAATTGCGGGCCTGCCGGCGATGGCGGGGCCGGCTCGCGGCGCCGTTCTGCACGGTGGCGATAGCGTATAGTGCGCCCCGGCGGAGTCGGCCAGACAGTCGCGTCACTCGCAAGAGTGCCGAGGAAAGTCCGGGCTCCATAGGGCAAGGTGCCAGGTAACGCCTGGGCGGCGCAAGCCGACGGAAAGTGCAACAGAAAGATACCGCCTACGTCCCTCGTCACCCCTCTGCCGCCACTGAAGCGTGTCGGCGATGCATATAGGCATCGCCAAGTGCGTTCGGAGGCCGCAGAGGGGTGGCGAGGGGCCGGTAAGGGTGAAATGGTGCGGTAAGAGCGCACCGCGAGTCCGGTAACGGACCGGCACGGCAAACCCCACCTGGAGCAAGACCAAATAGGGATCCATTGGCGTGGCCCGCGCTGGATCCGGGTAGGTTGCTTGAGCGCTGCGGTGACGTAGCGCCTAGACGAATGACTGTCCACGACAGAACCCGGCTTACCGGCCGGCTCCGCCACCTTACTTTCGGGCGTTCGCCCTTCTCAACGCGGGGCCCCTCTGGGGGCCAGAATTCCGCGGCTGTGTCGCTGCCTTCTTTGGGTGTTCGCCCTAAGCAGACACCCACGCTTCGTACCGCCTTTGGCAGTACAAAACGCGGGCCCCGCTCCTAGGCATGCCAAAACCCTGCGGCTGTCGCCGCGCCCCCTTGACTCAAGGGGGCTTGCACTTGGGTGCGTTGCTGGGCGCCTTGCCTTGGCTGCGATCACTGTGCGCTGGTTGCGGCGGTCATTGTCGACGCGTCCCGACGATGTCCAGCCGCGTTTCGCCCTGGAAGATCCCGGCGGGGCCGAAGCGGCGTTCGTGGATGAAGCCGCTGCCCTGGTGGTCCACCGCGACGATGGTGCTGGCGCGGGTGCCGTAGCTGGAGCCGTTGATGAAGGCGGCCGAGAGCAGGCGTTCGGTGGGCAGGTCCACGCCGGTGTGGGGCAGGGCGGCGTCGGGCGCGATGGCGGGGTTGCCCAGGGCGCTCCACAGCGGTTGCAGGTCGTCGCTGCCTGCCGCGCACCAGTCGTGCAGGACTGCAGTCAGCGCGGCGGTCTTGGGCCAGTGCGCGTCCAGCGGGCCGTTGGACATGCCGTGGATGCCCGGCGCCAGCGTGCGTGCCAACGGCGGGTGGTTGCTGAGGTGTTCGCAGCGCTCGGCGTCGCACAGCAATAGATTGAATGGCGGGAATTCGTGCGCGGCCGCTGCCAGGTCGCCGGCGTACACGGCCGCGTCCAGGCTGCCGGCCAGGTAGTCGGCAATGAGATGTCCGCGCGAGCGGCCGGACGCCGTGGCGAGCGGGTCGCGGACATTGGTCACCACCGCGGCGCGGCCGTCGCTGCCCAACCCCACCCAGCTGCCGCCCGAGCGCAGGTCGCGGCCCGCCAGCACGCCGTCGGCGGGTGCCGGCCAGGGCGCCAGTGCAGCGGTCGGCCGGTCGTGGAATTCATCGCGGTTGCCCGCCAGCAGCAGACGCCAACGGGGGTGGGTTTTCCAGGCAAGAGCGACCAGGCACATGGCGCCGATTGTCGCCTGTTTGCGCAACGACCATGTGCAGCTGGCGCAGTGTGAAGTGAGACTGCGGTCGGGTTTACATGGCCTTCACGCCCCTGAATTTTTGTTCAATCTCAAAATCTGAGATGAAACAGCAACTTGTGGATAACCTTTGAACAAGTCTCTAAAGAGTGCTGCAACTCATTGATGCGACTGGCGATTTGTGACCTTCAAAGTTGTTGACAACCTTTGACGCGCTGCTAAGGTGGGCAACGGAGGGAAAACCAGGTGTTTTGTGGTTTTTCGTGGTTCAATGATCCCCCAGCGGGTATTCGAGGTTGTATTCGGTGTTTCAGGGCGAGACTGCCATCACGGTGGACGACAAGGGGCGTATGGCGGTGCCAACCGCGTACCGCGACCTGGTCACGCGTGTGAGCGGCAATCGCCTGGTGCTCACCTACAACCCGTTCGAAGCCGGGTGCCTGTGGCTGTACGCGGAAAAGGAGTGGGAGCGGGTGCGTGACGATGTGATGTCCAAGCCCAATACCCAACGCGTGATCCGCACGCTGCAGCAGAAACTGGTGGGTTCTTCCGCAGTGCTGGAGCTGGACGCCAATGGCCGTCTGAGCATCCCGGCCAGCCACCGCAATGCGGTCGGCATCGAGAAGAAGGCCGTGCTGCTGGGCATGGGCGACAAATTCGAACTTTGGAGCGAGCAGGCACATCGCGCACTGATCCAGCAGACATTGTCTGACGGGGATCTGGGCGATGAATTGCTCGATCTCAGGTTGTGAGCCGGGGTGCCCGGATGCGCGGTGAAGCGCAGCCCGGTCACCCGGTGTCGCAGCCACCGGCGGCCCATGTGCCGGTGCTGTACACGCAGGTTCTGGACGGCCTGCAGGTGATCGAAAACGGAACCTATCTCGATGGCACGTTCGGACGTGGCGGACACGCCCGTGGCGTGCTGCAACATCTTGGCCCGGGAGGTCGACTGCTGGTGATGGACAAGGACCCCGACGCGATCGCCGTGGCCGAACAGTCGTTCGGTGACGATGCGCGCGTGTCCATCCATCGCGGCAGCTTTGCCGGCCTCGGCCAGGTGGTCGTTGCGGCAACCGTCGACGGCATCCTGCTGGATCTGGGCGTGTCCTCGCCGCAGCTGGACGTGGCCGGGCGCGGTTTCAGTTTCGGCAAGGACGGCCCGCTGGACATGCGCATGGATCCGGACGCCGGCCAGAGCGCGGCCGAGTGGCTGGCGCATGCCAGCGACCGCGAGATAGCCGACGTGCTGTGGACCTATGGCGAAGAGCGCCAGAGCCGCCGCATCGCGCGCGCCATCGTGGCCCGCCGCGCCGAACAGCCGCTGCTGCGCACCGCGCAACTGGCCGAGCTGATCGCCTCGGTGATGCCGCGCGGCGACAGCAAGACCCACCCGGCCACGCGCAGCTTTCAGGCGATCCGCATCTACATCAACCGCGAGCTGGACGATCTGGAAGCCGGCCTGGACGCCGCCCTGGGCGCGCTCAAGCCCGGCGGCCGCCTGGCGGTGATCAGCTTCCATTCGCTGGAAGACCGCATCGTCAAGCAGTTCATGGCCCGCTACGCCAAGGCCCCGCCGAGCAACCGCCGCCTGCCCGAAGCGCAGCCGTTCGTACCGACGCTGCAGCTGATCAGTGGCGCCATAAAGGCCGACGACGCCGAACTGAGCGTCAACCCGCGCGCCCGCAGCGCGGTGTTGCGGGTGGCTGAGAAGCTGGGATTCGGGAGTAGGGATTCGGGATTGGAAAAGCGCTCTGAGCGAATCTCGAATCCCGAATCCCCAATCCCGGCGTCTCAAGGAGACGCTGCATGAGCCGCCTGCTGCTCATCGTGCTGCTTGCCTGCAGCATCGCCTCGGCGATCGGGGTCGTGTACATGCGCCACATGCATCGCAAGCTGTTCGTGCAGTTGTCCAAGCTCGAGCACACGCGCGATGAATTGAATATCGAATTCGGCCGGCTGCAGCTGGAGCAGGCCACCTGGGCGGAAAGTAATCGCGTGGATCAGGTTGCGCGTGCGCGCATCGGGATGAAGTTCCCGGAGACCAACGACATCGTGGTGGTGCGCCCATGAGCAGACGGCAGGTGACCGAACGGCAGGACAGCCGTTGTGCACGGCGTAGCCGCCCGCAGGGTGGCGCACACGGAGGTGCGGAATGAAGGCCGGCCGCAACCGCGCGCGCAGCAACTTCAATCTGCGTGGCCGCTTGACGCTGGTCGGCATCGCGCTGGGCCTGTGCTCGGTGACGCTGATCGGCCGGGCGGCGTTCGTGCAGCTGGTCAACCGCGATTTCTACCAGCGCCAGGGCGAAGCGCGCTACCTGCGCGAACTGCCGATCGCCACCTCGCGCGGCATGATCACCGACCGCAACGGCGAGCCGCTGGCGGTGTCCACGCCGGTGGAATCGATCTGGGTCAATCCGCAGGAACTGTTGCGCAACCCGGACCGCGTCCCCGAGCTGGCCAAGGCGCTTGGCCAGCCGCTGGACGAGTTGAACGCCAAGCTGGCGCAGAAGGCCGGCAAGGAATTCATGTACCTGCAGCGCCGGATCAACCCGGACAAGGCACATGCCATTGTCGACCTGAAGATCCCCGGTGTGTTCTCGCAGCGCGAGTTCCGTCGCTTCTATCCGCAAGGCGAGGCGATGGCCCACGTGCTGGGCTTCACCAATATCGACGACCGCGGCCAGGAAGGCCTGGAGCTGGCCTTCGACGAATGGCTGCGCGGCAAGCCGGGCTCCAAGAAGGTGGTGCGCGATGCGCGCGGCGCGATCGTGGAGAGTGTGGATCTGGTACGTCCGGCCCAGCCGGGCAAGGACCTGACGCTGAGCATCGACCGCCGCATCCAGTTCCTGGCTTACAAGGAGCTGCGCAACGCACTGGTCGAAAACAATGCGGCCGGCGGGTCGATGGTGGTGATGGATGTGGCCACCGGCGAAGTGCTGGCGATGGTCAACCTGCCCACCTACAACCCCAATGCGGTCACCGGCATCAACCCGTCGGCGCGCCGCAACCGTGCGGTCACCGATCTGGTCGAGCCGGGCTCGACGATGAAGCCGCTGACCGTGGCCACCGCGCTGACCGCCGGTGTGGTGACCAAGGACACGGTCATCGACACCAACCCCGGCTACATGTCGGTGGGGCGCTTCACCATCCGCGATGTGCCGCGCAACAACGGCGTGCTCAACGTCACCGGCGTGATCACCCGCAGCTCCAACATCGGCGCGGCCAAGATCGCCGCCAAGGTGCCGGACCAGACCTTCTATCAGTCGATCCGCAACTTCGGTTACGGCGCTGCCCCGCACAGCGGTTTTCCCGGCGAATCGGCCGGCGTGGTGCTGCAGCCGGCGCGCTGGAGCGGCCCGTCCAAGACCACCATGTCCTACGGCTACGGCCTGTCGGTGACGCCGCTGCAGATCGCGCAGGCCTACGCCACGCTGGGCAACGGCGGCAAGCTGACCCCGCCGACCTTCGTGCGCGGCCAGCACAACGAGACCCGCCAGGTGGTCACTCCGGAAGTGGCGCGCCAGGTCATCGACATGATGGAAACCGTGGTCACCCAGGGCGGCGCCAAGGGCGCGGCGATCCTGGGCTATCACGTGGCCGGCAAGACCGGTACCGCCCGCAAGAACGGCGCCAACGGGTACGAGCGCGGGCATTACAACGCGCTGTTCGCCGGCCTGGTGCCGGCCACGCGGCCGCGCTTTGCCACCGTCATCGTGATCAACGATCCGCAGGGCAAGGTGTATTACGGCGGCCTGGTGTCGGCGCCGGTGTTCCACAGGGTGATGGAAGGCGCGCTGCGGCTGATGGACGTGCCGCCGGACGACATCCAGTCGTGGCTGGCGGCGCAGGCCGCCGGCAAGACCGGGCAGCCGGTGGTCAAGCCGCAGCCGGCCGATCTGGACCCGGCGTTGGTGCCGGACCCGGTGGATGAAGTGTCTGCGGGTATTCCCACCGCACTCGCACCGGCTGCACTGCCCGCACCCGCCCAGCCTGCACCGCTGCAGGAGAGCCGCCAGTGAGCCGCAGCATGCCGCTGTCGCAGTTGTTGCCGGACGTGCCGCTTGCGCGCGAGGTGCAGGTGTCGGGCCTGGTGATGGACAGCCGTGCGGTGCGTGCGGGCGATGCCTTCGTGGCGATCGCCGGTTTCGGTGCGCATGGTCTGGGCTTTGTCGACCAGGCGCGCGCCAATGGCGCGGCGGCGGTGTTGTTCGAGCCGCCGGCGCCGGCCGATCTGCCGGCACCGGCCGACGCGATCGCGGTGCCGGGCCTGCGGGCGCGCCTGGGCGCGATGGCCGATCAGTTCCACGGCCAGCCCTCGCGGGCGATGCGCATGGTCGGCGTCACCGGCACCAATGGCAAGACCTCCACCGTGCAATTGCTGGCGCAGGCCCTGACGCTGCTCGGCACCCCTGCCGGCACGCTCGGCACCCTGGGCGTCGGTCTGTACGGCAGCGCCGTGCCGACCGGTTTCACCACGCCGCTGGTGCTGCAAACGCATGCCTTGCTGGCGCAGTTGCGCGACGCGGGCGCGCAGGCGGTGGCGATGGAAGTCAGCTCGCATGCGCTGGACCAGGGCCGCGTGGATGCGGTGCATTTCGACGTGGCGGTGTTCACCAATCTCACCCGCGACCATCTCGATTACCACGGCGACATGGCGCAGTACGGCGCGGCCAAGGCCAGGCTGTTCACGCGCGCCGGATTGAAAGCCGCGGTGGTGAACCTGGACGATGAATTCAGCCGCACGCTGCTGGCCTCGCTCGACCCCGCGCTGCGCGCGATCGGCGTGAGTTCGCGCGCGCAGGCCCAGGCAGGCGTGCGTGCGCAGGCACTGCAGCTGGATCACAACGGCATCAATTTCGCGCTGCATCTCGACGGCCAGGTGCACCCGGTGCACTCGCCGCTGCTGGGCCGCTTCAACGTGGACAACCTGCTGGCCGTGGCCGGTGCGTTGTCTGCGCTGGAGATCGCGCCGGCGCAGATCGCCGAAGTGCTCGGTCGGTTGCAACCGATCCACGGCCGCATGAATCGCCTCGGCGGCGCGCATGGCGCACCGCTGGTGGTCGTCGACTACGCACATACGCCCGACGCGCTGGAACAGGCATTGGCCAGCCTGCGTGCGCATGCACAGGACCGGCTGATCTGCGTGTTCGGCTGCGGCGGCGAGCGCGACACCGGCAAGCGCCCGCAGATGGCGGCCATTGCCGAGATCAATGCCGACGTGGCGATCGTCACCGACGACAACCCGCGTGGCGAGGATGGCGATGTGATCGTGGCCGATATCCTGCGCGGCTTCGCACGTCCGGATGCGGCCATCGTGCAGCGCGACCGCGCCGCGGCGATCCATCAGGCCATCAGCATGGCCAGTGCCTCCGACATCGTGCTGATCGCCGGCAAAGGTCACGAGCCGTACCAGGAAGTCGCCGGCGTGCGGCATGCCTTCGACGACGCCATCGTGGCGGCGCAGGCCTTGTTGCCGCGTACCGTGCTGGGAGTGCGCGCATGAAGCTCACGCCGCTGTCGTTGATCGCCCACTGGGCCGGTGGTGAGCTGCATGGCGACGACGCCATGATCGACACCGTCGGCAACGACACCCGCACGCTGGCCAACGGCAGCCTGTACGTGGCGCTGCGCGGCGAGCGTTTCGACGGGCACGACTTTGTCGCAGACGCGGTGGCGCACGGCGCCAGCGGTGTGCTGGTCGATCGCCTGCTGCCGGCGCTGAGCGTGCCGCAGGTGCTGGTGGAAAATACCGAACTGGCGCTGGCGCGTATCGCCGCCGGCATGCAGCGCGATCGTGCCACGCGGGTGATCGCCTTGACCGGCTCCAACGGCAAGACCAGCGTCAAGGCGCTGCTGCTGGCCATCCTGACCGAGGCCGGGCGTGTCGACGGCACCACCGTGTACGCCACGCCGGGCAACCGCAACAACGAGATCGGCCTGCCGCTGGCGGTGATCGCCGCCCCCGACGATGCGGACCTGGCGATCTACGAAATGGGCGCCGGCAAGCCGGGCGACATCGCCTATCTCACCGAGATCGCCCAGCCGCACGTGGCCCTGGTCAACAACATCGCCCCCGCCCATCTGGAACGCCTGGGCAGCCTGCTCGGCGTCGCCCGCACCAAGGGCGCCATCTACGCCGCATTGCCGGCCGATGGCGTGGCGGTGATCAATGCCGACGATGCCTTCGGTGCCTGGTTCGAGCAGCAACTGCATGCGCAGCCGGTGCAGGGCCGCCGCGTGTTGCGCTACGGCCTGCAGGCCAGTGCCGACATTACCGCGCATGGCTTGCGGCTGCAGGCCAGTGGCGCGCAATTCACCCTGGTGACCCCGCAAGGCCAGGCGCAGATCGCGCTGCCGTTGCCGGGCCGCCACAACGTGCTCAACGCGCTGGCGGCGGCCGGCCTGGCCTTGGGTGCGGGCATCGCCTTGCCGATCATCGCCGCCGGTCTGGCGCAGGTGCGTCCGGTGGCCGGCCGTCAGATCACCCACGCCCTGCCTGGCGGCGCGGTGCTGATCGACGACAGCTACAACGCCAACCCCGGCTCGCTGGATGCCGCCATCGACACCCTGGCTGCTGCGCCTGGCGAAGGCTGGCTGGTGCTCGGCGACATGCGCGAACTCGGCCCGGAAGGCGCCGCCCTGCATGCCGCCGCCGGACGTCGCGCGCGCGCGGCCAAGCTGCAGCGCCTGTACGCGCTGGGCGAGCTCAGTGCCGCCGCCGCACAGGCGTTCGGCGAGGGCGGCCGCGTGTTCGCCACCCATGCCGCGTTGATCGCGGCCTTGCAGGCGGATCTGGCGCAGCTCGCCGTTTCGCCGACCCAAACGCAGGAATCTTCTTCGATGTACGAACACACCGGTGCGGCGGCGCAGACTGCCGCCACCACGGCGCAAACCCCGCCCACGCTGCTGGTGAAAGGCTCCCGTGGCAGCGCCATGGACCGCATCGTCGCCGCGCTGCTCGCACCGGCGGAGGACGCATCCCATGCTGCTTGAGCTGGCGCGTTGGCTGCAGCAACTGGAGAGCCTGTTCGGGCTGTTCAACTATCTGACCTTCCGCGGCATCCTGGCCGCGCTGACCGCGCTATTCCTGTCGTTGTGGATGGGCCCGGCGGTGATCCGCAAGCTGGCCCAGTTCAAGGGCGGCCAGCCGATCCGCCAGGACGGCCCGCAGACGCATTTCTCCAAGGCCGGCACGCCGACCATGGGCGGCTCGCTGATCCTGCTGACGGTGACCTTGTCGGTGCTGCTGTGGGGCGACCTGCGCAACCGTTACGTATGGTTGGTGCTGGCGGTGATGGTCTGTTTCGGTGCGATCGGCTGGTACGACGACTGGATCAAGATCGTGCGCCGCGATCCCAACGGCCTGAAGTCGCGCTGGAAGTATCTGCTGCAGTCGATCTTCGGCCTGGCCGCGGGCCTGTTCCTGTACTACACCGCCGACGTGCCGGCCGCGATCACCTTCTACATCCCGATGTTCAAGTCGATCGCGCTGCCGCTGGCCGGCGTGAGCTTTGTGGTGATCGCCTATTTCTGGATCGTCGGCTTCTCCAACGCGGTCAATCTGACCGACGGTCTGGACGGCCTGGCGATCATGCCGACCGTGCTGGTGGCCTGTGCGCTGGGCGTGTTCGCCTACGCCTCGGGCAACGTGGTGTTTGCCGAATACCTGAAGATCCCGCTGATTCCCGGGGCCGGCGAGCTGATCATCATCTGCTCGGCGATCGCCGGCGCAGGCCTGGGCTTTCTGTGGTTCAACACCTATCCGGCCATGGTGTTCATGGGCGATATCGGCGCGCTGTCGCTGGGCGCGGTGCTGGGCACCATCGCGGTGATCGTGCGCCAGGAGATGGTGCTGGTGATCATGGGCGGGGTGTTCGTGATCGAAACGCTGTCGGTGATGATCCAGGTCGCCAGCTTCAAGCTGACCGGCAAGCGCGTGTTCCGCATGGCGCCGATCCATCACCACTTCGAACTCAAGGGCTGGCCGGAGCCGCGCGTGATCGTGCGCTTCTGGATCATTTCGGTGGTGCTGGTGCTGATCGGCCTTGCCACGTTGAAGGTGCGCTGATGAACGACATGTCCCGCCAGGCCACGCGACTGGACGCCATCGGCGGCCGCTACGACCCGTGGCTGCTCGGGGCAGCGGCCACGCTCGCCTCGCTGGGCGTGGTGATGGTGGCGTCCAGTTCGATCGAGCTGTCCGACAACCCGTTCTATTACCTGACCCGCCATCTGCTGTTCCTGGGCATCGGCGTGGGCCTGGCGTTCTGGGCGATGCGCACCGAGCTCAAGACCATCGAGCAGTACAACCAGGTGTTGCTGCTGGCCTGTTTCGGCCTGCTGATGGTGGTGTTCGTGCCCGGCCTGGGCAGCAGCGTCAACGGCGCCAAGCGCTGGATCAACCTGGGCGTGTCGAAATTCCAGACTGTCGAAGCGGTCAAGGTGCTCTACATCGTGTGGCTGTCCAGCTACCTGGTGCGCTTTCGCGACGAGGTCAATGCGACCTGGCCGGCGATGCTCAAGCCGCTGGGCGTGGCGATCGCCCTGGTCGGCCTGCTGCTGATGCAGCCGGACTTCGGCTCGTCCACGCTGCTGCTGGCGATCACCGCCGGCATGCTGGTGCTGGGCGGGGTGAACCTGCCGCGCATGTCGATGCCGATCGTGTTCGGCCTGCCGGTGTTCGCCTTCATCGCGATCCTGGAGCCGTACCGGCTACGTCGCATCACCTCGTTTCTGGACCCGTGGGCCGACCAGCTCGGCTCCGGCTATCAGCTGTCCAACGCCTTGATGGCGGTCGGCCGCGGCCAGTGGACCGGCGTGGGCCTGGGCGCCTCGGTGCAGAAGCTCAACTACCTGCCCGAAGCGCATACCGACTTCATCTTCTCGGTCATCGCCGAAGAACTCGGCTTTGTCGGCGTGTGTGGGGTGATCTCGCTGTATGCGCTGCTGGTCGGCCGCGCGTTCTGGCTGGGCATGCGCTGCGTGGAAATGAGGCGTCACTTCTCCGGCTACATCGCCTTCGGCATCGGCTTGTGGATCAGCCTGCAGAGCTTCGTCTCGGTAGGCGTGAACCTGGGCATCCTGCCGACCAAGGGCCTGACCCTGCCGCTGATTTCCTCCGGCGGTTCGTCGGTGCTGATGACCTGCGTGGCAATGGGCCTGCTGCTGCGCGTGTCCTACGAAATGGATCGTGCCGAGCGCCTGCGCAGCAAGTTGTCGCCGCAGGGTGCTGGCGCACCGTCGGCCGAGCCGGCCGAACCGGTGGTCGAGTCGGCCACGCCGGCCTACGCGCCCGCGCGCAAACCGCAGCGCGAGCCGGTTGCCGCCGCGCCGGCACCGGTTGCCGCAGCCTCGGCCACGTCTGCGCATGCGTCTGAGTTCCTGCGCGGCACCAGCCGCATGCAGCCGCGCGTGGAACCGACCTTCGGGAGGATTGCATGAGCGCTCATGCGAATCCCGCGCAAACGCCTGCACATCCAGGTGCGGGGATCCGACCAGTGATGATTCTGGCTGGCGGCACCGGCGGGCATATCTTCCCGGGTCTGGCCGTGGCCAAGGTGCTGCGCGCGCGTGGCGTGCCGGTGACCTGGCTGGGCGCCGACGGCGCAATGGAAACCCGGCTGGTACCGCAGCACGATATTCAACTCGATACGCTGGCCATCAGCGGCCTGCGCGGCAAGGGCCTGGTGAAATTGCTCGGTGCACCGGTGCGGGTGATGCGCGCGGTGCGCGCCGCCGGCTTCGTGCTGCGCAAGCGCCAGCCGCGCGCGGTGATCAGTTTCGGCGGCTTTGCGGCCGGCCCGGGCGGCCTGGCAGCGCGGCTGCTCGGGGTGCCGTTGCTGGTGCATGAGCAGAACCGCGCGCCCGGCATGACCAACAAGGTGTTGTCGCGGTTTGCGCGCCGTGTGCTGACCGGTTTCCCGGGCAGCTTCGCCGGCGAAGAAGCGGTGGGCAATCCGGTGCGTGCGGAAATCGCAGCGCTTCCCGCGCCGGCCACGCGCCTGCTCGGCCGTGGAACTGCGGTACGTGTGCTGGTGCTCGGTGGCAGCCAGGGCGCACGCGCATTGAACCAGGCCGTGCCGGCGGCACTGGCCGCGCTCGGTCACCCGGATGTCGAGCTGCGCCACCAGTGCGGCGAAAAGCTGCGTGCCGAAGCCGAGGCCGCGTACGCGCAGGCGGGCGTCAACGCCAGCGTCGAACCCTTCATCGCCGACATGGCCGCCGCCTACGCCTGGGCCGACCTGGTCGTGTGCCGCGCCGGTGCCTCCACGCTGGCCGAACTGTGCGCCGCCGGCATCGGCAGCGTGCTGGTGCCCTTCGCCGCAGCGGTGGACGACCACCAGACCCGCAATGCCGAATACCTGGTCGGCGCCGACGCCGCCGTGCTGCTCAAGCAGGACGACACCCTGGCCGCTCGCCTGCAGCAGGTCTTGCAGACCCTGCTCGCCGACCCCGCCCGCCGCCTGGCGATGGCGCAGGCCGCCCGCACCCTGGCCAAGCCGGACGCCGCCGAACGCATCGCCGACATCATTCTTCAGGAAGCCGGGAGTGGAGATTCGGGATTGGGGATTCGTAAAGAGCAACAGCACAAGCAGGAAAGCATGCAGAAATCCGTTAATGGTCAATTCTCGGCGCGATCGATCGCCGCCGTTGCCAATCTCCAATCCCGAATTCCCAATCCCGGCACCTCCACCGGAGGTGCCGCGTGATCCGCCGTCTGCAGGACAGTGGCGATCTGGTGCGTGCGTTTCCGCGCGTGCATTTCGTCGGCATCGGCGGCACCGGCATGAGCGGCATTGCCGAGGTGATGCTGACGCTGGGCTATGAAGTCTCCGGCTCGGACAACTCCGATAACGCGGCGACGCGGCGGCTGGCCAAGCTGGGTGCGCGGGTGATGCGCGGGCATTCGGCGGCCAACGTGCTCGGCACCGATTGCGTAGTGGTGTCCAGCGCGATCCGCGAAGACAACCCCGAGCTGATGGAAGCGCGCAGCCAGCGCATTCCGATCATGCCGCGTGCGGCAATGCTGGCCGAGTTGATGCGGTTCCGTCGCGGCATCGCGGTGGCCGGCACGCATGGCAAGACCACCACCACCAGCCTGGCCGCAGCGGTGCTGAGCGAGGGCGGGCTGGATCCGACCTTCGTCATCGGCGGGCAGTTGCTGGCCGCCGGCGCCAACGCTAAGCTGGGCGGCGGCCAGTGGCTGGTGGCCGAGGCCGACGAGAGCGATGGCAGCTTCCTGCGCCTGAATCCGCTGATGGCGGTGATCACCAACATCGATTCGGATCACCTGGAAAACTACGGCAACGATTTCGCACGCATCCAGGCCGCCTTCGCCGAGTTCCTGCAGCGCCTGCCGTTCTACGGCCTGGCGTTGCTGTGCATCGACGACCCGGAAGTGGCCGCGCTGGCCGGCAAGACGCCGCGCCACGTGATGAGCTACGGCATGAGCGAAAACGCCGACGTACGCGCTGAAGACGTGGTGCAGGACGGCCCGCGCATGCGCTTCACGCTGCGTCTGCCCGAAGGCACCACCACGCCGGTGACGCTGGCCTTGCCGGGCCGTCACAACGTGCTCAACGCACTCGCGGCCGCTGCGATCGGCTGGCAGCTGGGCGTGGCGCCGGAGACCATCGCGCGTGCGCTGGAAAACTTCGCCGGCATTGGCCGCCGCTTCAACGACCTGGGCGAAGTCACCACCAGCACCGGTGCGCGCGTGCGCGTGGTCGACGATTACGGCCACCATCCGCGCGAGCTGGAAGCGGTGTTCGCCGCCGCCCGTGGCGGCTGGCCGGACAAGCGTCTGGTCGTCGCCTTCCAGCCGCATCGCTACAGCCGTACCCGCGATCAATTCGATGCCTTCGCCGCGGTGCTGAGCACCGTCGATGCGCTGGTGCTGAGCGAGGTCTATCCGGCCGGCGAAGCACCGATTCCAGGCGCCGATGCGCGCGCGCTGGCGCGTGCGATCCGTGCACGCGGCCGCAGCGAACCGGTGGTGGTCGGGCAGATTTCCGGCCTGGCCGAAGTGCTGCCGGACGTGCTGCAGGACGGCGATCTGCTGCTGATGATGGGCGCCGGCGATATCGGCTATGTCGCGCAGCACATCATCAACAACGGTTTCACCGGAGCGAGCGCATGAGCGCGGTGATTCCCAACGCACGTACCAGCGATCCGGCCGCGTTCGGACGCGTCGCCGTGCTGCTCGGCGGTACCTCGTCCGAGCGCGAAGTGTCGTTGAACTCCGGCAGCAACGTGCTCGACGCACTGCGCGCGCGCGGTGTCGACGCGCAGCCGGTCGACGGCATTCCAGCCCTGGCGCAGGCGCTGGTCGAAAAACGCTTCGATCGCGTCTTCAACGTGCTGCACGGCCATAACGGCGGCGGCGAAGACGGCATCGTGCAAGGCCTGATGGAAGCCTTCAAGGTGCCGTACACCGGCTCCAACGTGCTGGGTTCGGCGTTGAGCATGGACAAGATCCGCACCAAGCAGGTGTGGCTGTCGCTGGGCCTGTCCACGCCGCGCTATGCATGCCTGGCCGCCGGTGCCAGCGCCGACGACATCCATGCCGCCGCCCGGCAGATCGGCTTGCCGGTGATCGTCAAGCCGGCCAATGAAGGCTCCAGCGTCGGCATCAGCCGCGTGTTCGACCAGGCCCAGCTCGAACAAGCCGTGCTGCTGGCGGCGCGCTACGACGGCGCGCTGCTGATGGAGCAACTGATCGAAGGCGACGAACTCACCGTGGCCGTGCTCGGCGAGGTCGCGCTGCCGTCGATCCGCATCGTGCCCAAGGGCCAGTGGTACGACTACAACGCCAAGTACCTGGCCGACGACACCCAGTACCTGTGCCCGGGCCTGGACGGCGATGCCGAGACGCAACTGCGCCAGCTCGCCCTGGACGCCTTCCGCGCTGCCGGTGCCCGCGGCTGGGGCCGCGTCGACGTGATGCGCGACCGTGCCAGCGGCCAGCTGTATCTGCTGGAGGTCAACACCGCCCCCGGCATGACCAGCCACTCGCTGGTGCCCAAGGCCGCGCGCCAGCTCGGCATCGATTTCGAAGAACTGGTCTGGCGCGTGCTGGAGCAGACGCTATGACGCGGGGATTGGGGATTCGGGATTCGGGATTGGCCAACAGCGACGCCATGCGCGCCGTTGTTGTTGCCGTGGCGAATCTCCAATCCCTAATCCCCAATCCCGCGCGCGCAGCGCGCGCCGTTGCGATTCCCTATTCCCGATTCCCCATTCCCGCGCGCGGAGCGCGCGCATGAACGCCACCTTGCGCATCCTGGCGTGGTTGCTCGCGGTGGCGCTGGTCGCGTTGCCGGTGGTGGCCGTGCTCAATGGCTGGGTCGGTGCCGAGCGTTGGCCGTTGGCGCGCTTGCGGGTGTCGGGCGACTTCAAGCGGGTGCCGGCCGAAGAGTTGCGCGCGGTGGTCCTGCCGTATGCGCGCGCGGGCTTTTTCGCGGTGAAGTTGCAGAACGCGCAGGACGCCATCGCGCGCCTGCCGTGGGTGGAAAGTGCGCAGGTGCGCAAGCGCTGGCCGGACGTGCTGGAAGTGCACGTCACCGAGCACAAGCCGTTCGCGCGCTGGGGCACCGACCGCATGTTGTCCGAGCAGGGCCGGTTGTTCCGCACCCCGCCGTTGTTGAAGGATTTCAAGCTGCCGCAACTCGGTGGCCCCGACAGCAAGACCCAGGACGTGGTGGCGCTCTACAACGAATCGCGCGCGTTGTTCGCGCCGACCGGGCTGGATGTGGAGCGCCTGGAAATGGACGCGCGCGGCAGCTGGTCGCTGGGCCTGAGCAACGGCGTGCAGATCGTGATCGGCCGCGACGACGCCCGCGCGCGCCTGCAGCGCTTCGCCCGCGTGCTGCCGCAACTGGCCGACCCGCAACGTCCGATCGCCCGCGCCGACCTGCGCTACACCAACGGCTTCACGGTCGAACGGAATTTGGAAAACGCGGTGCCCGAGACCAAGAAAAAACCTCCGCCGGCCACGCCCGCCGCACATCACACGGTCGTGCTGCAACTCCCTCGCACCCATACCCCGCTTTTCTCCAATCCCGAATCCCAAATCCCGAATCCCGGCTTTAAGACATGAACCGCAAAGGCGACAAATCCCTCATCGTTGGACTGGACATCGGCACCTCCAAGGTCGTCGCGCTGGTCGGCGAGTACTCGCCCGGCAATCCGATCGAAGTGATCGGCATCGGTTCGCATGAATCGCGCGGTCTCAAGCGCGGCGTGGTGGTGGATATCGAATCCACCGTGCAGTCGATCCAGCGCGCGGTGGAAGAGGCCGAGCTGATGGCCGGCTGCGAAATCCGCTCGGTGTACGCGTCGATTTCCGGCAACCACGTGCAGTGCAAGAACTCGCCCGGCATCGTGCCGATCCGCGACGGCGAAGTGACCTGGAGCGATCTGGAGCGCGTGCTGGATGCAGCCAAGGCCGTGGCCATTCCTGCTGACCAGCGCATCCTGCATGCGATCCCGCGCGAGTACGTGCTGGACGATTCGCAGGAAGGCATCCGCAATCCGGTCGGCATGACCGGCGTGCGCCTGGAGGTGCACGCGCATCTGGTGGTGTGCGCGCAATCGGCAGCGGCCAACATCACCAAGTGCGTGCAGAAGTGCGGCCTGCAGGTGGACGATCTGGTGCTGTCGTCGCTGGCCTCCAGCGTGGCGGTCCTGACCGCCGACGAGCGCGAACTGGGCGTGGTGCTGGTGGATATCGGCGCCGGCACCACCGATCTTGCGGTCTACGTGCAGGGCGCGATCTGCCACACCGCCTCGCTGCCGATCGCCGGCGACCACGTCACCAACGACATCGCGCACATGCTGCGCACGCCCACCCCGGAAGCCGAACAGATCAAGGTGCGCTACGCCTGTGCGCTGGCGCAGCTGGCCACCGCCGAAGAAAGCATCCAGGTGCCGTCGGTCGGCGATCGTCCGCCGCGGCGCATGCCGCGGCATGCGCTCGCGCAGGCAGTGCAGGGCCGTTACGAGGAAATCTTCGAAATGGTGCAGGCCGAACTGCGCCGCTCCGGTTTCGAGGAAATGGTGCGCGCCGGCATGGTGCTCACCGGTGGTGCGTCGAAGATGGAAGGCGTGGTCGAACTGGCCGAAGAGATGTTGCAGATGCCGGTGCGCGTGGGCATTCCCCAGCACGTCACCGGCCTGGGCGAAGTCGTCGGCAACCCGGTGCACGCCTCCGGCGTGGGCCTGTTGCTGATGGGCAGCCAGATCGAACACCCGCGCCGCCCGTCGATCCCGACCGGTCGCGCCGGGAGCTTGTTCAAGAAATTGAAGAACTGGTATCGCGGGGAATTCTGAGGGGCCGGGATTTGGAATTCGGAATTTGGGATTGGCAAGGGCGAAAAAAAGCAGAGTGGTAGCAACGATTAAGTGGAGAGCGGCGAGCGGGTAGGCGGTAAAATTTTTTGCAGGCATTGCGTCGAGGAGTAGGTGCCGTGAGTCGTAGAGCGCAACAGCGCATCCATGGCCCAGGCACACGAATCCCGACTTTCAAACAACAACACTCGCCGTGATGCGGAGTGGGACAGGGACCAGCGCGTTTGCGACTCCCCAATCCCCACCCCCCAATCCCGGCTCAAGAGGACACTGACATGGCACATTTTGAACTGATCGAAAAGATGGCTCCCAACGCGGTAATCAAGGTCGTTGGCGTGGGCGGCGGCGGCGGCAACGCGGTTGCGCACATGGTCAACACCAATGTCGATGGCGTGGAGTTCATCACCGCCAACACCGACTCGCAGGCGATCAAGAACTGCGGCGCCAAGCTGCAGCTGCAGCTCGGCACCAACGTCACCAAGGGCCTGGGCGCGGGCGCCAATCCGGAAGTCGGTCGCCAGGCCGCACTGGAAGACCGCGAGCGCATCATGGACGCGCTGCAGGGTGCGGACATGGTGTTCATCACCGCCGGCATGGGCGGCGGCACCGGCACCGGCGCCGCCCCGGTGGTTGCACAGCTGGCCAAGGAAATGGGCATCCTGACCGTGGCCGTGGTCACCAAGCCGTTCCCGTTCGAAGGCCGTCGCCGCATGCAGGTCGCGCTCAAGGGCATCGAGGAACTGAGCCAGCATTGCGACTCGCTGATCACCATCCCCAATGAAAAGCTGATCACCGTGCTCGGCCGCAACGCCACCATGATCCAGGCTTTCCGCGCTGCCAACGACGTGCTGCAGGGCGCCGTGCAGGGCATCGCCGACCTGATCGTGCGTCCGGGTCTGATCAACGTCGACTTCGCCGACGTGCGCACCGTGATGTCGGAAATGGGCCTGGCCATGATGGGCACCGGCTCGGCTCGCGGCGACGATCGCGCGCAGGCCGCTGCCGAAGCCGCCATCCAGAACCCGCTGCTGGACGACGTCAACCTGGCCGGTGCCAACGGCATCCTGGTCAACATCACCGCCGGCCCGGACTTCACCATGTCCGAGTTCGACGAGATCGGCCGCACCATCGAAGCGTTCGCCTCGGAAGATGCGACCGTGGTCGTCGGCACCGTGCTCGACCCGGACATGCAGGACGAAGTGCGCGTCACCGTGGTGGCCACTGGCCTGAACCGTGCGGTTGCCCGCCAGACCCAGCGTCCGGACCAGCGCGCGCCGATCAAGCTGGTGCGCAATGCCACCACCGGCCAGCCGGAGTTCGGCGATTTCGACACCAGCGGCGGCGATGCGGTGTCCAAGGCCGTCGGCGGCAGCATGGGCCTGGGCCTGCGTCGTCCGAGCAGCGACTCGGTCGGCAGCGGCAGCAACAACGGCGGCGGTTCGGCTGCGCCGGCCGCAGACTTGCCCAACGACTACCTGGATATCCCGGCGTTCCTGCGCCGCCAGGCCGACTGAGGATCGTCGGCTGCGTCGCTACGGCGGCGCGGTCCGTCCCGCCCCGGGGTTCGCCCCGGGGGTGCAGTGCCATGTCCTTTCTGCCGGATCGGCCACGATCCGGCAGCTTTTGCAGTGGCGTGACCCGGGGATTACAGTTCCCGTCACGCGCGACTTGTTAAAATTCAGATAATCTCTACGGATTAGACAGCCGGTTCAGCGTCTGTCTGCATTGTTCATCCAGACTTCGCATATGACCCAGCAACGCACTCTCAAGAACACCATTCGCGCCACCGGCGTCGGCCTGCACAGCGGCGACAAGGTGTACATGACGCTACGACCGGCTCCGGTCGATCATGGCGTGGTGTTCCGGCGTGTGGACCTGGAGCCGATCGTCGAAGTCCCGGCCGATGCCGAACTGGTCACCGAGACCACGCTGTGCACCGGCCTGACCTGCAATGGCGCCAAGATCCAGACCGTCGAGCACCTGATGTCGGCACTGGCCGGCCTGGGTGTGGACAATGTCATCGTCGAACTGTCCTCGGCCGAGTTGCCGATCATGGACGGTTCGTCCGGCCCGTTCGTGTTCCTGCTGCAGTCGGCAGGCATCGTCGAGCAGAACAAGGCCAAGCGCTTCATCCGCATCAAGCAGACGGTGGAAGTGCGCGAGGGCGACAAGGTCGCGCGCTTCGAGCCGTACGAGGGCTACAAGCTCGGCTTCACCATCGAATTCAATCACCCGATGATCCCGGCCAAGCAGTCGCGCCAGGAAATCGAGTTCTCCACCTCGGCCTACGTCAAGGAAATCTCGCGCGCCCGCACCTTCGGTTTCATGCGCGACCTTGAATACATGCGCGAGCGCAATCTGGGCCTGGGCGGTTCGATGGACAACGCCATCGTGCTGGACGAGTTCCGCGTGCTCAACGAGGACGGCCTGCGTTACACCAACGAATTCGTGCGGCACAAGATCCTGGACGCCATCGGCGACCTGTATCTGGCCGGCGGGGCCATTCTGGGCGCCTACGAAGGCTTCAAGTCCGGCCACGCGCTCAACAACAAGCTGGTGCGTGCGCTGCTGGCGGATCAGGCCGCCTGGGAATGGGTCAGCTTCCCGGAAGGCACCGTGCAACCGCCGGTCACCTACGCCAGCCCCGTCTACGCCTGATGTCGGGGAATGCCGCAGTCGGCGTTCGAAGTGTGAACTGCGTCGGATTACCGGCCCGTTCTTAACTTTTATTTAAGACTTCTCTAACTCCTGCGTGGCTGAGGCCCGCTAGGATGCGTCGGGTCGTGCGCGGTCTTCGCAATTCTTTCACGCTGCGGCGGCCGCTTCGCACCAGCGGCGCGGTGCTCACCGTTTGGTGGGTGGAACATCCTGCAGGGAGGCCAGCGCATCGCGCAGACCTCTGTGCGTGGCCTCCGAGACGGGGCGCGGACGCTCGCGATTCTGCTGCATTGGGGAATGCAGCGGGGTGGTGGCGGTCTTGATGGTCACTGCGGTGGCCTTCAGTCCGATGGATCGGGCGGCATCCAGTAGTTGGGTCTCGGCAAGTCGCAACTTGGCATGCCAGACAGGTGAATCAACCAGAAAAACGAGCTGTTCGTCTCTGACATTGGCCAGCCGGCAACGGGTGGCCAGATGAGGCGGTAACAGGGGGCGCAACTGTCGGTCCAGCGCATCGAGCCACAACGCTCGGCGCAAGGGGTCGCCAGCCTTTTCACCCAACGCGGCCTCGATGGCCGGTTGTGGGACGGAAGGGTTGCGTGCGTTGGACTTGGGCTTGGACATGACACTCATATGGCGTTGAAGAAAGTTGTAATCAAATCTCGCGAAACCCGGGCGCAGCGGTTGGCCCGCCAGTTCCAGAGCTTTGCCGCGGATCGACCGATGGTAGTCCTCGGCGCCGTGCTTGGGCTGGGCATGTTGATCGGCATCGGTGCCAGCACCGCCACCGGCATGGTGACCAATTCCGCGTTGCAGGCCAAGGTTGCCCGGCAGCAGGCCGAGCTGGCCCAGGCGCAGCGCGCCTCGCAGGCGCAGGTCAACGCACTGGCCGCGCGCATGGGCGAGCTGCAGGCGCAGGCCACCCGTCTCAACGCTTTGGGCGAGCGGCTGACCGAAATGGGCAAGCTGAAGGACGGCGAGTTCGACTTCGACGCCCCGGTCGGCGTCGGTGGCGGCGACGAGCCGGTCAGCGACATGCCGGTCGAGTCGCTCAAGCAGACGCTGGGGCAGGTCGAACAGCAGTTCTCCGCCTCCGGCCAGCAACTGAACGTGCTGGCCGCGCTGATGTTCGATCATCAGCTCGAACAGAATTCGGTGCCCTCGCGGATGCCGATCCGCAACACCTACATCACCTCCGGCTTCGGCGGCCGCGCCGATCCGTTCGACGGTGGTTCGGCCTTCCACAAGGGCGTGGACTTCCACGCCAACGTGGGCGACCCGGTGATGTCGGTCGCCGACGGCGTGGTCAGCTATGCCGGCGTGCGCGGCGGCTACGGCAACGTGGTGGAAGTGGACCACGGCAACGGCTATGTGACCCGCTATGCGCACAACTCGCGTCTGGTGGTGAAGGTGGGCGACCTGGTCCGCGCCGGCCAGCAGGTGGCCCGGGCCGGATCCAGCGGCCGCTCCACCGGCGCCCACGTGCATTTCGAGGTGTGGGCGGACGGGCGGGTGGTCAATCCGCGCAAGTTCCTGGGCGATACCAACACGCCGGTGGGCCGCCGCGGGCGCGGTTGACGACGGCGCGGGCGGCGCTTGATTCGTGAAGGCCCGCCCCAAGCTACAATAGGGTGTTGCCATCGACAGGGCGCAGTGCGCCCTGTTTCGTTTACGGCGGCCGGGTCTTGGGGACCGGCGTCGGTCAAACCGTTCCTTTTCAACCGGTTTCTTCAATGATCAACAGTCTGCTTACCCGTGTCTTTGGCAGTCGTAACGAACGCCAGCTGCGCCAGCTCAACCGCCTCGTCACCCAGATCAATGCGCTGGAGCCGACGATCGAGAAGCTCTCCGACGCCGAGCTGCAAGCCAAGACCCCGGAGTTCAAGCAGCGACTTGCCGCCGGCGAGTCCCTGGACAAGATTCTTCCCGAAGCCTTTGCGGTGTGCCGCGAGGCCAGCCGCCGCGTGCTCGGCATGCGCCATTACGACGTGCAGCTGATCGGCGGCATGGTGCTGCACCTGGGCAAGATCGCCGAGATGCGCACCGGTGAAGGCAAGACCCTGGTCGCCACGCTGCCGGTGTACCTCAACGCGCTGCAGGGCGAGGGCGTGCATGTGGTCACGGTCAACGACTACCTGGCGCGCCGCGACGCCGCGCAGATGGGCAAGCTGTACAACTGGCTGGGCCTGAGCGTGGGCGTGGTGTATCCGGGCATGCCGCACAGCGACAAGCGCGAGGCCTACGGCAGCGACATCACCTACGGCACCAACAACGAGTTCGGTTTCGACTACCTGCGCGACAACATGGCGCTGTCCAAGGCCGACCGCTACCAGCGCAACCTGCATTACGCGATCGTCGACGAAGTCGACTCGATCCTGATCGACGAGGCGCGTACCCCGCTGATCATCTCCGGCCCGGCCGACGAGTCGCCGGAGCTGTACATCCGCGTCAACCGCATCGTGCCGCAGCTGACCAGGCAGGAAAGCGAAGAGGGCGAGGGTGACTTCTGGATCGACGAGAAGGGCAAGCAGGTGCATCTGTCCGAGGCGGGCATGGGCCACGCCGAAGAACTGCTGATGCAGGCCGGCATCCTGGAAAATGCCGAAGACGGCCTGTACGCCGCGCAGAACCTGAGCGTGGTGCATCACCTCAATGCCGCGCTGCGCGCGCATGCGATCTATCAGCGCGACGTGGACTACATCGTGCGCGATGGCGAGGTGGTGATCGTCGACGAATTCACCGGCCGCACGTTGAGCGGGCGGCGCTGGTCCGACGGCCTGCACCAGGCGGTCGAGGCCAAGGAAGGCGTGCCGGTGCAGCGCGAGAACCAGACGCTGGCCAGCATCACCTTCCAGAACCTGTTCCGCATGTACAAGAAGCTGTCCGGCATGACCGGTACGGCCGACACCGAAGCCTACGAATTCCAGAGCATCTACGGCCTGGAAGTGGTGGTGATCCCGACCAACCGCCCGACCGTGCGCAAGGACCATCCGGACCAGGTGTTCCTCAACCGCAAGGGCAAGTTCAACGCGGTGCTGGCCGACATCGAAGACTGCGCCAAGCGCGGCCAGCCGGTGCTGGTGGGTACCACCTCGATCGAGACCTCGGAGATGCTGTCCGAGCACCTGCGCAAGGCCGGGGTCAAGCACGAAGTGCTCAACGCCAAGCAGCACGAGCGCGAAGCCACCATCGTGGCCAACGCAGGCCAGCCAGGCGCGGTGACCATCGCCACCAACATGGCCGGCCGCGGTACCGACATCGTGCTGGGCGGTTCGCTGGAAACCGAGCTGCATGCCATGGGCGACGACATCAGCGACGAGCAGCGCCTTGCGGCCAAGACCGAATGGCAGCGTCGTCACGATGCGGTCAAGGCGGCCGGCGGCCTGCACATCATCGGTACCGAGCGGCACGAGTCGCGTCGTATCGACAATCAGCTGCGTGGCCGTGCCGGTCGTCAGGGCGACCCGGGTTCCTCGCGCTTCTATCTGTCGCTGGAAGACAACCTGATGCGCATCTTCGCCTCGGACTGGGTCCAGAAGGCGATGCGCATGATGGGCATGAAGGAAGACGACGTCATCGAAGATCGCCTGGTCAGCCGGCAGATCGAAAAGGCGCAGCGCAAGGTGGAAGCGCACAACTTCGACATACGCAAGAACCTGCTGGACTTCGACGATGTCAACAATGACCAGCGCAAGGTGATCTACGCCCAGCGCGACGAATTGCTGGATGCCGAATCGGTCAAGGACAACGTCGACGGCATCCGTGGCGATGTGATCTACGACCTGGTCGCACGCTTCGTGCCGCCCAACTCCGTCGATGAGCAGTGGGACCTGAAGGGTCTGGAAGCCACGCTGGAATCGGAGCTGGGCATGCCGCTGGCGCTGAGCGAGATGGCACGCATGCAGGAAGAACTGGACGCCGAGCAGATTGCGGCCAAGGTGCAGGCAGCGGTGGATGCGCACTTTGCCGAGAAGGAAGCGGCGGTGGGCAACGACACCATGCGCGCATTGGAAAAGCACGTGATGCTGACCGTGCTCGACCAGGGCTGGAAGGAGCATCTGGCCAAGATGGATTACCTGCGCCAGGGCATCTATCTGCGCGGGTATGCGCAGAAGCAGCCCAAGCAGGAATACAAGAAGGAAGCCTTCGAGCTGTTCTCGGAGATGCTGGAGAACGTCAAGCGCGAAGTGATCAACCTGCTGGCGCGCGTGCGCATCCGCAGCGAAGAGGAAGTGGCCGAACTGGAAGAGCAGGAGCGTCTGCAGGCGCAGGCGCGCTTGATGGCCTCGCAGTTCCAGCATCAGGACGCCGGCGGCTACGGTGCCGACGAGGAAGTGGAACAGATGCAGGGCGGCAACGCTCCGGTGGCGGTGTCGCAGGTGACCCGCGACGAGCCCAAGGTGGGCCGTAACGATCCGTGCCCCTGCGGCAGCGGCAAGAAGTACAAGCACTGCCACGGTCAACTCAGCTGAGCTGAGTTGACCGTGGTGCAGCCCGCTTGGCGGGCTGCACACCAGGCGTCCGCATAGCGGACGCCTGGTGCACGGTCCTTGCTTCCGATCCCCACGCCTTTGGCGCGCTCCCTTACCAAGGGGGCTCTGCTTACGGATGGGATCCTGAGGGGGTCTTGAAGCAGGAAAGGGGATATCGCAGACCGGGTACGAGGCCACGCTCAGGTTTCGCCGCCCTTGGCCAACTCCCTGCGAAGCCATGGCTTGCATTGCTGCCAGGCAAGGTCGACAAGCACGGCATAGACGCTGGAAGAATCCGGTGAGCTGTCTTGCGGCGGGCCTCGGCACGGCAGGTCCGCCACACGCTGTCCATCTCTCGCGGCGCCAACGGCGCCTTCCGCATGCAGGCCTCTCCGCCGGTGCCACTGCGGGGCGTATGCTCGATCCACATCCTGCGTGGAGTGCGGTCATGGCGCTGCTGTCCAGCCAGCAATTGAAGGTGTTCGTGCCTGCACGCGACTACGCGGTGTCGCAGCGGTTCTATCGCGCGCTGGGCTTTGTGCAGGAGGACGAGGTAGGCAATGTGACCTGCTTCCGGCATGGCACGCATTGCGCATTCCTGCTGCAGGATTTCTATCTGCGCGAACTGGCCGAGAACCTGATGCTGCACTTGTGGGTGGACGATGCCGACAGCTGGTGGCAGCACGTGCACGACACCGGCCTGGGCGCGCAGTTCGGGGTGAGCTGCAGCGCGCCGGAAGATCGGCCGTGGGGCGCACGCGATTTCACCTTGCACGATCCCAGCGGTGTGCTCTGGCGCATCGGGCATCCACTGTAGGCCGGGATTGGGGATTCGGGATTCGGGATTGGCAGAAGCACACGTGCCGCGCTTTGACCAATCTCGAATCCCGAATCTCCATTCCCCGCCGCCAAGCGATTGCACTGAACGGCTCACTCGCGGCACTCTTGTGCCATGCCTGATTCTCTAAGATCCATCCACGTCGTTGCCGGCGTGATCACCGACGCCCGCGGCCGCATCCTGCTGACCCGCCGTACCGAAACCCGCGACATGCCCGGCCTGTGGGAGTTTCCGGGTGGCAAGCGCGAACCTGGCGAAACCTCCGAACAGGCATTGGTGCGCGAACTCAACGAAGAGCTCGGTATCGAGGCGCAGGTCGGCGAGCGGCTGATGGACGTGCCGCAGTTGTACCCGGACAAGCGGCTGCGCCTGGAAGTGCGCCACATCACCGCATGGAAAGGCAGCCCGCGCGGCCGCGAGGGCCAGGCGATGACCTGGGTGGCCGCCGACAAACTGACCCGTTATTCGATGCCGCCGGCCGATGTGCCGGTGGTCGGTGTGCTGCGCCAGCCCGACCGCTATCTGATCACGCCCGAGCCGGACGATGACGCGCTGTGGCTGGAGGGTCTGGAGCGTGCGCTGCAGGACGGCATCACGCGCATCCAGTTGCGTGCGCGGCAGGCCGAACCGGCGCGCTGGCAGGCCTTGCTGCAGCAGGTGATGCGCCTGCGCGGCCGTACGCGCGCGCAACTGCTGCTCAACCGCGACATCGCACTGGCCGGCGAACTCGGCATCGGCGTGCATCTGGGTTCGGAGCAACTGGCCAGCCTGCAGCAGCGCCCGTTGCCGGCCGAGCAGCCGGTCGCCGCTTCCTGTCACGGGTTGGAAGATCTGCGCCACGCACAGCGTCTTGGCTGCGATTTTGCGGTGCTGGGCCCGGTGCAGGCGACCGCGTCGCATCCGGGTGCGACACCCTTGGGATGGGATGGGTTCGAACGCCTGCGCGAGCAGGTCTCCCTGCCGATCTACGCACTCGGTGGCATGCAGGTCGACGACCTGCGCGAAGCCCGTTCGCATGGCGCGCAAGGCATCGCGGCGATTCGCGCGCTGTGGCCGCAGTGACCCTGCAGTCGGCGATCTTGGTGGTGTTCGGCGGATTGCCGGGCGTCGGCAAAAGTTCCATTGCCCAGGTGCTACTGACGCAATGCACTGCGTTTTATTTGCGTATCGATACGATCGAGCAGTCACTACGCGAAAGTGGTGCACTCGCCAACGATGTCGGAGCAGCGGGCTACATGACCGCTTACGCACTTGCCGAGGCCAATCTGCAACTGGGTCACGTGGTGGTCGCCGATTGCGTGAACCCGTTGCCGGTCACCCGTGAAGCGTGGCGCGATGTAGCTCGTCGTGCACGGAGCCGCTTGCTGGAGATCGAGGTAGTGTGCAGCGATCGCAACGTGCATCGGCAGCGCGTGGAATCGCGGCAAAGCGACGTGGTCGGATTGCGCGTGCCGGGGTGGGCCTCCGTGCTCGCGCATGATTACGTGGCCTGGACCGAGCCGCACTGGGTGATCGACAGCGCCGTGCTGAGCCCGCAGCAGGCGGTCACGCAGATCATGGGCCGGCTTGTCGCATAGCCTGCAAGCGTCACCTATGAGGCATGAGGTTCGGAGTCTCTGAGCCGATACGCTCACTGCCTCGCAGCCAACACCACCATCGTCACCATCACCGATTGCCGGGGCAATGCGCCGTCGCACGTACTTGGCCGCTGCAATCCGCTCACGCCGGGCGCTGCGCTAAAACGTCACCCAGAAGCAGTTGTACTGCCGGCGCAGCCGCAACACGCTGCTTGCTGGCGCACCGCTGGCGAGGTTCTGTTCCAAACGCAGGCCCCAGGGGCGCGGGCGGCTTGGCGGTGCCGGGAGTGGGGCGTCGATGGCGCTGCCGTCCAGGGATGGAGCCGCTGCCGTGCCGGCATCGGCTTCCCAGGTCGGCGGATCGCGTTGCGGGTACATCGGCACGATGTCCAGCAATGGGCGTTGCACGATCGCCTCCAGCCGGCTCAGCACCTGGTTGGCAGCGGCGTCGGACTGGCCGCTCCACAGGTAGAGGCTGGAGAGCCGATTGACGTCGCGGCTGTCCACCGCCAGTTGCAGCAACGACACCAGTTCGCTCAGCCGGCGCGGGCAGCCGTAGCGATGCAGGCCGGTGTTGCCCTGCGTGCGCGCGGCCGGCGGCGGACGCGCCGCGGCGCCGACATCTTCGCAACGACGGTCGGTGAACATGGTCTGCCCGTCCGCTGTCACGCAGCGACGGATCTCCTGCGCCTGCACGTGCATGGCCGGGCACAGGCAGAACAGCAGTAACAATGGCAGCAGGAGGCGAGGCATCGGCGCAGCGTAACGGGGCCTGCGTGAGCCGGCGAGCAACGCGCCGGGACAGTGGCAGCTTGCACGGCGTTTGCGCATCACGCGCGCGTTTGCCGATGATGTGCCCGCGTGGAGATGCCCGCCGAGGGCATGGCTGCGACCGGCTGGCTCAGCGCCCGAGCAGCTGCAGCACCTGCGTGGTCGGCTTGGCCAGGTTGAGCGTGTAGAAGTGCAGGGCAGGCGCGCCGCCGGCGATCAGGCGCTCGCACACGGTGGCCACCACTTCCGCACCGAAGGCGCGCACCGCATCGGCATCGTCGCCGTAGGACTGCATCTTCTTGCTGATCCAGCGCGGAATTTCCGCACCGCATTGCTCGGAAAAGCGCCGCAACTGCGAGAAATTGGAGATCGGCATGATGCCGGGGATGATCGGGATCTCCACGCCCATGCGCTGCACGGCGTCGCGGAAATGAAAGTACGCGTCGGCGTTGTAGAAATACTGGGTGATCGCGGCATCGGCGCCGGCATCCACCTTGGCCTTGAAGTAACGCAGATCGCTCAGCGCGTCGGTCGCCTGCGGATGGGTTTCCGGATACGCACCCACCTCGATCCGGAACGCATCGCCGTGCTCGGCGCGGATGAAGGCGATCAGGTCCGAGGCGTAGCGCAGGTCGCCGGGATGGCCCATGCCCGAGGGCAGGTCGCCGCGCAGCGCGACGATGCGGGTACAGCCGATCGCGCGATACAGCTTGAGCAGCTCGCGGATCTCCTGGCGGCTGCCGCCGACGCAGGACAGATGCGGGGCGGCTTCGAAACCGTGCTTCTGCTTGAGGTGACGCACCGTCTCGGAGGTGTAGCTGAGCGTGGAGCCGCCGGCACCGAAGGTGCACGACACGTATTCCGGCGCGTAGCCCTTCAGCCTGGCCGCCGTGCGGTCCAGCTGGGCGCGCTGGTCGTCGGTCTTGGGGGGGTAGAACTCGAAACTGAGATGCGTCATCGCGGCAGGTCCGGCGGATCGTGCCAGCATAATATCGCTTCATCGCGATGAATGCATATTTGGTTGCGGGTGTCCTGCATTCGGTTACCTGGCGTGCTGTCAGCGGAATGACGGCGCGATCTGCGGGGCCCTGCAGGCGCTTGCCGCGCGGCGGCGAGCGAAGCCTTGCCTTGCAGCGGGCAGGCGAATCGCGTTTGTCGCCGCACTGGTTCAGCGCGTGATGCCGGCCATCGCGTCGTTGCCTGCCGAGGGTTGGTGTAGAGGGGTTTCGCCAGGCCTGCGTGCCATGTCGCGACCGGGCTTGCGCCGGACGTTGACGCAGGCAGCTCTACACTGGGTGCACTTTCTACGGAGTGCTGCGCATGAGCGATACCACGATGACTGCAATCGCCATACGCGATGGCAAGGGCGATGCGGATGCACTGTACGCCAGCGAGCAGCCGCGCCCGCGTCCGGCGCCGGGGCAGGTGCTGATCCGCGTGCATGCGGCCGGGATCAATCGTCCCGACCTGCTGCAGCGTGCCGGCCACTATCCGCCGCCGCCCGGCGCGCCGCAGACGCTCGGGCTGGAAATCGCCGGCGAGATCGTGGAGCCGGCCGGTCGCTGGAAGGTCGGCGATCGGGTGTGTGCACTGCTGGGCGGTGGCGGATACGCACAGTACGCAGCGGTCGACGCGCGGCATGTGCTGCCGATTCCGCCGGGCATGGATCTGGCGCATGCCGCGGCGCTGCCGGAAACCATCTTTACCGCGTACACCAACCTGTTCGAGCATGGCCGGCTGGCGGCCGGGGAATGGCTGCTGCTGCACGGCGCCACGTCCGGGATCGGCGTGACTGCGATCCAGATGGCCAAGGCCGCCGGTGCGCATGTGCTGGCGACTGCGCGTTCGGCAGGCAAGGCAGCGCAGGCGCGCGAACTGGGCGCCGATGTGGCGATCGACTCCACCACCGAATCGTTTGTCGACGTGGCCAAGGCGCATGGCGGGGTGGATGTGTCGCTGGACATGGTGGGCGCTGCGGTATTCGCCGACACCCTGGAGGCGCTCAACCCACGCGGGCGCATCGTCTACATCGCCTCGCAGGCCGGCTCGACCATCGAGGTGCCGATCCCGCTGCTGATGCGCAAGCAGGCCATCCTCACCGGCTCGACGCTGCGCCCGCGCAGTGCCGACGAAAAGGCGCGCCTGGCTGCGGAAGTGGAGCGCGTGGTGTGGCCGTGGATCGCGCAGGGCAAGCTGCGCGTGCTGCTCGACAAGCGCTTCCCGCTCGGCGAAGCCGCTGCAGCGCACCGCTATCTTGAGCAGGGCAGCCACCTGGGCAAGGTCGTGCTGGAGATGTGAGCGCATCGCAATGCGCATGCAGGTAGCTCTGTCTGCAGCAGGCGTCGCAGGCCTGGCCATACATCGGCCGCAGGCCGGGCGCCCCACCGCAGCCGCCGAGTGCTCCAGCGCGACCAGGTGGAAGGCCACGAACGGCAAGGCGTGCCGTGCAGTTGCACCGATGCAGCATGGCGGCTCCTGCACGGCCACCGGGCGGCGCAGGTATAGCAAAACAAGCAGGAGCGATGTCTCGCAGCGAACCGCAGCCTGACCTTACACTGCGCCGTTGCGTGCGCTGGTGCAGCGCGCCGCTGCCGCAGTCTCCGTGCATGCGCCTGAAACGGGCGATCGCGCGGGTCCCGCCACGTCCCTATCAGCCCGAAGGTTTCGATGAAGCATCCAGACGCATTGCGCATTGCCCTTGTCGGCATCGGCAAGATCGCCCGCGACCAGCACGTGCCCACCATCGCCGCGCGTGCCGATGTGCAGCTGATGGCCACGGTGAGCCGGCATGGCACGGTCGATGGAGTGCCGGCCTACCACAGCCTGGAAGAGGCCTTCGCGGCGCATCCGCAGATTGAAGCGGTGGCGCTGTGCACGCCACCGGTCGGGCGGCACGCGCAGGCACAGGCCGCGCTGGCCGCCGGGCGCCATGTGTTCCTGGAAAAACCACCGGCCGCCACCCTGGCCGAGATCGACGATCTGCGCGCGTTGGCGCAGCGTGCGCAACGCAGCCTGTTCACCAGCTGGCATTCGCGCTGCGCCGCTGCCGTGGAGCCTGCGCGGGCGTGGCTGGCCGACAAGCAGATCCTGCGCGCGCATATCACCTGGAAGGAAGACATTCGCCATTGGCACCCGGGCCAGGACTGGATCCTGGAGCCGGGCGGCATGGGCGTGTTCGACCCCGGCATCAATGCGCTGTCCATCGTCACGCATCTGCTGCCGCGCCCCTTCGCGCTGCGCGAAGCGGAGTTGCACACGCCGGAAAATCGCCAGGCACCGCTGTATGCCAGGCTCGGTTTTGTCGATACCGCAGGGGTGCCGGTAACGGCGGAACTGGATTTTCTGCAGACCGGCCATCAGCGCTGGGATATCGAAGTGGACACCACCGATGGCCTGCTCATGCTCAGCGAGGGCGGTGCCAGGCTCAGTATCGATGGCCAGCCGCAGCCACTGGAAGCCGCCGGCGAATACGACGGCTTGTACCGGCGTTTCGTGCAGCTGGTGCGCGCCGGCGAATCGGAGGTGGATGTCACCCCGTTCGTGCATGTGGCCGATGCGTTCATGCTCGGCGCGCGCAAGGTCACCGCGCCGTTCGCCTGGTAGCCGGTCGCACCATCCAACGTGTTGCAGCATCCACAACACCGGCGATAAGCCGGTGTTTTCCTATGGCAGGGGGCGAGTGCCTTTGCGATCGGGCTTCAACCACGCAGCGGACGCCTCGTGCTGGCCCGACAGCTCAGCGGCGCCACATGCGTGCACCGCGCGCCGGCAGCGTGAAGGTATAGGAGCCGCTGGAAATGCGCACCACGCTGCCCGAGCCCAGTGCATCCACATAATCCGCATTCCAGTACAGCACGCTGCCATTCATCGCCACGGTGGTGGTGACCGGATTGCCACACTTGTTGATGCCGACGATGCCCAGGCTGCCGCGCCGGAACAGCACATGGCAGGAGCTGGACGACAGCACCTGCATGTCGCTGCCTTGCACGCCGTTGTGGAAGCCGATCATGCGGCGCAGGTCGTCGCGCAGGTAGGCGTTGACCCAGCGGTTGTCGCCGCTTTCGTTGTTGTCGGTGTAGACCATCGGCATGCCGCCGTTGCGGCCGATCAGATACGCGTATGCCAGCGTCTCGTCGACGGGGTCGAGGATGGCGTAGCGGAAGCCGGCATTGTTGGGGATGTCGTGGGTGACGGCGAAGGTCACCGCGCGATTGCCCGGCAACGCCTGTCCGGTGGACGCGGGATCCACCAGCTGCTGCAGGCTGGCGCCAATGGCGAATGCATTGCGCACCGCGTTGAACAACGGGAAGTCATAGGCCGCATGCGGCGTGGACTGCAGGTACGGCGCCAGGAACTGGTCGTAATCGCCATTGCCGCTGCCGCCGCCGGTGATCACTTCGCCGAACACATACACGCCGGAACGAATGCCCGCATCGAAGACCCGATTGAGATGGTCGAAGCTCATATGCTTGGCCGCATCGACACGGAAGCCGGTCACACCCAGGCCCTTCAGCGCTTGCAGATAGGCGCGCTGCTGCTGCACCACCCAATCGTTGCCGACCAGGTCGGGCAGGCCCGGATCGCTGCCGCCACCGCAGATGCGATAGGTGCGCACCTGGTAGGCGTCGTTGTAGTTGGTGATGCACTGGGCCGGACCGAAATCGCTGGCGCTCAGGAAATTCGATTGCAAGGTGCCGAACAGACGCAAGGTGTCGTAACGGCCTGGATTCGCAGCGTATTGCGCGAGCACGGCGCTGCCGGGGTAGTTGAGATCCGAACGTGTCGCGGCCTCGTTGGCCATGTGATTGAGCACCACATCGGCATAGGTTTCCACACCGTTATTGGCCAGCGCCTGCACCATGCGCGAGAACGCGGCGGTGTCGCCCAGCGGGCCATCGATCACGCGCAGATCCTGCGGCTGGTAGCGTGCCCACCACGCGCTGCCTTGCGAGCGATAGGCGGGAGCGACCAACACCTTGCGATAGCCGGCGTCGGCAATCTGCTTGGCGCGTGCCTCTACGGTGGCATACGGCCAATTGAAGGCGTGCAGGATCACATCGGCCTGCACATTGGCGGTGGTCAGCAGCAGCACCAGCGCGGCGAGCAGCAGCCGCGAGCTGCGTTGAAGCCGTGAGGGTGGGGGTGGAGTGTGCGTATCGCGCATCGGATGGATCTCCAGTCGGTAAGCGCGAGCACACGCATGCTGTGCGATGCCCGCATCAAGGCCTCCGGCCCCTGTTCCGGAAAGCGCGCGCACGGCGTGCAGCGCGCGGTGATGCTAAGCGTGCATCGCGGCGCAACATCGCTGTTGTGCATACGTATTCAATGCGAGTACCTGCAAAAAAACCGATGCAGGTCGCGCTTTGCGCGGTGCCGGTGGATCGCGGTACTGCGGTACGGCGCGGTGCTGCAGCCGGGGCGGGCTTGGGCAGTCAGGCTGGGTGGCGCGGGGCGCGGTAAACTGGGCGCACATTCACCGGTTCCCCTCCCATGCGCAATCCGCTGCAAGAACAACTGCTCAAGGCCGGCCTGGTCAAGAAGGCCCAGGTGGACAAGGTCGCGCGCGAGCAGAACAAGCAGCGTCATGCCAAGGGCGCGGCCGTGGTGCCGGCCGAGGTCGACAAGGTGGACGCGGCGCGGCTACAGGCCGAGCGCGCCGAGCGTGATCGCGCGCTGGCCGAAGAACGCAAGCTGCAGCTGCGGCGGCAGGAAGTACTGGCCCAGGTCCGGCAGATCGTGGAGACCAACAAGGTCAAGCGCGATGGCGAGATCGACTACCGCTTCAACGACGGCCGCGTCATCCGCAGCGTGCTGGTCAATCCCACGCTGCGCAGCCAGCTGGCCAGCGGAGCGCTGGTGATCGTGCGGCATGGCGATGGCTTCGAGCTGATTCCGCGCTCCGCCGCCGACAAGATCTACAGCCGCGATGCGGACACTGTGGTGCTGGATCATGGCCGTAGCAGCACGCCTTCGGCGCCGGACAGCGACGACGACTATTACAGCCAGTTCAAGGTGCCGGACGATCTGATCTGGTAGGTGGCCGCATGGCAGGGCTGCAGGCTACCCTGGCGTTCTTTGCCACCCACCACCGTCATGTCCATCGTTCTCACACCGTTTGCCCGCACCCGTCTGTTTCCCCGCGATGGTCGTCGCAACGCCATCCAGGACTGCACGCCCGAGCAGTTCATCCAGCGGCTCAATGAAGAGGCGCCGGTGCGCGTGATCGAAGGCTATGCGCCGTTCTGCCAGCTGCATGTGCACCGCAACTGGACCTCGACGCGCTGCCTCACTGAACCGATCACCGACGACAACCGCCACCAGCTGCGCTCCGGCTACGAGGCACGCAGCACGCAGGAGTTGCCGGTGCTGGTGCGCTGGTTCGAAGGTGTGGAGCCACCGGTGGCGACGTATCTGCTGCCGATCCTCTATAGCCGCGATCAGCTGGCCAAGGAGGGCGCGCCGATCGACGCCGACTGGGGCGTGGTCGGTTGCCTCTACACCACCGAGCCGGAAGAAATTCCGATGGCGCCCATCACCATGCTGCGCAATGCACTGGGCGTGGACGAGGGCGGCTCCGGTGTGGCACTGGACCGTGATGCCTACCGGCGCAGCGTGGCGTTCTGGGAACGCAATGCGAACTGGCGGCCGTAGCGGGCGGATAGCCACGGCGTGTCGTGCAATTCTTCCGCGCGGCAGGGAACGCAGCGCTGCTCTTGAACTCAGGCGTGGCGGTGCGGTGCCGCTCGCCACCGCGGGCGCTTGCTTTCGTCGAGCACAAACGTAGCTGCAGGTGGGACTGCAGAGCCGAGCTGCGTCTGCAGTTTTCGGACTTGCCGCAGCGCGACATTCTCAAGCGCGGCATTGCGTGGATTGCACCGGATCAGCTGCCGGCACCCCTGGCGCAGATGCGTGCTAGCCGACGCCGAGCACGGGCATGTCCGGGGCGACCCATACGACGGTAGTGATCGCGCCTTGCACCAGTCCCTGATCCCTGAGCTGCGCAAAGACGGCCGCCGGCGGCCAACCCGCAGGTGCGTCGGCAAAGGGAACCTGCAGTGACTGCAGCAGGCTGAGGATTTCGGAAAGTTCTTCAGAGCTCTTGAAGCTCAGACTGATGCGGTCTTGCATCGAACTGCCACGCGTCAGCAATCGCTGGCGCATGGCACTGTCGCAGATCACATGGACATGTTGATCCAGGACAGCGGAAACATGGTTCATGCGTTGCAGCCGTTGCTCAGATCTCGCTGAGGATATGGCTGCGGCGCTGTTGGTACTCCGCATCGGTGATCAATTGCTGCGACCTCAGCGTGTCCAGCTCCAGCAGTCTGGCTTGAGCGCTCTTCGGCACTGCTGACCCCGTCGTTGCCACAGTCGATTTGCGCGACGCGCGCTTTGCGACCCAGACGATCAGGCTGATCACGGCAGCAATGCTGCAGAAGAAGAAAAGAACGATGATCCAGTGCCAGATGCTGAAGCCGCCCATGTTGGTTCCTTTTGACGATGGGTGTTACCTAGTGGTTGACCGGTCTTGCTGCCACGCAGGTAAGTCACAAGCCTTGCGCGAGTATCGCACACGGCAACAGCTGGCACGCCGACGGCAAGGCTACCCGGCGTGCTGGATTCCATGGTGTCTTGCTCGAGGCGTTGCATCCATGCGATGCATGTCGATGCCGCATGGCACGAACGCAAATTGGTCGCCATGTGGGGCCGCTTGCACGCGGGGCCATCCAGCATCCTGCAAAGAAAACGGGCGCCTTGCGGCGCCCGTTCTGTTCAAGCGGTGACATCCGGGCAATCAACCGCCCGGCTGATCAGTAGCGGTAATGATCCGGCTTGTACGGGCCGGCCACGTCCACGCCGAGGTAGTCGGCCTGGTCCTTGGTCAGGGTGGTCAGCTTGACGCCGATCTTTTCCAGGTGCAGACGTGCCACTTCTTCGTCCAGGTGCTTGGGCAGGATGTAGACCTTCTTCTCGTAGCTGTCGCGCTTTTCCCACAGGTCGATCTGCGCCAGGGTCTGGTTGGCGAACGAGTTGGACATCACGAAGCTCGGGTGGCCGGTGGCGCAGCCCAGGTTGACCAGGCGGCCATCGGCCAGCAGGAAGATCGCATTGCCGTTGCCGAACACGTACTTGTCGACCTGCGGCTTGATGTTGATCTTTTCCACGCCCTTGAGTGCGTTCAGCGCATCGACCTGGATCTCGTTGTCGAAGTGGCCGATGTTGCAGACGATGGCCTGGTCCTTCATTGCCTGCAGGTGCTCGACGGTGATGATGTCCTTGTTGCCGGTGGTGGTGACGTAGATGTCGCCGCGGCCCAGGGTGGATTCGATGGTGTTGACCTCGAAGCCTTCCATCGACGCCTGCAGGGCGCAAATCGGGTCGATCTCGGTGACGATCACGCGGGCACCGTAGGCACGCAGCGAGGCGGCACTGCCCTTGCCGACGTCGCCATAGCCGCAGACCACCGCGACCTTGCCGGCCAGCATCACGTCCATCGCGCGCTTGAGGCCATCGGCCAGCGACTCGCGGCAGCCGTACAGGTTGTCGAACTTGCTCTTGGTGACCGAGTCGTTGACGTTGATGGCCGGGATCAGCAGCTTGCCGGCTTCGGCGATCTGGTACAGGCGGTGCACGCCGGTGGTGGTCTCTTCGGAGACGCCCTTCCAGTCCTTGACCACGCGGGTCCAGTAACCCGGACGCTCGACGGCCACGCGCTTGAGCAGCGCCTTGATCACGCCTTCCTCGTGCGAGGAGGCCGGCTCGTCGACCCAGGTGCTGCCATTTTCGAGCTCATAGCCCTTGTGGATCAGCAGGGTGACGTCGCCGCCGTCGTCCACCACCAGCTCCGGGCCGGTCTGGGTGCCGTCAGGCAGGGTGAAGGTCAGCGCGTCCAGGGTGCAATCCCAATACTCTTCCAGCGTCTCGCCCTTCCAGGCGAACACCGGCGTGCCGGAGGCGGCGATCGCGGCGGCCGCGTGGTCCTGGGTGGAGAAGATGTTGCACGAGGCCCAGCGCACGTTGGCGCCGATGTCCTTGAGCGTTTCGATCAGCACCGCGGTCTGGATGGTCATGTGCAGCGAGCCGGTGATGCGTACATCCTTCAGCGGCTTGGTCTGCGCATGCTTGCGGCGGATCGACATCAGACCCGGCATCTCGTGCTCGGCGATGTCCAGCTCCTTGCGGCCCCAATCGGCCAGGGAGAGGTCGGCGATCTTGTAATCGGTGTGTGGGGCGATTTTCGTGACAGCGTTCATGCAATAGCTCCGGTAAGCAGATCAATGTCTGCAATGCGGGGCGCCGTTGAACGATGAATGCTTGTCGAGCCTGGCCGTATTTCCTGCACTTTTCGTGCAGTTGGCGGATCAGTCCGCCATACCGGTCGCAGCGCCCCTCGACGAGAGCGTTGATTATATCGGCAGCACCCCCCTCCGGCATGAATTGGCCGGCTTGAAGTGGCACGCGCCCCAACCAACGGCAGGGGAGCGGGGAGCGGGGGGCGCGTGGCTGCTATGGTCCGGAGTCGATCGACACTGGGGATGGACAATGCAGGCGACACCCGATGCACGGCACGGCAGGCGGCAGCAGCGATGGGCCCTGGCAGGCGTACTGGCGCTGAGCGCACCACTGGCTGCGGCCGCAGCCGTCGCGCCGGCTGGCCCGCCTGCCGCTGCGGCAAGCACTGGCTACCAACTGCCCTCCAAGGCGCTGCAGGCAGTGGTGGACGCCCCGCGCGCGCCGCTGCTGCACCTGTCGCCCAAACGCGACCTGGGCGCGATGCTGCAGTTGCCGGCGTTGCCGGACATCGCCGAGGTGGCCCAGCCCGAACTCAAGCTGGCCGGCCTGCGCATCCATCCCAAAACCTTTGCCAGCAGCCGGTTCTCCTTTGCCGACAAGCTGTGGCTGCTGTCGGTGGCCGACGGCAGCGAGCGGCAGATCGCCGGGCTGCCGTCACCGTTGTCGCTGGCCACGTTGAGCTGGTCGCCGGATCAGCGCTACCTGGCGTTCCGCCGCGAGGACGCGGCCAGCGGTGCCAACGAGCTGTGGCTGGTGGACGTGGCGGCCGGGCAGGCGCGGCGTCTGGTGGCCGGTTTGAACACCAGTGTCAACGACGATCTGCGCTGGTTGCCCGATGGCAGCGGCCTGCTGCTGCAGCAGCAAGTGGCCGGGCAGGGCGCGCCGCCCACCCGCGATGCGGTGCCGGACGGCCCGGCGATCCAGCAGACCAGCGCCGCTGCCGGCGTGCGCTCGCTGCCGACCTATCAGGACCTGCTGCGCAACGAGGCCGATGCGCGCGTGTTCGAGTATTACGCCACCGGCCAGCCCATCATCATCAGCGTGAGCGGGCAGGTGCGCCCGATCGCCACGCCCGGCATCTATCTCAATCTGTCGGTGTCGCCGGATGGCCGTTACATCCTGAGCGAACGCAGCGAACGGCCGTTCTCGTATCTGGTGCCGGCGGACAACTTCGCACGCCGTATCGAGGTGCTGGACCTGCAGGGCAAACTGGTGCGCCAGATCGCCAGGCTGCCATTGGTGGAAGGCCTGCCGACCGGCAACGATGCCGTGCCCACCGGCGTGCGCGACATCGCCTGGCGCGTCGATGCGCCGGCCACGCTGGTCTGGGCCGAGGCGCAGGACGGCGGCGACCCGGCACGCGAGAGCAAGATCCGTGATGCGGTGCTGATGCAGGCTGCGCCATTTACGCGCGCGCCGGTCACGCTGGCGCAACTGGGTAGCCGCTTCGAAGGCATCCAGTGGGGCCGCGGCGATCTGGCCATCCTCAGCGAAAGCTGGTGGAAGACCCGCCGCACCAAGCAGTGGCGCATTGCACCGGACCAGCCGCAGCGCGCGCCCGAATTGCTGTGGGACCGCTCCTCGCAGGACCGCTACAACGATCCCGGCACGCCGGCGACCGTGGCCGACGGCAAGGGCCGCACGCTGCTGCAGACCGGCGCCGATGGCAACAGCCTGTTCCTGCTCGGCAAGGGCGCCTCGCCGGAAGGCGACCGCCCGTTCGTGGATCGCTTCGATCTGCAGAGCAGGCGCGCCACGCGCCTGTTCCATTCGCAGGCGCCGAGCTATTCCGCACCGCTGGCATTGCTGGATGCGCAAGGCACGCAGTTGCTGCTCAGCCGCGAGTCGCCCGAGGAGCCGGCCAACTATGTCGTGCAGGCGCTGGGCGATGCAGCGCCTGCGCCGCGGGCGTTGACGCATTTCGCCCATCCGCTGCCGCAGTTGCGCGGCGTGCAGAAGGAGCAGATCCGCTACAAGCGCGCCGATGGCGTGGACCTCACTGCCACGCTGCTGCTGCCGCCCGGTTACGACCCCAAGCGCGACGGCCCGCGGCCGCTGCTGATGTGGGCCTATCCGGGCGAGTTCAAGAGTGCCGACACCGCCAGCCAGGTCACCGACTCGCCCTATCGCTTCAACGCGATCAGCTACTGGGGGCCTCAGGCGTTTCTGGCGATCGGCTATGTGGTGCTCAACAACCCGACCATGCCGATCGTCGGCGAAGGCGATGCCGAACCCAACGACACCTATGTGCCGCAGCTGGTCGCCGATGCGCAGGCCGCGGTGGACGAAGTGGTGCGGCGCGGGGTCACCGACCGCGAGCACATCGCCATCGGCGGGCACTCCTACGGCGCCTTCATGACCGCCAACCTGCTCGCGCACACGCGGCTGTTCAAGGCCGGCATCGCACGCAGCGGTGCCTACAACCGCACGCTCACCCCGTTCGGCTTCCAGGCCGAGGAGCGCAACTACTGGCAGGCGCAATCGGTGTATCAGGCGATGTCGCCGTTCAACTACGCCGACAAGATCAAGGATCCGCTGCTGTTGATCCACGGCCAGGACGACAACAACACCGGCACCTTCCCGATCCAGAGCGAGCGCATGTTCGCCGCGATCAAGGGCCTGGGCGGTGACGTGCGGCTGGTGCTGCTGCCCAACGAATCGCATGCGTATCGCGCGCGGCAGTCGATCCTGCAGATGTTGGCCGAGAGCGAGCAGTGGTTGAAGACCAATCTCGGCGAGCCGATGAAGGAGACCGGCGCGACGCGCACGCGGTGATCGGTGGCGCGCTGGCACCGATAGGAGCGCGCTTGGGCGCGATGCGGCTTTATCGATAACGCCTCGTCGCGCCCGGGTGCGCTCCTACGGCGAATGCGTCCGCCTCGCGTCCCGGGAAGATTCGCTGCGCCGTCCACGCGATTGCCGCGATCACCGGTAGGAGCGCACCCGGGCGCGACGCAGCATGACCAGAACAGCCACCTCGCGTAGCAGCGGGCCTGTCCGCGATGGGGCATCACCGGGAAGCCCCATCGCGCGCCAGCGCGCTCCTACGGGGTCATGGGCAGGCACGATGGTTGGTGTTGAAACCGTCGTGCCGGTCGCGATCATCTAATCCTTTTGGGTTAGTCTTCGACGACTTTGCGCTTGAGAGGGTGTGCGTTTCCGATGAACGAGTACCGCAGCAGTCTTGTGTTCGCTACCCCCGATCTTGCCTTGCGCGACGATGTGCGTCGGCTCGGTGCACTGGTCGGTGACCTGCTCGCCGAGCAGGTCTCTGCGGAATTCCTCGATGAGATCGAACGCGTCCGCACCACGGCGATTGCGCGCCGCGAGAGCGATGCACCGCCGTCGACGCTGAGCGAGCAGCTGGCCGGGCGCGAGCCGCGCGAGGCCGAGTCGCTGGTGCGCGCCTTCAGCACCTATTTCCAGGTGGTCAACATCGCCGAGCGCGTGCACCGCATTCGCCGCCGCCGCGAATACCAGCGCAGCGGCACCGACACGCCGCAGCCGGACGGGTTGCACGATGCCTTGCGCAGGCTCAAGGCGCAGGGCGTGACGCTGGACGAGCTCAGCGAGTGGTTGCCGCGGATCGACGTGGAACCGGTGTTCACCGCGCATCCCACCGAAGCGGTGCGCCGCGCGCTGCTGGAAAAAGAGCAGCTGATGGTCGCCAGCCTGGTCGACAACCTGGACGGCATGCGCACGCCCAACGAGCGCGCCACCGACGCGGCGCGCTTCCGCATGGCCTTGACCGCGTCCTGGCAGACCGCTGACTCCTCGCCGGTGCGCCCGACCGTGGAGGACGAGCGCGAGCATGTGGGCTTCTATCTCACCCAGGTGCTGTATCGCGTGGTCCCGGTGATGTACGAAACCCTCGAACACGCCATCGAAGAAACCTACGGTAGCGTGCCGACCCTGCCGCGGTTGCTGCGCTTCGGCACCTGGGTCGGCGGCGACATGGACGGCAACCCCAACGTGGATGCCGTCACCATTGCCGGCACGCTGGATGCGCAACGGCGTGCGGTGCTGGACCGTTATCAGAAGGAACTCTGGCAACTGGCCAGCCTGCTCAGCCAGTCGACCACGCTGGTGGCGGTGAGCCCGGCATTGAGCGAGCAACTGCAGCGCTACCGCGCGCTGTTGCCGCAGGACGCCGCACGCTCGCGTCCGCGCCACGGCGACATGCCGTACCGGCTGCTCAACGATCTGATGCGCGCGCGCCTGCAGGCCACGCTGGACGATGCCGAGGGTGCCTACACCAGCCCGTCCGAGCTGGAACACGATCTGCAATTGATCCTGGACAGCCTGCAGGCCAACAAGGGCCTGCACGCCGGTTGGTTCGCGGTGCGCCGCCTGTTGTGGCGCGTGCGCACCTTCGGCTTCCACCTAGCGCGTCTGGATGTGCGCCAGGAATCGAGCGTGCATGCACGTGCAGTGGCCGATGCACTCGGCCAGGCGGATTGGGACGAACAGGATGCCAGGCAGCGCGCTGCATTGCTCGGTCCGTATGCAGCCGGCGAGCAGGCATTGCCGCGCGTGGATGACGAAGGCAATGCGCGGCTGGATGCGGTGTTTGCCGCGCTTGCCGATGCGCGCAGCCGCCACGGCGCCGATGCGCTGGGCAGCTACATCATCTCGATGGCGCACAACCGCGCCGACGTGCTCACCGTGCTGGCGCTGGCGCGACGCGGCGGCCTGGTCGACGACGCCGGCGCGGTGCCGCTGGATATCGTGCCGCTGTTCGAAACCGTGGACGATCTGCGCGGCGGTACCGGCACCGTGCAGGATCTGCTGGCCGACCCGGTCTACCGCCAGCATCTGGCCGCGCGCGGTGATACGCAGATGGTGATGCTCGGGTATTCGGACAGCGGCAAGGACGGCGGCATCACCGCCTCGCGCTGGGGGCTGCAGCGCGCGCAGGTGGAACTGCTCGAAGCCGCCGCCGAGTTGGGCGTGCGGCTGACCTTCTTCCACGGCCGTGGCGGCTCGATCGCACGTGGCGGCGGCAAGACCAGCCGCGCGCTGGATGCCGCACCGCGTGGCAGTGTCGATGGCCGGCTGCGTGTGACCGAGCAGGGCGAGGTGATCCATCGCAAGTACGGCATCCGTGCCCTGGCGCTGCGCTCGCTGGAACAGATGACCGGCGCGGTGCTGCTGTCCAGCCTGCGCCCGCGTGCGCCCGAGCCGCGCGAGGATCGCTGGCGGCCGGTGATGGACCTGGTCGCCGAACGCAGCACCGTGGCGTACCGCGCCTTCGTCGGCGCGCCGGATTTCATGCAGTACTTCCGCCGCGCCACGCCGATCGACGTGATCGAACGCATGACTCTGGGCTCGCGCCCGTCGCGCCGGCTCGGCCAGGACGCGGCCTTGTCCAACCTGCGCGCGATTCCGTGGGTGTTCGCCTGGAGCCAGGCGCGTGCGGTGATCCCGGGCTGGTACGGCGTGGGCAGCGGCCTGCAGGCGGCAGTGGATGCCGGGCACGAAGACACCTTGCGCGAGATGGCGCAGGACTGGCCGTTCTTCCGCACCTTCCTCGACGACGTGGCGATGGTGCTGTCCAAGGGCGATCTCACCATCGCCGAGCTGTTCTCGCGGCTGTCGGGCGACCTGCACCAGCGGTTCTTCCCGACCATCGGCGCCGAGCTGGCGCTGACCAAGGGCTGGGTGAAGGCGTTGACCGGCCAGCAGTCGCTGCTGCAGCACGACCCGCGGCTGGCCTTGTCGATCCGTCTGCGCAACCCCTACATCGACCCGATCAGCGTGCTGCAGGTGGACCTGCTGCAACGCTGGCGTGCCACCGATGGCGAGGACGACGAACTGCTGCGCGCGCTGGTCGCCTGCGTCAACGGCGTCTCGCAAGGCGTGCAGAACACCGGCTGATCCGGTTCGCTGATTGGACCGTCGGATTCGATGGTCCAATCCGATCCGACCGTTGGTCGGAGAGGGCGCGAAATCGACAAGCGGACTCTGGCGTAACCGGACAAATCTGTCCGATAATGCCGCGATGACGACTTCCCGCCCTGATGCCGCGCTGCGCCGCCGGCAGATACTCGATGCCGCCGACGAAGTGTTCAGCGAACACGGCGTCAATGCCCCGCTGGAACTGGTGGTCGAGCGTGCCGGCCTTGGCCGCGCCACGTTGTACCGCAATTTCCCCGACCGGCTCGCGCTGATGACCGCGCTGATGACCCGCGGCCTGGATGGCCTGGAGCGGCTGGCCGCCGATCTGGCCGAGCGCCCGGACGGACTGGCCGTGCTGCTGCACGACGTGGCCGAGCACATCGCCCAGTCCGCGCCGCTGGTGGATTTCTGGCGGTCCATCGAACGCGCGCACCCGGCGGTGGAAACCGCCGACCGGCGCGTGGTGCGCATCTTCCTGCCATTCGTGCATCGCGCCCGCGACGCCGGCCTGTGCCGTGCCGATGTCGACGACGAACAGCTGCTGCTGGTGATCGACATGCTGGGCAGCTGCCTGCGCGGCAATGACGAGTCCGAACGCAAACGCCTCGCCCATCGTTCGGCCGATCTGTTGATGCAGGCATTGGGCATGCAGGTGCCGGAAGGCGGCACCCGATGAAACCGGCCACGCGTTCGCGCGTCGGGCGCTGGACGTTGCGGGGGGCGCTGGTGCTGGCCGCGCTCTGGGGCGGGCTGGCGATCTATTTCGCACTGACCGGCAATGCGTTCGTGCGCGCGGCGTGGGTGGGTTCGTGGTGCGCGATGGCAATCGCGGCGTTGTGGGGCCTGCGCCGTGGCCGCGAGAACTGGGCCTTGGTGGGCATCTTCAGTGCGGCATTTGCGGTGCTGGCGGTGTCGTGGTGGATGATGCAGCCCAGCCAGGACCGCGACTGGGCCGACGATGTCGCCCAGCGCCTGCAGCCCGAGGTGCACGGCAACATCGTCACGCTGCACAACGTGCGCAATTTCGACTGGCATAGCGAAACCGACTACCAGCCGCGCTGGGAAACCCGCCAGTACGATCTGGACCGTCTGGTCAGCGCCGATCTGGCGCTGTCGTACTGGATGGGCCCGGCGATCGCGCACACCCTGGTGTCGTTCGGTTTCGACGACGGCTCGCACGTGGTGTTCTCGCTGGAAATCCGCAAGGAGCGCGACGAGTCGTTCTCGGCATTGGGCGGGTTTTTCCGCAGTTTCGAAGAGACCCTGGTCGCCGCCGACGAGCGCGACATCCTGCGCGTGCGCACCAATGTGCGCGGCGAGGACATGTATCTGTATCGGCTGGCGATTCCCAAGGCCGGGCTGCGCCGCATGTTCATGGGCTACGTGGGCCTGGCCAGCGACTTGAATCGCGCGCCGGCGTTCTACAACACGCTCACCAGCAACTGCACCACGATCGTGTTTGCGTTGGCGCGGCAATTGCAGCCCACATTGCCGCTGGATCATCGCCTGCTGCTGTCCGGCTACGCCGACGCATACGCCTACGATCACGATGGGCTGATGCCCGGCTACGACTTCGCCACACTGAAGCAGCGCGGGCATTTCACCGCACGCGCGATCGCTGCCGACAAGGCGGCCGATTTTTCCGAGCGCATCCGCGCCGGCATGCCGCAGGCACCGGCGCCTGGGGCCACCGCGAGCGCACCCCGGTGAAGGCTTGCCTGCGTGGATGCCGTACCGCCGCGGTGCTGGCGGGCGTACTGGCGAGCCTGTGGCTGAGCGGCTGCGCCATGGTCACGGTGCAATCGCACAGCAGCGGCGACTTCATCGCGCGCACGCGTGGCGATGTGCTCAGCACCGGCGCGTTGAGCCAGGCCAGCGGCGAGACGGTGCAGGTGGCCGGTCTGCAACCCAAGGCCTGCCGCAGCGACCCGCTGCCCTGCCTGCAGCAACTCGCCACCGTCGCAGGCATCGGCGATGAGCGCCGGCTGGCAACGCAGGCCGAGCTATGGACCGCACATGCGATTGCGCTGGGCGGGCGCGACCCGACAACCATGAGCGATGCCGCAGTCGACGCCTGGCTGGAGGCCGCGCGGCATGCGTACGCGTACCTGTTTTTCACCGATCGGGCGCCCAGTGCGCGTGCGTTCGAAAATCGCCAGACGCAGGTGCGCGACTACTACAACTACGCCGTGCAGCAGGTGATCGAACGCCTGTTCGCACGCGCGCAGCAGACCGGCCAGAGCGAGCGCGAACCGACCAGCATAGGCCGCTGGCAGGTCGGTATCGACATGTCTGCATATCGGTTGCCGGGCGGCGGCAACACGCCGCGCGCGATCTTTGCCGCCTCGGCATTGCGCTTCGATGGGCTGCGCAGCACGTATCGACGCGACGGCTTCGGCGCCGAACTGGTGGCCGAGGTGGACCCGCAGGTGGTCGGCGACCCTGCCGGACTGGCCTTGCAACAATCTGCTGCCGCTGTCGCGACACCTGAGCGTCCATTGCCCACCTTCAGCGAGATGCCGTATGCACCGGCAACGCTGCTGCTGCGCTTCGAGGGCGATACGCTGGATGCGGTGCTGCGCGGTCGTGCCGTCACCGTGGTGCCTTACGACCCGTATCGCCAGAACGAAGTGGTACTGCATGGCCAGCGCGTGCCGCTGGCGGCCAACTTCACCGCCGCGTATGGCCTGTGGCTGGCCAGGTCCGGGTTTGCCGCGCAGTCCCTGCGCTCGATGCTGGGCAGCGCGCGCGGCATCGACCGCCCGCATCTGTATCTGATGCAGCCCTACGACCCGAACCGACGCGTGCTGCTGATGCTGCATGGCCTTGCCAGCAGCCCGGAAGCCTGGGTCAATGTCGCCAACGAAGTGATGGGCGATGAAGCGCTGCGCCAGCGCTACCAGATCTGGCAGGTGTACTACCCCACCAATGCGCCGGTGGCGGTCAACCGCGCCGAAATCCAGGCCCTGGTGGAGCGCAGCCTGCAGCACTTCGATCCGTCCGGCACGGCGATCGCATCGCACGACATGGTGTTGATCGGCCACAGCATGGGCGGGGTGATCGGGCGCCTGCTGGTGTCTTCGTCGGGCGAGCGCCTGTGGAATTCGCTGCTGGAAGACTACCGGCTGGACGGCGAGCGCGGCGCACGCATCCGCGCGAAGTTGTCGCCGTTGCTGCATTTTTCGCCAATGCCGCAGGTCGACCGCGCCATCTTCATCGCCGCGCCGCATCGCGGCACGCCCTTGGCTGAAGGTGGTCTCGGGCGCTTTGTCGGCCGCCTGGTGCGTTTGCCGATCGCCTTGCTGGATCGCTTCGGCGATGTGTTTCAGGACCTAGCTAGCAGCGAGCGTGGCGGCCAGGGCGACGACCCGCGACGCAAGCGGCGCCTGCTGCCACCGACCAGCATCGACAACCTGCGCGATACCGACCCATTCGTGCGCGCCAGCATGGACCTGCCGATCTCACCGCAGGTGCATTACCACACCATTGTCGGGCGCGAAAAACCGCAGGTGCCGCTGGCCGAGTCCGACGATGGCCTGGTGCCGTATCGCAGCGCGCATCTGGACGGTGCCGAGTCGGAGCTGGTGGTGACCTCCTGGCATAGCGTGCAGGAAACCCCGCAGGCGATTCTGGAAATTCGCCGCATCCTGCACGAGCAGCTGCAAGCCGAAGCGGCAGGCACAAACCAGGCGCAGGCCGCGCGTCCGGCTGCGACGCCTGCGACGTTCTGAGTGCGCTGCACCCTCGCTGGAAGGTGTGGCTACTAGTCACGCACCGCGGGGTGTGGAGTTTGTCCGCTGCCAATGCGCACCATTGTCCGGTACGCGTCCCGGCGTTGCGATCGCTCACGCCTGGGCCGGCAAACCTGGGCAACACGCGGTCATCCGGTGGGTGCGGACGACGCGCAGGAGGCGGAGTGCACGAGCATGCCGATCCCGGCACCGACCGCACTGCCTGACGGTCGCGCAGTCGTTGCGTTGGCCGCGTTTAGCGCGTTGTTTACCTGGCCCGTGCTATCAGGCGGTTCTCGAACACGCTCGAACCAGGGAAGACGCAATGCGCAAGACGCTGTCGGCAGTGATCTGGGTGCCCTTGCTGCTGGCCGGCTGCGGCCGCGGCGAAGGGCAACGCGAGGTAGCCGACCCTGCGGGCGCCACGCCGCCGGCAGCGCAGACCGCAGCGCCTCCATCCGCATCGCCACCGGTCGCCGATGAAGCGGTGCCCGAATTCCCGGCCATCCCGTCGATCGTGGTGCCGGAGATTGCCGGCGTGACCCCGGCGCAACGCGCGCTGGAAGCCTCGCTGCAGGACATTCTCGACCCGATCGAAGGCGTCAGCGTGACGCCGGCACGCTGCGGCGATGGCGGCAGCCTGATCAACGACGCCGGCATCACCAGTGTCGATGCCAACGGCAATCTGCTGCGCAACGGCGACGGCGGGCTATTCGACCTCAAGGCCGATGGCAGCGGTAACGCCAACTTCGACGGCGGCCTGATCCGCGTCAATGCCGACGGCAGCGGCACCATCAACGCCAGCGGCGCCGGTGGCGACGACGCGATCATCCAGGTCCAGGCCAGCGGCGCTGGTACCTACAACGGCCCGGCCGGCCTGATCAGTCTGGACGGAAAGGGGGCAGGCACCTGGAACAGCGACAAGAGCGGCTTGGTCGACAACCACGGCGATGGCAGCGGCACCTGGAACGGCCCGCGCGGTCTGATCACCATCAACGCCGACGGCTCGGGAACCTGGAACGGCCCGGACGGACTGGTGCAGAACCGCGGCAATGGCACCGGCACCGTCGGTACCCCGCCGCGCGAAGTGCGCATGCCGCCGCTGCCGAAGGTGCCGCCGGCCGGGCGCTTCCCGCTGCTGCAGAAGTTCGCACTTCCCGGCGCACCGTGCGGCTATCTGATCACCTTGAACGAGCGCATCCTGTTCGACTTCGACAAGGCCGAAATCCGCCCCGACGCCGCGCGCGTACTCGACGTGCTGGCGGCCGCACTCGGCAAGGTCAGCGCCAAGGACATGGAGGTTCGCGGGCATACCGATGCCAAGGGCAGCGACGCCTATAACCAGGCGCTGTCCGAGCGCCGCGCCGAGGCGGTGCTGGCCGCATTACGCACCCGCGGTGCCGCGCAGTCGGCCGGCGCAAAAGGCTATGGCGAATCGCAACCGGTGGCACCCAATACGCTGGATGGACAGGACAACCCCGGCGGGCGACAACTCAACCGACGCGTGGAAATCTTCCTGCGCACCTGAGTGGGCCGATCTGCACGCATACAGTCGCATGCAGGCGCAGGAGCACGACGGTCCCGGATAGCTGGCGCGCCGCGCAGGCGTGTGTCGATGGACGGATGCCGGTCCACCTCATGTCAGCGCGGCGCGGCCTCGCGCAGTGCGTCCTGATGGTCGGTGCGCGGGTGATCTACTCAAAGTGGCGCACCACGCGGTGAGTTGCGGGTGTACAAAACTGATGCCGCGCTTCGAGCGGCCAACACATCGACTGCGCCGCCGGCATGCGGGGCGGCCGTGCTCGGAAGCATCACGGACCACTCGTACATTTCGATTCTGGGCGCGCGTCCGCACCTACCTGACGACCGTCAGCGTTCTTGTGTTGGCCGCTCTGGTACCGCAACCGTGCGACCGCTTCCGGGCATTCATCGCCGCGTGGTGGCTACCCGGACATGTTGGATAAGTTCCGCCAGGTGTCGTCTGCCTTGCACATTGGCCCGGTAAATTCCGCGATGAACAACGGGATGACTGACAGGTATGGGTTCCAGGCAAGCGAAGAAAATGGGGCAGGGCGGTGAACAGACGCCCGCAGGCGATGACGGCAACGACGCGATGGGGATCGCGTCGTTGCCGTCGTGCGGGATCAATGCGCCGTTGCACGCAGGTGCCAGGCAACGTGCGACGACAGCGCTGCGGTCGCGATGGCGGATGCCGGCACTCGCACTCGGCGCGCTGTTGCTGATCGGCTGCACGCCGCGTCCGCCCGGGCCGCCCGCAATCGCGCAGACCGCGCAATTGGAACGCGTGGTCGCTGTCTTCCGGCACGGCGTGCGCGCACCGCTGCAGGGCGAAGCCGCCGCAGCGCACTATGCCGATGCGCCGTGGCCGCAATGGTCCACACCGGCCAGCCTGCTGACGCCGCACGGGCGCATCGGCGTGCAGCTGAGCGGTGACTATCTAAGGCAATGGCTGGCGCAGCAGGGCGTGCTACCGCGTGGCGGGTGCCCGGCAGCAGGCAGCGTCTCGGTCTGGGCCAATACCGATCAGCGCACCATCGACAGCGGCGCCTTGCTGGCCGAGGCGCTGGCACCGGGCTGCGGGATCGTCGCCGGACATCGCCAGGCCGGCAGCAACGATCCGTTGTTCCGCCCGATCGAAGCCGGCGCGGTGCCGTTCGATGGCACGGCGGCGGTTGCGGCGATCGAAAGGCAAACCGGTGGCCCCGCCGCATTGCTGCGAGGGCACGCAGCCGAGTTGCAGGCAATGCAGCAGATCCTGGGTTGCACGCGCACGCCCTGCGACTTCGCGCAGATGCCGTCCACGCTGGCGCCGTCGGTCAACGGGCGCGGCCTGGCCCTGGGTGGGCCGATCGATCTGACCTCCGGCACCGGCGAGGTGTTGCTGCTGCAATACGCCGAAGGCCTGCCGCTGTCACAGGTCGGCTGGGGCCGCGCCACACCCGAGCGGCTGGCGCAGGTCTCGCGCCTGCATGCCTTGTTGTTCGACATCTACGCGCGTCCGCATTACATGGCCTCACGTTCGGGCGCACCGCTGGCGCGCGAAGTGCTGCAGCGCTTCGGCGATCTGCAGGCGCCAAAGGTCTCGGTCTTCGTTGGCAGTGATACGCATATCGCTGCGTTGAGCGGTTTGCTGGGCGTGCACTTTCATCTCCCCGGCTACGGTGCCGACGATCCGCCGCCGGGTGGTGCATTGCTGCTGGAGCTATGGCGCGAACCGAATGGGCAGCAGGTGGTGCGTGCGCGGTATCTGGCGCAATCGCTGGATCAACTGCGGACGCTGGCGCCGCTAAATCTTGAACATCCGCCGTTGCAGCAGAAGTTGGCGCTTGGAGTTTGCAGAGCAGAGCAACGCATGGCGTGTCCGTTGAAGGCGTTCGCTCAGGCGTTGGAGCAACAGTTGCAACGTGAGCCTTGAACGCAATGCCGGGGCTGCGATGTGCAGGCACCTTCAGCTCGTCGAAGCATCCGCATGGAGCGGGTAGATGTCGTGCGCAAGATTGATCGGAGTACGGAATTGGTCGGCAGCGCGGCCCCGCATCCGGTGTCGGGACACGCCGTAAATCCATCCGTGGAGGCTCGGTGGCGGCATCCATGCCGCCACACGGTCCCGCCCCCGGACGCGACACCACGCTCCCAGCATTGCTGCTGCTGATCGGCAAGCACTGTTTTCAAGCAGACGTAGCGCCTGCGGATTGGGTCGGCCAGGTCGTCGAGATCACCTCAACACTTCGTCGTTAGGTAGTGGCGGTAGAAACAAGATCCAGGCCACGACCAGTCAATCAGCCGCCGCTTTTCTCTCAGTTGCCGACAATGATCGGTGGTGCTTGCGCGGGTGCCGGCGTGGGACCTTGAGCGGCATGGATGCCGCGCCAGAGCCTACATGGACGTACTTGCGGCGTGTCCCACGCTGGTACGCGTGCAAGCGCCCGCAGCAAACCGAAGCAGATGCATGAAACGCAAGGTGTCGTGCGCAAGATCGATCGGTGTACGGAGTCGGCCGGCAGCGCGGCGGCGCACCCGGTGTCGGGACACGCCGTAAATCCGCCCCTGGAGGCCCGGTGGCAGCGTCCATGCCGCCACACGGCCCCGCGCTCCCAGTATTTCCACTGCTGATCGGCAGACACTACGCGTGCAAGCGCCTTCAGTGGCCGAAGCCCTCAGTAACAAAGCATCAGTGACCGGAGCATTCGCACAACCCCACTAGACGTCCAACACGGAGATTCGTCAGTACGCGGTGGCTGCATCAAAAAACCGGACACGCAGTGAATCCATCCGTGGTGCTTCGTTGGACGCATCCACTCCACCAAAACGCACATGGGCCGCATCAGCGGCCCATGTGCAATTCACTATATTCGCTCCCGCAGGAGCAGCTGGCTTACTTCAGCTTGGCGTCGGCGCGCAGGGCGTCGGCGCGGTCGGTCTTTTCCCACGAGAACGCGGTGGCGGTGTGCTGCGCACCGGTTGCGTCGGTGTAGGAGAAGTCCTTCGGCTTGCGGCCGAAGTGGCCGTAGGACGCGGTCTGCTGATACATCGGGTGGATCAGGTCGAGCATCTGGATGATGCCGAACGGACGCAGGTCGAAATGCTTGCGGATCAGCTTTTCGATCTGCTCGTCGGCGATCTTGCCGGTGCCGAAGGTGGTGACCGAAATCGAGGTCGGCTCGGCCACGCCGATGGCGTAGGAGACCTGCACTTCGCAACGGTCGGCCAGGCCGGCAGCCACCACGTTCTTGGCCACATAGCGCGCGGCGTAGGCTGCCGAGCGATCGACCTTGGACGGATCCTTGCCGGAGAACGCACCGCCACCGTGACGCGCCCAGCCGCCGTAGGTGTCGACGATGATCTTGCGGCCGGTCAGGCCGCAATCACCCACCGGCCCGCCGATCACGAACTTGCCGGTCGGGTTGATGTGGAACTTGGTGCCCTTGTGCAGCCACTTGGCCGGCAGCACCGGCTTGAGGATTTCCTCGCGCACGGCCTCGACCAGATCCTTCTGCTTGATGCCAGGATCGTGCTGGGTCGACAGCACCACCGCGTCGATCGCGGTCGCAACGCCGTCTTCGTAGCGCAGGGTGACCTGCGACTTGGCGTCCGGACGCAGCCACGACAGCGCCGAGTTCTTCTTCTTGCGGATCTTGGCCTGCTGCTCGACCAGGCGGTGCGCCAGATGGATCGCGGCCGGCATGTGGCTGTCGGTCTCGTTGGTCGCGTAGCCGAACATCAGGCCCTGGTCGCCTGCGCCCTGCTGTTCCGGGTTCTTGCGATCCACGCCCTGGTTGATGTCCGGCGACTGCTTGCCGATCAGGTTGAGCACGCCACAGGTCTCGCCGTCGAAGCCGACGTCGGAGCTGTTGTAGCCGATGTCCAGAATGACCTTGCGGGTCAGCGCTTCCAGGTCGATCCAGGCACTGGTGGTCACTTCGCCGGCAACGATCGCCACGCCCGTCTTGACCATCGTCTCGCACGCCACGCGGGCGCGCTTGTCCTGGGCCAGGATGGCATCCAGCACTGCGTCGGAGATCTGGTCGGCGATCTTGTCCGGATGGCCTTCGGAGACCGATTCGGAGGTGAACAGGTAGCTGGACATCAGGCTTATATCCCTTGATTCGGATGAAAAGATGGGTGCGGATGATACACCGTCCGACAACCCCGTGCATTGTGCGCCTGAACAGCCCGCTGTGGCGTTAAACCCGTGTCGTGGCGGGGTTTGCACGGTCATCCGGGTGTCGTCAGCTTGCCATGCAGCGGTCGTACTGACCGGTCAGCATGCGCGCGTGCCTGGCGGCATGGCTGCGTGCAGCCACGCCGCTGGAGGGGAATGAGCCATATCGTCGGACAGCGTGCCGGGGCGAGGGGCGCATGGCTGCCATGGCGACCACGAGCCGGGATGCGCGCGTCCGATTGCAGTGCTACGCCGCGGCTTGCTGCGGGGCGCATCTGTGTCAGCGCGCTGCCGATGCCTGCGGGCGGCGCGCGCAGCCTGCCTGCGCAGCGCCCGATCGCGGCCGACATTTTTTGCCCTGGAGATGTCCGCATGCACGTGTCCACATTGCACCCTCCCGTCCGCGCCCTGTTCCTGTCCGACCTGCACCTGGGCTCGCGGCACTGCCATGCTGCCGAGATCGCCGCGTTCATCGGCCGCCAGCGTTGCCAGACCCTGTATCTGGTCGGCGACATCATCGACCTGTGGTGGATGTCGCAGCGGCGCGCGGTCTGGGATGCGGCGCATCAGCAGGTGATCGCCGCCCTGCATGCGCAGGCCAGGCGCGGCACCGAGATCATCTACGTGCCCGGCAACCACGACCGTGCCATCCGCCGCTTCTGCGGCCTGGTAATGCCGGCCATGCAGGTGCGCCGACGCAGCGTCCACACCTTGCTGGACGGGCGCCGGCTGCTGGTCACCCACGGCGACGATTACGACGCGCAAACCCATTTCGGCGGCTTGCAGGAACGATTTGGCGACTGGCTCTATTACCGCATCCTCACCGGCAATCAGCTGACCAATCGTCTGCGGCGGCGCCTGGGCATGCGCTACTGGTCGCTGGCCGAGTTCCTCAAGCGCCGCAGCGGTGCGGCCGAGCGCTACATCGGCCGCTTCGTGGCGGCCGGCCTGGCCGATGTGGTGCGTCGCGATCTGGACGGCATCGTCTGCGGGCACATCCATCGCGCCGCACTGCGCATGCAGGCCGGCCATCTCTACGCCAACACCGGCGACTGGGTGGAGAGCCTGACGGCGCTGCGCGAAACGCAGTCCGGCGCACTGCAACTGGTCAACCATCACGGCGACGTGCTGGCCGAGCTGGCGCCGCAACCTCATGCCGCGCAGCAGCGCGCGGCGTGAGGTTGGCCAGGCGCAGCAGCTGCCGGCAGACCGCAGCTGCCGGTATGTGCCATCGGACGTGCGCGGCGTGCAGCGTTCGCTGTCCTGGTGCAAGGACTGCGGACGGCGGCTGCAGCGCCGTTTTCGACCGCGAGCCGCAGCGCGATGCGAGCACTGCGGCTACTGGCTGACTGCCGGCCGGCCGGAACGCACGTGATGGCACTGGACGATGCCCGTCCTGCTAGCATCGGCCGATGGATTCATTGACCCAGATCGTTCTTGGTGGCGCCGTCGCTGCCGCCATCGCACCGGCCGGACAGCGCCGTGCAGCCCTGTTGGCCGGCGCCGCACTGGGCACCTTGCCCGATCTCGATGCGCTGGTATTGCTGCCGCTGACCGACGATCCGGTCACGCTGATGACGGTGCATCGCAGCGCCAGCCATTCGTTGTTCGTGCTGCCGTTGCTGGGCTGGCTGATCTGGTGGCTGTTTCGCCGTTACGGCAACGGGCGCGTGGCCACTGCGCCCAAGCGCTGGTTCTGGGCGATCCAGCTGGCCTTGATCACGCATCCGCTGCTGGATGCCTTCACCGTCTACGGGACTCAGCTGTGGTGGCCGCTGCAGCCGCATCCGGCAATGTGGTCGAGCGTCTTCATCATCGACCCGGCCTACACGCTATGGCTGTTGCTGGCCTGCGCGGTGGCATGGTTTGCGCGCGCGCGGCCGCTCGCGCAGCACGCGCTGGTGATCGGGCTGGCGCTCAGCTCCGCCTATCTGGGCTGGTCGTTGCTGGCCAAGCACATGGTCGACCAGGAGGCGGACCGTGCGCTGGCCGCGCTCGGCTTGAAGGATGCGCCGCGCTTCTCGGTGCCGATGCCGCTCAACACCTTGCTGTGGCGCGTGGTGGCGATGACGCCCAACGGTTATGTGATCGGCGAACGCTCGCTGGTGGCCGACAAGGGACCGATGCAGTTTCGCGGCTATTCCAGCAACACCCAGGCCCTGGGCGAGGTGGCCGGTTTCGACGCGGTGCGCCGGTTGACCTGGTTCAATCGCGGCTTCATGCGCGCACGCCTGGTCGATGACGAGCTGATGCTCAGCGACCTGCGCATGGGTCTGGAGCCGGACTACAACTTCAACTTCGTGGTGGCGCATCGCCAAGACGGGCAATGGCAACCGATTACGCCGCGACAGATCCAGGCCGCCTACCGCGCGCCGGTGGCGCGCGATCAGATCGGCGAGGTGCTGGCGCAGATGTGGCGCCGTATCTGGCACGAGCCCGCCGGCACGGTGCTGACCGGCGACCTGGAACACGCCGCCACGCCTGCTCCGGCAGCTCGGTAGGCCTGCTTGGCGGGGGGCGCTCGGCAACGCGGACGTAGTAAGCCCGAGCAGCCCGCCGGCTCAATACACTGTCGCGCGCGCCTGCACGAACGAGTAGAAGAACACCGCGTTCGGGTCGCTGTGCACCTGCGCCAGTTCGCGGCGCATGCCATCCACGGTGTCTGCGTTCACCGCACCGGCCTCGCGCAACTGGTCGGCCGCCGACAGCAGCACTTCTTCCCAGAACCCGATCATGGTCTTGCGCCGGCCCGGCTCGCGGTTGTCCAGATGCAGCGTCTTGATCTCGGTGTGCACATCGCGAAAGCCGCCGGCCAGCAGCAGGTTGCCCAGCTTGGCGCCGACGAACGGGTCGCCGCCCTGGTCGTGCTGGAAATCGTTGAAGGCCATCCAGTAGCGCCACAGATTGGGCGAATACGGATGCAGCAGGAACGAGGCGTTCATCACCTCGGTGACATACACCGGCGAGCCCGGCAGCAGCACACGCCGCACCTCGTTGAGCACGCGCGCAGGCGAGGGCACATGCTCCAGCACCCAGCACAGGAACGCCGCATCGAACTGACGCGCCTCGAACGGCAGATCGCTGGCATCGGCCTGCTGTAGCGTGTAGCGCTCGCGGCACCATGCCAGCCGTTCCAGATTGGCGCGTGCCGCGCCCAACTGCGCCTCGCTCAGGTCCACGCCGGTGACATGCAGGTCGGGGAAACGGCGCAGCAGGATTTCGGTCTGCGCGCCCACGCCGCTGCCTACTTCCAGCAGCCGGCGTGCGCCGCTGTAGTCGATCTGGTTGAACAGCGTGGCTTCCAGCAGGCGCGCCTGTTTGAGCAGGCGTGCCTGTTCGGTAGACGAAAACCCATGCAGATAGGTCGGGGTGTCGCTTGGTGCGGTCATGGCTGCAGCTCCAACAACGCAGGAAAACTCAGGCGGCAACCGACAACGCTGGCGGCACACCGGCGATCAAGGCGTCGAAATACGCGCGGGTCAGTTCCAGCTGCGCTTCCGGCGTTTCGGCGCGATTGACCACTGCACGGAAGTCGGCGCTCTGCGGGTGATCCTTGGCGTACCAGCCCAGATGCTTGCGCGCGATGCGCACGCCCTGCGGCTGCCCGTAGAACGCATGCAGCGCTTCCAGATGGCCGAGCAGGGTGTCGCGCACGAACGCCAACGACGGCGGCGGCAACAGCTCGCCGGTGGACAGATAGTGCGCCACTTCGCCGAAGATCCATGGGCGCCCCTGCGCGGCACGCCCGATCATCACCGCATCCACGCCGGTCTCGCGCAGCACCTGCGCCGCCTTCTGCGGCGAGTCGATATCACCGTTGGCGATCACCGGAATCTGCAGCGCCGCCTTGATCTGCGCAATCGTGGCGTACTCGGCAGTGCCGGTGTAATGCTGATCGCGGGTACGCCCGTGCACGGCCAGCGCGGCGATCCCGCAGTCCTGCGCGATGCGCGCGATGGTCGGGCCGTTGCGGTGATCGCAGTCCCATCCGGTGCGGATCTTCAGGGTCACCGGCACATCCACCGCCTGCACCACCGCGCTGAGGATGCGTGCCACCAGGTCTTCGTCGCGCATCAGCGCCGAGCCGGCCCAGGCATTGCAGACCTTCTTGGCCGGGCAGCCCATGTTGATGTCGATCAGCTGCGCACCGTGGTCGACGTTGTAGCGCGCCGCCTCGGCCAGTTGCTGCGGCTCGGTGCCGGCAATCTGCACGCTGACCGGATCCGGCTCGCCGGCATGATCCATGCGGTGCAGCGATTTGCGCGTGCCCCAGAAGCGTGGATCAGAGATGGTCATCTCCGACACCGCCAGCCCGGCGCCCAGCCGCTTGCACAGCAGCCGGAACGGCTTGTCGGTGACGCCGGCCATCGGGGCCAGGATCACTTTCGGGTCGATGGAATAGGGGCCGATCTGCATGGTGGCATTGTAGCTGGGTGGGGATTCGGGAATCGGGATTCGGGAATCGGGAATCGGGAATCGGGAGAGCAGTTCCGGCCTTCGGTCTTGTGCGGTTGCTGTGTGGGTCAGGTGACCAGTAGAGCGAGGGCAGCGGCGAGATTGCTGGCTGACCGTACCTTCACCCCAACTCCTCTCCCGTCGGGAGACGGTGTCGCGTCAGCGCCGGATGAGGGTACGAGTGCCCGACGCGGCATCACGCCGGGTCCTGCCGCCCAGACTGCTATCCGATGAAGAAGATCGAAGCTCCGGCGCAGCGGGTCTGGCGGCGTCCGTCGATGGACAGGCCTCGACATGCTGTTCGCGGATCGAAGCAGTCTCCTGTGTATGCCGACGCCTTGAACGCAAAAGGCGACCGCATCGCTGCGGTCGCCTTCGTTGTTTGCTTGAAGCGTGCGGATCACACGGCCGGTTCGGGCACCATGCGCGGCATCGAGGTGGCGGCGCCTTCCACTTCGGTAGAGCGCGCGGCGTAGCGGGTGGCAAAACGCACGTGGGTGATGAAGCTGGCAGTCGGCGCCTGCGCCAGCGAGGCGACCAGCGCGCCATTGAAGGCGTCGCCAGCGCCAGTGGTGTCCACCGTCTGCGCGCTTTCCGCGCCCACGCGGTAATGCGCGGCCGTGTCGCCGCGCAGCTGTTCTTCCGCATGCGAGATGAAGGCGCCCACCGATCCCAGCGTCACCACCACGGTACCGCCCGGCAGCAGCTTGCGGCACAGCGAATGCAGCGTGTTGCCGTCCAGCGCCGCCACATCGTCGGCATTGATGCGTTCGCCGACGTGGCGGCCGAGCAGGGCTGCAAATTCGGTTTCGTTGGGCGTCAGCACGTCCGACAGCTTGAGCAGGCCGATCGAGGTCGGCGCATTGGCCGGTGCGGCGTTGAGCACGGTCAGCACGCCGCATTCGCGTGCCAGCGCCAGCGCCGACTCGATCGTCTCCGCAGGCGATTCCAGCTGCGCCAGCAACACGCCGGACGAGGCCACCAACGCGCGCTGGTTGTCCACAAACGCTGCGCTCAGCACCGAGTTGGCACCGGCGCCGATCACGATGGTGTTGCGGCCGTGCGCGTCGACATAGATGCCGCCGGTGCCGGTCGGCTCATTGCTGGGCTCGGCGATCAACGCAAAGCCGTCGTGCGCAGCCAGCGAGCGCGCCAGCGCGCCGCCGGCGTCGTCGCCCAGCGCGCACAGGAAGTGCGTCCTGGCACCGGCACGTGCGGCCGCGACCGCCTGGTTGAAGCCCTTGCCACCCGGGCCGGTGCTGTAGCGACCGGCGATGGTGGCACCCGGCGCAGGCAGGACATCACAGCGCCACACGTGATCGACATTGAAGGACCCGACAACGACGACCGAACTCATAAATACCCTTGACTTGAATGACTGAATGAAACGTGGCGTGCGGCGATTAGACCGTCACACCGATGAACCCGCGCCGCCTCAACCGAAATGCGAGAACACGCCGGCAATGGTAGCGGTCATGAACGTGGCGATCGAACCGCCCAGCACTGCGCGCAGGCCGAACTTGGCCAGATCGTGACGGCGTTCCGGTGCCAGCCCGCCGATGCCACCGATCTGGATCGCAATCGAGCTGAAGTTGGCAAAGCCGCACAGCGCATACGTGGCAATCAGCCGACCTTCCGCGCTCAGGCCAACGCCCGGCACTTCGCCCTTCACGATACGCGACAGCTCGCTGTAGGCGACGAACTCGTTGATCACCACCTTCTGCCCGATCAGCGAACCGACCGTGGTCGCGTCCACCCACGGGGTGCCGATCACCCAGGCGATCGGCGCCAGCACGTAGCCGAAGATCGTCGACAGGTTGGTCGGCCGGCCCAGCAGCGCGGCGGCGCCGGTGATCTCGCCCAGCCAGGTCAGCGGTGCGTTGATCAAGGCGATCAGCGCAATGAAGGCCAGCAGCATCGCGCCGATGTTCAGCGCCAGGCGCAAGCCATCGCCGGCACCGGCCGCCGCCGCATCGATGACGTTGCTGGTGGTCTTTTCCACTTCCATCTTGACCGTGCCGCGGGTCAGCGGGGTGCCGGTCTCCGGCACCAGCAGCTTGGCCACCACCAGGGTGGCGGGCGCGGCCATGATGCTGGCAGCGAGCAGATGCTTGGCATAGAACGCCTGCTGCGCGGGGTCGCTGCCACCGAGCATGCCGACATAGGCGGCCAGCACGCCGCCGGCGATATGCGCCATGCCGCCGATCATCATCGTCAGCAGCTCGGACTGGGTCATTTTGGGGATGTACGGACGCACCGTCAGCGGCGCTTCGGTCTGGCCGATGAACACGCTGGCGCACACGCTGGTGGTTTCGGCACCGGACACGCGCATCACCTTGGTGATTGCCCACGCCATCGCGCGGACCACCACCTGCATCACGCCCAGGTGGTAGAGCACGCCCATCAGCGCCGAGAAGAAAATGATGGTGGGCAGCACCTGGAACGCAAAGATAAAGCCGTAGCTGTCGATGTTCATCAGGTTGCCGAAAATGAAGGTGGACCCCTCATTGACGAAGCTCAGCACCTTGACGAAGCCCTTGCCCAGCGAGTCGAACACATCGCGTCCGCCCGGCACCAGCAATACCAGCGCGGCGAACGAAATCTGCAGCGCCAGACCGGTGGCGACCAGCCTCCAGTCGATCGCGCGGCGGTTGCTCGAAAACAGCCAGGTGATGCCGATGAGCACCGCCAGACCGAACAGGCCGAAACCGATCCTTCCCAAACCTTCGACCATTCCAATCCCCGGGGCTGCTGACGGCAAAACGAGAAGCCTAGAGCAGGGGGTGACCGTGGGCAAGGTGAGCAGCATTCAGGGCCCGCCCGTTGGCCCGCAGGCAAGCCAGGGCGGGCGCGGGCAGTTGCCTGCGCCCGGGCGGGCGAGCCGCGCTTGCGCAAGGTCTTGGGGCGGGGGCGTCGATTCGACGCCCGTGCGTCGCCCGCAAAGACCGCGCCCCGAAGCGCGATCACCTTACCGGACGCCGCTTTTCCAATCAGCCGTCGACAAAACCCGTGGTGCTTGCGCGCGTACCGGCGAGGGACCTTGAGCGGCATGGATGCCGCGCCAGAGCCTACATGGACGTACTTGCGGCGTGTTCCACGCCGGTACGCGTGCAAGCGCCCTCGGTAGACCGGAGCTTGCACTGAGAACCTGAAGATCTCATGCGCGTGGTCGGTCGGCGGCGCGGCGCCGCATCCGGCGTCGGGACACGCCGTGAATCCGTCCCTGGAGGCTCGGTGGCGGCATCCATGCCGCCACACGGTCCCGCCCCCGGACGCGACACCACGCTTCCAGCATTGCCACTGCTGATCGGCAAGCAATGCGTCAAGCACGTGTTGATCTCTGCGGACTCCGTGGCCGCTGTGATCGGTAAGCGATCCATCTGGCGTCACGCGCCAGGAATGGACGCTAGGAAGAACGTGCAGCTCATCTGGCTGTTCGCACTTCTTTCCGGAACCGATAGAACCGGTGGTACCTGCGCGTGCCGGCATGGGACCTTGAGCGGCATCGATGCCGCGCAACCCTGTCGCCCCGGCAGCACCACGTCCTACACTGCGCACGCCGATCCGGGGCAGGGCGCCGCGGAGGTTGCTGGAGTCTGCCAATGCAATACCGTCGTCTGGGGTCCACCGGGCTGCAGCTGTCGGCCCTGTCGTTCGGGGCCTGGGTCACCTTCGGCAAGCAGATCGGGCGCAGCGAAGCGCGCAACCTGATTGCCGCCGCCTGGGACAACGGCATCAATTTCTTCGACAACGCCGAGGTCTACGCACGCGGCCGCGCCGAAGAGGTGATGGGCGATGTGATCGCCGACCTGCGCCTGCCGCGCGATGGTTACTGCGTGTCGAGCAAGGTGTTCTTCGGCGCGGTGGACAGCCCGCGCCCGACCCAGCGCGGACTCTCGCGCAAGCATGTCACCGACGCCTGCCATGCCGCGCTCAAGCGCCTGCGCGTGGACTATCTGGACCTGTACTTCTGCCACCGGCCCGATCCGGACACGCCGATCCGCGAAACCGTGCGCAGCATGGATGCCCTGATCCGCCAGGGCAAAGTGTTGTACTGGGGCACCTCCGAGTGGAGCGCCGAGCAGTTGCGCGAGGCCATCAGCATCGCCGGGCAGGAACACCTGCACGCTCCGGCGATGGAGCAACCGCAGTACAACCTGCTGCACCGCGACCGGCTGGAGCGCGAATACGCGCCGCTGTGCGAGGGCGGGCTGGGTACCACGATCTGGTCGCCGCTGGCCTCTGGCCTGCTGACCGGTAAGTACAACGCCGGCGTGGACGCGGACAGCCGCCTCGGCCAGCCTGGCAATCAGTGGCTGCAGGACGAAGTGCTGGGCGCACCGGAAGCGCGCCGCCTGGAACGTGCCCGCACCTTCTGCGCGTTGGCCGCCGAGCTGGGCCAGTCGCCCGCGCGCCTGGCGATCGCCTGGTGCCTGCGCAACCCGCACGTGTCCACGGTGATCCTGGGGGCCAGCCGGGTCGCGCAGCTGGAAGAAAATCTCGGCGCGCTGGAGACCCTGACCCAGGTCGATGCCGACGGTTGGGCACGGGTGGAGGCGGCGACGCGCTGAGGAATGCCCCATGCGGTGGGTGCAAGTGCGGGACGGTTGGCTGCGACGCTTTTTCGTCGGGCGCTTCAAAACAAGCGAGAAGCCGCATCTGACCGGTCGTGCACGTCAGCCAAATCCATGCATCGCAAGGTGCTGCCGTCCGCTCAGTCCTCGCGCTTGCCCAGCGTAGTCCTCACCACCGATGTGATCAGCAAGGCCACGAGCTCTGCACGGAAAACCCCAATCAGAAATCGCGGCTGAATCTTTTCAATAGGATTGGTGAATCGAAATCGTCTGAACCATGCAAAGGTCGTGTCAAGAAGATGAGAATGGCTCTTGATCATTAAATGAGAATGGTTATTATTTGTCTGGCCAACCGACTGGAGATCCAGATCATGACCGCTCATCCCGTGCTGCTCCGCTCCGAACCGGTCAACCTGCGCGACCGTGCTGCTCCGCGCGCCGTCCCCGCAGAAGACCTCATCAGCAGCGAGGCGCTGCTCAAAGGCCGTCGCGAAGTGCTGATCCAGCATGGCGACCGGGTCTATCGCCTGCGCCACACCAGCAACGACAAGCTCATCCTGACCAAGTAAGTTTTTACCCTCCGATTCCGCGCAGTGGCGCCGGGGATCGGGTTGTCTGCCGCGGGCGTTGCCGCCGCCGTCCGCGCATCCCACGCTCTTTCCCGGCGGCCGGTCGCGGCCTAGTCTGCAGCACACGCTGCCGGGAACTTCCCTCAAAGGTTCCCGATGATTCGCCTGCATCCGCTGGTGGTCGCGCTGTCGCTTGCGCTGCCCGCTCTTCCGTTGAGTGCCCACGCTGCCGACCTTGCCGCCAATGGTGACGCCGCGCGTGAGGTCCACGACTTCGACCGCTTGCAGGTGACCGCCACGCGCACCCAGCGTGCCCTGGTCGATGTGCCGAGCACCGTGGATGTGATCGATCGCGAACAACTGGACAACCAACTGGTGCGCGAGCTCAAGGATCTGTTCCGCTACACGCCCGGCGTGTCGGTGACCAGCACCAGCGGCCGCTTCGCCGGCGCCAACGGCATCCGCATCCGCGGGCTGGACGGCAACCGCGTGGCGATCCTGGTCGACAACGTCCCGGTGTCTGACACCTTCAGTTTCGGCAGCTACCTCAACGCCAACCGCAACTTCGTCGATCTGGAAACGCTCAAGCGCGTCGAAGTGGTGCGCGGGCCGGCCAGCTCCCTGTACGGCTCCGACGCGCTGGGTGGCGTGGTGGCTTTCGTCACCAAGGATCCATCCGATTACCTGAGTGCCGACAAGCGCAGCTATGTCGGCCTGAAGTTCGGCTACGAAGGCGACTGGAACGGCCTGTTCGCCGGTGCCACCGGCGCGTTCGGCGGCGAGCGCTGGAGCGGCATGGTGGCGGTCAGCCATCGCCAGGGCCAGGAAGCACAGAACCAGGGCGACAACCGCAGCCGCGATTTCACCCGTACTGCGGCCAACCCGCAGCGCATCGATGGCCGCAGCGTGCTGGCCAAGCTGGTGTACGCGCCCAGCGCGCAGCAGCGCTTCAAGCTCACCGTGGAAGGCAACGAAGACTATGGCAGCATCGAGGCGTTGACCGGCATCGACCCGCGCGTGACCACGCCATCGCTGCGCATCCTGTCGCAGGACGGACGCGACCATCAGACCCGCGCGCGCGTCTCGCTGCGCCACGAGCTGGATGCATTGGATTGGGCGCTGGCCGACGACCTGCAGTGGCAGCTGTATCGCCAGGACAGCGAGAGCCTGCAGCGTACCGACGAGCTACGCGGCAACAACACCCGCCGTCATAACGAACACAACTTCGATCAGCGCGTGTACGGCCTGCTGGTCAACGCGCACAAGACCATCGACACCGGCACGCTCAGCCACGACATCACCTATGGCCTGGACGGCACCTGGACCGACACCCGCGCCAAGCGCGATGGCTACTCGGTCAATCTGGCCAATGGCGCAATCACCAACCGCGTCGGTCAGGACGTGTTCCCGGTGCGCGATTTTCCCAAGAGCGAGACCACCAAGCTCGGGCTGTATGCGCAGGACGAGATCCGCCTGTTCGATGGCCAGCTGTCGCTGACGCCCGGGGTGCGCGTGGATTACTTCCGGCTGTCGCCGCAGGTGGACGACATCTTTCGCGAAGACAATCCCGGCGTTGCCGCCGAGACCATCGACGAGACCCAGGTGTCTCCCAAGTTCGGTGCGGTGTGGCGGTTTTCGGACGCGTGGTCGGCGTATGCCAATTACGCACACGGCTTCCGCGCGCCGCCGTACAACGACGTCAACATCGGCTTCACCAATCTGCAGGCGCGCTACACCGCCATCGCCAATCCGGATCTGAAATCGGAGACCAGCCGCGGTGGCGAACTCGGGCTGCGTTTCAATGATGCAGTCGGCTATCTCGGTGTCAGCGTGTACTACACCGACTACCGCAACTTCATCGAATCGTATGCGCCGGCCGGCTTCAATGCCGAAGGGCTGATGCTGTTCCAGTCGCGCAACGTGGACGATGTGGTGATCAAGGGTGCCGAAGCGCGCGGCGGAATCGACCTGGGCGCGCTGGCCGGCTGGCAGGGTTGGTCGCTCAACAGCGCCGTGGCGTATGCGGAAGGCGACAATCTCACCGACGACACCCCGCTCAACTCGGTCGACCCGCTGCGCGGCACGCTCGGCGTGGCCTTCGACAGCGATGCCTGGGGCGCGGAGCTGATCGGCACCTTCGTCGCGCGCAAGCGTCGCCCGCAGCTGGACAGCTATTACACCCCGGCCGGCTACGCCACGCTGGACCTGATGGGGCATTGGCAGTTCGCACCCGGTGCCAAGGTCACCGCCGGCATCTTCAATCTCGCCGACCGCCGCTATGTGGACTGGAATGCGCTGCCCAACGGTACGCTGGCCAGCAGCACGGTGCTCGATCGCTTCACCGGCGCCGGGCGCACCGCCTCGGTCAGCCTGGCGGTGAGCTGGTAGCGGCCATGCCCATCGCCCGCCCGCTGCCGTCGTTGTCGCATGCACGTGCCACCCGCGCAGCGCTGCCGCGTCCGCAGCAGTTGGCGGCGTTGGGCACGGTGCTGTGCCTGTACCGGCCCGCATTGGGCAACGAACTGGATGGTTGGCAGCATGCGGTGGATGCGGCGGCGTGCCGGCAGGTCGACAGCGATGGCGTGCGTGAGAGCATCTGGTTCTTCGATGCCGAGGGGCAGTGCTGCTGGCGCATCTGCCTGCTGCCTGACAGCGATTTCCTGATCTGGGATCGCCTGGTCTCGCGGCTGCCGCCGTTGCCGATGGAAACCCATGAGCTGGGCGTCGGCGAGCGGCTGTGGCGTCGTCTGGCCGGGCGCATGCGTGGGGAGGCGTGGCGATTGAGCGCATTGCGCCTGCAGGCGGCCGCCGCCCGCGAGCAACCGTTTGTCGCCAGCCTGGCGACCGTGTCGGCGCTGGGCGCGGAAGTTGCCGCACGCCTGGCGCGCGAAGAGGGCATCGACGGCCGCGTGGCGGTGGACGATTGCTGCTGCGCGCGCGCTGCCGCCTTGCGCACGGCCTCCGCCACATCCAGCAACAACAACCCATCCGGCATGACCACGTCGCTGGTGCGCCTGCGCCGCTGACGTCTCCCACCACTCCCGAGAGCTACGATGAGCCGAACGTTTTCCCGTTGTATCGCACTGACGCTGAGCCTGTTGCCGTTGATTGCCGCCGCCGACGCCCAGCGCGATCGGCAGAGCATCCTGGCGATGCAGGGCGAATACGCAGTGGACTTTGCCTTCGACGAGACGGTGTTGCTCAAGCCCGGTTACGAGCGTGCATCGGCCATGCGCAGCGGCGCCAGCGAAGTGGTGATCGTGGTGGAGGATTCACCGCGCAAGCTGGTGTTGCAGCATCTGCTGGTCGACGAGAAGAGCAGGCATGTGACCAAGCATTGGCGGCAGGACTGGATCTACGAGGCGCCGCAGCGTTTCGAATTCAGCGCCGATCAGACCTGGACGGTGCATGCGCTGCCCCCGGCAGTCACCGCCGGCGCCTGGACCCAGTGCGTCTACGAGGTCAGCGACGCGCCACGCTATTGCGGCACCGGTCGCTGGGACTATGCCGACGGCCATCCCACCTGGACCAGCGACCTGAGCTGGCGCCCGTTGCCGCGCCGCGAGTACACCAAGCGCAGCGACTACAACGCGCTCGCGGTGATCAATCGCCACACGCTCACGCCCAACGGCTGGACCCACGAACAGTTCAACACCAAGGTACTGCGCAAGCCCGACGGCAGCCAGGAAGCGATCGCGCGCGAGTTCGGCTTCAACGATTACCGCAAGACCACCGAGGTCGACTTCGCCCCGGCCTATGCGTACTGGAAGGGCACCCAAGGCTACTGGGCCAAGGTGCGCACGCGCTGGGCAAGGTTCCTCGATACGCCCCCCGGCCTGCATCTGAAAACCAAGCCGGACGGCATGGCGATGATCATGCCGATGTTCCAGCAGGCCGAGGCGGTGCAGAACGGCAAGCGGATCAAGGACGCGCAGTTGGACGCGGTGTTCGCGCAGTGGGTCGAACCGGCGAACTAGGCACCCGCATGCCGTAGGAGCGCACCCGGGCGCGACGTGGCATTCCCGAAAAGGCCCATCGCGCCGCAGGACGCTCTTGCGAGGTCGCGCCCGGGTGCGCTCCTACGAGCGAGACGGCGGGGCGCCCAGAGCGATGGGGCCAAGGTGCGCACGCGCTGGGCCAGGCTGCTCGATACGCCCCCGGCCTGCATCCGAAAACCAAGCAGGACGCGGTGTTCGCGCAGTGGATCAAACCGGCGAATTAGCCACCCGCATGCCGTAGGAGCGCACCCGGGCGCGACGTGGCATTCCTAAAAAAGCCCATCGCGCCGCAGGACGCTCTTGCGAGGTCGCGCCCGGGTGCGCTCCTACGAGCGAGACGGCTGGACGGGCGCCCAGAGCGATGGGGCCAAGGTGCGCACGCGCTGGGCCAGGTTGCTCGATACGCCGCCCCGGCCTGCGTCCGAAAACCAAGCAGGACGCGGTGTTCGCGCAGTGGGTCGAACCGGCGAATTAGCCACCCGCATGCCGTAGGAGCGCACCCGGGCGCGACGTGGCATTCCCGAAAAGGCCCATCGCGCCGCGGGACGCTCACGCGAGGTCGCGCCCGGGTGCGCTCCTACCGGCGAGACGGCGCTTGGTCGTTATTCCTTGAACATCAGGAATGCCGCGACCAGGATCAAGCCGAATGCGGCCCAGTGATTCCACTTCAACGACTGGCCCAGGTAGAAGGTCGAGAAGCCGGCGAACACCAGCAGCGTGATCACTTCCTGCATGCCCTTGAGCTGCGGCGCCGAGTACACCGCGCTGCCCAGGCGGTTGCCCGGTACCTGCAGGCAGTATTCGAAGAACGCGATGCCCCAGCTGACCAGGATCGCGATCATCAGCGGCGTGCTCTTGTACTTCAGATGCCCGTACCAGGCAAAGGTCATGAACACGTTGCTGGCGATCAGCAACAGCACCGGATACAGATAGGCAGTGAAGGGGGCGGTAGGCATGACGGCAGACGGCAGGTAAGGGGCCGGCAGCATAAGCCAGCCCCGTTAAGCGCACGCGACCGTGCCGATGAGCCCGGCACGCGGGCTCAGGGCGTTGGTGGCCGGCGCAACACGTTCATCTGCAGCGTGGCCAGGCAAAACGCCTGGCCACGCATCGCTGCGCTCGCAGCGCCTGCGGTCATCCCGCTAGCGCTGCATGCCCCAGCGGCGCACGGTCAGCCGCTCGATCGCCTGGAACACCACGCCCTCCACCAACAGGCCCAGCACGATTACCATCGCCAGGCCGGCGAACACGCGGTCGGTATACAGCTCGTTGCGGTTCTGGAAGATGTACCAGCCCAGGCCGCCCTGGCCGGAGGTGGCGCCGAACACCAGCTCGGCGGCGATCAGCGTGCGCCAGGCGAAGGCCCAGCCGATCTTCAGCCCGGACAGGATCGCCGGCAGCGCGGCGGGAATCAGCAGCTGCGCCACGTAGCGCGGCCCACGCAACCCGTAATTGCGCCCGGCCATGCGCAGCGTTTCCGGCACGGCCTGGAAACCGGCGTAGGTGGTCAGCGCCAGCGGCCACAGCACCGAATGCACCAGCACAAACACCAGGCTGCCGGTGCCCAGGCCGAACCACAGCAAGGCCAGCGGCAGCAGCGCGATCGCCGGCAGCGGATTGAACATGGCGGTCAACGTGCCGAGCACGTCGCGGCCCCAGCGCGTGGAAGCGGCCAGCGCGGTCAGCACGAAGGCCAGCACCACGCCGAGCGCATAGCCCTGCGCCAGTACGCGCAGCGAAGCGCCCACGCGGCGCAGCAGCTCGCCGGACAGCAGTCCGTCGTAGAACGCGCGTGCGGTCTGCAGCGCGCTGGGCAGCATCAGATCGTCGCCGACCACGCGTGCGGCGATCTCCCACACCGCCACCAGCATCACCAGCACCAGCGCCTTGCGTAGCCACGGCGGTGCCTGCCAGCGCGTCGGCGCGGCGGCTGCAACCAATGCCGGGTCCAGCGGCTGCAGGGCGACTTCGTACTCGGCCCGCACCGGTGGCAGTGGCGGCAGCGCGGTGGCGTTGCTGCGGCTCATGGCAGCGCCTCGCGTTGGCGCTCGGCCGGGCGACGCAGCGGCGCCACCTTGGCGTCTTCCAGGGCGTCGTCGGGCAGGTCGAACAGCAGCCGATGAATGCGCTGCGCAGTCTGCTGGAATGCCACGCTACCGGCGCTGTGCGGGCCGAACGCATGCGCGTTGAGCTCGGCGCGCACCTGGCCCGGATGCGGCGACAACAGCAGCACGCGATTGCCGACCACCAACGCCTCCTCGATCGAATGGGTGACGAACAACAAGGTGAAGCGCGATTGCTCCCACAGCTCCAGCACCTGCTCCTGCATGCGCGAACGCGTCAGCGCATCGAGTGCGGCGAACGGCTCGTCCATCAGCAACACGCGCGGCCGCATCGCCAGCGCGCGTGCAATCGCCACGCGTTGCTTCATGCCGCCGGACAAGGTGTGCGGGTAGGCCTGGGCAAACGCGCTCAGCCCGACCTGCGCCAGGCTGTCGTCGGCACGTTCGCGCGCCTCGGCGCGCGACAGCCTGCGGGCTGCGCGCAGGCCGAACACCACGTTCTCGCGTACGGTCTTCCAGGGCGCCAGCTGGTCGAATTCCTGGAAGACGACGACCCGGTCCGGCCCCGGCCCGGTGACCGCCTTGCCATCCAGACGGATCTGCCCCTCGCGCGGGGTGACGAAGCCGGCCACCGCCTTGAGCAGGGTGGATTTGCCGCAACCCGAAGGCCCCAGCAGCACGAAGCGATCGGCTTCATGCACATCGAAGCGCACGCGATGGGTGGCGCGCACCACGCGTTGCGCCGAGGCGTATTCCAGGCTGACGTGATCGACCTGCAGCAATGGTGTGGACGGACTCATCGCTCAGCTCCCGCCCGCAATCAGCGGATCGTCGAAGAAGTAGTCGCCCAGCTTGCTCGGGGTCTGCTTGATCGCGCCGCTGTGCCGCATGAACTTGCCCAGCCCCAGCGTGTTCTGCGGCACCACGGTGAACTGCACTTTCGGGTCCTTGAGGATCTGCAGCACCAGCGCGCGATCGATGCTCGAGCCATTGCGACGCAGGAAGATATCCGCCGCCTGCTCCGGATGCGCGGTGACGAAGCGCGCGGCCTGATCCAGTGCCGCGACGAAGGCGCGATAGGTCTTGGGATTGTCGCGGCGGAATTTCTCGGTGGCATACAGCACGGTGGCCGAGGAGGGGCCACCTTCGATCTCGTAGGAACTGGTCACGATGTGCGCGGCCGGGTTGCGCGCCAGCTCCTGCTCCTGGAATGGCGGGCTGGCGAAATGCGCGGTGATCTCGGTGCGGCCACGGATGATTGCGGCGGCCGCGTCCGGGTGCGGCAAGGCGACCTGCAGCGGATCCAGCTGGTGGGTGCCCTTGTCGCCCCAGCGTTGCTGGGAGGCATGCTGCAGGAAACGCGACTGCACCGACACGCCGGTGGCCGGCACCGCGATGCGGTCCTGCGGGGTGAAATCGCCGATGCTCCTGATGCGCGGATTGTTGCTGATCAGGTAGTACGGGAAGTTGCCCAGCGACGCCACGCCGCGCACGTTCTGGCGGCCATGCGTGCGGTCCCAGATGGTGAACAACGGCCCGACGCCGGCACCGGCGATATCGATCGAACCGGTCAGTAGGGCATCGTTGACGGCCGCGCCACCGGACAGCTGCAGGAACTGCACGTCGATGTCCACGCCGGCGGCCTTGCCCTGCTGCTCGATCAGCTTCTGATCCTGCGCCACGTCCAGCAACAGATAGACGATGCCGAACTGTTTGGCGATGCGCAGCTTTCCTTCGGCCTGCGCATGCGCGCTGTGCAGCAACGGCAATGCGGCCAGGAGCAGCAGCGCGACACGTCGGGAAAAACGTCGGCGCTGAGGACGTGCGTGAGAGTTGACGGTCAAACGCATGCGGCGCTCCAGTCGAGGGGGGAGGAAGAAGGCGCGTTTCCCAGCGCATTACGTGTTGCGAAACGCGCGCGAGGCAGCACCTTGGCTAGAACGGCGCATCGCCTTCGATGGTGGTGCGGTTGAGCCGGCGACGCAGATGATCGGGCGTGCCGGCGGCCAGATGCGTGACCGAGCGGTTGTCCCAGAACACCATGTCGTGCGGCTGCCAGCGATGCCGATACACCAGCGCATCGCCGGTGCTGTGTTCAAACAGGGCCTGCAGCAGCGCAGCACTTTCGTCGTCGGGCAAGCCGACGATGCGGGTGGTGAAATGCTCGCTGACAAACAGCGCTTTCTGGCCGGTTTCCGGATGGGTGCGCACGATCGGATGCTGCACCGGCTTCACTTCGGCAATCTGCTCCGGCGTCAGCGCCGGGCGCCACGGATTGCGCGCACGCAGTTCTTCGTACTTGGCCAGATAGCTGTGCTCGGCACGCAGGTCCTGCACCGCGTGCTTGAGCGCGTCGGGCAGGGTCTGCCAGGCCAGGTGCTGGTTGGCGAACAAGGTGTCGCCGCCTTCGCTGGGCAGTTCCTGCGCATGCAACAACGATCCCAGGCTGGGGGTGTCCTTGTACGACAGGTCCGAGTGCCAGTAGTGGCCGGCATCGCCCAGACCGATCGGCTCGCCGTTCTCCTTGATGTTGGATACCACCAGCACTTCCGGATGTCCTTGCAACTGGAAGTTGCGCAGCACATGGATCTGCAACGGGCCGAAGCGACGGCTGAAAGCGACCTGCTGCGCCGGTGTGATGCGTTGCTCGCGGAACACCAGCACGTGGTAGTCCAGATGCGCCTGATGGATGCGCGCAAAGGTGTCTGCATCCGGTGGCTGTGACAGATCCAGGCCGATCACTTCGGCGCCCAGCGGGGCATCGAACGGTACGATCCGGACACTGGAAGAATGCTCTGTGGAAACCGCATCGCGCGGCGGCTGCGCACGCGCAGCGGAAGTGACGCTGGCCATGACGGTGGCACCTCGACGGCAACGGATGGCCGCCTGGGCCGGCGGCCGGACACACCACTGTAGGCAGTCCGGTCGCCGCTGCGAACGTACGATTGGCAAGGTGCTTATGCGCTGCCGGTATATGCAGCGGTGTGACGGAACGCGGACGGGCGACGCCTGCGCGCCGCCCGTCCGCGGGTTCAACCGACCCGGCCTTAATCGGTCCGCAGTGCCAACGCCGGTGGCGTGGACAGGATGCGTCGCGTGCCCGACCAGCCGGCCAGCAGGCTCAGCGCAAGGCCAAACGCGCCGCCGAGCAGCAGGCGCGGCCAGTCCGGCGTCAATGCGATCTCGAACGCCTTTTGCCCGACCACCGCACCGATCACCGCGGCGGCGGTCACCGCCAGCGTCGCCGCCAGCAGACCGAGCGCGCCGAACTCCACCAGCACCGCACCACGCAACTGGCCGCGCCGCGCGCCCAGCGTGCGCAGCACCGCGCTGTCATAGCGACGCTCGCCGGCGGTGGCCTGCAAGGCCGCCAGCAGCACCAGCACGCCGGCCAGCAGGCTGAAACCCATCACCAGTTGCACCGCCTGCGCCACCTGGTCGATCACCTCGCGTACGCGGCCGAGGATCGCATCGATGTCCAGCACCGAAATGTTGGGGTAGTCGCGGCTCAGCGCCGCCAGCTTGGGTGCATTGCCGGGCGGCAGGTGGAAGCTGGAAATCAGGTTGTACGGCGCATCGCCGACCGAGCCCTGGTTGAGCAGTAGGAAGAAATTGACCCGGAACGAGTCCCAGTCGGCCTTGCGGATGCTGGTGACGGTGAAGCTGCGCTGCTGCTCGCCCAGCAGCAGGGTGATGCGGTCGCCCAGTTTGAGCTGATACCGCTGCGCCCAGCCTTCTTCCACCGAGGCCTCCGGCGCGGTGCTGTCGGCCGCCCAGAACTTGCCTTCCAGCAAGGTGTTTGCCGGCGGAAATGCATGCCGCCAGGAGAAATTGACCGGCCGGTTGTCGCCGTCGCCATCGTCGGCCGGATCGCGGTCGCCGCGCAGTGGCGGCTTGTCGTTGATCGCCACCAGGCGCCCGGTCGAAAACGGCTCCACGGCCGCATCCTGCACACCCAGGCCGCGCAGCGTCTGCAGCACCGGTTCGGTCTGCTCGGGCTGGATATTCATCAGGAAATAGTTGGGCGTGTCCGCCGGCAGCCGATCGCGCCATTGCCCGAGCAGGCCGGGGCCGACCACCGCCAGCAATAGCAGCGCGCACAACGACAGCGACAGCCCGACCAGCTGCACCACGCTCAGCCCGCGGCGCCGCGTCAGCGAGGCCAGGCCCAGCTTCCAGGCGCCGCGCAGGCGGTGCTGGATCGGCCGCAGCAGGGCCAGCAGACCCAGTCCCAGCGCCATCGCCACCAGCGCCAATGCGGCCAGGCCACCCAGCACCCAGCCGGCCAGCACCAGGTTGCCGGTCGCGTACACGGTCAGCGCCAACGTGGCCGCCAATGCCGCGGCGTAGACCAGCAAGGAACTCGGCGGCACCGCGGCAAAGCTGCGGTTGAGCACGCGCATTGGCGGCACGTTGCGCAGCCGCAGCAGCGGCGGCAGGCCGAAGCCCAGCAACAGCACCAGGCCGATGCCTGCGCCCGCCAGGGCAGGGGTGGCCTGCGGCAGCGGCAGCCGGTTCGGGATCAGGCTGCCCAGCGCCTGCACCAGGCCTTCCTGCGCGAGCATGCCTAAGCCGATACCGACCAGGCAGGCAGGGATCGCGGTCAACAGCAATTGCAGCGACAGCATCGCCAGGATGTCGCGCTGACGTGCGCCCAGGCAGCGCAACACCGCCACGGTGTCGATACGCCGCATCGCAAAGCGGTTGGCTGCCAAGGCAGTCGCCACACCTGACAACAGCACCGCCAGCAACGCCGACAGGGCCAGAAAGCGCCCCGCGCGATCGAACGCCGCGCGCATGCCGCGCTGGGTGTCCTCGATGCCGACCAGGCGGTATTCGCTGGCGCGCGGTTTCAGCCAGGCACGCAAGTCGGCGATGGCCTCCGGCGCGCCGGAGAACATCAGCCGATACGAAGCGCGACTGCCCGGGCCGAGCAGGCCGGCACCAGCGATATCGGCGCGATTGACCAGCAGCGGCGGCGACAGCTGCATCAGCTCGCCGGAGGCATCCGGTTCGGCACGCAGCACGCCGGTGATGGTGAGATGGCCGGCGCCGAATTCCAGCTGTTCGCCCACGCGCAGGCCCAGGGCCTCCAGCAGGCGGGGATCGGCATAGGCCTGGCCCGGCGGCGGTGCGCCCGCAGGCTTGCCCTGCATGCCGGCACTGTCCGCGGACACCAGCAATTGCCCACGCAGCGGGTAGCCCGCGCCGACCCCGCGGATATTGGCCATCTGGCTGGCGTCGCCATGGAACAGCACGCTGGGGAAGCTGACCATGCGCGTGCTCTGCAAGCCACGCCGCTGCGCTTCCGCGGCGAAGTCGGCCGGAATCTCCTGGCGGCCGGTCACGCCCAGATCGCCACCGAGCACCTCGGCCGCGCTGGAGGTCAGCGCCAGGGTCACCCGATCGACCAGCGTGCCGACGGCCGTCATCACTGCCACGCCCAGTACCAGCGCGGCAAACACGGTCAGCAGGTCGCCGGCCAGGAATTCGCGGCGCACCGCGCGCGCGGCTTGGCGCAGCACGTTCATGCGGCCGAACCGGGCTGGGCGTGCAGGCGGCCGCTGTCGATGCGGTAGATGTGGTTGCAGCGCTGCGCCAGCGTCATGTCGTGGGTCACCAGCACCAGGGTGGTATCGCTGGTGGCATTGAGCGCAAACAGCAGGTCGCTGATCTGCGCGCCGGTGGCCTGGTCCAGGCTGCCGGTGGGCTCGTCGGCAAACAGGATGCGCGGTTTGGCCACGAAGGCGCGTGCCAGCGCCACACGTTGCTGCTCGCCGCCGGACAGCTGGCGCGGGTAGTGGCGCGCGCGCGCGCTCAGGCCCACCGCCTCCAGCACCTCGCGCACCCGCGCCGGGTCCTCGCGCCCGGCCAGTTCCAGCGGCAGTGCGATGTTTTCTTCGGCGGTGAGTGCCGGCAGCAGATGGAAGCTCTGGAACACGAAGCCCACCTCGCGCGCGCGCAGGGCGGCACGCGCCTCTTCGTCCAACTGGCCCAGCTGCTGGCCGGAGAGCGCGATGCTGCCGCGGCTGGGCAGGTCCAGCCCGGCCAGCAGGCCGAGCAGGGTGGTCTTGCCCGAGCCGGACGCGCCGACGATGGCGATACTGTCGCCTTCACTGACCGTCACGCTGATGTTGTCGAGGATGTGGAGTGTTCCCTCCGGTCCGCTGACGGACTTGCCGACCTCGCGGACGTCGATGGCGGTGCGGGTGCTGGAGCGGGGGGCCAGACTGTCGATGAGGAATCTCCGAATGCGTGAAAGAACACTGCGATATGGCGCGCTGGTCCTGTGGCTGCTGACACTGTCCCTGCTTGCGCCGGGAATTGCCTCTGCCAAAAGTCCGGTGGCGACCGCACCGATCCTGGTGGTCGGCGACAGCCTGAGCGCTGCGCACAACATCCCGGTGCAGTCCGGCTGGGTCACCTTGCTGGACCAACGCCTCAAGCGTGACATGGCGACGCCACCGGCGGTCGTCAATGCCAGCATCAGCGGCGAAACCACCTCCGGTGCGCTGACGCGGCTGCCCGGCCTGCTGCAGAAGCACCGCCCCGGCGTGGTGGTGATCGAACTCGGCGGCAACGATGCGCTACGCGGCCTGACCCCGGCCCAGCTCAAGGGCAACCTGGAAAAGATGATCCAGCTCAGCCAGCAGGCCGGGGCGAAGGTGCTGTTGTTGGGCATCGATGTGCCGCCCAACTACGGCCCCGCCTACCGCGAGCGCCTGAAGGCGAGCTACGCCGACCTGTCCAGGCAGTACAAGACCGCCTTGGTGCCGTTTTTCCTGGAAAAGGTCGCGCTGCAGCCAGGCCTGATGCAGGCAGACGGCCTGCATCCCACTGCCGCTGCCCAGCCCAGGGTGCTGGAAACGGTGTGGCCGGCGCTGCGTCCGTTGCTCGGGCGCTGACAACCGGCGGCCACCGCGCACCGTCACAGAACGTTAGTTGGTCTTCACGCCCTTTCCACTGCCGATCCGGCATGTTTCACAAAGCTGAAGACCGAGGAAAGTCCATGCGTCAGACCAAGGAAACGTCCGGCCTCGTGCTGGTCGTCGAAGACAACCGCAATATCTCTGAAATGATCGGCGAGTACCTGGAAGGCCGTGGCTTCGAGGTCGACTATGCGCAGGACGGACTCGACGGCTACCGTCTGGCCGCCGAGAACAGCTACGACGTGGTCGTGCTGGATCTCATGCTGCCACGTCTGGACGGCATCGAAGTGTGTCGCCGCCTGCGTAACGACGCACGCAAGTCCACCCCGGTACTGATGCTGACCGCCCGCGACACGCTGGACGACAAGCTCACCGGTCTGGGTTTCGGTGCCGACGACTACCTGACCAAGCCGTTTGCGATCCAGGAACTGGAAGCGCGCCTGCGTGCCCTGATCCGCCGCGAGCGCCGCCAGGTCGGTTCGGAAGTGCTCAAGGTCGCCGACCTGGTGCTCGATCCGGTCAGCATGCGCGCCACCCGCGCCGGCACCGAGCTGCAGCTCTCGCCGATCGGCCTGCGCCTTCTCACCATCCTGATGCGCGAGTCGCCGCGGGTGGTCACCCGCCAGGAAATTGAGCGCGAGATCTGGGGCAACGGGTTGCCGGATTCGGACACCCTGCGCAGCCATCTGTACAACCTGCGCAAGATCATCGACAAGCCGTTCGACCGTCCGTTGCTGCACACCGTGCAGAGCGCCGGCTACCGCATCGCCGACATCGCCCAGCCGATGGCCTGATGTCACCGGCCGGCCGCCGTTCTGGCGGCCGGTCACCTCCTTTAGGCGCCCACGCGCCTGTCGCTTCCGCGTGCTGCCGTCTGGCTGCACGACGGGCTTACGGAAGCGTTGCCTATAATCCGGCGCTCTCCCCTGGATGCAGCAATGCCGCACGGGCTTCCACGAAAAATACGTCTCGCCTTCCTGCTGCAGGTCGCCCTGGCGAGCCTGGCGATCGTGCTGGGCGGCTATCTGCTGTCCTTCGTGATCAAGTACAGCCTGGTGCGCACCGTGCTTGCCGACGAGGCAGTGCATTTCTGGCGCCTGCACAAGAATGCGCCGAGCAATCCGCCGCCGAATACACGCAACATCCAGGGCTATTTTTCGCCCGCCGGCCAGGGCCGCGATCCTGCGCCCGCGGCGTTGCGGCAGTTGTCGCCGGGCTTCAGCGAAGTGGCCGCCGCCGACGCCCTGGTGTATGTCGATCAACGTCCGGAAGGGCGCTTGTACCTGGTGTTCCCACGCTCGCGCGCGGCGCACCTGACACTCTGGTTCGGGGTGGTGCCGGCGATGCTGGTGCTGCTGGCGATCTATGGCGTGTTCTGGGTGACCTACCGGATTTCCAAGCGGCTGGTCTCGCCGGTCAGCTGGCTGGCGCGGCGCGTGTCGCAGTGGGATCCGCGCAATCCCGATGTCGACGAACTGGCGCCGGAGCGGTTGCCTGCCGATCTGCAGGGTGAGACGCGGCAATTGGCCGCCGCGCTGCATGCGCTGGGGCAGAGGGTCAGCGATCATGTCGCACGGGAGCGCAATTTCACCCGCGATGCCAGCCATGAGCTGCGCACACCGTTGACGGTGATCCGGGTGGCCAGCGACATGGTGCTGGCCGACGACGAACTGTCGCAGCGCACCCAGCGCAGCCTGCGCCGGATCCAGCGTGCCGGCCGCGACATGGAAGCGGTGATCGACGCCTTCCTGATCCTGGCGCGCGAGGCCGAGATCGACCCGCAAAGCGAAACCTTCGATGCCGCCGAACTGGCCAGCGAGGAAGTCGACAGCGCCCGCGAACTGCTGGGCGACAAGCCGGTGTCCCTGACGATGGTTGGCGACCGCAGCCTGCAGATGTTCGCCCCGCCGCGGGTGATGCGGGTGGTGCTCAGCAACCTGCTGCGCAACGCCTGTGCCTATACCGACACCGGCAGCATCGAAGTGGAAGTCACCCAGGACCGCATCATCGTGCGCGACACCGGCATCGGCATGAGCGAGGAAGCGCGCGCGCGCGCATTCGAGCCGTTCTTCCGCGCCGATCCCACGCGCCCGCAGGGCACCGGTCTGGGCCTGTCGATCGTGCGCCGGCTGTGCGATCGCTTCGGCTGGCGGATCGAACTGCATAGCGAGTCCGGGGTCGGCACCTCGGTTGCAGTGGTGGTGGCCTGAGGTCGTGGTGGCGTTAGCGACATGCGGGTCGCCTGGAATCGTCTGCTGACGAGGCAGGCGCGCTGCATGCGCCTGGGGCGCTGTTTGCGGTTGCAATGATGGTGTTTTCCACTGCGCGGCATTGATCCCGCGCGCGGTGGCGATCCACCGCAGACGCCAGCTGCATCTGCGGGATCGCTTGCCGCAATTGATCGACCGATCTGGCAAGCGCCTCGCCAGATCGACCTGCAGGGCGCTACTTCTGCTCCAACACCGGGGCCACCGCCTTGCGCCAGATGGCGTAGCCATCGGCGGTCATATGCAGCATGTCCTGGCGAAACAGCTCGGCGCGTGGTTTGCCGTCGGTGTCGAGCATCGGCGTGTAGACGTCCACGTAGTCCACGTGCGGCAGCGGCGCGAGTGCGTCCTTGATCAGGCGGTTGGCAGTGACGATCGAAGGCAGCAGATGTGCACGCGACGGGCTGGGTTTGATCGACAGATAGCTGATGCGCGCGGTGGGCAGATCACGGCGGATGCGCTGCACGAATGCCAGCACGTCATCGCGCACCTGCTGCGGCGTGCGGCCGCTGTTGAGATCGTTGTCGCCGGCATACAGCACCACCTGGCGCGGCGCATACGGGATCACGATGCGGTCGGCGTACCAGGTGCTGTCGCGCACCTCCGAACCGCCGAAGCCGCGATTGATCACCGGCATGCCGGGGAAATCCTGGGCCAGCGTGTCCCAGAAACGGATCGACGAACTGCCGACGAAGACGATGCCGTGCTTGGGCGGCGGTTGTTGCGCATCACTGTCGGAAAAGCGCCGCATGTCGTCTTCCCAGGCGGCGTTGGACACCTGCGCCGGTATCTGTGGTGCGGTGTGCGGGGCGGCGGCGTGGACGTGGCCGGACAACAAGGCAAGCGCGCACAGCAGCGTGCGCAAGGGATGTTTGGTCATGCGAAAGAACCTGCGACAGTGAAGCGGACCACCATGGTGCGACAGGCTGGAAGCCGAGGGCAAACCGGCGGGCGTTCAGCGCCTGCCACGGGTTGCTCGCAGAGCCTGCCGCCGGGCCTGCACCGGCAATGTGGAAAAGATCGCGCCATGCGGCAGCATCTGACGGCCTTGCAGGCCCAACGCCAGCTGTTGCGGCACCTGGTCACGCCCTGGCGGCGCGCTGCACGACGGTGCAAGATTCGCACTTTCCCCAGCAGTGACCACGCCATGCGTTCGAGCCGTCCCCAGATATGCCCTTGCGGCCGGAAGCACTGACGCATGGCCGATCAACTGGGACACGTGCCACGCGGTCCGCGCCGCATGCTCAAGGCGGCGGTCTGGTCATGGCAGGGCCTGCGCGCGGCATGGCTGCACGAATCCTCGTTTCGGCTGGAGGTGTGCCTGGCGGTAGTGCTGCTGCCGCTGGGGCTGTGGCTTGGCCAGTCCGGCCTGGAACGCATTGCGCTGATCGCGCCGTTGCTGATCGTGCTGGCCGCCGAACTGCTGAACTCGGCCATCGAGGCGGTGATCGAACGTTACGGCCCCGAGCACCACGTGCTGGCCGGCCGCGCCAAGGACATGGGCTCGGCGGCGGTGTTCCTGCTGCTGATCAATGTGCTGCTGTGCTGGGGACTGATCCTGCTGCCGCGCTTGTTCTGAAGAGTGTGGGCTGCGCGACGCGCAGCCGCCAGTCGGCTTCTGTAGGCGACTGGATTGGCAGGTGCATGGAGACCTTCGTTGCGATGGGACGCACCGGATCGCGCCAGCTGACGTATCAACCTGTCACGCGGCATGCAGCGACTGCTTCTGCCGATGGCCGGGCGTCATCATGCCTGGCCGAATCGCCTGCCAGGCGCACGCGTGCATGCCGGCTTGACTCGCCGCGTGGCATGCTGCGGCTCTCTTTCAACGGAATCGCCTGCATGCCCGTCCTGATTCGCGCCCTGGTGTTGCTGATCCTGACCGTCTCGCTGTCCGGTTGCGGCTACAACGCGATCCAGCAGAAGGAAGAAGGCGTCAAGGCAGGTTGGTCGGAGGTGCTGAATCAATATCAGCGTCGCGCCGACCTGATTCCCAATCTGGTGCGCACCGTGCAGGGCTATGCCCAGCAGGAGCGCCAGGTGCTGACCGAGGTGACCAATGCGCGCTCGCGGGTCGGGCAGATCCAGGTCAATGCCGACGACGAAGCCTCGCTCAAGCAGTTCCAGCAGGCGCAGGGCGAACTCGGCAGCGCACTGTCGCGCCTGTTGGTGGTCAGCGAAAACTATCCGCAGCTGAAATCCGACCAGTCGTTCCGCGATCTGCAGGTGCAGCTGGAAGGCACCGAAAACCGCATCACCGTGGCGCGCGGTCGCTACATCCAGACGGTGCAGGAGTACAACACCTACATCCGTTCGTTTCCGCAGGTGATCACCGCCAAGATCTTCGGCTACCAACCCAAGCCCAATTTCAGCGTGGAAAACGAGGCGCAGATTTCGCGCGCACCGCAGGTGGATTTCGGTAATCAGCAGGCGCCGCAGCAGCAGCCCGCGCCTGCGCAGTAAGCAATCGCAAACTGCGCGCCATCAACTGCTGCGTGTCGTGCATGGCATGGCGTGGGACTGTTAGCTGGGCCATGTCGACCTATCCATCGTTCGCTGGAGCAATCGACTTCAGACGCGGCACATCAAGCCTCTGCCCTCGGGGCGATAAGGCACGGCTTGCGCGCCGCTGGCGCACGTGCCCTGGAGCGCCCGCGCTGCTAGCGAGGGCCGGGTGGCGGAGCGGGGGAGGGGAGGATATGGGGTGAAGTCCTCGTGCTATTCCAACTGGACGAAGCTTCGCTCGCACCCTCATCCGCCCCTTCGGGGCAGCTTCTCCCGCAGGGAGAAGGATCAGTCAAGCCAGTGCCGATGACGTGTCAGTGCTAATCAGCCAGGAGTTGCGAATGCGGAAGAACTACATGCGGGTGTTCTGGATGTTGGCGCTGTTGCTGTTGCCGGCCTCGCTGCTGGCGCAGGATCTGGCAGCCATTCCGCCACTGCGCTCGCCCGTGGTCGATACCACCGGCACATTGGACGCAACGCAGACCCGGCAACTCGAGCAGCAGGCGCTGGCCTTGCAGCAGCGCAAGGGCGCGCAGTTGCAGGTCCTGATCGTGCCGACAACGCAGCCGGAGCCGATCGAGCAGTACACCCAGCGCGTGTTCGACCAGTGGAAGATCGGCCGCAAGGGCGTGGACGACGGTTTGTTGCTGCTGGTAGCCAAGGACGACCGCCGGGTGCGGATCCAGCCCGGCTACGGCCTGGAAGGCGCGATCCCCGACATCACGGCCAACCGCATCATCCAGGAGTATCTGGCGCCGCGCTTCCGTGAGGGCGACTACGCCGGTGGCATCAGTGCGGCGACTGCGACGCTGGCCGGCCTGATCGAGGGCGAGGCCTTGCCCGCGCCGGTCAGCGGGCACGCCGATGGCGGCGCGGGCAATGGCTCGGGTGGCGGCGGCTGGATCATGGCCTTGTTCATCGGTTTTGTGGTCGCGATGGTGGCGCGCGGCATTCTTGGTGCCCTGCCACGGCCGCTGCGCGCGCTGCTGACCGGCGTCGCCGCCGGTGGCGCCGCCTTGCTGTTTACCTCGCTGCTGTTCGCCAGCGCCGGCGCTGCGGTGATCGGGCTGCTGGCCGGCCTGGCGTCCGGTTCGCCGGGGCGCTTTGTCGGCGGCGGTGGCTGGGGCGGTGGCGGATTCGGTGGCTTTGGAGGCGGTGGCCGCGGCGGTTTCGGCGGCGGCGGCTGGGGTGGTGGTGGCGGATCATCGGGAGGCAGTGGCGCCTCGGGGAGCTGGTAATGCGGTGGCTCAGGCATGTCTTCGCGCCCTCGGCGCAGCGCAGTTTCCCGGCCGGCTGCATGGACGCGATCGCGGCGGCGGTTGCCGCCAGCGAGCGCACCCATACCGGCCAGGTCATGGTGGCGGTGGAAGCCGACCTGCCGCTGGACGCGCTATGGCGCGGGCACACCGCGCGCCAGCGTGCCGAGCAGGCCTTCGCGCAATTGCGCACCTGGGACACCGAAGCCAATAACGGGGTGCTGCTGTATTTGCTGCTGGCCGACCACGCCATCGAAGTGGTCGCCGACCGTGGGCTGCGCAGCCGGGTGCCGGAAGCGCAGTGGGCCGAGGTGTGCCGGCGCATGCAGCAGTTCCTGCGCGAGGGCGAGCACGAGGCGGCGGTGCTGGCCGGGATCGAGGCGGTAACCGAGCTGTTGACCGAGCATTTTCCTGCCGCTGCCGGCTCCCAGCATGAAGATGAGCTGCCCGATCGTCCCCAGCTCTTAGGCTGAACGCGTGCGAGGTGTCAGAATAGACGCCTCGCTTTTTCGTGATCCGCGGTCCGCATGATCTATCTGCACGCCATCGACCCCATCGCCTTCTCGCTTGGACCGGTGCAGGTGCACTGGTACGGGTTGATGTACCTGGCCGCATTCTTCTCTGCCTGGGCGCTGGGGCGCTCGCGCATCCTGCGCGGCCGCCTGCCGGGCGTGGACATGGACGGATTTTCCGACCTGTTGTTCTACGGCATGCTCGGCGTGGTGCTGGGCGGGCGCATCGGCTACATGCTGTTCTATGCGTTCGACAGCCTGCTGGCCAACCCGTTGATCCTGTTCAAGGTGTGGCAGGGCGGCATGAGCTTCCACGGCGGCCTGCTGGGCGTGCTGATCGCCTGCGGGCTGTGGGCGCGCAAGCACCGGCTGCACTTCTTCGACGTGATGGATTTCGTGGCGCCGCTGGTGCCGCTGGGCCTGGGCTTCGGGAGGCTCGGCAATTTCGTCGGCGGCGAGTTGTGGGGCAAGTTCACCGATGCCGGCTGGGGCGTGATCTTCCCGCTTGCACCGGAACTGGCCGGCAAGTTGCCGGCAGAACTCCAGGCGCAGTACGCCGCCGGTGCGTTGAACCAGTTCGCGCGCCATCCTTCGCAGCTATACGAGGCGGCGCTGGAAGGCGTGGTGATGTTCGTGGTGCTGTGGACCTTCTCGATGAAGCCGCGCGCACGCTATGCGGTGTCGGGGATGTTCGCGCTGCTGTACGGCGTGTTCCGTTTCATCGTGGAATTCGTGCGCGTGCCGGATGCACCGATCGGCTACCTGGCCTTCAACTGGCTGACGATGGGGCAGATCCTGAGCCTGCCGTTGATCATCGGCGGCCTGGTGTTGCTGGCGATGTCGCGCCGCGCGCCGGTGCTGCAGCCGATGCTGGCGCATACCGCGGGCGCGGAGGCGGCCAAGTGAAGCCCTATCTGGACCTGCTGCAGCATGTGCTGGAACACGGCGCCGAGAAGTCCGATCGCACCGGTACCGGCACGCGCAGCGTGTTCGGCTGGCAGATGCGCTTCGACCTCAATGATGGCTTTCCGCTGGTCACCACCAAGAAGCTGCACCTGCGCTCGATCATCCATGAGCTGCTGTGGTTCCTGCAGGGCGACACCAACATCGGCTATCTCAAGGACCACCAGGTCCGCATCTGGGACGAATGGGCCGACGACAACGGCGATCTCGGCCCGGTGTACGGCAAGCAGTGGCGGCGCTGGACCGGCCCGGACGGCGTCGAGATCGACCAGATGCAATGGCTGGTGGACGAGATCAAGCGCAACCCGGATTCGCGCCGGCTGGTGATCAGCGCCTGGAATGTCGGCGAGCTGCCGCAGATGGCCTTGATGCCGTGCCACAGCCTGTTCCAGTTCTATGTGGTGAACGGCAAGCTCAGCTGCCAGCTGTATCAGCGCAGCGGCGACATCTTTCTCGGCGTGCCGTTCAATATCGCCAGCTATGCACTGCTGACGCATATGGTGGCGCAGGCCACCGGCCTGGGCGTGGGCGATTTCGTGCACACGCTGGGCGATGCGCACCTGTATTCGAATCACTTCGCGCAGGCGCGCGAGCAACTGACCCGCACACCGCGCGCGCTGCCGCGCCTGCGCCTGAATCCCGCCGTCAACGACCTGTTCGCGTTCCGCTTCGAGGACATCGCCATCGAGGGCTACGACCCGCATCCGGCGATCAAGGCGCCGGTGGCGGTGTGAGCGTCGCTTCACTGGCTGAGTGATGCCACACATTGATTTGATGTTCGAAGGGATATCGTCCGCTGCATGAAACTTATCCTGATCGTCGCCTTCGACCGCAGCAACGCCATCGGCCGCGACAACGAATTGCCGTGGAAGTTGCCGGACGATCTCAAGCGCTTCAAGGCGCTGACCGTGGGCAAGCCGATCCTGATGGGGCGCAAGACCGCGCAGTCGCTGGGGCGTGCCTTGCCGGGGCGATTGAACCTGGTGTTGACGCGTTCGGGGCAGGTGCCGTTCGCAGACATGCAGGCGGTGGCGTCGCTCGATGAGGCGATTGCGCAGGCCGAGGCGGCCGGTGCACAGGAGCTGTGCGTGATCGGTGGCGGCGAGGTCTATCGCCTGACCATGGAGCGTGCGGACCTGCTGGCTGTCACCGAAGTGGACACCACCGTGGAACGGGCCGACACCTACTTTCCACCGATCGACCCGGCCGTGTGGGAACCGGTGCAACGCGCGTCGCATGCGGCCGATGCGCGGCATGCCTTCGCATTCGATTACGTGGACTATCAGCGGCGCTGAGCTCACTTAGCCGCGCACGCACGATGGTGCTGCCGGGGGCATGCCAGTCCGGCGGTTTCGAGACAGCGATGCAAATCGATGCGCTTGCGTGCCGAAAGGCCCAATGTGCAAGCGTGCCAGTCACGTGGCGGATGCAGGATCAGGCTGATTCGCAAGCGCCGAGGCATTACCCCGGCATGCTGCGGCAGTGCGCCGCCACGCCCGTTACTTAGTCCGCAGTGGCAGCGGGCGGGGCGGCACTGGAAGCGGCGGAGCCGGTGCCTGCGTTCGCATTGTCTCCGCCACCGCCGCGCTGGCGTTGCCGGCGGCGCGGTGGCCGGCTGCGCTGTGCGGTCTTCTGCGGCTGCGTGATCGGGATTCCCGGCACCTGCACCACGCGCAGTTCGTCGGTATCCAGCTGCAAGGCGGTGAGCTTGCCGCCCCATACCGCACCGGTATCGATGGCATGCACGCCCTGGGTGATGGTCAGCCCGAGTGCGGACCAATGCCCACAGACGATCTTGAGATCGCGCTCGACCCGGCCCGGTACTTCGAACCAGGGATACAGGCCCTGCGCCTGGGTACCCGGCGTGCCCTTGTCGTCGGTGGCGATGCGCCCGCGCGGGGTGCAATAGCGCATTCGCGTGAACAGGTTGATGATTGCGCGGCTGCGGTCGTACCCGCTCAGGCCCGGCGACCAGCCCGGCTGATCGCCGTACATGTTGCGCAGCAGTTTGCGATAGCCGCCGCCCTGCAGTTGCTGCTCGACCTCGCGCGCATGTTTCTCGGCCATCTGCGTGGTCCATTTCGGCGCCAGCCCGGCATGGATCATCATCCAGCCCAGTTCGCGGTCCACGTGCGCCAGCTTCTGCATCCGCAGCCAGTCGAGCAGCAGGTCGCGGTCCTCGGCCAGCACGATGCGCAGCAGATCCGGGTTGACCTTGCGCTGTTCCTCTTCCGAACGCGCGCCGATCGCCAGCAGCGACAGGTCATGGTTGCCCAGCACCACCACGCTATGCGCGCGCAGCGAATGCACCAGGCGCAGCGTTTCCAGCGATTGACCGCCGCGGTTGACCAGGTCGCCACAGAACCACAGGGTGTCCTGCGCGGGGTCGAAGTTGATTTTTTCCAGCAGGCGCTGGGTGATGTCGTAACACCCCTGCAGGTCGCCAATTGCCCAGACGCTCATCGCGTGCGCTCCATCAGTCCAGCATCCATCAGTGCAGCGTCCTGGGTACGCTCAGCACGAAGGCGGCGATCGGGGCGGTGAATTCGGTGCCATCGTCGGCCACCATGTCGTAATGACCTTGCATCTGTCCCTGCTCGGTCTCCAGCAGCACGCCGGAGGTGTAACTGAACGCCTCGCCGGGACGCAGCCAGGGCTGTTCGCCGACCACGCCTTCGCCATCCACCCGTTCGGTGCGTCCGTTGGCGTCGGTGATCTGCCAATGGCGCGCGATCAGGCGCGCAGGCACGGCCCCCGCGTTCTGGATGCGGATGCTGTAGGCGAAGGCATAGCGGCCTTCGTCGGGGGTCGATTGATGGGCGAGGAAGCGGGGCGACACCTCGACCTCGACCCGGTAGCGCGGATCATCGTGCATGCGGAAAGTCTAAATAAAACCGTGTGGGAGCGGCGCTCAAGCCGGCTCGACATTGGCCAGGCGGATGAAATCCGCGACCTCGAGTTGTTCGGCGCGAGCATCCGGACGCACCTGCGCGGCCTCGAAGTGGGCGGGCTCGCAGACGTTGGACAAGGCATTGCGCAGGGTCTTGCGACGCTGGCCGAAGCCGGCGCGCACCACGTCGGCAAAGCGCCGCCGATCCCTGATCTGCACCGTGGCCGGATCGCGCGGCACCAGCCGTACCACCGCCGAGTCCACCTTCGGCGGCGGCCGGAATGCGCCCGGCGGCACCACGAACAGCGCGGTGACCTCGCAATACGCCTGCAGCATCACGCTCAAGCGCCCGTACACCTTGCTGCCGGGGCCGGCGGCCATGCGGTCGACTACTTCCTTTTGCAGCATGAAGTGCATGTCGGCTACCGCACCGGCATGGTCCAGCGCGTGGAACAGAATTGGCGAGGAGATGTTGTAGGGCAGGTTGCCGACCAGCCGGATCGGCGTGCCATCGGCCAGTGCAGTGAAATCCACACTGAGCACATCGCGATGGATGATGCTCAGCGCGCCGATCGGTGCGGCGGCGTCGGTCAGTGGTGCGATCAGGTCGCGGTCGAATTCGATCACGGTCAGTGCGCCGTGCTTGCGCAGCAGCGGAAAGGTGATCGCGCCCTGACCAGGACCGATTTCGACCAGGTGCTGGCCGGCGCGCGGGTCCACTGCCTGCACGATGCGGTCGATGTAATACCGGTCGGCAAGAAAGTGCTGGCCAAGCGACTTCTTGGCCGGTGCGCTGAAAGAATGATTCATGTGCGCAGTTTAACGTGGCAGCGCCTGCACGCGGTGCCGGTTCTGCGCATCGCCGGCACGCCAGACGGGCTGCGTGCACGCTGCGCCCCGTCGATTGTTGGCAATCAGGCCTCGCTCAGCCGCGTGCGGCCAGGCGCGCGCATAGCTCGGTCGCCGCCATCAGGCTGGACGGGTCGGCGATACCGCGCCCGGCCAGCTCCAGCGCGGTGCCGTGATCGACCGCCACGCGCGGATAGGGCAGGCCGAGCGTGATGTTGACCGCCTGCTCGAAGCCGCTGTACTTGAGCACCGGCAGGCCCTGGTCGTGATACATCGCCACCACCGCATCGAAGCCGCTGAGCTTCTGCGGCAGGAATGCGGTATCGGCCGGCAGCGGGCCGATCAGCTGCATGCCGTCGCCGCGCAGCTGCTCCAGTATCGGGATGATGACGTCCAGTTCCTCCCGGCCCAGGTGCCCATCTTCGCCGGCATGCGGATTGAGGCCCAGCACCGCGATGCGCGGGCGCTCCAGACCGAAGTCGCGTCGCATCGCGGCGTCGGTGATGCGCAGGCAGCGCGCCACGGCCTCGGCAGTGATCGCATCGGCCACTGCGCGCAGCGGCAGATGGGTAGTCACCAGGGCGACGCGCACGATGGCGTTGGCCAGCATCATCACCACCGGGCAGCCCGCCTGCTCGGCCAGCAGCTCGGTGGTGCCGGTGTAGGGAATGCCGCCGGCATTGATCGCCGCCTTGTGCACCGGACCGGTCACGATGCCCTGCAGCTTGCCGGACAGGCAGTCGCCGGCAGCGCCACGCAGGCCGGCAATGACCGCCGCCGCATTGGCGGGGTCCGCGGTGCCGAAACGGGTCGGCACCGCCTGACGGATCGGATGCAGCGGCAGGTCGCCGGACGCGCGGGCGCGCTGGTCCGGATCGAGCAGCCGCACAGACAAAGACAGCGCCTTTGCGGCGCTGTGCAGGGTGTCCGGATCGGCGTAGGCGATCAGGTGGGCATCCGAGCGCGGCCGCTGGGCGAGCCGGACGCACAGTTCCGGCCCGATCCCGGCCGGCTCGCCTGGCACCAGCGCGAGCGACGGGAGCATCGAATCAGCGTGTCGGCTGTGCCGGCGGCGGCGTCGGCGCGGCAGGGTCGGCTGGCTTGGCCGGAGCGGCACTGGCATCGCCATCGGCGCGGTCGCCGGTGCGGAAGCTCACGTAGGCTTCGCCACGCAGTTCCTGCAGATAGCGGTTGTACTCTTCTTCCAGCTTGCGGCGGCCGATCGTTTCACGGATCTGCGCACGCTGGCTTTCGGCGCTGACGTCGGTCTGACGGCTGCCCACGCGCTGCACGATGTGCCAACCCGCCTGGGTGCGGAACGGCTCGGACACCGCGCCGTCGGCCAGGCCTTCGACCTGCTTGCCGAAGTCCGGGCCGAATGCGTCGGCGGGGAACCAGCCCAGATCGCCCCCCTGGCCACGGCTGTTGGTGTCTTCGGACGACTCCTTCGCGGTGGCCTGGAAATCGGCGCCACCGACGATGCGCGCACGCAGCGTGTCGATCTTGGCCTTGGCCTGCGCCTCGGTCTGGCTGTCGTTGATGCGCACCAGGATGTGGCGTGCGTTGTATTCGGTGACCAGCTTCTTTTCGCCGCCGGCATTGGCGTCGCGCATTTCCACCAGCTTGAGCAACTGGAAACCGCTCGGGCCGCGCAACGGACCGGCGACCTGACCGGGCTGCATGTCGCGGATCAGCTGGGCGAATGCGTTGGGGATCTCGTCCAGGCTGCGCCAGCCCAGGTCGCCGCCTTCCAGCGCGTTCGGGCTGTCGGAATACCGCACTGCCGCTGCCGAGAAGTCCAGCTCGCCCTTGTCGATCAATGCCTTCACGCCATCGACCTTTTTCTGGCCGGTGGCGATCTGATCGGCCGTCGCGCCTTCCGGCAGGCCGACCAGAATGTGCGCCAGGTGATATTGGCTGCCGGTGGTGGCCTGCTGCGCCAGCGCAGTGTCCACTTCACCTTCGCTCACGCTGATGCGGCTCTGCGCAAAGCTCTGACGCAGGCGCTGCACGATGATTTCGTCACGCACCGAAGCGCGGAAATCGCCATAGCCCATGCCGTCGGCCGCCAGCTTCTGGCGCAGGCCATCGACGGTGGTGCCGTTCTGCTGGGCGATGCTGGCGATTGCCCGGTTGAGTTCCTCGTCGCTGACGCGGATACCGCTGCCATCGGCACGACCGACCTGCAATTTGACCAGGACCAGACGCTCCAGCACCTGGCGCTGCAGGACATCGTCCGGCGGCAGCTGGTTTTCCCGGCCGGCGTACTGCGACTTGACGTTGCGTACGGCGCGATCGAGCTCACTCTGCAGCACCACGTCTTCATCGACGATGGCGGCAATGCGATCCAGCGGCTGGGATTGCTGTGCCGAGGCCAACGGCGAGAGCGTGCTGGTGAGTACCAGCAGCGAGGCAAGAACAACAGAGAAAGGCTTGGTCATGGAATCAAGTTCGGATCGTAATCGTCCGGATTAGTCGTGGTATTGCTGGGCGGGACCAGGTACAGGTCGTCGCGGTAATAGCCGAGAATAGCACGGCGCAAAGTGCGGTCCGTGTTCTGCCCGAACGAGCTCAAGCCCTTCAGCACGAACTCCACCTGGATGGAGTTGTCCATTTCGCCATCACGGTTGCGCACGAACCGGCGCACCAGCGCGCGCACCGCCAGGCAGCAGCTGTCCCACTGCACGCCACCGATCATCTCCAGTGGTTTGCGATCCAGGAGCGAGTAGTAGTAACGGCCGACCGCACTCCAGCTGGGGTTGATCGGGTACAGGAAGGAGAAATCTGCCTGCTCAAGCTGGTCGCTATTGTTGGTCGGGTTACGGCGGTAGCGATACGCAAGATTGATGATGCCGTCGTTGTTGAGCAAATAACGCGTACGCAGGCTGGCCAGATCTTCCTTGCGCGAATTCGGGTTCCACTGATAGGTGGCGCCCATCGACCAGCGGTCGTTGATCATGTAGTTGGCATCTGCCACCCAGGCGGACTTGCCCTGTTCGATGGGTTGTTCGCTGCCGGCGGCCGAATTGGTGCTGTTGTTGATCGTGACCAGCGAATCGTTGAAATACAGGATCTGGCCTGCACTCAGCGACAGCTTCTCGCGACCGTCATCCTGGCGCAGCCAGCGCGAGGTCACCGCCAGGGTCAGCTGGTTGGCATCGTTCTGACGGTCGGCGCCGGTGTAGCGCGAGTCACGGAACAACTGGCCATAGCTGAAGGTGAACGGGCGGGTATCGAAGACCGGCAGATCGTCCTGGTCGCGGTACGGCACGTACAGGTAGTACATCCGCGGTTCCAGCGTATTGAGATAGTTGGTACCGAACAGCGAAGTCTCGCGGTCGAAATACAGGCCGGCGTCCAGCGAGGCGATCGGCAGGCTGCGCGAGGGGGAGCGATCACCGGTCAGCGGCGCGGTGTTGGCCAACGTCGAATCCAGCTGATAGGTGGTGTAGCGCCACGCCACGGTCGGAGTAAAGAACCAGGCTGCGCCGGACAACGGCATCGAGATGTAGGGCTTGATGTCAAGGCGCGAACCGCTGCCATATTCTTTGTTGCGGATATTGGTGCGGACGTAATCGTCATCATCGTCATTGCCGCTGGTGCTCCCGTTCAATGGGGGCCTGACGAAGTAAGAATCATCGTGAGTGAACCGCACTGCCTCGGCATACACGCCGGCCTCGAAGATGCCGAACGGCTTGTCCCAGGTGAAATACGCGCGCGGCTGGCGGTTGTAGGGCAGCGACTGCTCATCCAGCGTGTAGTCGGTGAGCTGCCAGCGGTCGGCCATCAGGCCGGCGGTCCAGGTTTCGCCGGTACCGTAGATGCCCACGGTACTCTGCACGCTAGAGGCCGAGCCCATGCCGTTCAGGCGGCTGGTGAAGTCTTCCACGTAACGCGTATCGCTGACCCAGGAGATACTGCTGCGCGCCTGCCAGTGATCATTGATGTTGTGGTAGCCGCTGTAGAAGACGCTGCCGCGGTCCTTGTCGCGCAACTTGTCGTTGGGCAGGTAGTTGCCGGTGATTTCGCCGCGACCGCCTTCGTACAGGTAGCGGAACTCGGTGCCGAACATGAAACCGCGCTTGCTCATGTAGCGCGGCAACAGGGTTGCGTCGTAGTTCGGCGCCAGGTTCAGGTAGATCGGTTGCAGGTAGTCGAAGCCATTGCGGCCGGACAGGCCGAACTGTGGGAACAGCAGGCCGGTCTGGCGACGGTCGTCGATCGGGAACTTGAACCAGGGGAAATACAGCACCGGCACCTTGCCGATCTGCAGCACGGCGTTGCGGGCGGTGCCGAAGCCTTCTTCGTTGTCGACGTCGATCTCCGGCGCGCGCACGCGCCAGATCGGCTGCGAGGGATCGCAGGTGGTATAGGTCGAGCGGTGCATCTGCCCGACCTGGCCCTGCAGGTCCACCGACTCGGCCGCACCATTGCCGCGCCGGTCCACCAGTTGGTACTGGATATTGGTGACCTTGTGGGCGTCGGTGTCCTGATTGCCTTCGGCGCGGTCGGCGACCATGCGGAAGGAGGTGTCCTGGTAGCGGACATGGCCTTCGGCGATGTAGTTGCCGGTCTCGGTGTCCATGCGCAGGTTGTCGGCGCCCAGGAACTGGTCGCCGCGCTTGAGCGCCACATTGCCCTGGTACTGCGGGGTGGTGCTGGTGCCTGACAGCTGGTCGCCTTCGATGTCGGTCGGCAACTGCTGGCGCATTTCGGCGGCCTTGGCATCTGCGGCGGGCGCGCCGTCGAAGCCTGGCAGCGGATCCACGGCCGGGCACAGTCCCCAGTTCAACGGCTTGTCGGCAGCCATGGCCGGGAGGCAGATGGCGATGCTCAAAGGCAGGGGCAGCAGGCGGAGAACTCGGCGCACGCGTGATTCAACCAATAAAATGGCGACTAGCTTGCCGTATACCCCGCATAGGGGCAATGAAGAGCTCCCTGGTCGGGAGGGCGAGGTTCATCGCGATGGGGGGCGCGAGCAAGGCGCCGGTAGGGTTCAACGCAGCGCGGCCACGTGCGCCACGCTGCTTTCGCGCAAGGCCTGCAGGTCGTAGCCGCCTTCCAGCATGGACACCACCCGGCCACGGGCATGCCGCTCGGCCAGGGTGCGCAGCGCGCCGGTCAGCCAGGCGAAGTCGTCGGCATCGAGCATCAGATCGGCCAGCGGATCGCGCAGATGCGCATCGAAGCCGGCCGAGATCAGGATCAGCTGCGGGCGGAAGGCATCCACCAGCGGCAGCATCTCGTCTTCCCACACGTTGCGGAAGCGCAGCCCGTCGCTGCCTGGTTGCAGCAGCAGGTTGTGGATGTTGCCGATGCCGCGCTCGTAAACGCTGCCCGAGTGCGGATAGAGCCCGGACTGGTGGGTGCTGAGATACTGCACGCTCGGGTCGCGTTCGAAGATCGCCTGCGTGCCGTTGCCGTGGTGGACGTCGAAATCCACGATGCTGATGCGTTCCAGCCCATGCCGGTCGCGCGCGTGCGCGGCGGCCACGGCAATGTTGTTGAACAGGCAAAAGCCCATCGACACCTGCGCGGTGGCATGGTGCCCGGGTGGGCGCACGGCGCAGAAGGCGGTGCGGGTGGCGTCCTGCATCACCGCGTCCACCGCGGCGATGCCGGCCCCGGCCGCGCGCAACGCCGCCGCGCGCGAGCCGGGCGACATCACGGTGTCCACGTCGAGCCGGTGGTGGCCTTCGAAGGCGGTTTCCAGCACCGCGTCGACTTGTTCGCGCTCATGCACCCGGCACAGGTCGCCGAGCTTGGCCAGCGGCGCCTCGCGCCAGTCCAAGTCCGGGAACGCGTCGCGCAGTGCCTCCACCACCGCTTCCAGGCGGGCGGGGCTTTCGGGATGCTCGGGGCCGGCGTCGTGCCCGAGGCAGGCGGGATGGGTAAAGACCAACATGGGGCAAATCTAGCCTGTCCGCCGTGCCATGTGCAGGTCAGCCGCGCCGGCGGTCGTGCCGCCACAGCACTTCCTGCTGGCCATCGGCGCGCGCCAGCACGCGCGCCAGCACGAACAGCAGGTCGGACAGCCGGTTCAGGTAACCGATCGCCTCGCTGCGCACGGTCTCCTGGCGCGACAGCGCAACGGTCTCGCGCTCGGCCCGGCGCACGATGGTGCGGGCCAGGTGGCAGCGCGCAGCGGCCTCGCCCCCGGCCGGCAGGATGAACTCCTTCAGCGGGGGCAGCGTGTTGTTGAAAAGGTCCAGCTGGCGCTCCAGCGCATCGATATCGGCGCTATCGATGGCGGCATGGCCGGGGATGCACAGCTCGCCGCCCAGATCGAACAACTGGTGCTGGACGGTGGTCAGCAGCCCGGCGATCGGTTCCGGCACGCCGGGGGCAGCCAGCAGCACGCCGATGGCGGAATTGGCCTCGTCCACGGTGCCGTAGGCGTTGACCCGCAGCGCATCCTTGCCGGTACGGCTGCCGTCGCCCAGCCCGGTGCTGCCGTCGTCGCCGGTGCGCGTATAGATCCGCGAGAGCCGGTTGCCCATCTCAGCCGGCCTGGGTCTGGCCGGGCGCGCTGGTCAGGCGCTCGGCGGCCACCTGGATCGCCGCGGCAGCGGCGACATATAGCGCGGCGCTGCGCAGATACGGCCCAAGCCAGTCGGTGTAGTTCTTGAACCAGCCGGTCACGGTCGGCTCGGCCACGCTGGCACTGATCCAGTAGAAGCTGCCCTGGGCGATCAACTGGCACAGCGCCACCGAGAGCAACAGCGCCGGCACCAGCCGGGCCAGCGCGCTCCACTGCGCGCCGTGGTACTGCCGACGCAGCCACATGCCCCCGGCCCACAGCGCGAAATACGCCGGGATCAGGCACCAGTACGCCGGCGACACGCAGTAGTGCCGCCAGAAGCTCAGGCCCTGGCTGGTGATCACCAGCCAATCCACCGCCACTGCCAGCAGCATCAGCAGCGGGAACGCCAGCCTGGTGCGCGCGGCCAGATGGAAGCCGCCGATGAAAAACACCGCCCAGGACGCGTCGGGGATCGGCGCGAAGTGATTGATCCGCGTGGCCGCCATCAGGACGGCAAGCAGACTCAAAACCAAGGTGTCGTGCGAGCGAGGAGTCATGCGCGGGGGTGGCCGGATCACAGGCTGGCGAGTGTAGCGTGGAACCCGGCACGCCCGCGCCATTGGCGGCTTTGCGGTGGCCCGCCCGGCCGCCCCCGTTGCTGGACACGACGAACGCAAATCGGTGGGTGCCCGGATGCGCCCTGCACCGGCCAGGGCCGGCAGCGCTCCCTGCGCGAGCAGCCGGCCGCGTCAGACCAGCTAGGGCGCGGCAAGCTGTCCCACCCGCTCGCGGCAACGGGTCATGGGCGAAGGCTTATCATGTGGCAATGACACATCCACATGACGTTCTGATCGTCGGCGGCGGCCTGGTCGGCTCCAGCCTGGCGATTGCGCTGGACCGCATCGGCCTGGATGTCGGGCTGGTGGAAGCCACCCCGGCCGGCACGCCGCCAGCGGTGTTCGACCAGCGCAACCTGAGTTTTGCTGCCGCCACCGTCAATGCGCTGAGCGTGCTGGGGGTGATGGCCAAGCTGCGCAGCGCACCCGGGCCGATCCGGCGCATCCACGTCAGCCGGGCGGGCGACTTCGGCCGGGTGCAGCTGGATGCGGCCGATTACGGCCGCGACAGCTTCGGCCAGGTGGTGGTGGCGCGCGATTTCGGCGAGGCATTGGCGGCACGCCTGGACGAGCTGACCCGGTTGCGCCGCTATCGCCCGGCACGCTGCATCGGGGTCGAGCCGGTGCAGGACGGTGTGCGCGCGCTGCGGATTGCCACCGCCGATGGCGAGCAGCGCGTGCAGGCCCGGCTGGTGGTGGGCGCCGACGGCACCCATAGCGCAGTGCGCGAGCTGCTGCATATCGGCAGCGATGCGCACGACTTCCTGCAGACCTTGTTCGTGGCCCGGGTGCGTGCCTCCCGCCCACCGGATGGCACCGCCTGGGAGCGCTTCGGCGAGCACGGGCCGACTGCGCTGTTGCCGCGCGGCGACCGCCATTACGGCGCGATCCACTGCGTGGCGCGCGCCGAGGCCGAGGCGGTGGCCGCGCTCGACGAGACCGGCTGGCTGGCCAGGTTGCAGCGGGCGGCTGGATGGCGCGCCGGGCGCTTTGTCGCCAGCGGGGAGCGCAGCGCGTACCCGCTGGTGCAGGTGCTGGCCAACGAGTTGGTCGCCGAGCGCGTGGTGCTGCTCGGCAACGCCGCGCAGACGCTGCATCCGATCGGCGCGCAAGGCTTCAACCTCGGCTTGCGCGATGCACTGACGCTGGCCGAATTGATCGAGCACGATCGCAGCGATGCCGGGGCCGGCGCATTGCTGGCCGGTTACCTGGCACGCCGACGCGTGGACCGCGAGCAGACCATCGGGTTTTCCAGCGGGCTGGCGCGGCTTACCGGGAATCCGGCGCCGTTGCTGCGGCCGTTGCGCAGCCTCGGCCTGCTCGCCACCTCGCAGGCGGCGCCGCTGCAGTCGATGCTGGTCGGCGGGGCGATGGGTTTCCGGGGCGATGTGCCGCAGTTGTGCAGGGGCGTCGCATGAGCCGTCGTGGTAATCGTGATGCCTTGATCGTTGGCGGTGGCGTGGTCGGTGCCGCCTGCGCGCTGGCGCTGGCCGATGCCGGCCTGAGCGTGGCCCTGGTCGAAGGCCGCGAGCCCGCGCGTTGGCGGGCCGACCAGCCCGATCTGCGCGTCTATGCCTTTGCCGCCGACAATGCTGCATTGCTCGACAGCCTGGGCGTCTGGGCGTTGGTGCGCGCTGCCCGCGTGCAGCCGTACCGGCGCATGCGGGTCTGGGATGCGGCCGGTGGTGGCGAGCTGAGCTTCGATGCCGACACCCTGGGCCGCGAACAACTCGGCTGGATCATCGAACACGCGGTGCTGGTCGATCGCCTGTGGGCCGCCGTGCATGCGGCCGGCATCGAGGTGCATTGCCCGGCGCGCGTGGTCGAGCTGGAGCAGGATGCACACAGCGTGCGCCTGCGCCTGGACGATGGCAGCCGCCTGGAAGCGGCGCTGGCCATCGCTGCCGATGGCGCCGCATCGACCTTGCGCGAGCTCGCCGGTCTGCCGGTGTCGCGGCATGCCTACGCGCAGCGCGGCGTGGTCGCCTTCGTGGAGACCGAACAGCCGCATCAGGCCACTGCCTGGCAGCGTTTCCTGACCACCGGCCCGCTGGCATTCCTGCCGTTCGCCGATGGCCGCAGTTCGATCGTATGGACCTTGCCGGATGCCGAGGCCGCGCGCGTGCTGGCGCTGGACGATGCCGACTTCTCGCGCGAGCTGACCCAGGCCTTCGCGGCGCGGCTGGGGCAGGTGCGTGTGGTCTCCGCGCGCACGGCGTTTCCGCTGCAACGGCAACTCGTGGAGCAATACGTCAGCGGCCGCGTGCTGACATTGGGCGACGCCGCGCATGTGGTGCATCCGCTGGCCGGGCAGGGCGTCAATCTGGGCCTGCGCGATGTCGCTGCGTTGCGCGATGAGGTGCGCAATGCGCTGGCAAGGCGTGCGGACTGGGCCGCCCCGCATCGGCTGCAGCGCTGGGCGCGCACCCGGCGTAGCGAGAACACCGTGGCCGCCTATGGCTTCGATGCGATCAACACGGTGTTCTCCAACGACGACATGCACCTGACCCTGTTGCGCGGGTCGGTGCTCGGGCTGGCCGGCACGTTGCCGCCGCTGGTCGATGTGCTGTGGAAGCGCGCCTCCGGCAGCGCGTGATCGCGTGACAGCGCGACGCGCACGTTGGCGGCCATGTCTTGGTATGTTGATTCGCTTATAGCGCGGGCAGCATGTTCCATACGACGGGCGCAGCCGGCGTGGCTACAGTCGAGCCATGTCATCTTCCGCCACCCATTCGTCCCGACCTGGCCTGCTGCTGCTCTGCGGCCTGCTCTGCGACGCCAGCATCTGGCAGCCGCAACGCGCGGCGCTGAGCGATCTGGCCGAGGTGCAGGTGCTGGACTTCGCCGGCTTCGACAGCATCGTGCAGATGGCAGCACACGTATTGGCCGTCGCTCCGCCGCAGTTCGCAGTGGCCGGCCATTCGATGGGCGGGCGGGTGGCGCTGGAGATCATGCGCCAGGCGCCGCAACGCGTGCAGCGCCTGGCCTTGCTGGACACCGGTATTGCGCCACGCCGCGACGGCGAGCGTGAGCAGCGCGCGGCGCTGGTGCGGCTTGCGCAGACGCAAGGCATGCAGGCGCTGGCACGGCAATGGCTGCCGCCGATGCTGCATCCGGACCGGCACGCCGATGCCGGGCTGATGAACCCACTGATGGCGATGGTGCAGCGGCATAGCGTGCAGACCTACGCCGGCCAGATCGAAGCCTTGCTGGAGCGCCCCGATGCCGCGCCGGTGCTGGCACAGATCCGCTGCCCGACCTTGCTGGGCGTGGGTCGCCAGGACGTCTGGAGCCCCCTGGCCCAGCACCAGCAGATGGCGCGGCAGATCCCGCACGCACGGCTGGTGGTCTTCGAAAACAGCGGGCATATGGCGCCCCTGGAAGCGCCCGCGGCCGTCAGTGCTGCAATGCGCGACTGGCTGCAGGACGCGTGATGGCGGCCCGGTCCGGCTGGCGGCGCGTGCGCTGCCGTCGCTGACCAGGCGTGTCGGTTTTTTCAGCAACACCCCGAGGAGGCTGCATGCCCGACGATGCATCGATCATCATTGCCTGCGAGCAGGCGATTCGCCAATTCGCACTGCTCAACGATCGTCACGATCACGACGGGCTCGCCGCATTGTTCACTGCCGACGGCGTGTTCGCCCGCCCCAGTGCGCCGGAGCTGCCGGTGCACGGGCGCGAGGCGATTCTGCAATCGTTCCGCGCGCGCCCGCCGCGGACGACCTGTCACCTGATGCTCAACACCCTGGTCAGCATCCAGTCGCCGACCCTGGCGCATGCGCACAGCAAGGTCCTGCTCTACACCGCTGCAGACACCTCGACGGCGCCGCCCTGGACGGCTCAATCGCCTGCGTTGCTCGGCAGTTTCGACGACGTGCTGGTACTGGAGCAGGGGCGCTGGTTGTTCAAGCAGCGGCTTGGCGCCTTGCTGATGCGCATCGGCGCTGACTGATCGCTGCCTCTAACCCATTCAACGACGCACAGACGGCGCGTTCGCCGCCGCCGCGTACCGCAGCACCGCTTTCCTCCCCCACGTCGCGCCGCAGTCATCCATCCATCGCATTGGAGAATCGCCTAGTGGAACGCGTGAGCTCATCTGCCCGTTGTGCCGTTGCACCGCCACGGTTGCCGTCGTACCGGCGCCGTGTCCTGACCTTGCTGACACTGCTGGGCGCCGGCGTGCCCGTTGCGGCATCCGCACAAGCGGTGCCGGAAACCGCTGCACCGCCGCAGGGCATCAACCTGGGCGGGACGAGTTTTCTCGATGGCTTCGGCTCCTCGACGCCGGGCTGGACGGTGATCGAGTATCTACGCCACTACGACTTCGACGCGATCAAGGACGCGCGCGGCGACGATTCGGCCGCCTTCCGCGATCCCAAGGTCGGTGTCAGCGTCCTGCTGACCCAGCTGATCTACGTCACGCCCTATCGGTGGAAGCGCGCGTCGCTGAGCCTCAATGCGATCGTGCCGCTGGTCAATTACGACATGTCCTTCGCCGCAGACAGCCCCGTGCAGTTGCGCGGCAACGGGTTCGGGATGGGCGACATTTCCTTCGGCCCGGCGCTGCAGATCGACCCGGTGATGCGCAACGGACGAGTCCTGTTCTTCCAGCGCTTCGCAATCGATGCGTTCGCTCCGGTGGGCAAGTTCGATCGCGATGTCGCGATCAACCAGAGCACCGGATTCTGGTCGGTGGCGCCGCATTGGGCGTTCACCGTGCAGCCCAGCGACAACTGGGAGATCAGCATGCGGCTGAACTATCTCTACAATTTCCGCACCGATCGCGCCGGCGGCGTACCGCCGATCCCGGGATTCCGTTTTCGCAATGGTCAGGCCGGCGATGTGCTGTGGGCCAACCTGGCCAGCTCGTTCAAGGTCAGCGAGCAACTGCGCCTGGGCATCAACGGGTATTACCTGCAGCAGCTGAAGGACAACCGCACCAACGGGCAGCGTGTGCCCGACAGCAAACGCATGCAGTTCTATCTCGGGCCGGGGCTATCCTGGCGGCTGGATGCCAACAACCTGCTGAATTTCAATGTCTATCTACCGGTAGAGGTGAAGAACTCGGTGGCCGGCACCAGCGTCAACCTGATGTTCGTGCATTCCCTTTGACGTGGAAGCACGCACATATCCGCAGCATGCACGCCGGCGGGTCTGCGTGCATGCTGCGGCGCAGACGGATGCAGGCAACGCTGCATGCAGCGCAAGCCCGGGTAGTCCTACGTTCGAGTTCTGAGCTGTGCAGGCTGCTTCGCCAGACCAGGCCTCGCCAGTGCACGCTGTCCGCGCCAGACCCGTGCGCGCGTCAGATGCCCATGCTGTGGCGCTGGGTATTGGCATGCTCGCGGAACAAAAGCTCGGCACGCGCGCCATCGCGTTGTTCGATGGCCGAGACGATGGCGCCGTGCTGCCGATGTCCGTAGTACAGATCGTCGTAGGCCAGGGTGGGCGAGCGTTGGCCGAACACCACATTGACCGGGCTGACGAAGGGCACCACGGTGCACCGGTCCACGGTCTCGGTCAGGATCGGCTTGTTGGCGGCCACCACGATGGCACGGTGGAAGCGGGCATTCATCGCGCCATAGGCCTGCTCGTCGTCGGCATCCAGGCTGCGCGAGGCCAGGATCCGGTCCCCTTCGCCCAGACAGGCATGCAGCGTGGCCAGCAACGCAGCCGAGGCGCCCTGTTCGGCGACGGCGCGTGCGGCCATGCCTTCCATCAGGGCACGCACCGCCAGGGCGTCCAGGCTTTCCTGCTGGCTGAAACGTCGCACCGCATAGCCGCGGTTGCCGGCCTGCACCAGCAGGCCTTCCTGGCACAGCGCCGGCAGGGCCTGACGGATGGGGGTGCGCGAGATGGCCAGTCGTTCGGCCAGCGCGGCTTCGGTGATGCGCTCACCGGGGGCAAAGGTGCCGCACAGGATCAGTTCGCGTAGCTGCTGGACCGCTTGCAATCGGTGGTTGTTCGCCATTGGCTCCATTCTCTCGCGCCGTACCGCAGCGCACGTTCCTTCGACGGGGAAAACTCGCAAAACCGGTATAAAAACCTTGCAGATGAGAGCGCTTGGTGGCACTTTGGATCCCAAGGATACCGTTTTGGCGGTCCGGAGTGGCTGGTCGGCGTTGTTGGGATCCCATGGCGGGACGGATTTCGACTCAATCAATGGTGCGCACCCGGCCAGGGAAAGTGGCCGGCGTGCATCGCAGGAGTGCAGCATGGCAAGCATCATCGGCGGCATCGGAACCTCGCACGTTCCCACCATCGGGGTGGCCTACGACAAGGGCAAACAGCAGGATCCGTTGTGGAAGCCGTTGTTCGACGGCTACACGCCGGTGGCTGCCTGGTTGGCCGAGCAGCAGGCAGACGTGCTGGTGTTCTTCTACAACGACCATTGCACGACGTTCTTCTTCGACCTGTATCCGACCTTCGCCCTGGGCATCGGCGAGCGCTTCCCGGTGGCCGACGAAGGCGCAGGGCTGCGCAACCTGCCGCCGATCCGCGGCGATGTGCAATTGCAGGCGCATATCGCCGAATGTCTGGTCAACGACGAGTTCGATCTGACGGTCTTTCAGGACAAGCCGATCGACCATGGCTGCGCGGCGCCGCTGCCGTTGCTGTGGCCGCACGTGCCGGACTGGCCGGGCACGGTGGTGCCGATCGCGATCAACGTGCTGCAGTACCCGCTGCCGACCGCGCGCCGCTGCTACCGCCTGGGCCAGGCGGTGCGGCGGGCGATCGAATCCTATCCGGAGGATCTCAAGGTGGTGGTGGTGGGCACCGGCGGGCTGTCGCACCAGATCCACGGCGAGCGCACCGGTTTCAACAACACCGACTGGGACATGGAATTTCTGGACCGCTTCCAGCATGCGCCGGAAACGCTTACCGATCTCACCCACACCGATTACGTGCGCCTGGGCGGCGCCGAAAGCGTGGAGCAGATCATGTGGCTGGCGATGCGTGGCGCGCTGGGCGGGCCGATCCGCAAGCTGCATCAGAACTACTACCTGATGACCACCACCGCGATGACGGTGGTGCTGTACGAGCCGGGCGTCGAAGCCGCTGACGCGCCGTCTTCGACGCAATTGCTCGCGCACGCCACGTCTACCGCGAATGCTGCATGAGGGCCGGCCGATGAATCCGCAAGTACAGGGCATGGAGCAGATCGGCGGCACTTACCTGTTCGATCTGCGCACCAGCAACCGCGCGTTGCGCATCAACCGATTCTTCTGGCATATGATCCGCGCCCCATGGCGCGATCGCTTTCTCGAAGATTCCGAAACCCTGATGCAGGAAGCCGGCCTCACCGAGCATGAAAAGGCGCTGATCCGTGCACGCGACTGGCTCGGGCTGGTGCAGTACGGCGCCAACTTCTTCGTCATCGAAAAATTTGCCCGCGTGGTGCGCATGACCAATCTGCAGGTCTACGCCATCATGCGTGGCGAATCCTTCGAAGATTTCATGCAGACCCGGCGTGTACCCGATGCACGCTGAGCTGCAGGCGGCGGCCTGGTGCCGTCCCGCCGCATTCCCCGACTTCCCAACGTAAGGTCTACCCCCATGACCATGTCCTCCGTGTTCTTCGAACACCGCATCAAGGTCCGGCATCTACGTGTCATCGAGGCGCTGGACCGGCAGAAAAGCCTGCTCCGCGCCTCACGCGTGTTGAACGTCACCCAGCCCGCATTGACGCGTGCCCTGCAGGAGATCGAAGAGATCGTCGGCGCGCCGCTGTTCGAGCGCCATTCGCGCGGCGTGCGCCCCAATGCGATGGGCGAGGTGCTGGTACAGACCGCGCATGTCGTGCTCGGCCAGTTGCGCCGCGCGCAGGACACCTTCGAAGGGCTGCTGCAGGACGACGCGCTTACCATCACCGTGGGCGCGTTGCCGGTCGCCGCCAGCGGCCTGTTGCCGGCCGTGCTGGCCGCCTTGTATCGCGCCGAACCCACGCTGCGGGTACGCCTGCTGCACGGACGCACCGACGAACTGCTGCCCAAGCTGGCCGGTAACGAGATCGACCTGGTGGTGGGCCGGCTGTATCCGTTGGCCCGCTACGACGCGTTGATCCGCAAGGTGCTGTACCAGGACCCGATCGCGCTGGTGGCGCGCAGCGATCACCCCCTGTTTGCCAACGGCCAGGTGCGCATCGCCGAAGCCGCTGCGTATCGCCAGGTGCTGCCGACGCTGAGCCAGCATGTCGAGCGCGACGTGGCGCAGGTGATGCGCGAGCATGGGCTGGCCACGCGCGATCAGCTGCGTTCCAGTTCGGCCAGCTTCACCCGCGAGATCCTGCTCGGCACCGACAGCATCGCGGTGATGCCGAGCATGATGGTGGCCGGGGATATCGCACGCGGCGAGCTGCGCGCCTTCCAGCTGCAGCAGCCGTCGCAGGCGCGCGCAGGCGGGGTGATCTATCGCGATGGCAGTGCCATCCACAAGCCCGGCGTGCGCCTGTTGATGCGCGAACTGGAACACCAGTTGGCGGTCATGGCCGAGCAGGGGGCGGTGTGGGTGGACGACCAGATCAGCGAGGACAACCTGTTGCTGGGCGAGTCCGCGTGATCGATTGAGCGCGGCATGCGCGGCGTAAGCCGCTGCCATGTCGCGATGGCGCTGGAGTGCGGCATGCATGCAACGGGCAGCTCAGGCTGCCCGTTGTGCTGTCTGGCATCGGCCGCTGCCGTGTCGCTGTTGTGGCGGGGCAGCAGCCTGCGCGTCACTGCCGGCTGCTTGCGGCGTAATCCAGATCCGGGCGCATCACACTTCGTTAGCCAGCGCATCTTTCAGGCGCGCCTTCTGCAGCTTGCCGGTCGCGGTGCGCGGCAGCGCCTCGACCACGCGCAGGTGTTTGGGCACCTTGTATTTGGCCAGCCGTTCGATCAGATAGGCGCGGATCTGCTCCAGATCCGGCGTCTCGTCGGCCGGCACGATCGCCAGGTAGCCCACCTCTCCCCATTGGGGGTCGGCGATCCCCACCACTGCGCATTCGCGCACCTGCGGGTGATCGGCAAGCAGCGCTTCGATCTCGGCCGGATACACGTTCTCGCCGCCGGAAATGAACATGTCCTTCTTGCGATCGACGACCCAGAAGAACCCGTCGGCATCGCGCCGCACGATGTCGCCGGTGCGGAACCAGCCGTGCTCGTCGAGCGCAGCGGCGCTTGCCTGCGGGTCGCGCCAGTAGCCGGGGCTGAGGTTGGCGCCGCGCAACAACAGCTCGCCGGGCATGTCGACCGGGCAGTCGTTGCCATCGCCATCGACCACGCGCGTCTGCACTGCAGGGGTCGAAATGCCGACTGCGCCCAGCTTGTCGCGGATCACCGCGCAGTCCACCGACATGCCGAACACCGTGCCGGCCTCGCTCATGCCGAAGCCGCTGACCATCGGCACACCGTCGTCCAGCCAGCCGAGCAGGTCATCGCTGGCATGCGGCGCGCCGCCGCTGACCAGCGCGGTGAGATGCCGCAGCGACGCCGCGTCGAAACCGGGCTGGCTGCGGAAGGCCTGCATCATCTGCGGCACGCCGACGTAATGGGTGATGCCCATCGACTGGTCGCTCAGCCAGGCCAGCGTGCGCGTGGGCTCGAAGCCGTTGGAGACCTGGATCGAGCCGCCCACCGCCAGCACCGGGCGCACGTTGGTGGCCAGGCCGATGATGTGGAACATCGGCGCTTCGCACAGGAAACTGCTGCCGGCATCCACGCGCGTGGTGACGCCGAAGTTGTGCGCCACCTGCTGCAGGTTCTGCTCGCTCAGCATCACGCCTTTGGGCTGGCCGGAGGTGCCCGAGGTAAACAGGATCAGGCTGATGCGTTCGGGGGGAATCGACCCGGTGTCCGCCGTGTCGAGCGTGTTCGCCGCATCGACGAAGTCGGCCAGCGAGGCGACATCGGCACGCCCTGCCGCAACGTCGTCGCCCAACAGCAGGCGTGGCTCGGCGCGCTGCAGCAATGCATCCAGTTCGGCCGTGCTCAGCCGCCAGTTCAGCGGCACGTAAATCGCGCCGACCCGTCCACAGGCGAAATGCAGCGCCACCTGCCAGACCGAATTGCGCGCCAGCACGGCGAGCCGTTCGCCATCGATGCAGCCGCGCGCCTGCAGCAAGGCGGCCAGACGGCCGATCAAGACATCCAGTTCTGCGTACGTCCATTGCCGGTCTTGCAGCAGGTCGCGGGCGGCAAGCCGGTGTGGGGTGAGGCGGGCGTGGAAGGAGATCGAGTCGGTCGGCATGGTCATGGCGCTGTCTTCCGAATGCAGATTGGGGGAGTGACTGGCGTGAGTGCGACGGCTGCGGCTGAAGGTTGACGCGTGTGCGAAAACACCTGGCGAACGTTCACCAGGAAGTGCGAACACACCGCAGGAACCGATGGACAAGGCAGTGCCTGTCGCATCGCGTTGCGACCGCGCTCTGGTGATTGCGCGGTCGGTGGACTGAAGGGCCTAACTGAGATAGATGGTCTTGGTTTCGAGGAAGGCGTGCAGCCCTTCGATGCCGCCTTCGCGGCCGATCCCGGAATGTTTGACCCCGCCGAACGGCATGTCGAAGTCCACCCACATGCCATTGATCGAATGACTGCCGCTGCGCACGCGGCGGGCGATGCGGTAGGCGCGATCGGGGTCCTCGCTGTAGACCGTGCCGTGCAGGCCGAAGTCGCTGGCATTGACCTTGGCGATCAGGTCGGCCTCGTCGTGGTAATCGATGAAGCTCACCACCGGGCCGAAGATCTCTTCGCGGGCGATGGTCATGTCCGGCGTCACCCCGGCAAACACCGTCGGCTCGATGAAGAAGCCGCGCGGCAGATGCGTCGGGCGGCCGCCGCCCATGACCAGGCGCGCGCCCTCGGTGCGGCCTTGTGCGATGTAGGACTGCACGCGCTCGAGCTGGCGGCCAAGCGCCAACGGGCCCATGCCAGTCTCGGCTGCGAACGGGTCGCCCAGCTTGAGCGCGCCCACGGCCGCGCAGTACGCCTGCAGGATCTCTTCGCGTCGCTGCGCCGGCACCAGCACCCGGGTGAGCGCGAAGCACACCTGGCCGGTGATCGGCATCGAGTAGGGCACCAGGCTGGGCAGCAGTTTGGCGATGTCTGCATCGTCCAGCACGATCGCGGCCGACTTGCCGCCCAGCTCCAGCCCGACCCGCGCCAGGCGCTCGGCGCAGGCCACCCCGATCAGCCGCCCGGCCTGGGTGGAGCCGGTGAAACTCACCTTGTCCACCTGCGGATGGCGGATCAGCTGTTCGCCGACCTCGCGACCGCCCGGCAGCAGATTGAACACGCCATCGGGTACGCCGGCGGCGCTGATGCATTCGGCCAGGATGTAGGCGTCGATCGGCGTTTCCGGCGAGGGTTTGGCCACCACCGTGCAACCGGCCGCCAGGGCCGCAGCGACCTTGTAGCAGAGCAACACCAGCGGTGCGTTCCAGGGAGTGATCGTGGCGACCACGCCTACCGGCTCCTGCACGATATGCACGCGGCCGCCGTTGGCACGTGCACGCGGCTCCACGAATGGGTGGGTTGCGATCAGGTCGCCGTAATAGTCGAACAGGCCGGGTGCCTGCTGCGAGGCGCGGCGACTGAAGCCGATGGTGGCGCCGACCTGTCCGGTCCAGGCCTCGGCCAGCTCCGGCAGGCGCGCACGCAGCTGTGCGGCCACGCGCTTGAGCACGACGCCACGCTCTTGCGGCGATAGCTGCGGCCAGGGGCCGCTGTCGAACGCGGCACGCGCGGCGGCGATGGCCGCCTCGGTGTCCGCCGGCGAGGGCTCGGTGTAGCGCAGCAGGCGTTGTTCGGTGTGTGGGGCAATCACATCGACGTCGCGATCGCCGCTGCTTGCGCGCCATTGGCCATCGATGAACAGGCCCAACGGCCCACGCGCAGCGATCCCGCGCAGGGTTGCGGACAAGGCTTCCATACTCCCTCCTCGGTGCAGAAAACCACTGGCAGCGCCAGCGATGCGCGTGCTGCACGCATCGCTTCAGGCGCCGTAGGACGTGCTCAGGCGCTGTTTTTGGTCAGGTCGTATTCGCCCAGGCCAGGCTTGTAGCTCTTCTCGTCGATGAACTGACGGATGCCTTCTTTGCGGGCGTTGTTGTCGAACGAATTGGCCGCTTCCTGCATGCGCACCAGGTAATCTTCGGCTTCGTCGTAGGTCATGGTGCCGACCCGGCGCACCGCATCTTTTGCGTACTTCAGCGCGACCGGGTTCTTCCTGAGCAGCAGCTCGGCCACCTCGCGCGTGCGCGCTTCCAGCCGTTCCAGCGGCACGCTTTCGTTGACCAGGCGCCATTCGGCGGCCTTCTTGCCGTCGACCATCTCGCCGGTCAGCGTCATCCACATCGCATCGCGCATGGACAGCAGTTCCACCGCGACCTTGGTGACGCCGCCGCCGGGCAGGATGCCCCAGTTGATTTCCGACAGGCCGAACTGCGCCTCGTCGGCGGCGATCGCCAGGTCGCAGGCGAACAACGGCCCGAAACCGCCACCGAAGCACCAGCCGTTGACCATCGCGATGGTGGGTTTCTGGTACCAGCGCAGGCGGCGGAACCAGCCGTAGGATTCGCGCTGCGAGCGACGCACGCCGCGCAGGCCCTGGGCCTCGGTTTCGCGGAAGTATTCCTTCAGATCCATGCCGGCCGACCAGGCGGTGCCTTCGCCACCGAGCACCAGCACGCCGACGTTGTCGTCGAATTCCAGCTCGTCCAGCACGTCCATCATGCGGCGGTTGAGCGCCGGGCTCATCGCATTGCGTTTGTCGGGGCGTGCGAACTTCACCCAGGCAATGCGGTTTTCGATACGGACCGATACCACGTCATGCTCGTTCAAGCGGCGTCTCCTTCGAGTCGGTACAGAGTGGAAATCACAGTTCTTCGGCGAGCGCGGCGTCCGGCACGTTTGCCCGTTCCAACGTGGCGCTGGCGTTCAACTTGCAGAGCAGGCGCAACAAGGTCTGCTGCTCGCTGGCCTGCAGGCCGGTGCAGGTGCGCGCGACCGCCCGCGCCAGGCAGCCCTGGGCGGTGCCGAGCGTGCGCTCGCCAAGCGGGGTGAGGTACAGGCCCTTGCTGCGTCGGTCGCGGCCGGCCAGGCGCTCGATCAGGCCCTGCTCGGCCAGTGCGTTAGCGATCTTCATGCCGGCAGCGCGATTGACCAGCAGGCGGTTGCCCAGTTCGGTCTGGTCGCAGCCGGGCTGGTCGCGGATGTGGATCAAGGCGGTGACGCGCGCCGGGGTCAGGTGCAGTTCGGCCAGTTCCTGGCGCGCGGCGTGGCTGGAGGCCAGGGTCGCCAGTTGCAATTGATAGCCAAGGTCTGCGGCAAGGGCCAGGCGAGCGCTCATCGATCCATCCAAATTGTATCCGTTAAATACAATCTAGCCGACCGAAGCGGGCACTGCAAGAGGTTGTGGCGGTCATAAACGAAGGGCCATGCGCGCCTGCGTAGCGCGGACGCGCGCGGCCCTGTTTGCGATGCTGCCGAATGCCTTACTGGATCAGCCAGCCGGCCAGCTGTTCGCGGCTCAGGTGGCCGCTGTGCTGGGTGTCGAGCGCGTCGAATTCATCGGCCAGTGCCGGGTTGGCCTGTGCCTCGGCGCGGCTGATGCTGCCGTCGCCGTCGGTATCCATGGCCTGGAAGTCGATGCGGTAGCTGCCGACCACGCTGTTGGGCTGGATCGAGCGCACGATCACGCTGGACTCGCCGCGCGGGCGTTCCAGCTGGGCCTGATGGGTGACCTCGCCGCTGGACAGCGGCTGGGTGCGAATCACATTGGGCACATCGATCAGCGGCATGCTGCTGGCCGGCGTCGGCGCCTGTTGCGCGAGCGCGTGGCCGCCGAGCAGCAGCAATACGGAAAACGAAACGGTACGAACGGTGGTCATCAGATCCCCCTGATGTGGAACAGCCCGCAAGCATAGAGGCTGTCGGGCGTCCTGAGGTGTGCAACGTGCGCTCGGGCTGACGGCAGTGCAGCGTGCGCGATGCGGCATCGGCAACCGGAACCCATGGCCGCAGCACACCGTCGCACGCCGCATCCAGGACAGCGGCTCAGCCGGGGATGAATGGAAACACGATCTTCAACAAGCCCTTCAGACCGCCCTCGGCAGTGCTGGCCACGGCCTTGGCGCCCAGGCTGTTGAGCGCGCGCCGTACGTCTTCCCAACGCACCTGCGCGATATCCTTCTTCAACAGGTCCGCCACTTCTTCGGCGGTGGGCGTGAGCTTTTGCAGTTCGCGCACGGTGGCCTGCGGATCCGGTTGCAGATAGCCCCAGCGCTCGGCGACTTTCAGCAGCGTGTCGAAGCGTACCGCGACCACTTCGCGATTGCGCTCGTACACCGGCAAGGCACCCACATCCAGGATGGCCTGTTCGAATTGCTGCGCATCGTCCGGGTGCTCGATGCGTACCGCCAGAAAGCCTTCCTTGCGGCTACGCTCGCTGACGTGCTTGGCACCGGAGCGCAGGTTGTCTTCGGTGAGCACGTTGGCGACGATGCGCTGCATTGCCGCGTCGCCTTCCTCGGGTACCAGCGAGCGCCAGCGCGCATAGCCGTCACGACGCAGCGCCTTGACCTTGGCCGAGGTCACCCGCAGCTGCAGCGCGACCATTGCGTTGGAGCTGTTGCGCGAGATGGCGCCGTCGCGTTCGAGCAGCACGAAGATCAGCAATTCCAGATCGCGCTTGGTCAGCGATTGGAATCCCTGCAGCAGGGTCAGGCGCAGGAATTCGTTGCCGAAGGCAGCCGCGTCCTTGAGTTCGATCGGTTGCATGGGGAGTCCTCCACGGGTGACCTGCAGGATGCCAGGACGCTGTTGCGCGACCTGAGAACCGTTGCGACGCGCGCAGCAGTTTCAGCGTCCGGTTTCGCGGCCCGGACGATCGGACCTGAACGTTTCAACTGCGCCACGATCCTGCAAGGTGACGAACACCTGTTTGCCATCGGTGCCGCCGAACGCGACGTTGCTGGCCTTGCGGCCTTTCAACGCGACCGTGCGCAGCAACTTGCCCTGCGGTGAGACCACCGCGATCTGCCCGGCATCGTAGCGGGCGATATAGAGGTTGCCGTCGGCATCGCAACGCATGCCATCCATGCCGAAGTCCGGGAAGCTGATCAGCAGGCGCTTGTTGCGCAGGCCGCCGTCGACGCGGTCGTATACCCATACCTTGCGCGACATGCTTTCGTTGACGTAGAGATGCTTGCCGTCGGGGCTGACGTCCACCCCGTTGGGCGTGGTCATGCCCGATTCGATCAACGTGACGACGCCCTCGCGGCTGATGTGCCACAGGCGGCCGCTGTTGTCCTTCCAGTTCGGGTCGCTTGCATAGAAGCTGCCATCGGGCGCAATCGCCAGATCGTTGGGGCCGTCGGCGTCGGGCAGCGAGGCGAAGGTGCTGACCGCACGCGTCTGCAGGTTCACCTGCAGGATCTTGTGGCCGGTGAAGTCGGCCACGTACATCGTCCCGTCGCGGAAGCGGATGCCATTGCCGGTACTGCCCACGGGCAGGGTCACGAAGACCTCTGCCTTGGCGCTGCCATCGGCGTGCAGGGCAATGCGCGCGATGGTGCCGTCCTTGCCCAGATTCACCGCATAGAGCGCGCCATCCGGTCCGGCGGCAGGACCTTCGGCATTGTGGGTGAAGGCGCCATCGCCGATCAGGTCGCGCGCAACGAAGGGCGCATCGGCAGCGGTCGCCAGCGAGCTGGACAACAGCAACGCCAACGGCAGGAAACGGCGGCGTACGACAGCGGTCATGCGGCATGCTCCAGATGGGATCGTTGCCAGTGTGCCAGAACGTGCGCAGCGGCCATGGCGGTGATCACGCACGATCAAGTAAGGTGCCCGGGCAGCATTGGCCGACGAGCGACCAACAGCAGCACTGCGCCCATCTGCGGGCAGTGTGAGTGGGCGCGGTGCGGCATGTACCCACTGACACTCCGTGCGAGTGTGTCGTCGTCGCTGACGACCGCATGCGATGGTGTCAGCCGCTCTCAATCTTGCCAAGGAGGTTTGCATGTCCGTGGAATCGATCACACGTCGCCGTTTGCTCGCCGCGTTCGGCGGTGCCGGCATCCTGCTTGCTGCGCCCGGCTGGGCATTGCCGAAGAAAAAGCCGGGCAAACCGCTCAACGTGGCGTTGGCCGGCCTGGGCAGTTATGCCAGCGAACAGCTCGCGCCGGGCCTGGCATTGACCAAGCATTGCAGGCTGGCCGGCATCGTCACCGGCACGCCCGCGAAGATTCCGCAGTGGCAGGCCAAGTACGGTATCGCCGACCGCAACGTCTACAACTACGAGAACTTCGACCGGATCGCCGACAACGACGACATCGACGTGGTCTACATCGTCACGCCGACCCATCTGCATGCGCCGCTGACGCTGCGCGCGGCGGCGGCCGGCAAGCACGTCTGGTGCGAAAAGCCGATGGCGATGCATGCCGGCGAATGCGAGGCGATGATCGCGGCGTGCAAGCGCAACAAGGTGGCGCTGACCATCGGTTACCGGATGCAGCACGAACCCAACACGCGTCGCCTGATCGCGATGGCCAGCGAAAAACCGTTCGGCGCAATGCAGCGTGTGCGCGCCGAGGCCGGGTACAACGGCTATCACGATGCGACCAAGGCCGACCGTCCGTGGCGCTTGCGCTCCCAGTTCGGCGGCGGGGCGATGTACGACATGGGCGTGTATCCGCTCAATGCCGCGCGCTACACGGTGGGCAGCGAGCCGTTGGCCGTGACCGCCAAGCGCTGGACCGATCGCCCCGAGCTGTTCGACGAAGTCGACGAGCATATGGACTTCACCCTGGAATTCCCGAACGCGGTGCGTGCCGCGTGCAAGACCAGTTTCGGCAACAACATGAACGTGCTGCGTGCCGAATGCGAACGCGGCTGGTACGAGTTGTCGCCGTTCCAGAGCTACCAGGGCGTGACCGGCAAGGCCAGCGACGGGCGCGTGTTCGACGCCAAGGTGCCGCACCAGCAGGCACTGCAGATGGACGAGGACGCGCTGGCGATCATCAATGGCACCCCGCTGCGTGCGCCCGGCGAAGAAGGCCTGCGCGACATCCGCATCGTCGATGCGATCTACCGCTCGGCCCGCGAGGGCAGCAAGCGAATCGTGCTCTGATGCGCGTAAGCTCTGTCAACCTGCGGAGCTGCCCGCCGAAGCGAAACGAGCAGGCTGGCGCGCACCAGCCTGCCACGATGAAATTCCCACAGCCCGTGCAGTCCAGCACCGAGAGCGGCTACCGATCAATCACGCCGGACTGCCATCAGTGCGACTGGCGCAGGTGAATCACCACACCAGCTCCCGCGATACCCGCCAGCACCCACCGCAATAACAACGCCACCAATCCGCGCTTTTACGATTCCCGAATCCCGAATCCCAGCTCTTACGATTCCCCAATCCCGATTCCCGATTCCCCGCTCTCAACCCCGCATCGCCAACACCGTGATCTCCTCACGATCGTGATACAGCTGCTTGGCACGCACGATCAGCGATTTCTCGGCCTGCTGCTCGAACAGGTCCAGGCACAGGCGGGTCTCGTCCCAGCGCTTTTTCATCGGCAGCTTGAGGTTGAAGATGGTGTTGCGGCACCAGCCTTCGCGGATCCAGGTGGCCATGCGTTCGGCCACGCGGCGCGGTTGCTCGACCATGTCGCAGACCATCCAGTCCAGCGCCTGCGCAGGCTTCCAATGAAAGCCGTCGGCACGCAGATGCTCGACCAGGCCGGTTTCCAGCACATGATCGCGTAGCGGGCCGTTGTCGACGCTGGTGACATGCACATGCTGGCGGGTCAGCACCCAGGTCCAGCCGCCGGGGGCTGCGCCCAGATCGGCGGCGCGCATGCCGGGCTTGACCAGCGCTTCGCGTTCGTCCGGTGCGAGCAGGGTGAGCAGGGCTTCGTCGAGTTTGAGCGCCGAGCGCGATGGCGCCTCCGGCAACAGCTTCAAACGTGGAATGCCCAGAGGCCAGGGCGCGCTGTCGGCACTATCTGCCACCGCCAGCAAGGCGTGGTCGCCATCGAGAAAACAGATGTGCAGCCGTGCCAGGCGCGGCTGCGGCTTGTCGGTGAGCAGGCCGGCCTTGCGCAAGGCCGGACGCAAGGCATTGCCGAAGCTGCGCGCCAGCCCTGCCAGCGGCTTGCCCGCGTCCGAATCCGGGTGTTCCACCCACAGATCGCCGAAACGCGGCTGGCCTTCCAGTGCGGCCAGGATCGGCGTGATGCGGTCCTTGGGGTCGATGCCCTTGAGTTCGGCAATCACCACCAGCTTCTGCCGCGCGAAGATCAGCTCGCGCCAGTGCAGCCTGGCAGCCAGTTGTGCGGCCTCATCGCAGACGAACAGCACATAGCCGTCGTTGCGCTGGGTACGCGCATAGCCGGCGATGCCGACAAATGCGGCGCGCGCGCTCAACTCGGCGGCCAGCTCCGGCTCGAAGCCCTGGCGGCAGTAACACAGCAGGCCGCTCATCGCAGTGCCTGGCGTGCGCGATCGCTGCGGGGCAGATCAGTAATGGTCACCGCCGCCCTCGCCATAGTTGCGCAGCACCACGCAGGCCTGATCGCGATGCACGTCGCGCACCACCTCGATGCCGCGGCGGGTGAGCTCGCCCACCCAGTCGGCAGGCAGCGGGCCTTCGTCGAATTCGGTCAGCGCCATCACGTCTTCGGCGCGTGCGCCGATCAGCAGGCGGTCGATGCCGGCCCACACCGTGGCGCCGTAGCACTGGCAGCACGGCTGCGCGGAGGTGGCCAGCGTTACCGGCGACAGCACATCGTTCAGGCGCGGCGTCTGCAGGCGCTGCTGCGCGAGCATGTAGGCCATGTTTTCGGCATGCGCCAGCGAGGTGGTCTGCGGCACCACGCGGTTCACCGCCGCGGCGATGATGCGGTGGTCCGGGCCGAACACGACCGCACCGAACGGGCCGCCGCTGCGCTCTTGCACATTCATCCGCGACAGCTCGATTGCCAGCGCCACCTTGTCCTCGTCGCTGGGATAGGCGCGGCTGTCGTCGACATGCGCGTGGATCCAGTCGGGCAGCGTGAGGTGGACTTGCGCGTAAAGCATCAGTGGACCATTTCTGTAGAGGGGGGAGCGGGGCGCAGTGTATCGGCCTGGGCGTCCTTTGCGGCACATTGCCCGGCCACGCACTGGCAGGCACTGATCTCGCGGAAGCCGCACACGCTCATCATGCCGCTGGCCTGGCACTGCGCCAGTACGCCTTTGGGGTCGGTGGCACTGTTGACGTTGACGCAGGCCGGGAAGGCGCCGCAGCAGTTGCCGACGTTCTTCACCGTGCAATCGGCGTCGGTGCGGCAGGTGGTGGTCACGGTGACCGGTTTGCCGGTGGCCGGGCCGCTTGCCGAGTCGGTCGCCGGAGGCTGCGCGGCGGTATCGGCCGGCGGTGCGGCCACACAGCCGATCGACACCAGACAGGCCAGCAGCAACAGCGTGCTCAGACACCGGGACAAAAGACGGGACATGCGGCCGCTCCGATCAGACAGGTGAGCGGCCATGGTAAGCCCCGGATGCGCGGAATGTGGCGCGCGCTGGATCAGCTACGGAAAGCCCGGGGATCGCGGGCCCTGCGCGCGTTGCGGCTGATGACGCTGGCCGGGGCGCGGCGTGTGACCGCAACACGCCTGCAGTTTCACCGCAGTCAACGCTGTCTGCGCAGCGCCAGGTGGCAGCGCGTGGCAAGGTCCAGTTGCTGCATGCTTTCGTCGCGGCGGTCGCTGGGCAGATCGTCATCTGGCCGGCCCGGAAGAAGCGTGCAGAACACCTCGGCCGGGGTCACCGCGTTCGGGACCGGTGGCTGCGGCGAGCAGGCCGCCAGGCCGAACGACAGGGAAAACACCGCGCTGCGCAGCGTGTTTGCAGGCGGGCGTGGACATGGTTGTGGGAGGCACATGGCGGCGTTGCTGGCGGACACAGCCTGCAATCTAGGCCGCTGCGTGCATCAGGTGCCGGCGTCATTTCGCTTCCGCATGCAGTGCTGCGCACCACAGCACGCCGACCAGCAGGCAGGCGATAGCGGCCAGCTCCAGTGGCGTGGGCAGGCGCATTTCCCAGGCAAAGCCGTATAGCAACGCAAAGATCGTCTCGAACACGATCATCTGGCCAACCAAAGTCAGCGGCAGCACCCGGCTGGCCCGGTTCCACAAGGCGTTGCCGATTACCGAGGCCAGGATGCCCAGCAACAGCGAAATACCCCAGAAACTGGCCCAGTCGATCGGCGCATGTGGCGCGCTGCCGATCAGTGCGGCCGGCGCCAACAACAGCGCCAATGCGCCGGTGACCACACCGGTCAGCAGCGACCAATCGCCACCGGACAGGTCCGGGCGCCGCCGCAGCCAGCGCGCATTGCCGATGGAATAGGCCGACCACGACACCAGTGCACCGACTGCGCACAGCAGGCCGGCGATGCGGGTGGCGCGATCGCTGGCGTGGTGAGCGGCATCGTGCTGCAAGGTGTCCAGGGCGACCAGCGCCACGCCGATGACGCACAACACGCAGGGCGCGGCCAGGCGTCGCAGTTGCACCGCGCCTGCGGCCCGCGTACCGATCACGGTGACCACCACCGGCAGCAGGCCGATGATCAATGCGGTCGCCGCGCTGCCGGCCCACTGCACCGCGCTGCTGAGCAGCACGTAGTAGATCAGGTTGCCCAGCAGGCTCAGACGCACCAGCGCCCACCATTCGGTGCGCCCCAGCCGCGCAGCGGTCTGGCGCGCGCGCGGTGCCAGCACCAGGGCTGCGACCGCGCCATACGACAGGTAACGGGCAACGGCCAGTTGCAACGGCGTAAACGCCGCCAGCAACTGCGGCGCCAGAAACACCAGTCCCCATAACGCACCTGCGCCGATGCCGCAGGCAACACCCACCATCAAGCGCTCACGCATCGTGCTGCTCCTTCATGCCATGCAGCATGCAACGAAGTGCGGCAGGCAGTCTCCATTGCGCTTGTTCATCAACTCAGAAGATACCGCTCTGAGGCGCCGTCCCCGCTGACTGCATCACGCGTGATGGCCACAATGGGTGCGCCGATCGCCGCAGGCCTCGCTGCGGCTGCCTGCTGCCGTTCCCGCGCCGGATGGCTGGCATCCGGCGCGGTCTGACTCACTTGGCCCAGGTGTCGCGCAGGGTCACGCTGCGGTTGAACACCGGCGTGGCGGCGCTATGGTCGCGGCGATCGGCAACGAAGTAGCCGGTACGCTCGAACTGGAACGACTGCTCGGGCGCCGCCTGTGCCGCACTTGGCTCCACATAGCCGCGCACGCTGCGCTTGGACTCGGGGTTGAGATAGTCGCGGTAGGTCTTGCCCTCGGACTCGTCATCGGGCTTTTCCACCGAGAACAGGCGGTCGTACAGGCGGATTTCTGCTTCCACCGCATGCGCGGCGCTGACCCAATGGATGGTGCCCTTGACCTTGCGGTTGGCGCCTTCCATGCCCGGACGCGACTCCGGGTCCAGCCAGCCACGCAGCTCGACGATCTCGCCCGCGTCGTTCTTGATCACCTCGTCCACGCGCGCAATGCCTGCGCCGCGCAGGCGGATCTCGCCGCCGGGCACCAGGCGCTTCCAGCCCTTGGGCGGGACTTCGGCAAAATCCTCGCGCTCGATCCACAGCTCGCGTGAGAACGGCACCTCGCGCGTGCCGAAGCTCTCGTCCTTGGGATGGTTGGAGAAACTCAGCGTCTCGCTGTGGCCTTCCGGCAGATTGGTCAGCACCAGCTTGAGCGGGTCGACCACCGCCATGCGGCGCGCCGCGGCCGCATCCAGGTCCTCGCGCAGGCAGCCTTCCAGCACCGAGAAATCGATCAGCGAGTTCTGCTTGCTGATCCCCACCCGGTCCACGAACAGGCGCATCGCCGCCGGCGTATAGCCGCGCCGGCGCAGGCCCTGCAGCGTGTACATGCGCGGGTCGTCCCAGCCGTCCACCAGCTGTTCTTCCACCAGCGCGGTGAGCTTGCGCTTGCTCATCACCGTGTAGTTGATGTTAAGGCGCGAGAACTCGATCTGGCGCGGCTTGGCGGCCTCGCGCGGCAGGCCCTTGTCCAGCAGCGGCTGCAGCAGCTCCGGATGCGCGGCCAGGTCCACCTTGTCCACGCACCAGTCGTAGAGCGGGCGGTGGTCTTCGAATTCCAGCGTGCACAGCGAATGGGTGATGCCTTCCACCGCATCGCCCAGCGAATGCGCGAAGTCGTACATCGGGTAGATCGGCCACGCATTGCCGGTGTTCTGATGCTCGACATGCTTGATGCGGTACAGCGCCGGGTCGCGCAGGTTGATGTTGCCGCTGGCCATGTCGATCCTGGCGCGCAGGGTGCGTGCGCCATCGGGGAATTCGCCGGCACGCATGCGCCGGAACAGGTCCAGGTTTTCCTCGACGCTGCGCTCGCGGAACGGCGAATTGCGGCCGGGCTCGGTCAGCGTGCCGCGGTATTCGCGCACCTGCTCGGCGGACAGGTCGCAGACGAAGGCATGGCCGTCGCGGATCAGTTTTTCCGCGGCCAGGTAATACACCTGGAAATAATCCGATGCGTGGCGCAGCTGCGCCCACTCGAACCCCAGCCAGCGCACGTCGTCCTGGATGGCGACCACGAACTCGGGGTCTTCCTTGGCCGGGTTGGTGTCGTCCAGGCGCAGATTGCACAGCCCGCCGAACTCGGCGGCCAGGCCGAAATCCAGGCAGATCGCCTTGGCGTGGCCGATATGCAGATAGCCGTTGGGCTCGGGCGGGAAGCGGGTGCGGATGACCGTGTGCTTGCCGCTGGCCAGATCCTCGCGGACGATCTGGCGGATGAAGTCTTTCTTCTCCGCCGGGGCGGTGGCGTCGGTGGCTAGGGTCTCGGACATGCGCGCATCAGCAATAGGTAAACCGCAAGTTTAGGCGGTGGCACCGGTTAGGGGTAGGCGGCGTGTCGGGGCCGGCCATCGCGCGCCACCTGCGCGCGGTGGTCCTGCGCGCAAGCGCCTTGCTGCCGGGGCCTGCATGGCTGGCCGCAGCCAGGCCGGGTGCCATCGGCAGGCGGCACGGCGGGCTGGCCGGCACCGCCGCCGGCGCGTACGCTGCGGCGATCCTTCGGAGTGCCCCTCGCATGCCTTTGCCCCGTCTGGTGATCGGCGACAAGACCCTGTCCTCCTGGTCGCTGCGCCCGTGGCTGCTGCTGCGGCATTTCCAGGTACCGTTCGAAGAGATCGCGCTGCCGCTGGATACGCCGCAATTCCAGGCCCGCATCGCCGGTTATTCGCCCACCCGCAAGGTGCCGGTGCTGTGGGACGACACCCTGCATGTCTGGGATTCGCTGGCGATCTGCGAATACGTCAACGAACGCTGGCTGGATGGCCGCGGCTGGCCGTCCGAGCTGTCGGTGCGGGCGCAGGCCCGCGCCGCGGCGGCGGAAATGCACTCGGGCTTTGTGGATTTGCGCACCCAGCTGCCGATGAACCTGGCCCGCGCGCCTGGCCCGGCCCGCTGGGACGCGGCTGCCGAGCGCGACATCACCCGCATCCAGGCGCTATGGGCCAGCCTGCGCGCCGAGCACGGCCATGCCGGGCAGTTCCTGTGCGGCCACTTCGGCATTGTCGATGCGATGTTCGCCCCGGTCGCGCTGCGTTTTGCCAGCTACGGTGTGCCGCTGTTCGAGGCTGCCGGCGATTACCTGGCCGCACTGGATGCACTGCCGGCACTGCGCGAGTGGAAGCAGGACGCCGCGCGCGAACGCCTGGAGCGCGGCTGACATGCAGATCGCCTATCGCGCCAGTCACATCATCGACGCGCATCTGGCCAAGCACGCGCTGGAGGATGCCGGTATCACCGCCTTCGTGTTCGGCGAGTCGCTCTTGGGCGGTGCCGGGGAACTGCCTGCCTTCGGCGTGCTGCAGGTCTGCGTGGCCGACCTGCACCTGAGCCAGGCACAGGCGGTACTGGCAGAGATCGGCCTGTGCGGCGAGGTCACCCGCGCGCTGTAGCGCAGCGCTGGTGTTATCGGCACAGCCCCGGTCGCGCCCGGGTGCGCTCCTACGATGTGCGCGCGTCATTCCGGCTGGCGCCACCCTGGCGGCGCCGCATCCGGTGCGGCCAGCGCCCGCAGGCGTTTGAACAGCACGGTAGTTTCGGCCACGTTCCAGACCCGCAGCGCGACCTCGAAGGTGTCCAGCGGCTTGGTCAGGAAGTCCTTGGCGCCCAGGCCCAGGGCGCGATGGCGCGCGCTGCGGCTGGGGTCGGCGGTGAGCACGATCACCGGCAGGAAGTGGCCGGGATCGGACAGCCGCGCCAGTTGTTCCAGCAGTGCATAGCCGTCCAGTTCCGGCATCTTCAGATCCAGCAGGATCAGGTCCGGCGCGAATGCCGACACCAGCCCCATCACCCGCAATGGGTCGGTGGTGGCGATGACCTGCTGGAAGCCCTCGCGCTGCAGCAGGTCTTCGAGCAGCCGCACATTGGCCGGCTCGTCGTCGACGATGAGGATGCGGGAACCCAGGATTTCGTCGCGTGTCATGCCAGCAGCCCGTCGATCACAGTGAAGAATTCCGCCACATCGAGCGGCTTGGTCAGATACGCGCGCACGCCCTGATTGCCGACGCGCGCCAGGGTAGCGGTGGTGGCATCGGCACTGATCACCACCACCGGCACGCCGGCGGTGGCCGGCTGCGCCTGCAGCTCGCGCAGCAGTTCTTCGCCGTTGCCGTCGCTCAGATGCAGGTCCAGCAGGATCAGGTCCGGCACGCCGTGCTGCAGCAGCGCGCGCGCCTGCGCCAGGCTGGCCGCTTCCAGCAGCTGCCATTGCGGGCGGCGTTCGCTGAGGGTGCGGATCAGGGCCTGGTTGGACGGGTTGTCTTCGATGCTCAGCAGCCGGCACACGCCCGTGCCCGCGTTACTCGGCGGCACGATGGCGCGCGCCGGCTCGCTGCGTTGCGGTTCGCCCTGCGGCAGCGAGATCCAGAAGCGCGCGCCATCGCGGCTGCTGTCCACGCCGATGCGCCCGCCCATGGCCTCGATCAGCCGCTTGCTCAGTGCCAGACCCAGGCCGGTGCCTTCCACCGCCGAGCGCTCGGCACCCAGCCGCTCGAACGGCGTGAACAGCCGCTCGATCTGCGCCGGCGTCAGGCCCGCGCCCTGGTCGGCGACCGTGATGCGCACCTGCTCGCCATCCGGCCGCGCGCTCACCTGCACCTGGCCGCCAGTGCGATTGAACTTGACCGCGTTCGACAGCAGGTTGAGCAATACCTGGCGCAGCCGCTGCGCATCGGCGCGCACCGTCCACGGCCCGTCGATGGCAGCCGGCTGCAGCGCGATGCCGTGCTTGTCCGCGTCCGGGGCGATCAGGCCCAAGGCCTCGTGGACGGCAGCGCGCACCGAGACCGGCTCCGGGCTCAGATCCAGTTGGTCGGCTTCGATCCGCGCGATGTCCAGCAGCTCGGTGATCAGCCCCAGCAGGTGCCGGCCTGCGCCGAGAATATGCTGCAGATGACGGCGATGCCCGGGCTCGGGCAGATCCATTTCCAGCACCTGCGCATAGCCCAGGATCGCATTGAGCGGCGTGCGCAATTCGTGGCTGCTGCGCGACAGGAATTCGGTCTTTGCGCGGTTGGCGGTTTCTGCCTCGCGCCGTGCCAGTTGCGCTTCGGCGGCACGTGCGGCGAGCAGTTCGCTGGCCTGCGCCAGGCGCTGGCCGACCTGGCCCAGCTCGTCGCCGGCGCGCGGTTGCGGCGCCAGCGGCAGGCCTTCGCCCAGCCGGTCGGCATTGGCGGCCAGCGTGCGCAGGCGCCCGGACAGTGCCGAGGCGAACCACGCCACCGCGAACACCGCGCCCAGGCCGCCCAGCATCGCCGCACTTAAAGTGATGATGAGATTGCGCTGGCGCAGCCCCTGCGCCTTGGCGGTACGTAGCTGCAATTGCGCGGTTTCGTAATTGCGCAGTTCGCGCAGTTCGGCACGCAGGATGTCGAGCTTGTACTTGCCGTCCCACAGCTGGCGGATCTCTTCTTCGCGGCTCAGATCCGGTGCCAGCAACCGGCGCCACCCCTGCATTTTTTCCGCAAACAACGGTTTGATGCGCGCAAACCGTTGCGCCTGCCCCGGGTCGGTGATGCGTTGCGACAGCCGCTCGGCCACCCGTTGCAGGCGCGGCTCGGCATCGCGGTATGGGGTAAGGAATTCATCGCGGCGCACCAGCCGATACCCGCGCACGCCGGCCGCGGTTTCGGCCAATAGCGCGTGTGCTTCGTACAGATCGCTCAACACCTCCAGCGTCTGCCGCACATCGTTTTCGGCGGCGATGTTCTGCCGCTCCACGCTGTAGATCGCCATCAGGGCCACCGCCAGCAGCAGCAGGGGCAGGGTCACCACCGCCAGGCTCTTGCGGGTGATCGGCCAATCGTTCCAACGCACCGCCATTGCATTCATAGCGCGAGTCCGGCTTGGACCGCGTACACCGCGGCCTGGGTGCGATCTTTTACCTCAAGTTTTTGCAGGATTCGCTCCACGTGCACTTTGACCGTGCCGGGAGAAATCCCCAGTTCAGCTGCCAGCGTCGCATTGGTGAGGCCGCGCGGCAGCAGGGACAGTACCTGTTTCTCGCGCTTGCTGAGCGCGGCCAGGCGGTCGTCCTGCACCGGCTTGCGCCGACGCGTGGCGAGCGGTCTGGCCGGTTCGGCCACCATCGCCGGCAGCAGCAATGCGAAGGCCTGCAGGGCCTGTACATCGTCGTTGCCGGGGGCGGGACGGGTGTCGTTCCAGGCCACGCACAGCATGCCCAGGGTGCTGCCCAGCGCCTGGATCGGTACCTTGGCCTCGCGGATATCGGCCGGGCGCGGTGGCATCAGCCAGGCCGCTTCATGGCTGTCGCCGGCTGCGCTGGCACCGGGCGGCAATGCGCGGCCGCGGCTGGCCAGCACCTGCGCGCGCGGCCCGCGCTGTGCCAGCACCGCGCCATCTTCCAGGCCCAGCAACAGCAGCACCCGGCCCAGTACCGCGTCGCAGGCCTGTTCCGGCGTCTGTGCCTGACGCAGCGCCACCGCGACTTCCCAGAGCGCCTGCCAGCGTGCGCTGTCGGATGCTTCGCGGCGTAGCGTCAGGCGCCAATCGCCAGCATTGGTAGGGGTTTCCATGAGTTCGCTCTAGGCCGATCAGCATATTTGAGTATATGCCAGTCGGCAGAATTGTTGGGGCCGCTTGGTTTCGATACTGCGCTTGCCCGATGCGGCAACCCCCTCAACCACACGGAGATTTCCCATGCGTCGCACTCTGTTCTCTCTGGTTCTGGCTCTGGCTGCCACCCCGGCGCTGGCTGGCGGCGTGATGCACTACACCGACAAGGCCACGTTGCCGGCCGGCGGCGAAGAACGCGAAGTCGCCGCGCTGTTCGACACCTGGAACGCGGCACTGGCTACCGGCAATCCGGACAAGGTGGCCGATCTGTATGCCCCGGACGGTGTGCTGCTGCCGACCGTGTCCAACGAGGTCCGCGCCTCGCGCGAGCAGATCGAAAAGTACTTCGAGATGTTCCTGACCAAGAAGCCGCAGGGCGTCGTCAACTACCGCACCGTGCGTGTGCTCGATGACGACAGCGCGGTGGATGCCGGCGTCTACACCTTCACGCTGACCGACAAGGACGGCAAGAAAACCGACGTGCAGGCGCGCTACACCTTCGTTTACGAGAAGCGCGACGGCAAGTGGCTGATCATCAATCACCACAGCTCGGCGATGCCGGAAGTGGACACCGCCACCGCCTCGGTGACCAGGAAGTAACGCCGCATTGGCCGTAGTGGCTTGAAAGCCGCTACGGCCGGCGCCATCCAGCAGGCAATCCTCACGATTGCGGAGTTGCACCATGCTGGGAATCGGCGCTTTCAAACAACGCATGCCACGTCCGGGCGAGGCCTTGCCCGGACGTGCGCAGGCACTACCGCTCCACAACACCCACCTAATCAACGGCCATCCGTTGCGCGGGGAGTTCACCGGCCTGGCCCAGGTGCAGTTCGGGCTCGGCTGCTTCTGGGGTGCAGAACGCAAGTTCTGGAACCTGCCGGGGGTGTACACCACGGCGGTGGGTTACGCCGGCGGCGAGACACCCAACGCCACCTACGGCGAAGTGTGTTCCGGGCAGACCGGCCATACCGAAGCGGTGTTGGTGGTGTACGACGAAGCGTCGGTGTCGTTCGCACAGTTGCTGCGCACGTTCTGGGAAAGCCATGACCCCACCCAGGGCATGCAGCAGGGCAACGACGTCGGCACGCAATACCGCTCGGCGATCTATTGCACGACACAGGCGCAATACGACGCCGCGCTTGCCAGCCGCGATGCGTACCAGCAGCAACTGGACGCCGCCGGGTATGGCGCGATCACCACGGAGATCCGTTTCCCGGCGCCCGCGTTCTACTACGCCGAAGACGATCACCAGCAATATCTCGCCAAGCATCCCAATGGCTATTGCGGGCTTGGCGGAACGGGAGTGAGCTGCCCGATCGGGCTGGATGCCTGACGGAAAGGCGGGCCGGATTGAAGCGCTGTCATCCACGTGATCGTGGCGGCGTGCCGATGGCCAACAGTGACCGGCAGCGTTATCACGATCAGGCAGCGCATGGGAGTGCATGCCAGGCAACTTGAATGGCTACGCCGGAGACGGCGTGGCCATCTTTTTTTGCGGCGCGCGTAAGCTGCGCCGCCGCCGCCGCGGGTGGCCGAGCGGCGAACCGGCCCAGCGGATCATTGCGTTCAATCACGACCGCCAATCGGTGCAATGGATCGGTGCGGCGACCCACTGCATCCAGTCAGTGCAGCCAATGCGCCAGGCGTGCCGGAATCCGCTGGATCAGACGAACTCGCCGGCGAACATGCCGCGCAGCTGGGCGAGCATGTCGGTGCGCTCCGGATGCAGCAGTCGCATGCAGGCAAGCGCGAAGCCGACCGGGCTGGTGCCGGGTGCGGTGATCACGCCGTCGGCGGTCACTACCTTTTCGTGCCGGTATTGCGCAGCACCGGCATACGGCACCACGTGTTGCTGCAGGAAGGCCAGCGCGTTGCTGGTATGCGCGCGCTGATCGAGCAGGCCGGCATAGGCCAGGGCGATGGTGGCGCCGCAGATCGCCGCGACCGGGCGCTGGTGCTGCACGCGCTCGACCAGCAGGCCGCTCAGGCCGGGGATTTCGCCGGCCTGCCAACGCTCGCTGCCGGGCAGGATCCAGAGATCGGCGTCCAGCGGCGCCAGATCGGAGAGGGCAAAGTCCGGGGTGATGCGCAGCCCGCCGATCGACTGCACCGGCTGACCATCGATGCTGGCGATGGCGACCTGGTCGCCGAACCATTCGCGCGCCGCCGGCAGGACAACGCCAATTTCCCAATCGGCCACGCCGTCGACCATCACCACTGCAATGTTTGCCATTGTCCGCTACGCCAGTTGAGGAACCCGGATTCTAGGCAGTGCGGGTTGCGCGGGTGTAAGCGGCGTGTGGAGAGCGACGCAGATCCGCGCGCCGATCAGGCCAAGGCGCGCGTATGGCAGCTTGGTGGCGGCTGCGCAGGCGTCGATGCGTCCACAAGCTCGACGGTGCCTGAAAAGTACGGCGGCCCAGGCCGGCAGCAGTTTCCAATGCCAGCATCGCGAGGGCCTTGTCTTACGCGTCGTGGCTGCATTGTGTGCTGCGCAGCCAGATTGCAAAAACCAAAACGCCCACAGCCACCAGGCTGCAGGCGTTGGTACTGCGAACGGCGGCGCTGCGATCAGCCGGCGAGCTTGTCGGTGATGGTCTTGCGCAGTGCCTGCAGATCCTTGGCGAAGGCGTCGATGCCGCTGGCCAGCTTTTCGGTGGCCATCGGGTCGGCTGCCAGATCGGTGGCGAAGCTGTCGCTGTCGATCGGGGTGATCTGCGCGTTGTCGGCCTGCGCAGGCGAGAGCTTGCGCGGCAGCTCGCCCTGTTCGGCGTCGAGCTTTTCCAGCAGCTCCGGCGAGATGGTCAGCCGGTCGCAACCGGCCAGGGCTTCGATCTGCGCGGTGGAGCGGAACGAGGCGCCCATCACCACGGTGGACGAGCCGCGCTGCTTGAACTCGTTGTAGACCGTGCGCACGAACACCACGCCCGGGTCTTCGTCGATGCTGGCCGGGGTCTGCCCCTGGGCGACGTAGTAGTCCAGGATCCGGCCGACGAACGGCGAGATCAGGAACACGCAGGCTTCCGCACAGGCCAGCGCCTGCGAGCGGTTGAAGATCAGGGTCAGATTGCAGTCGATGCCTTCGCGCTGCAGCTGGCGCGCAGCCTCGATGCCTTCCCAGGTGGCCGCGATCTTGATCAGGATCTTGTCCTTGGACACGCCACGCTCGGCGTACATGGCGATGAACTTGCGCGCCTTGGCGATGGTCGCCTCGGTGTCGTGCGCCAGGTCGGCATCGACCTCGGTGGAGACGCGGCCGGGGACCAGCTCGGCCAGCCTGACGCCGACGCCGATAGTGAGGCGGTCGGCCACTTCGTTGACCGTGCTGGTGCGGTCTTCGCCGCCGTGTTTGCGGCCCCAGGCCAGTTCGCGCTCGATCAGGTCGGCATACACCGGCAGATCCAATGCCTTTTTGACCAGGGTGGGATTGGTGGTGCAGTCGACCGGCTTCAGGCGCTTGATGGCGTCGTAGTCGCCGGTGTCGGCAACGACGACGGACAGGTCACGCAACTGGGCAAGCTTGGAGGGAGCAGTCATGCGGGTTCTCTCGAATCGTGGAACGGGTCGTGGATAGGACGCAGCGCGCTACGGTAGCGCGCCTGGCGTGTGAAGTCAGGCGCCGGCCAGGGCATGTTGATCGTGCACGGCGCTGACACGCAGACGCAGGTCGCGCCCGTCGGGCGTACGCCAGTCGATGCTCTGACCGACCGACAGGCCGAGCAGCGCAGTGCCGACCGGCGCCAGCACCGAGATGCGGCCGTGCTGCACATCGGCCTCGTGCGGATACACAAGGGTGAGCGTATGTCGTTCGCCATGCAGCTCATCTTCGCAATCGATGCGGGAGTGCATGGTGACGACATCGCCGGGAATCTGGTCGGGCGGCACGACGCGTGCGCGGCCCAGTTCGTCACTCAGCGCGGTGGCGGCCGGGTGCTTGTTGAAAGCCGGGGAATCGAGCAGGGCCTCAAGCCGGGCGAGGTCATGGCTGGAAACCAGGATGGACGGCGGCAAGCCGCTGTGGTGCTGCGAAGTCATGGCAATCTCCTTGACGATGGCGGCCCGCCAACATGGCAAGCCTCACTGCCCAGATGAGGGCGCCGCTACCCGATCGCAATGCATGGCGAGATGGCGCAGTGCACGGCATGCGTCGGGCGAGGCAGGCGCGGCACTACCAGTTGCGGGCCGTGGCCATAGAACCACGCAAGCACGGCAGTGTTGCAGCGCTCAGGTGCGCGCCTTCACTCAGCGACAAGCGGCTGACTTGAAGTTTCCCGTCCGAGTCCACCACGTGCCAATGACACCACAACCGCCAGGTGCTTCCAGAGACATCGCGCCATAACCACCCACCAAACAAAAAACGACGCTTGCGCGTCGCTTATGTCCAAAAAAAGGTGAAAAAAACACGTCAAGCAACCGCAGCCATGAAACGATTTCCCGATTCCCGATTCCCGATTCCCGATTCCCGATTCCCGATTCCCGATTCCCGATTCCCGAATCCCGAATCCCGAATCCCGAATCCTCAGGCCGCAACCGCCTTAGGCCCAGTCGCCGGCTGGTCCAGCGTGAACAGGCTCTCCGGCAGCTCCTTGAACAACTGCGCCAGCTGCTCCAGGAACGCGGTCATGGCCGAGCTGCGGCGCCAGGCCATGGCGATGCGGCGGCTGGGCTGCTTGTCTTCGCGGAAACGGATCAGGCGGATGTTCTCCGAGCGCGCGACCGGTGGTTTGACCGCCAGCAGCGGCAGCAAGGTCACACCGACATTGGCAGCCACCATCTGGCGCAGCGTCTCCAGGCTGGTGGCCTGGAATTCGGATTTTTCCAGGGCGCCTGCAAGATGGCAGACATCCAGCGCCTGTTCGCGCAGGCAGTGGCCATCTTCCAGCAGCAACAGCCGCTGCTCGGATAGATCGTCCAGCGTCATGCTGTCGTGGCGCGCCAGCGGATGGCCTTCCGGCACGGCCAGCACGAAGGGTTCCTCGAACAGGAATTCGGCATGCAGCTGCTCATCCTGCAACGGCAGTGCGAGCAGCGCCGCATCCAGCCGGCCTTCGCGCAGCTGGTGCACCAGCTGATCGCTTTTTTCCTCGATCAGCAGCAGTTCCAGGCGCGGGAACCGCTCGCGGATCCGCGGCACCACATGCGGCAACAGATACGGCGCCAGGGTGGGAAAGATGCCCAGCCGCACGGTGCCGGCTTCCGGATCCTGGCTGCGCCGCGCGGCTTCCTTCATCTGTTCCACTTCGGCCACGATGCCGCGCGCGCGCATCGCCGCTTCGCGGCCGGCCGGGGTCAGCATCACCTTGCGCGGCGCACGTTCCACCAGCGGCACGCCGAGCTCGTCTTCGAGTTTCTTGATCTGTGTGGACAGCGTCGGTTGACTGACGAAGCAGGCCGTCGCAGCACGGCCGAAATGCTTGTGGTCGGCCAGGGCGACCAGATATTTCAGGTCACGCAGATTCATGTGTAGCAGCCCTCATTGCGGTGACGGGGTACGACTGGAGCTTAGCGCCCGGGCTGGCCGGGCGCTGGCTTGAGTGCGCTTATGCTGCCTGGGCGACGTTGTCGGCGCTGACCGGTGCACTGGAGCGGATCAGGTAATCGAACGCGCTCAACGCAGCCTTGGAACCTTCGCCCATCGCGATCACGATCTGCTTGTACGGCACCGTGGTGGCGTCGCCGGCAGCGAATACGCCCGGAACATTGGTCTGGCCACGGTCGTCGACGATGATCTCGCCGCGCGGCGACAACGCCACCGAGCCCTTGAGGAATTCGGTGTTGGGCAGCAGACCGATCTGCACGAACACGCCTTCCAGATCCACGTGCTGAATGTCGCCGCCCGTACGGTCCTTGTAGACCAGGCCGGTGACCTTCTGTCCATCGCCAAGCACTTCAGTGGTCTGCGCGCTGGTGATGATGCGCACGTTGTGCAGGCTGCGCAGCTTGCGTTGCAGCACTTCGTCGGCACGCAGCTTGTCGTCGAACTCCACCAGCGTGACATGCGCCACGATACCGGCCAGATCGATCGCCGCCTCGACGCCCGAATTGCCGCCGCCGATCACCGCCACGCGCTTGCCCTTGAACAGCGGGCCATCGCAATGCGGGCAGTAGGCCACGCCCTTGTTCTTGTACTGGTCTTCGCCCGGCACGTTCATCTGCCTCCAGCGCGCGCCGGTGGACAGGATCACGGTCTTGCTCTTGAGCGAGGCGCCATTGGCCAGCTTGATCTCGATCAGGCCATCGGCACCGGCCGGAATCAGCTGCTCGGCGCGCTGCAGGTTCATGATGTCCACGTCGTACTGGCGCACATGCTGCTCCAGCGCGGCGGCCATCTTCGGGCCTTCGGTTTCCGGCACCGAGATGAAGTTTTCGATCGACATGGTGTCCAGTACCTGGCCACCAAAACGCTCTGCCGCCACGCCGGTGCGGATGCCCTTGCGCGCGGCGTAGACAGCCGCTGCCGAACCGGCCGGGCCACCGCCGACCACCAGCACCTCGAAGGCGACCTTGGCGGCGATCTTGGCGGCGTCGCGCTTGGTCGCGTTGGTGTCGAGCTTGGCGACGATCTGCTCCAGCGTCATGCGGCCCTGGTCGAACAGCTCGCCGTTCAAGTAGACGGTGGGCACCGACATGATCTGGCGGGTTTCGACCTCGTCCTGGAACCACGCGCCGTCGATGGCCACGTGCTTGATGCGCGGGTTGAGCACGGCGGCAAGATTCAGCGCCTGCACCACGTCCGGGCAGTTTTGGCACGACAGCGAGAAATAGGTTTCGAACTGGTAGTCGCCGTCCAGGTGCTGCACCTGCTCGATCAGCTCGGCGGCGGCCTTGGACGGGTGGCCGCCCACCTGCAGCAGCGCCAGCACCAGCGAGGTGAACTCGTGGCCCATCGGCAGGCCGGCAAAGCGCAGCGAGATATCCTGGCCCGGCGTGGTCAGCGCGAACGAGGGCTTGCGCTGGTTGTCATCGCGGTGGATGTCCAGGCTGATCTTGTCCGACAGCAGCACCAGATCCTCGAGCAGGTCGAGCATTTCGCGCGAGCCAGCGCTTTCGTCGATCGAGGCATTGATCTGGATCGGACGGGTAACCCGTTCCAGGTAGGCGGTCAGCTGGGTCTTGAGGTTGGCATCCAACATGGAGAACTCCTGGGAATGGGCAAGGGGAGGGCGTGGCGTCGCTGCGCTGAGGCAGGTCGCCGGGGAGGAAGGGGATGAACCGCAGCCGGCGCGATGTCGGGAATGCGTGCTGGCGATGGCTGGCGGGCAGCCCGGCACCGGCTCCGGTTCACCCCCGGCCCAGTGCTGGGCCGGAGATGCTCCGGCCTCAACCACAGGCCGGAGGTGTCAGTCGGTTTAGATCTTGCCGACCAGGTCCAGCGACGGAGCCAGGGTCTTGGCGCCTTCCTTCCACTTGGCCGGGCAGACCTGGCCCGGGTTGTTGGCGACGAACTGGGCAGCGGTCAGCTTGCGCAGCGTCTCGGTGACGTCGCGGGCGATCGCGTTGTCGTGGATCTCGAGGGTCTTGATGACGCCGTCGGGGTTGATGATGAAGGTGCCGCGCAGGGCCAGGCCTTCTTCTTCGATGTGCACGCCGAACGCGCGGGTCAGCTTGTGGGTCGGATCGCCGATCAGCGGGAACTGCGCCTTGCCCACGGCCGGCGAGGTTTCGTGCCACACCTTGTGCGAGAAGTGCGTATCGGTGGTGACGATGTAGACCTCGGCGCCTGCCTTCTGGAACGCGGCATAGTTGTCGGCGGCGTCTTCCACTTCGGTCGGGCAGTTGAAGGTGAAGGCGGCCGGCATGAAGATCAGCACCGACCACTTGCCCTTCAGGCTGGCCTCGGTGACTTCGATGAAGTTGCCGTTGTGGTACGCATTCGCCTTGAACGGCTGGACCTGAGTGTTGATAAGAGACATTGAGTTTCCTCGTGCGATGAAAGGGCGGGGGATGGAACAGTCGCCATGGTAGGTAGGATCGATAGATTTCTCAAATCGATTGATGGAATTGTATAGATAGGCTGTGGCTATCGAGTTTGCAGACGGCGTCTGCCGCTGCAGGGGCCGATTCCATCTCCGATAATGGTCAGCCGATGTTGCGCATGAGTGAATGATCCGTATGAGTGAGGACCCAGCCGGTCTTGCCGCCGAGCAGCTGCTGCGGCGTGCGGTCGAGCGGATTGAGCGCAGTGATGCCGAGCCGCTGCTGCTGCACGCGCTGGGCCGCGACCGCGCCTGGCTGTTCGCGCATGGCCGCGATCCGGTCGAGCCGTCGGTCGCGCAGGCATTCGCGGCATTGGTGCAGCGGCGCCAGGCCGGCGAACCGGTGGCGTACCTGACCGGCACGCGTGGGTTCTGGACGCTGGATCTGGCGGTCTCCACTGCCACGCTGATCCCGCGCGCCGACACCGAGGTGCTGGTCGAGCTGGCACTTGAGCGACTGGACGCCCGGCCGGGCCGCCGCGTTGCCGATCTGGGTACCGGCAGCGGCGCGATCGCGCTGGCCATCGCCAGCGAGCGGCCGCAGGCACAGGTGATCGCCACCGATGCCAGCGCGGCGGCGCTGGCGGTTGCCCGGCGCAATGCCGACAGCCACCGCTTGCGCAATGTCGAATGCCGGCAGGGCAACTGGTTCGCGCCGCTGGCCGGCGAGCGCTTCGACCTGATCGCCAGCAACCCGCCGTATATCGCCGCGCAGGATCCGCATCTGGGCGAAGGCGACCTGCGCTACGAGCCGGCCAGTGCGCTGGCTTCCGGCCCCGATGGCCTGGACGACATCCGCCTGATCGTCGCCGATGCGCCTGCGCATCTGCTGCCGGGCGGCTGGCTGCTGCTCGAACACGGCTGGGACCAGGGCGCGGCGGTGGCCGGGCTGCTGCAGGCGCGTGGCTTCGACGCGGTGGCCACGCATCAGGACCTGGAGCAGCGTGACCGGGTGACGTCGGGGCGCTGGTCGCCCGCTGCGGGCTAGCGCGGCCGGCCACGGAGCGGTCGCCAGGTGGAGGGGGGACGGCGCGCTCGGAGCTGAAACAGGACATGCCGCTTCCGGGCACCGGCCGTGCCCGTCCGGCGCTGCGTGCAGGAGCCTGGCTCCGTCGCTCCACTCCTTCGCGCTTCGCCGTGCGCCCGCCCTGGCCCGATCGCATGGGGCGCCCGCGTGTGCAGACCGGGTGCCGATACACTAGCGGTTTCCCGCAGGACCGACGCATGCGCACGCTCTATCCCGAGATCACGCCGTACGACCACGGCACCCTCCAGGTCGACGACCGCCACACGCTGTATTTCGAACAGTGCGGCAATCCGCAGGGCAAGCCGGTGGTGATGCTGCACGGCGGCCCCGGCGGCGGTTGCAACGACAAGATGCGGCGCTTCCATGACCCGGCCAAGTACCGCATCGTGCTGTTCGACCAGCGCGGCGCGGGCCGCTCCACCCCGCATGCCGATCTGGTGAACAACACCACCTGGGACCTGGTTGCCGATATCGAGCGCCTGCGCGAACACCTGGGCATCGCGCGCTGGCAGGTGTTCGGTGGCAGCTGGGGCTCGACCCTGGCGCTGGCCTATGCGCAGACCCATCCGCAGCAGGTCACCGAGCTGGTGCTGCGCGGCATCTTCCTGCTGCGCCGTTTCGAGCTGGAATGGTTCTATCAGCAGGGCGCCAGCCGGCTGTTCCCGGATGCCTGGGAGCATTACGTCAACGCGATTCCAGTGGTGGAGCGCGCCGATCTGATCTCCGCCTTCCATCGCCGCCTGACCAGCGACGACGAAGCCACGCGTCTGGCCGCGGCCAAGGCGTGGAGCGTGTGGGAAGGTGCCACCAGCTTCCTGCATGTGGACGCCGACTTCGTCACCGGACATGAGGACGCGCACTTCGCCCTGGCGTTCGCGCGCATCGAGAACCACTACTTCGTCAACGGCGGTTTCTTCGAGGTCGAAGACCAGCTGCTGCGCGACGCACACCGCATCGCCGACATCCCCGGCGTGATCGTGCACGGCCGTTACGACGTGGTGTGCCCGCTGCAAAGCGCCTGGGACCTGCACAAGGTATGGCCGAAGGCACAGCTGCAGATCAGCCCGGCATCGGGGCATTCGGCCTTCGAGCCGGAAAATGTCGATGCGCTGGTGCGCGCCACCGACGGGTTCGCCTGAGCGCAACCGCGAGCGTGCACGGGAAGCTGCAGCAGCGCTCGCGCGCCAGCGGTAGGAGCGCACCCGGGCGCGACGTAGGGTAACGGGACGGCCTGTCGCGCCCGGGTGCGCTCCTACGAGGCAACCGTCGTCACCGAGGCTGCGGATCAGCGCGGCCGCCGCATGCTCCGTAGGAGTCAGTGCGGCAGCAGTGCCTGCGCCAGCGGCGGCAGGATGCGTGCCAGGCGTTGTGCCCACGCCTGTTGCCCGGCGGCATCGGCAATCAGGTCCTGGCGCAGTTCCAGCTCCACATGCAGCAGTCCGCGGCCTTCGCCGTAGACCGGAATCGCATAGTCGCTGGTGTCGCTGACCGCGTAGGGCTGGTTGTCGCCAACCACCAGATCCGGCTCGTCGCGCAAGGCCTGCAGCAGGCGGTGCGCCAGCCGCGTGTCGCGGTTGTACAGCACGCCGGCATGCCAGGGCCGTGCATTGCCAGCCATGATCGGCGTGAAGCTGTGCATCGACACCAGCACGGTGGGTTGCCCGCGCTGTGCGCGTGCATCCAGTTCCGCCGCAATGCGCGCGTGGTATGGCGCAAAGATCGCATCGATGCGCTGCTGCCGATCGTCGGCCGACAGCTGCCGGTTGCCCGGAACCGAGGTGCCGTCGCTGACCTCGGGCATCAGCGTGGCCGAACCATGCGGGCGATTGCAGTCGATCACCAGGCGCGAATAGGTCTGCGCGATGGCGACCGCATCCAGCGCATCGGCCAGCAGGCGGGTGACCTCGGCAATGCCGATATCCCAGCCGATATGGCGGTCCAGTTCCTGCTGCGGCAGGCCCAGATTGGCCAGCCGCGCCGGCACGCGCTGACCGGCGTGGTCGGCGATCAGCAGCCACGGCGAGGCGGCCTGCGGGTTGTGCACGCTGAACGGCGCGGGATCGTCGGCACCGAGCAGGCGGGCAGCGGTCGCTTCAGCCACGCGGGGTGCCGTCCAGTGCGTGATCGACCAGATACAGCCCGGCCCACAGTTTGGGGTCCATCTGATAGCCCTCGGTCATCTTCTGCACCAGCCAGGCGCCGACCTGCGTGCGCGGGATCTCGTGCACGGTGATGTCTTCGCTGGCATCGCCGCCGCCGGCGCCGACCTTGCGCAGCCCGGTGGCGCGGACGAAGGCGACCTTCTCGCTGCTGGCGCCGGCCGAGGTCGGGCCGATCATCAGCACTTCGGCGTGCTCGGCGGTCCAGCCGGTTTCTTCTTCCAGTTCGCGAATGGCCGACAGCTCGATCGACTCGTCGGCATGCACGTCGCCGACCAGGCCGGCCGGCATTTCGATGGTGCGGGCCTGCAGCGGCACGCGGAACTGTTCGACGAACAACATCGCATCGTCCGGGGTCACCGCCACGATGATCGCGGCCAGGCCGCCGGCGTGCACGCGTTCGGAATATTCCCAGGTACCGCGCACGACCATGCGCTGGTATTTGCCTTCGTAGACCACGGTGGGCGGAGTGTCGTGTCGGTTCATGGATGCAGGCCTTGTTCCAGGGAAACGGGAGTGCGCGGTGACGGCGCGCCGCCGCAGGCGGCCAGCAACCGGCGCCGGGTGAGCGGGCCGAAGCGCAGGCTCTCGCACAATCCAGCCAGCATGTCGGTATCGGCTTGCGCGCGCGTGAAACCGGCATCGGTCAGCGCCAGCGGCGCATCAAGTGCGATGGTGGTGAGCTGACGCCACAGCAGTGCGTGCTCGCGTTGCTCGCGCAGGCGCGCGGCCATCTGCGCCGCGCCGCGCAGGCGCAGGAACGGGATCTCGTCGATGCGCTCCAGCAAGGCATCCAGGCTGCCAAAATGCGCCAGCAGGACCGCCGCCGATTTGGCGCCGATGCCGGTGACGCCGGGAATGTTGTCGATCGCATCGCCACACAGCGCCAGGTAGTCGGCGATCTGATGGGCGTGCACGCCGTGGCGCGCCTTGACCCCGTCCATGCCCCAACGCAGGTTGCGCGCGTAATCCCACTGCTCGTCGTGCTCGAGCAGCAGCTGCGACAGATCCTTGTCGGCCGACACGATCACCCCGCGCAGGCCGTGCGCACGCACGCTGTGCAAGGCGCTGCCGATCAGGTCGTCGGCCTCGTAATCGCGGTGCGCCAGCACGCTCAGGCCCAATGCCGCGCACAGCGCCTTGCAATGCGCGAACTGGCGCCGCAACGCATCCGGTGCCGGGGTGCGATTGCCCTTGTAGGCCGGGTAGATCGCATGCCGAAAACAGCTGTCCAGCGCTTCGTCGAAGGCGATGGTGATGTGCTGCGGATCCTCGCGTTCGAGCAGGTCGAGCAGGAAGCGCGCAAAGCCGTGCACGGCGTTGGTCGGCCAGCCTTGCGCATCCTGGAATTCGTCCGGGATCGAATGCCAGGCGCGGAACACGTACAGGCTGGCATCGACCAGATACAGCGGGGTCGGGCGGCTGATCGCTGCCGGCGCGCCTGCAAGCACGGGGGCGTGCGTGGTCACGGGGTCCAGTCGCGCAGCAGCGCACGCGGGTCCGGGCGTTCGCGCTCTGGCACCTGCAGGCGCGGGGTGCCGATATGGATGAAACCGGCGATGCGCTCGTTCTGCTCCAGGCCCAGATAGCCGGTCACCGCCGGGTCGTAGGCCATCCATGCGGTCAGCCACTGCGCACCGAAGCCATGCGCCTGCGCGGCCTGCAGCAGCGCAAAACACACGCAGCCTGCGGTGAGCAGCTGTTCCTGCTCGGGCACCTTGTGCCCGGGGCGCAGCGCGGCGATCACCACGATCACCAGCGGCGCATCGTTGAAACGGTTGCGGTCTTTTTCGACCGCGGCGGGCGGCGCCAGCGGGTCGGCGGCCAGGCTGCGCTCGGCCAGGAAATCGCCCAGTGCCTGGCGGGCATCGCCGCTGATGCGCAAGAAGCGGAACGGCACCAGCTTGCCGTGGTCGGGCACGCGCACTGCCGAGGTGAGCATGCGCAGCAGGGTGTCTTCATCCGGGCCAGGTTCGCCCAGCTGTTTGGAGGGGACCGAGCGGCGCGCGTCCAGCGCCTGGAGCGAATACGGTGCGTGCATAATTCCGGGTCGAGGCGAGGATGCGGGCAATTATAGACGGGCCCTTCCCAACGCCCGCCGCATCATGGGCGGCGGGCCGATGCCGGCCCGGTCGTGACATCCCTTCCATGTTCGTCCTGTGCGCCGCCCGATGACCCAGTTCGTGTCCACCCCCGTGCTCCCCAGCCGCAATTCGCAGCTGCTCGACCAGGTACGCGAGATCGTGCTGGTGCCGCTGGCCGATGCCTTTGTCCAATTCCAGGACACATTGGCCGAGGCGCTGTTCCAGCTGGCGGCCGATGCCGGCCCGGCCCAGAACGACTTCCTGGAGGCGATCCAGGCGGTGCGGCAGCAGCGCGAGCCGATCACCGCGCGTTTCCGCGGGCATCTGGCCAAGGCCTGGCAGGGGCTGGAATCCGGGCGGCCGTTGTCGGCCGATCGCAGCCTGGGCCGCGGTGCGGCCGGGCTGACCCTGCTGCCCGAGCAGGACCTGGAGGTGCGCCTGGCGGTGCGCAACCTGGCCGGCGCGCTGCAGCACCAGTGGCGCACGGAGCTGATGCGGCTCAATCGCTATCTGGGCTTCATTGCCGGCGGGCTGCGTATCGATGGCGACAGCAATCCGTTCGGGCCGGAGCATCTGGGCGTGGCCCTGTACGAGGCCTTTCAGGGGGTGACGCTGGCGCCCAAGGCGCATCTGGCGGTGATCAAGGTCTGCGAGCAGCACCTGATGGAACGCGTCGGCCAGCGCTACGGCGCGCTGGAACAGGCGCTGGCGCAGGTGGCGCGCTTGCGCGAGTTGCCGCAGCCGCGCAGCCGGCGGCGCGGCATTCCGCGCCAGGACGAAGGCGCCGGCGAGCAGACCGCCGAGACGCCGGACTGGATCGCGCGCTTCTTCGCCGACTGGTCGGGCGGGCAGGGCGCGTTGGCCGGCGTCGAGGCGATCGACGTGCATCTGCGCAGCGGCCGCGAGCTGTTGCCGGTCGGCCTGCACCATTTGCTGCAGCATGCACGCCGCCAACGCGAACCCGATGGCGACACGCCCGCACCTGCCGGGCAGCGCCTGCTGTCGCCGCGCGAGGTGGTGTCGGCGCTGTCGCTGCTGCAGACCATGCCTGCGGCCGGCTTCGATGCCATCGACGGCACCGATTCGGACCTGGCATGTGGCCTGCGGCAGCAGGTCAGGCGCGCCGCCGCCGCGCTTGGGGTGGATCCGGCCACCACCTGCCTCAACCCCGACGACGAGGACGCGCTGGATCTGGTGGCCTTGTTGTTCGCCGCGATCCTGGTGCAGAGCCATCTGTCGGATGCGCAGCGCAGCCTGCTCGGCCAGTTGCTGGTGCCGATGGCCAAGCTGGCGATGCTGGACGGCCACCTGTTCGTGCGCGACGGCCATCCCGCACGCCGCCTGCTCAACCTGTTGGTCGACGCCTGCGATGGCAATGCCGGCGAAACCGCGGCAGAGCAGGCCTTGCTCGGCCAGGTGCAGGCGGTGATCGACACGGTGGTGCGCGATTTCGACGAGCATCCGGGGCTGTTTCTGACGCTGGAGGCCGAGTTCGGCGCCAGCTACGAACAATATCGGCGCCGGGTGGAAATCGCCGAGCGCCGCGCCAGCGAATTGCAGCGCGCCGAAGAACGCCGCGAAGCCGCACGCAGCATTGCCGCGCAGGCGCTGGCAGAGCGCCTGGCGCGCGGACCGCTGCCGCCGCTGGTCGAGCACTTCCTCGGCCGCGTCTGGCAGCCGTATGTGCAACAGGTGGCGTTGCGTGGCGACGGCACCGGCCAGGCCTTGGACGCGGCCGTGGCCCTGGGCGATGCGGTGTTGGCGCAACTGGGTGCTGCGCCTGGTGACGCCGCGCTGGAGCCGCAGCGTGCGCAGCTGCTGCAGGCTTTCGCGCTGGCGGGCCTGGCGCAACGCGACGCCGAGCTGGCCCTGCAGGAACTGCAGCGCGCGCTGCCGTCCACGCCATCGGTGCCGGCTGCGGGAGCGCCGGATCCGGCCCTGTTTGCGCCGACCTTGAGCGCGCTGCGCCCGAGCCCCGGTCCGGCCGAGCCGGTCGGCGAGCCCCTGACGCCGATGCTGGATGCCACCGCGCAGGTGGAATTCGATCTTGTCACCGCCGATTTCTTCCGCGGCATGGCGCTCGGCACCTGCCTGGAGTTCGTCGACCGGCATGGCCGCGTGCAGGCCGGCAGGTTGTGCTGGATCAGCCCGATCTCCGGGCGGCTGATGTTCGTCAACCGGCGCGGCGGGCGGCTGTGCGTGTCCTCGCCGGAGGAACTGGCGATGATGGTGTGGCTGGACCGCCTGCGTCTGCATCGCGACGAGGACGCGTTTTACAGCGCGATGCAGGATGTCGTCGATGCGCTGGACCGGCCGCACATGCTGAAGGCTTAACCCCCGCAGGCGGTTGATACGCGCTGGCAAGCGCCACCGCAGCGATGCACGCTAGGATGTCCGACTGACACGCAAACCCTGGGCGGTCACGACTAAAGTGCGAATTGCGTCACACTTAACAAACGAGCGAAACGCCTACCATGCGGTGGCGGAATTTGGGGCCGCGTCTGTTTTCTTTCGTTTGAATATTTTCACGCCTGCAGGGGCGGGGAGCCTTTGCGCATGACTTTTCAGCCCAGTCCGTCGGGACATCCGGGCCGTGACCAACGCTTGCTCGAACAGGCGCACGCCGTGTTCGTGCCCGCACTCGCGCAGGTTTTTGCCGCTGCAGTCGCACACTTTGACGATGTGCTGTTCGATCGCGCCGAATCCGCGGGCACATCGCAGTTGTTGTTTCTCGACGGCATGCGCGAGTTGCGCCGCAAGCGCGACGAAGTGGCCACGCGGTTCCGCCAGCAGCTGGACGACGGCTGGCAGGCGTTGTTGCTGGGCGAGCCGCTGTCGGCCGAGGTGGTCCTGGCAGGCGACATCGGCACCGGCCCGCTGAGTCTGGTGCCCGAACACGTGCTCGAATCGCGGCTGGCGGTGCGCAACCTGGCCACGGTGCTGCTGCGCGACTTCAAGCAGGTGCTGGCGCGGGTGGACCGCCGCCTGGGCTGGATCGCCGGCGGCCTGGAACTGGTGGCCGACACCAACCCGCTCGGTCCGGAGCATCTGGGCGTGGCGATCCACGAAGCCTTCGCCACCTGCGACCTGGCGCCGGAAGTGCGCCTGGTACTGATCAAGCTGTGCGAGCGCGACCTGGCCGAGCCGATCGGCAAGCTGTATGCGCGCCTGGACGAGACGCTGGCCAAGGCCGGCGTCATGCCGGAAATCTCCCAGCCCAAGCGCCCGCCGCCGCGCGTGCAGCCACGCGGCGACACGCCCGAGGAGCGCGCCCAGGCCGAGGCCCAGGGCGCGGCTGCCGACATCGGCGGCGACGACCAGAGCGACCAGTACGCACCGGCCTGGGCCAACCGCTTCCTGGACCGCTGGGCGCACAGCCGCGGCCGCATGCAGGCCGCCGCCCAGCGTGGCCAGGCCGGTGGCGGCGCTGCCGGCGGCATGGATGGCGGTGAGGCCGATCACCCCGGCGGCAGCCAGGGCATGTTGCTGGAGGCGCTGCACGAATTGCTGCAGCAGACCCGCAGCGTGCGCGACAACACCGCCTCTGCCGCATCGGTGGCGGTGGGCCAGCAGCGCCCGTTGAGCCAGCGCGAGATGATGTCGGTGCTGTCGCTGCTGCAGGCCACGCCGAGCGCGACGCTGCAGGCGGCCATCGGCGACGACACCGAGTCGCTGGCGCAGCGGCTGAAGAACGAAGTGCTGTCCAGCGCCACCCGGCTGGGCGTGGACCCGGCGACCGCGCGCCTGGACCCGATGGATGAGGATGCGATCGACCTGGTCGGCATGCTGTTCGACGTGATGCTGGACGAGCGCGATCTGGAAAACCGTTCGCGCGAAATGATCGGCCGGCTGGTGGTGCCCTTCGTCAAGGTCGCGCTGCTGGATCGCAAGATGTTCGTGCAGAAGACCCATCCCGCGCGGCGCCTGCTCAATTCGCTGGCCGAGGCCTGCGAAGGCAACACCGGCGACAGCGCTGCCGAGCGTGTGCTGATGGGCAAGGTCGAGGAAATCGTCGACCGCCTGGTGGCCGAATTCAACGAGAACCTGGCGATCTTCCTGACCCTGGAAGAGGAATTCCGCGATTTCCTATCGCAGCATCGGCGCCGGGTGGAAATTGCCGAGCGGCGCGCCACCGAAACCCAGCGCGGCCAGGAAAAGCTCGAGCTGGCACGCAGCCGCGCGCTGTCGGAGCTGGAACAGCGCACGCAGGCCGGCACGCCGCTGCCCAGGGCCGTGGAGGATTTCCTGCGTCAGCCGTGGCTGCACCATCTGACCATGGCGATCCTGCGCGACGGTGAGGAAGGTCCGGGCACCGTGGAGGCACTGGCCCTGGCCGATGGCGTGCTGGAAGAACTGGCCGAGGCACGTCGCCACATCGTCGGCAAGCCGTGGCTGCAGGTCTGGCAACCGGCCCTGCATCGCGTATTTGCCAGCGTCGGCCTGCATGGCGACGCGGTGGTGGTGGCCATCACCGCATTGCACGACACCTTGCAGGCCATCGCCGAAGCGCGCCCGGAGCTGGAAAAGGCCTTGCCGGAACTGCCGCAGGTCAACCTGCCGCCGCCGGCTGCCGAAAGCGTCAGCGTGGTGCTGGGGGCCGAGGCGGTGGCGCAGAGCATCGACAGCGCCGATGCCGAGCGTTTCCGTGCGATGGATATCGGCACCTGGCTGGATTTCGTCGACAAGGACGGCAAGGTGCAGGCGGGCAAGCTGTCGTGGGTGAGCCCGATCTCGCAGCGGCTGCTGTTCGTCAATCGCCGCGGCGTACGCTTCTGCGTCGCTTCGCCGGAAGAGCTGGCGGTGATGGTGCGCCTGGGCAGGCTGCGCGAGCACATCAACGACGGCGCCTTCGACAGCGCCATGCAGGGCGTCATCGACCGCCTGGATCCGTTGCACAACAGCACCGTGCACTAGCGGGTACCGCGCGATGCGCTTGCCGCATCGCGGTACGCTCAGGCCCGCGCCGGTCCGATAAAGTCCAGCGCCGCTTCGATGACCGAGGCATGGTCGACCATGCGGTTGTGTCCCAGGCCTTCGGTGGTCAGCAATTGCGCCTGCGGCCACAGCGCCGCAAAACGCGCGCCTTCGTCCCAGGGTGTCTCGCGGTCGCGGCGGTCGTGGATGATCAGGGCCGGACGCTGGAAACGCGGCAGATGCGGGGACGCATCGAAATCGGCAAAGCGTTTGCCGGTGATCGCATGCAGCAGGTTCTCGAACGGAACGAAGGTCTTGGCCGCGATGCCAAAGGCGCGGAACTGGCGGCGTGCGGTCTCGGCCGGGGCCAGCAATGGCGCGATCAGCACGTAGCGCGCCGGCTGCCAGGCCGCTTCATCGGCGAACACGACCGATGCCGAACCCAGCGAATGACCGATGAAGGCCGCCGGCCGGCCGAAGCGCCGCCCGATCCGGCGCAGCACCTCGACAAAGTGCGGCATGTAGCTGATGCGCCCACCGCTCAATCCGTGCCCGGCCTGGTCGAAGGCCACCACCGCATAGCCCAGCGCCTGCAGCCGTGGCACCCAGGCGGCAAAGCGCAGGCCATAGCTGGACCAGCCGTGGGAGAGCAGCACATACGGTTGCTGCGCCGGATCGCCCCAGACATACACCGCGATCTCGATGCCATCGATGGACAGGCTGTCGCGGCCCACGTCGGACAGCGTCGCCAGGGTGGATGCGGCATGCCGGCGCGATGCCGCATCCGGCGTCACGAAGCGGCGCGCCAGCAGGCGGCCGGTCGGGCCGGGAGCCAGGCGGCTGGCCGACCCGAACAGCGTGCGGGTCAGGCGCATGCGCCAGCGGGAGGATGCCTTGGCCATGAAAAAACTCGCTGGGGAGGGGCTGCATCCGCCGCCAAATCTTGACGCTGGCAAGATGCGGGGCGAGTCTGCACCGCCAATCTTGTCAGCGTCAAGATTCCCTGCTCCAATGACATCCCGATTTGCGAAGCCGCCATGTCCCACGCGCCCAGGTCAGCGACGTATCACCATGGCGATCTGCCCGCCGCCCTGCGCCGCGCGGCCTGGGAGATCGTCGGCGAATCGGGTCCGCGCGGGTTGAGCCTGCGCGAGTGCGCCCGCCGTGCGGGCGTTTCGCATGCCGCGCCGGCACATCACTTCGGCTCGCTGGAAGGTCTGGTGGTGGAACTGGTTGCAGACGGGTACGAACGCATGGTCGAGTTGATCATGCAGGCCCAGCGCGAGGTCGACCCACTGCTGGGTGGCGGCCTGGGCTATATCCGGTTCGCCATCGCCTACCCGCAGCAGTTTCGCCTGATGCAGAGCCTGGAGCCGCAGCGACGCAGCCTGCCGCGCCTGCTGGCAGCCACCGATGCGGCAATGGCCTGCCTGCGCGATGCCCTGCATGCGGCCTGGCTGGCCCGGCACGGCAGTGCGCCGGATGCGCACCTGCTGCATCAACGGGTGCTGCTGGCCTGGAGCGCGGCGCATGGTTATGCGTGTCTGGCCATCGACCACCGCACTGAAGCGGTGGCGCTGGCGCCGCCCGAGCAGTTGCTCGCCCCGATGCTGCCGGCCTTGCTGACGCCCTGAGCGTGGCTGCCGCGCTCTGCTAGCATCGCCGCGACGACAGGCGCGCGAGCGGAGCAAGCCATGGCTGTGCAGGTGCTGGTGCTGAAAGAACGCGCGGCAGGCGAGCGCCGCGTCGCCGCCACGCCGGAAACGGTCAGGAAACTGGTCGCGCTCGGCGCCAGCGTGTGGATCGAGCCAGGCGCCGGCTGTGCCAGCAGCATGGCCGACGCCGCGTATCTGCAGGCCGGGGCGCAGCTCGCCACGGCAGACACGCTGGCGCAGGCCGAAGTGCTGCTGAGCGTGCAGGCCCCGCCCACCGAACTGCTGCAGCAATGCAGGCCCCACGCCGTGCTGATCGGCATGCTGGCGCCGGACGCCGACCCGGCACGTGCGCAGGCGATCGCCGCCGGTGCGCTGGTCGCGTTTCCGCTGGAGCGCCTGCCGCGCACCACACGTGCGCAATCGATGGACGTCTTGAGTTCGCAGGCCGGCATGGCCGGCTACAAGGCCGTGCTGATCGCCGCGCAGCTGGCGCCGCGCTTCTTTCCGATGCTGACCACCGCCGCCGGCACCATGCGCCCGTGCAAGGTGCTGGTGATCGGTGCGGGCGTGGCCGGGCTGCAGGCGATCGCCACTGCCAAACGGTTGGGCGCGCAGGTCGAAGGCTTCGACGTGCGCCCGGAAACGCGCGAGCAGATCGCCTCGCTGGGTGCGCGCTTCCTGGATCTGGGCGTGAGCGCGGCCGGCGAGGGCGGTTATGCGCGCCAGCTCACCGACGACGAACGCGCCGAACAGCAACGCCGGCTGGCCGAACACCTCAAAGGCGTGGACGTGGTGGTCTGCACCGCCGCCGTGCCCGGCCGGCCGGCGCCGAAGATCCTGAGCACGGAGATGCTGCACGGCATGCGCGCCGGCAGCGTGATCGTCGATCTGGCCGCGGAAACCGGCGGCAATTGCGCTGCCACCCGGCCCGGCGATACCTATGAGCGCGACGGCGTGGTGATCGCCGGGCCGCTCAACCTGGCCAGCCAGGGCGCGGTGCACGCCAGCGAGATGTTTGCGCGCAACGTCTACGCGTTCGCCGCATTGTTGATCAAGGATGGCGCGCTGTCGTTCGACTGGGACGACGAACTGCTGGCCAAGACACGCTGGTCGGCGCCAGCGACTGCGTAGCCCCGCCGAGCCCATGCGCCTTGCGCACTGGCGGGTAGGAGCGCGCTGGCGCGCGATGGCGCTTTATCGGTGACGCTCCGTCGCGCGATGGCGCTTATCTGTAATGCTCCATCGCGCGCCAGCGCGCTCCTACGGGGGCTGCGCGCATGTTCGTCTGTGACCGGGATGCCGCCCGTGCGCTGGCGTGCCGCGTCCGCCGCGGCAGCGCTGCGTCAGTCGTCGGTGGGCGGATGCTCGCGCAGCCAGGTGCTGCGTTCGGCCGGGCTCATCTTCTGCCAGCGTTGCTGCAGCTCATTGCGTTGTTGCTGGTTGAGCGTGCGCATGCGTTCAAACAAGGCCTTGGCCTCGCGGCGTTGCTCCGGGCTCATGTTGCGGAAGCGGTCCATGCCGGCCTTGGCCTGTTTGCGCTGCTCCGGGGTCATGTCCAGCCAGCGGCGCGCGTGGCGGTACATGCGCGGGCGTTCTTCCGGCACATCGTTCCAGCGTTCGCGCAGCGCATCGATCAGCACCTGCCGCTGCTGCTGGGTGAGCTTGTCCCACTCGGGCATCGGCGTGTCTGCCTCGCGCGGTCCGGGTCCTCGCGGGCCGGGGCCATCCGGCGGTGGCGGTCCCGGCGGTCCGGGGGAATGGGCCTGAGCCAGCAGGGACGCGCAGGGCGCGGCGCACAGCAGCAGGGTCAACAACAGGCGGGTGGTGCGGGTCATCGTGGTTATTCCATGGCCAGGGCGGTATCGGACCCCAGCCAGACGTACAGGTCCGGATTCTGGGTGAGCATGTCGTCGGTATCGGTGGTGGTGCCGGCGACCACCTGGGTCGGGGCGCGGTCCGGCGAGGCGCGCTCGCCTGGACGCAGCTGCAGGCCGATGCCGACCGCCAGCAGGCCGGAACACGCGGTCGCCAGTAACCAGTAGCCGCGCCGGGCGCGCGTGGGAGCGGCCGCATGACGGGCCTGGCGCAGGCGCGCCAGGGTCTGCGGCGGCAGGCTGGTCAGTGCGGAGGCATGCAGCTGGCGCAGGTACGCATCCAGCTGGGCCGGGTCGTGGGAGCGGTTCACAGGAAATCCTCGAACTGTTTTTGCAACGCGTCGCGCGCACGCGACAGGTGGGTTTTGACCGAGCCTTCCGAGCAGCCCATCGCCTTGGCGGTGGTGGCCACGTCCAGGTCTTCAAGCACGCGCAGCGTGAACGCTTCGCGCTGGCGCGCTGGCAGGTTGCGCAAGGCCTCGACCAGCCGTTGGTAGGCCTGTTGATGCTGTTGTTCGTCCACCGGGCCGGTGCCGGGGTCGGCCCAGTCGATGGTGCCCTCGTCGTCGGCGCGTTCGGCCGGCGCCCAGAACTTCAGGCGGAAGCTGCGCCGGCGCTGCAGGTCGATGATGCGGCTGCGCAGGATGCTCCAGAACAGCGGCGTCCATTCGGCGGCCGGGCGCTCGCGGTAGCCGAGCAGCTTCACCATGGCGTCCTGCACGGCGTCCAGCGCATCTTCGCGGTGACGCAGGCCGGCCTCGGCAAAGCGGAACGCACGCGGGCCGATGCCGGCCAGGAAGGCGTCCAGCGAAGCCGGCACGGTGGCGGCCGGTGCGGCAGGTTGCGGATCGAAAGGGGTTCCCACCAGCACAGCGTAGCTTCCGCGGAGACGATACGACGTCAACGAGCGAGTGCCGATTCGGTTGACACGCGCCCGGGCGCGCACGGCGTGGGTATGATCGGCGGGCCGCACCGGCCAGTGGAGCGAACGACGATGAGCGACGGATTCGTAGCGCTGTACATCTTCATGCTGGCGGCCATCGCCGGCCACGTGATCATCTCGCGGGTGCCGGTGATCCTGCATACCCCGCTGATGTCCGGCTCCAACTTCATCCACGGCATCGTGCTGATCGGTGCGATGGTGGTGCTGGGGCATGCCGATACCACGCTGGAAAAGGCGCTCGGATTTGTCGCAGTGATGCTGGGTGCGGGCAATGCGGCCGGTGGTTACGTGGTGACCGAGCGGATGCTGGACATGTTCAAGTCCAGCAAGAAGCCGTCGGGCGGGGACGCGCCATGAACGTCTCCACTGCCGAGCTGCTGGCATGGCTGGTGAAGTCCAGCTATCTGGTCGCGGCGACCTTGTTCCTGCTCGGGCTGCAGCGCATGGCGTCGCCGCTGACCGCGCGCAGCGGCATCCGCTGGGCCGGGCTGGGCATGCTGATCGCCACGGTGGCGACATTCTTCCTGCCCGAGCTGCATAACGTGCCGCTGATCCTGGCCGCGCTGGCGATCGGTACCGGGGTGGCGTGGTGGTCGGCCAGGAAGGTTGCCATCACCGACATGCCGCAGATGGTGGCCTTGTACAACGGCATGGGCGGCGGCTCGGCGGCGGCGATCGGGGCGGTGGAGTTGCTGCGCTTTGCCTTCTTCGCCAACCGCGATACCACCCACTGGAGCGCCCAGGCGATCGCCGAACTGGCGGCGCGGCGGCCGGACACCCCCACGGTGGTGCTGGCGGTGGTGGGCTCGGCGATCGGCGCAGTGTCGCTGTCCGGGTCGATCGTGGCCTGGGCCAAGCTGGATGGCCGGCTCGACCGTCGGGTGACCTTCGCGGGCCAGCAGGCCTTCAATCTGCTGGTGGCACTGGCAGTGCTGGTGCTCGGCATCTGGGCGGCCAGCAGCCTGCAGCCGCTGGCGATCATCGCCTTCTTCGTGGTGGCGCTGGCGCTGGGTGTGTTGATGACGCTGCCGATCGGCGGTGCCGACATGCCGGTGGTGATCTCGCTGTACAACGCATTCACCGGCCTGGCGGTGGCGTTCGAAGGCTATGTGCTGGGCAACGAGGCGCTGATCATCGCCGGCATGATGGTCGGCGCGGCCGGCATCCTGCTGACGCGCCTGATGGCCAAGGCGATGAACCGGCCGATCAGCGGCGTGCTGTTTTCCAACTTCGGCGGCGGCGGGCAGGCACAGGAGATCGCCGGGGCACAGAAGCCGATCGAGGCCGGCGACGTGGCGGCGATGATGGCGTTCGCCGAGCGGGTGGTGATCGTGCCCGGCTACGGCATGGCGGTGGCACAGGCGCAGCACAAGATCTGGGAGCTGGCGCAGCGGCTGATCGCGCGCGGGGTCAAGGTGAAGTTCGCAATCCACCCGGTCGCCGGGCGCATGCCCGGGCACATGAACGTGCTGCTGGCCGAAGCCGGCGTGCCCTACGACCTGATCGCCGACATGGACGACATCAACCCCGAGTTCGCCAGCACCGACGTGTCGCTGGTGATCGGCGCCAACGACGTGGTCAACCCGGTGGCCAGGACCGACCCGGCCAGCCCGATCTACGGCATGCCGATCCTGGACGTGGTCAATTCGAAGAACACGGTAGTGATCAAGCGCGGCAAGGGCACCGGCTTTGCCGGCATCGAGAATGCGCTGTTCTACGCCGACAACACCCGCATGCTGTACGGCGATGGCGCGGAAGCGGCCGGCGCGCTGGTCAGCGAGCTGAAGGCGCTGGACGGGGGCGGGCACTGAGGCGTCGCTTCAAGAAAATACCGGGCTTTGTAGGGCGTAGCGGTGTTTAAAGACATTCAAAAGCTCGGCTCTTCGAGTGCGCGGTGCCCTCACCGCTTGCGGGACACGCCGTGAATCCGTCCATGGAGGCTCCTTGGCGGCATCCATGCCGCCAAGGGTCCCGCAACCGGCAAGGACACCGCACCAGGAGGTAGGTCGGTGGTCAGTTGCAAAACTGCTTTCGGTTGCGTTTTGCACTGGGACACTGAAAAGTTTGCAGGTTGCTTTGTTGAGCCGCTGCCGGTTACTCGGCTCGCGCTTGGGAAGCCGATCGAACGCACGGTGATCCGGACAACGCACACCATGCATTGCTTGCACCAGCGCACCGACCATCTCGCTTGGTCCTTGCCCGCCCATCGTCGCGGGACCTTACGCGGCATGGATGCCGCGTAAGAGCCTACACGGACGTACTTGCGGCGTGTCCTGCGATGGTGGGCCGGCAAGGGCCCTGCAGCAAACTCGCAGCGTCGAGGGCCCCGCAGCCAAGCCTCAGAGCTCCCCGGAAATCGCTGCGTCAGGAATATAAAGCGCCAGCGCCAAGCAGGAGCGGCGTGGCTTGAGCTGTGCACATGAAGCATCAGCTTCAACGGATGCCTAGTGGCAGCCATTGCGAACGCGTCCGACTCAGCGCGCCGCCCACCCCGCCAGGACCAGCGCGGCGGCATAGCACAGCAGGTCGAAGCCGTTGTTGGCCAGTTGCAGCAGGGTCCAGGCCAGCCCGGTGCCCATCTTCTGTGCCGAGGTCCACGGGTCCAGGCCCAGTGCGCCACCCAGCTGCGCCGAGGCGATGCCCCAGTTGGCGCCGACGATGATCAGCGCGGTCGCCACGACCGCGATGCCGATGCGCAAGGGACCGGCGCCCAGCGTGCCCAGGCGCAGCATCCAGACGATTTCCAGCGCCACCAGCACCGCCATCCAGCCGGCCTGGTTGCCCAGCGCGAGCGCGATGAGCATCCAGGCGATCAGGGCGGTGACGCATCCCAGCAGCAGGAGCGGGGGCCAGAGCCAGTGGGCGGTTCTGGCGGACGCGGTGGTAGGCGGCATTGGAGCTCCTGACAGTGCGCACATGATAAAGCGCGCGATGTACTTTGCGCGGTGATGGACGCGCCGATGGAATGCAGCGTCGTCGCCGGCTCCATCCCGCAACGGCAGCGGCCTTGCCGTGGTCGGCTAGAATGGCGGACTTGCGCGCATCCGCCGCGGCCCCATATCCAGCCCATGTACTCCCGTAGCAGCGAACCCGTCCAGTTCGAACGCGATTGCGATGCCGTCATGGTGCCGCAGGGCGATTCGGTGACCCTGCCCGCAGGCAGTTACGGCTATATCACCCAGGCGCTGGGTGGCAGCTACACGGTCTTTGTCGAAGGCAACCTGTTCCGCATTGCCGGCAAGGATGGCGATGCGATCGGCAAGGAGGCCCCGCCGGGGCTGGAACTGCCCGCCGATGCCAGCGACGAAGAGGTGGAGGCACTGGTGTGGCAGCAGCTGCGCACCTGTTTCGACCCCGAGATCCCGTTCAACATCGTCGATCTGGGCCTGGTCTACGAGGCGGTGGTCAGCCATCGCGAGGAAGACGATCAGCGCCGGGTGGACGTCAAGATGACCCTCACCGCGCCCGGTTGCGGCATGGGCGAGATCCTGGTCGACGACGTGCGCAGCAAGGTCGAAATGATTCCGACCATTGCCGAGGCCGACGTCGAGCTGGTCTTCGACCCGCCGTGGGGCCGGCATATGATGTCCGAAGCAGCCCGTCTCGAGACCGGCATGCTCTGACCGTCAGGCGCCATGTCCAACAGGTGGCGCCGCGTCCTTTCGCCCGCCCTACAGGAATCTTCCGGTGTCCGTGTCCTTCGCTTCCACCCGTTCCCCGTCGCCGCGCAGTGCCGACGAGCTGTCCGTGATCCTGGCCGCGCCCGGCTTCGGGCTGCATTTCACCGACCACATGGTCGCCATTTCCTGGACCAACGAGCTCGGTTGGCACGACGCGCAGGTACGCGCGTATGGCCCGCTGCAGCTGGATCCGGCCGCCTCGGTGCTGCATTACGGCCAGGAAATCTTCGAAGGCATCAAGGCCTACCGGCATGCCGACGGCTCGATCTGGACCTTCCGCCCGCAGGCCAATGGCGAGCGGCTGCAGCGCTCGGCGCGGCGGCTGGCGCTGCCGGAACTGCCGGTGGACCTGTTCGTCGAATCGCTGCGCCAGCTGGTGGCGGTGGATGCGAGCTGGGTGCCGTCGGCCCCGGAAACCAGCCTGTACTTCCGCCCGTTCATGATTGCCGACGAGGCGTTCCTGGGCGTGCGTGCGGCGCACAAGGCCTCGTACTACGTCATCGCAAGTCCCGCCGGTCCGTATTTCGCCAAGGGCGTGGCACCCGTGTCGATCTGGTTGTCCACCGAGTACGCACGTGCGGCCAAGGGCGGCACCGGTGCGGCCAAGTGCGGCGGCAACTATGCCGCCTCGCTGCTGCCGCAGCAGAAGGCCTATGCGCAAGGCTGCTCGCAGGTGCTGTTCCTGGACCCGGTGGAAGGCAAGTACATCGAAGAACTGGGCGGCATGAACGTGTTCCTGGTCTACAAGGACGGCACGCTGGTGACGCCGGAACTGTCCGGCAGCATCCTGGAAGGCATCACCCGCGACAGCATCCTGCAACTGGCACGTGATCGCGGCATGCAGGTGATCGAGCGCAAGGTCGCCATCGACGAGTGGAAGCAGGGCGTGGCGTCGGGCGAGATCACCGAGGTGTTCGCCTGCGGCACCGCTGCCGTGGTCACCCCGATCGGCGAGCTGAAGGGCGATGGCTTTGCGGTCGGCGATCTCTCCGCACCGGCCGGCGAGGTGACCATGTCGCTGCGCCAGGAGTTGACCGACATCCAGTACGGGCGCGTCCCGGACCGCCACGGTTGGCTGGTGCGTCTGTCCTGAGCCAGCGCATCGCGTCAAAGAAGGCCTCTGCGCGGTCGCGCAGGGGTCTTTTTTTTGGGGCAACGCAGCAGGTGTGTGCCAATTCCTGTCCGGATATGTCGTCAACTGGCTGAACGGTGCCGTACGGTGTCACAAATCTGATATTTAATTTTTCGAAAGTGCGAACTTCTTATTGTCCAGTCTGGTTGTAGTGCGGTAGGTTCGCTGAACGGATCGATAACAGGGGATCGGTCCGGGACCTCGGTGCTGACCTATGGAAGGCGGCACCGGCTACCACCGCTACGGCGGTTCTCTTTGATCTAGAAGGGAATTCGATGTCGAACGAGTCTTTCCGCAAGCGCCCCCGCGCACTGACCATCCTGAGCGCAGCTGCGCTGACCTCGTTGTTGCTGGCAACCCCGGCCTTTGCCGGCGAGGTGTATCTGGATGGCCTGGCCACCGCCCAAACCCACCAGAAATTCATCGTGACCTATAAGGACGGCAGCACCGCGCTGGCCAGTCCAACCGCGCTGAGCACCTCGCTGCGCACCGCCGCGCGCGCTGTTCCGGCCAAGGCCGGCAAGGCGTTGGGCCTGAACTCGGTGCGCCGCCTGGCGCTGGGACCGGAGCTGGTCAAGGCCGACCGTGCACTCGACCGTGCCGAAGCCGAGACCCTGATGCGCCAGCTGGCCTCCGACCCCAACGTGCAGAGCGTGGAAGTCGACCAGATCCTGCACGCCACGCTGACCCCGAACGACACCCGCCTGTCCGAGCAGTGGGCCTTCGGCACCACCAATGCCGGCCTCAATATCCGCCCGGCCTGGGACAAGGCCACCGGCGCCAATGTGGTGGTGGCGGTGATCGACACCGGCATCACCACCCATGCCGATCTCAACGCCAATATCCTGCCGGGCTACGACTTCATCAGCGATGCCGCGACGGCGCGCGATGGCAACGGGCGCGACAGCAATCCCGCCGACGAAGGCGACTGGTATGCCGCCAATGAGTGCGGCTCCGGTATTCCCGCCGCCAACTCCAGCTGGCATGGCACCCATGTGGCCGGCACGGTGGCCGCGGTGACCAACAACACCACCGGCGTGGCGGGGACCGCCTACAACGCCAAGGTCGTGCCGGTGCGCGTACTCGGCAAGTGCGGCGGCTCGCTGTCGGATATCGCCGACGCCATCATCTGGGCCTCCGGCGGCAGCGTCAGCGGCGTGCCGGCCAACGCCAATCCGGCCGAAGTGATCAACATGTCGCTCGGCGGCGGCGGTACCTGCTCGACCACCATGCAGAATGCGATCAGCGGTGCAGTCTCGCGCGGCACCACGGTGGTGGTGGCGGCAGGCAACGATTCTGCCAACGTGTCCGGTTCGCTGCCGGCCAACTGCGCCAACGTGATCGCGGTGGCAGCCACCACCTCGGCCGGCGCCAAGGCCAGCTATTCCAACTTCGGCACCGGGATCGACGTGTCGGCGCCGGGCTCGGCGATCCTGTCCACACTCAACAGCGGCACCACCACCCCGGGCAGCGCCAGCTACGCGTCCTACAACGGTACCTCGATGGCGGCGCCGCATGTGGCCGGCGTGGTCGCGCTGGTGCAGTCGGTCGCGCCGAGCGCACTCACCCCGGCTGCCGTGGAAACCCTGTTGAAGAACACCGCGCGTGCGCTGCCGGGCGCCTGCTCGGGCGGCTGCGGCGCCGGCATCGTCAATGCCGATGCGGCGGTGACTGCCGCCATCAGTGGCAGCAATGGCGGCGGCGGTGGCGGCACCGGCAACACCCTGACCAACGGCACGCCGGTCACCGGACTGGGCGCAGCCACGGGTGCGGAACTGAACTACACCATCGCAGTGCCGGCCGGTAGCGGCACGCTGACCGTGGCGATCAGCGGCGGCAGCGGCGATGCAGACCTGTACGTGCGTGCCGGCAGTGCGCCGACCGACACCACCTACACCTGCCGTCCGTACCGTAGCGGCAATGCCGAGACCTGCAGCATCAGCGCGCCGTCTGGCACTTACTACGTGCGCCTCAAGGCGTACAGCACGTTCTCCGGCGTGACCTTGCGCGCCAGCTACTGAGGCACGTCGGCACTGCCTGACCCCGCCGGCCAGGCAGTGCCGATCCGATCCGCTTCACCCCATCAGCGACCTATTGCCCACGTCTGCCGCATCGGCAGGCGCCGGCGGTGTGTTGCCGCTCGACCGGAATGGACATCGGTCAGTCGTCTCGCCGGGCGCCCGCGCCCGTGCACTGCCTGACCCGATCCGCAGCACGTGGAGCCGGTTTGGCCATCTCGCCGCAATTGCGGTACCTCTCAATTAAGGAACGATCGATGTCCAATGTGTCGCAACGTCGTGCGCCCACGCGCGCGCTGGTGGTTCTAGGTGTGTCCGCGCTGACTTCGCTGCTGGCAGTGCCGGCGTTTGCTGGTCAGGTCAATCTTTCCGGGCTGGATTCGCAGCCCACCCTGGACCGCTTCATCGTCAAGTACCGGGACGGTTCCAGCGCCGCGGTGAGCCCGACCTCGCTGCGCGCATCGCTCAATTCGGTCGCCACCGCCGTGCCGGCGCGCGCTGGCCGCGCGCTGGGCCTGAATCACGTGCGTCGCACCGCGCTGGGGTCGGAAGTGCTCAAGACCGACCGTGGCCTGGACCGTGCCGAGGCCGAAACGCTGATGCGCCGGATCGCCGCCGACCCGAGCGTGGAGTACGTGGAAGTCGATCAGATCATGTACCCGACGCTGACCCCCAACGACACCCGTCTGTCCGAGCAGTGGGGCTTCGGCACCACCGCCTCGAGCATCAACGTGCGTCCGGCCTGGGATACCGCTACCGGCACCGGCGTGGTGGTGGCAGTGATCGACACCGGCATCACCAGCCACCCGGACCTCAACGCCAACGTGCTGCCGGGCTACGACTTCATCAGCGACGCGGCGCGTGCGCGTGACAACAATGGCCGCGACAACAACCCGGCCGACCAGGGCGACTGGCGCGCAGCCAACCAATGCGGCTCCGGCGTGGCAGCGGCCAACTCCAGCTGGCACGGCACCCATGTGGCCGGCACCATTGCCGCGGTCACCAACAACAGCACCGGTGTGGCCGGCACCGCGTTCAATGCGCGCATCGTGCCGGTGCGTGCGCTGGGCCTGTGCGGCGGCACCACCTCCGACATTGCCGACGCAATCGTGTGGGCATCCGGCGGCACCGTCTCCGGCGTGCCGGCCAATGCCAATCCGGCCGAAGTGATCAACATGTCGCTGGGCGGCAACGGCACCTGCTCGAGCACCTACCAGAACGCCATCAATGGCGCGGTATCGCGCGGCACCACGGTGGTGGTGGCGGCCGGCAACAGCAATGCCAACGTGGCCAACTTCACCCCGGCCAGCTGCGCCAACGTGATCTCGGTGGCGTCGATCACCTCGGCCGGTGCGCGTTCGAGCTTTTCCAACTTCGGCAGCACCATCGACATCTCCGGCCCGGGCTCGGCGATCCTGTCCACGCTCAACAGCGGCACCACCACGCCGGGCAGCGCCAGCTACGCCTCCTATAACGGTACGTCGATGGCGGCACCGCACGTGGCCGGCGTGGTGGCGCTGGTGCAGTCAGTGGCCAGCCGTCCGCTGACCCCGGCGGCAGTGGAAACGCTGTTGAAGAACACCGCGCGTCCGCTGCCGGGCGCCTGCTCGGGCGGCTGCGGTGCCGGCATCGTCAACGCGGCCGGTGCGGTCAGCCAGACCCCGTAAGACGCCTCGCGGTGCCAGCGGCCGAGCCGTTGGCACCGCTGGGGTCTGCGTGATGCGGTGTGTCTGCAGCACGCTCGATACCCCCATTGCCCCGCCAAAGTGCGGGGCAATGGCGTTTTGGGGGCAGCGCTGGAGGGTGGGACGGCGCGGTCCTGGTCGCCGCCGGCATCTGCCTCTCGAGCCGCCACCTTAACCAACCCGGTGGTTCGCCACGCCTGGCCAGCGATCCCGGCTCAGGTCCGCGCATACCCGGTCGATAGCGTGGGCAGGTGGGCAGCGACGCCAGTCGGCGCGCCTCACCACGATGCAAGGGCGGCACAGGTGTGCCCTCGTTTGCACCACGACATCCCGGGGAGGGGTCGATCCATGCGTTATTTACCGTTCAAGGGGCTGCGCCATGTCGCGCTGGCCTGTGCACTGCTATGCGGCACTGCGCCTGCATTCGCTGGCGACGTCAGCCTGCAGGGGCTGGGGTCGGCATCGGCCCATCAGCGTTTCATCGTCAGCTACAAGGACAGCAGCGCCGGCAACCGTGGGCGTCTGAGTGGCTCGTTACGCGAGATCGCCCGTGCGGTGCCGGCGCGGCGCGGGCGGGCGCTCGGCCTGTCGTCGTCGCGCTGGCTCGGGGTCGGGCCGCAATTGCTGGTGGCCGATCGCGCGCTTGACCGGGTCGATGCGGAAACCCTGATGCGCCGCTTGGCGGCCGACCCGGCGGTCAAGCGCGTGGAAGTGGACATGCTGCTGCGCCCGATGCTGGTGCCCAACGACAGCCGCCTGTCCGAGCAATGGGCGCTGGGGGCCACCAGCGCCGGCATCAACGTGCGCCCGGCCTGGGACAAGGCCACCGGCAAGGGCGCGGTGGTGGCGGTGATCGATACCGGCGTGACCGCGCATCCGGAGCTGTCGGCCAATGTGCTGGCCGGCTATGACTTCATCAGCGATGCCTTCATCGCCCGCGACGGCAACGCGCGCGACACCGATGCCGCCGATCCGGGCGACTGGGCCGCGGCCAACGAGTGCGGCAGCGGCGCAAGCGCGTCCAGTTCCAGCTGGCATGGCACCCATGTGGCCGGCATCGTCGCGGCCGCCGCCAACAATGGCGCCGGCACCGCGGGCGTGGCGTTCAATGCAAAGGTGCTGCCGGTGCGCGTGCTGGGCCGTTGCGGCGGCTACCTGTCCGACATCGCCGATGCGATCGTGTGGGCCTCCGGCGGCACGGTGTCCGGCGTGCCGGCCAATCCGACCCCGGCCAGGGTGATCAACCTGTCGCTGGGCGGCATCGGTTCCTGTTCCACCACCTTGAGCAATGCGATCGCCAGCGCGGTGTCGCGCGGCACCAGCGTAGTGGTGGCTGCCGGCAACAGCAATATCGACGTATCCAAAAGCGTGCCGGCCAATTGCCCGAATGTGATCGCGGTGGCGGCGACCACCTCGGCCGGGGCCAAGGCCAGCTTTTCCAACTTCGGCCAGGGCGTGGATATCGCCGCGCCGGGGCAGGCGATTCTGTCCACGCTCAACAGCGGCAGCACGGCGGTGGGCACCCCAGGTTACGCGGTCTACAGCGGCACCTCGATGGCGGCGCCGCATGTGGCTGGCGTGGTGGCATTGATGCAGTCGGTGGCGCTCAATCCGCTCAGTGCGGCCAGCGTCGAAGCGATGCTCAAGAGCACGGCGCGTGCATTGCCGGTGGCGTGTCCGCAGGGGTGTGGGGCAGGGTTGGTCAACGCCGATGGTGCGGTGGCTGCGGTGATCGCCTCGACCACCCTGACCAGCAATGCAGCACGCAACGGCCTGGCTGCAGCCACCGGTGGCTCGCTGTATTACCAGGTCAACGTGCCCGCAGGCACGCGCAGCCTGCGGGTGGCGCTCAGCGGTGGCAGCGGCAATGCCGACCTGTCGCTGCGTGCCGGTGCATTGCCGAGCGATACCGCCTACAACTGCCGCACTGCGGTGGTGGGCAATGCCGACAGCTGCACGCTGAGCGCACCCGCGCCAGGGGTGTATTACGTGCGGCTCAAGGCCACGCTGGCGTTCTCGGCGGTCACGCTGGTGGCCACGTACTGAGCGTGCCCGGAGTCCTGCGCCGGTGGGTGCAGGACCTCGGTCTTGCTTGGGGCTTGATCTTGCATCGGCCATGTGACGCCGGCGAATCCATCACGCCGCAGCGGAGGTGCGTGATCGCTGCCGCAAACCGGAGCCACCTTTGGATTTCCAGGTGCCGGCTTGCGTCAGCCGGCCACGCAGCGCGGTGTCTCGCCGCGGCTAGTCGCAAACACTGCAGGGCCGCGCCTTCAATGCGGCAACGATGCCATCGCCCGGCAATTCCAGCAGCAAGCCGCGTTGCCCGGCGTTGATCCACAGCGACGGGGCATCCAGTGCACTGGCTTCGATCAGGACCGGCGCCTGGCGTTGCTGCCCCAGCGGGCTGATGCCGCCGACCTTGTAGCCGGTGCGACGCTCGGCATCGGCCACCTCCATCATGCGCGCCGACTTGCCGTTGCAGGCACTGGCCAGTTTCTTCAGCGACACCCGGCGATCGCACGGGATCACCACGCACACCGCCTCGTCGTCGACCCAGGCCATCAATGTTTTCAGCACCGTGTGCGGCACCAGTCCCAGGGCGTTCGCCGCCTGCACGCCCTTCGCGTCGGCATCGGCCTGGTAGGCGTAGGGGTGCAACACATAGGCCACGCCGGCGGCATCCAATGCCTTGGTCGCGCGGGTGGCCTTGCTCATGGCGTCAGAGCGATTCGAAGCGGTTGGCGGCGACGTTCTTGCGCACCTTTTCCGGATTCCAGATGCGCCCGTTCATGGCGATGTACACGCCCGCCGGCAGCGACTGCACCGCGCCGACCGCGCAGCCGATGTTGAACTCGGCATCGGAGCCGCGAAAGCGCGCCGGATTGAGCGCGCCGGTCATCACGATGGTCTTGTCTGCGATCGACTGCAGCACCTTGCCGGTTTCCACCATCGAGTCGGTGCCGTGGGTGATCAGCACGTGGCGGGTCGGCTGGGCGGCGATGGTGGCGCGCACCAGTTCGCGGTCGGCATCGGTGATGTGCAGCGAATCCTTGCGGATGATCGGAATCACCGAGAAGCGGAAGGTCACGCCCAGCTCCTTGAGGATCTGGCCGATCTGCGGGTCGCCGATCTGGTAGTCCGATTTGTCGTCGAAGTAGATTTTGTCGATCGTGCCACCGGTGGTGACGATCAGGAGGTCTTCCATTGCTGCGGGTCCTTCAAACGGGCGCGGTGCAGGCCGCGCGAGGGCCGTCATGATACGACCCCGGCGCGGGTGCTGCCCAAGCGGGTCAACGTGGAGGGCGCTTGCGGCCGAAGCGCGCCGCCATGCCGGGGCCGCCCACCAATGCCACCACCAGCAGGGCCAGCAGTACTTCCAGCCAGGCCAGCCCACGTGCCTGCGGCTGGCTCCAGGCGGCCATCACGCCGTGACTGAACCAGCCCAGCGCGAACACGCCGGCCCAGAAACGCGCACGTGCGCTGCGCAGCGCCAGCGCGGCCATCAGCGCTGGCGGCAGTGCGAACACCAGCAGCGCCGCGGTGCGGTGGCGGTCGTCGTGAAACCAGCTCACGAACAGCACCGTCAGCGCGATCAGCGCGGCAGTCAGCAGCCAGTGCGTGGCACGCACGCTCATGGGCTGGCCAGGCGCCGGGCGATATCGGCCACCCGGCGACCCAGCGCACGCGCCAGCAGCGCTTCGTCCTCGCTCGGTTGCGGGTCGCCGCCGGCGCCGGAGACATGGCCGGCGCCATAGGGCGTGCCGCCGCTGGTGGTATGGCTGAGCGCCGGCTCGGTGAACGGGATGCCGACGATCAGGCAGCCGTGGTGCAGCAGCGGCAGGTGCATCGACAGCAAGGTGGATTCCTGGCCGCCGTGCATCGAGGCGGTGGAAGTGAACACGCCTGCCGGCTTGCCGGCCAGGGTGCCGCTGGCCCACTCGGCGCCCAGGCCGTCGAGGAAATGCTTCATCGGCGCGGCCATGTTGCCGAAGCGGGTCGGGCTGCCCAGCAGCAAGCCGCTGCATTCGGCCAGATCGGCCTTGTCCACGTACGGCGCGCCCTCGTCCGGCACCGGCGGGGCGCTGGTTTGGGTCACCGCCGCCACCGGCGGTACCGTGCGCAGCCGCGCGCCCATGCCCGGTACTTCGCCGATGCCGCGCGCGATCTGCCGCGCCAGCCGCGCCACCGAACCGCCACGGCTGTAATACAGCACCAGAATCTCCGCCATCGCGCATCTACCGCCTGTGTGAGTTGCCGCAGTATCGGCCAAGCCACCGCCTGCCTGCACGCCGCAGTTGCGGCAAGGCCGCGATGACGGCGCATCGGGTACCCTTGCGCGATGTTGCGCGTGAACAAAATCCACCAATGGAAAGAACGGCTGCGCGACCGCGCGCGGACGGTCAGCTTCGGGCGCTTCCTGTGGCGCCGCTTTCTCGACGACCGCTTGTTCCAGGCGGCCGCCTCGCTCGCCTACACCACGGTGTTTGCGCTGGTGCCGCTGGCGATCGTGGTGTTCGGGGTGCTGTCGGCGTTCCCGGCCTTCAACGAGTGGAAGGACGCGCTGACCGACTTCATCTTCAACAACTTCGTGCCTGGCGCGGCACGCTCGGTGCAGAACTACCTCAATCGTTCGCTGGAGGATCTGGGCAAGTTCACCGTGGCCGGTATGGTCGCGCTGGTGGCCTCGCTGCTGATCACCCTGCATAGCATCGAGCAGACCTTCAACAGCATCTGGCGGGTGGCCGCCGCACGCCCGAAGGTGACACGCTTCCTGATCTACTGGACGGTGCTGACCCTGGGCACGATGCTGGCCGCCGCCTCGATGGCGATGGCCGCCTACGTGTTCGCGCTGCCGCTGTTCCGCACCACCGAAGGCCAGTGGCTGGCCGAATTCGCCTGGCGGCTGGCGCCGATGGCGGTGGAATTCGTCTGCATCGTGCTGATCTACCGCGTGGTGCCGCAGCATGGGGTACGCCTGCGGCATGCGCTGCCGGGCGCGTTGCTGGCGGTGATCCTGATGGAAATCGTCAAATGGGGCTTCGGCTTCTATCTGGGCAATTTCCAGACCTACCAGCGCATTTACGGTGCGCTGTCGGCGCTGCCGATCCTGCTGTTGTGGATCTACCTGAGCTGGGTCTCGGTGCTGCTGGGCGCCTCGCTGGCCTCCTCGATGGCGGCATTCCGCTACCAGCCCGAAGCGATGCGGCTGCCGCCGGGTTTCGAGATCTATGGCCTGCTGCGCCTGCTCGGCCGCTTCCGCCAGGCACGCATCCACGGCAACGGCCTGGATGAAGACCGCATCCTGGCGCTGGAGCCGATGCTCACCGACACGCTGATGCAGGAGTTGCTGTGCGAACTCAAACGCATCCGCCTGTTGCGCCGCGACGAGCGCGGCCAATGGCTGCTGGCGCGCGACCTGGACGTGGTGCCGCTGGCCGAACTCTACGAAAGCTGCCAGCTGCGCGTGCCGATCGAAGACCGCCCCCTGCCGTGCCGCGACGATGCCTACGGCCAGGCCGCTGCCGCTGCGCTGGAACAACTGCGCCAACCCTTGCGCAGCGTGCTGGCGCAACCGGTCGGCGACCTCTACACCCACCTTCCCGGAGACCTCCCATGACCGTGCGCCTTGTGCGCGGCGCCTGTGCGCTGCTGTTGCCGCTGTTGCTGCTGACCGCCTGCAAGCCCACCGGCGAGGGCACGCCCTCCGCCGGCGGTGCAGCGCCGGCGACCACCGCACAGACGCCGCAAAAGCCGGCCGCTCCCGCCGACCCGGCCAGCCCAACCGACACCTCGGTGGTGCAGCAGACCGCCGAGATGCCCAAACTGTCGCTGCCGACCGTGACCGGCGAGGCCTACGATCTGGCCGCGCATCGCGGCAAGTGGGTGGTGGTCAATTTCTGGGCCACCTGGTGCGCGCCGTGCCTGAAGGAAATGCCCGAGCTGTCGGCGCTGCATACCATGCGCGACACCGTCGAAGTGGTGGGCCTGGCCTATGAAGACATCAGTAGCGCCGACATGCAGGCGTTCCTGAAGGACCACCCGGTGTCATACCCGATCGCCATCCTCGACCCCTACCAGCCGCCGCAGGACTTCGCCACGCCGCGCGGCTTGCCGATGACGTATCTGATCGGGCCGGACGGCAAGGTGGCCAAGCAGTTCCTCGGCCCGGTGACCGCACGCGACATCGAGACGGCGGTGGGCATCACCGGCAAGGCCGGCTGATGCAGGCGGCGCGCTTTATCGTCACCGGCGTGGTGCAGGGCGTGTGGTTCCGGGCCTCCACCCGCGAGCGCGCGGTTGCGCTGGGCCTGCGAGGGCATGCGCGCAACCAGCCCGACGGCAGCGTGGAAGTGGTCGCCGCCGGGCCAGACGCCGTGCTGGATGCGCTGGAAACCTGGTTATGGCAAGGCCCGCCGGCGGCCAGCGTGGCGGCGGTGACCCGCACGCCCTGCGCGCCGCCGCCGACTGAAGAATTTGTAACTGGCTGAGTTGCCGCCAGCCGGGCAGGCCAACAGACTTGCGATGCGTCGCCGATAACCTTGTCAGCGCGATCAGGCGTGCAGGGGGAATATATGGCCGCTCCATCTCAAGATCACACCGACGGGCAGGAACTGCCTACCCGCAACCGTCGCCTGGCGCAGCTGGCGCCATGGCTGTACCTGGGCGTCCTGTCGGGCAGTGGCTGGCTGCTGTTTCTGCAGCCGCAGACCCGCGTGCTGCAGCCGGGGCAGGCGGCCACCAGCTGGCTGCTGGCCTGGATCTTCGGTGGCATCGTGATCGCTGCGGTGCTGTGGAGCCTGAAGCTCGCACGTCACGGCCTGGGCGCGTCCGCTGCCAGCTATCCGCTGTCGGCGCGTCTGCCCGATTCCTGGGCCGACGCCTACGCAGCCCTGTTGCGCCCGGCCCCCGCGGTGCCGCTGTCGGCCTCCAGGCCGGATCCCGCCGGCACCCAACGCGGCGCAGCCTGGCACCGTTTCGGCGGCGGCATGCTCAACGTGGAGAATTTCGATCCCAACGACGCCACCCGCGCGCCCTGGGACACCCTCGATGCCCAGGCCTGCATCGCGCGTCTGGACGATCTCCGTCCGGCCTGGCAGAACGCCACCGCCAACCGCGCGCTGCAACAGGAGCGTCGCTATTGGCTGGACGTGGTGCTGTCGCTGCTCGACCACGGCGTGATGCGCCCGCTGCAGGACGGCTACCTGCCCGACACCGCCACGCTGCGCACCGAACGTTTCCTGCTCGGCGCCGATGCCGGCCCGATCGTCCTGGCCGAAGTGCCGGCGCTGTTCGCACGCCGCCTGGCGCTGGCGATCGAGACCATGCCGGCCCCGCAGCGCGAGGCCGCCGGCGTCCAGTGGCGTCTGCTGCAGCAATTGCACGGCCTGGTTGCCGAGAGCCGCATGCTGGACGAGCGCTCGCAGGTCATCCAGGTGCTGGCGTGGAACCCGGATGTGGACCTGGACCAGGTCGAAGTGGCCTACATCCTGGCCGCCGAGTACCGCCAGGGCATGCGCGACTGGTTGCGCCGCGCCGCGCTGGTGCGTCTGCCCGACAGTGCGCTACGCCTGGACGAAGTGCTGCTGTCGTCCTGCAGCCCGCTCGGTGCGCAGGCCGACGACGTCGACTACATCGAAGCGATGCGCCCGCTGCACCGCGGTTTCATGCAGCTGTTCAGTCAGCGCCTGAGCCAGTTGGTGCTGCAGGCCGAGCAGGCCGAACGCCAGGCCGGCCTGTATCCCTTGCCGCGCGCCACCGCGGCCAGCGACGAGATCTCTCAGGACTGGCCGGCGTAATCGTCGATCGGTTCCAGCACGCCGTAACGTTCCTTGTGCGGCTTGCCGTCCAGTGGCGGCAGCTGCAGCGTGTCATCTGGCACCGCGGTGTCCGGGAGCCGATCCAGCAGATTGCGGATCAGGCTCAACCGGCCGCGCTTCTGGTCGTTGAAATCCACCAGCGTCCACGGCGCGTCCGGCGTATGCGTCACCTCGAGCATGCGCTCACGCGCGGCGGTGTAGTCCTCGTACTTGCTGCGTGACTGCAGGTCCACCGGCGACAGCTTCCAGCCCTTGAGCGGATCTTCCTGGCGTTCGGCAAAGCGCTGTTCCTGCTCGGCCTGATCCACGCACAGCCAATACTTGAACAGTAGGATGCCGTCGTCGACCAGCAGTTGTTCGAAGCGCGGCGCCTGCTCCAGGAACGCGTCGTATTGCGCGTCGGTGCAATAGCCCATCACCCGTTCCACGCCGGCGCGGTTGTACCAGCTGCGATCCATCAGCACCAACTCGCCGGCCGCTGGCAGGTGCGCCACATAGCGCTGGAAATACCATTGCGTGCTTTCGCGATCGTTGGGTGTCGGCAACGCCACCACCCGGCACTGGCGCGGGTTCAGATGGCTGGCGATGGCCTGGATCACACCGCCTTTGCCGGCGGTGTCGCGGCCTTCCACCAGTACCAGCGCGCGCTGGTTGGTATGCCGCAGCCAGCGCGCCATGTTGACCAGTTCCAGCTGCAGCGGTGCCAGCAACTTCTTGTAGGCCTTGCGTTTCAGGTGCGACATGCGCGTTCCAACAGCGATGGAGCGCGCAGGCTATTCGCCCAGACGTGGACGCAGTGTCGCCAGATTGCAGGGCTTGGTCCGCGCATCCAGCTGCGCACGCACGATCTTTTCCCAGGCCGTGCGGCAGGCCGAGGTGGAGCCGGGCAGGCAGAACACGAAACTGTGATTGGCCAGCCCCGCAAACGCGCGCGACTGCAGTGAGGAGGTGCCGATTTCGTCGACACTGACCGCGCGGAACAACTCGCCGAAACCGGGCATGGTCTTGTCCAGCAACGGGGTAATTGCCTCCGGCGTGCTGTCACGGCCGGTAAAGCCGGTGCCGCCAGTGATCAGGATGCCGTCGACCTGCGCATCGGCGATCCACGCAGAGACGATCGCGCGCATGCGGTAGCGATCGTCCGGACACAGGGCGCGCTCGTGCAGCACGTGACCGTCGTGAGTGAGGGCATCGACCAGATAGTCGCCGGAGCGATCATCGGCCAGCGTGCGGCTGTCGGACACCGTCAGCACGCACAGGTGCAAGGGAATGAAGTCGGGATTGGAAGGCATGCCCCAAGCCTAGCGAGCCGGAACGACCGGGTACAGCACCACGGCGTGAAGCCGCACAACATTGATTGCCAGCGGGGTTCGCTGACACTGGCAATTAGCAACTGACAGTTCGTGGCAAATCGACCAGTCGCTCTCCCTGCGGGCGAGAAGGCGCATCTTGCGCGCCACTGGTGTGCGTTCCGCCGAGCGCCCACGCGGCAAGATTGGACGCCGGTCTCCCGCCGGGAGGAGGGGGTGGGGTGAGGGTACGGCGAAGCAAGATGCCTGTCGGTACTCGCTTCAGCGAGGGCGGCAGCGCGGCCGGGGATCGGCTCCTCGGCTCGGCAGACATCCTGTCTGACTCGCCGCCGCGGCACATCCCTGTGCCGCTCTCCGCCAATCCCCGGCCACGCTGCCGCTCTGCACGTTGTTTCCATGACATGAAAAGGTCTCGAAGAAACTCAATGACGCTTTCAAGCACCTCTCCCGCAGGGGCGAGGAGGGACAGCTGGGCGCGCGTGCCTTGGAGCGCCCGCGCCGCAAGCGCGGGCCGGGGCACGGACGCGCGGGTTTGGGTGGGGTGCGGCGGAAGACAGCCATCTAGCTTGAAAAGGCAAGCAGCCCGCTAGTCACCCAACCAACCATGTTGGCGCGCGAGTGCTTGCATCAGGTCCGCGAACCCGTCGGCAAACCCATCCATATCGAACACGCCCGACTCGCGCCGACGCTCCGCCACCTGCGCACGCAGCGCACTCAATGCCGCTGGATCACCCGCCAACGCCACCGCCTTCGCAACGAACGCGGCGTCATCGGCCACATTCATCTCATCCAGGCCCAGATGATGATTCAGGCTGCCGGCCACGCGCGCGGCAAATGTCTCGCCGGGCGTGGTCAACACCGGGCAACCCGCCCATAAGGCATCCGATGCGGTGGTATGCGCGTTGTACGGATGCGTATCCAGGAACAGGTCCGCATGCCGGTAGCGCGCCAGATACTGCGCGTGCGGCAGCTTCGGCATGAACACCAGGCGCTGCGCAGCCACGCCTTGCGTCTGCGCCACCGCACGCAGGCGTGCGTCGGCCTCGCCCGGTCCGGACAACAGCCACAGCACGCTGCCCGGCACCGCACGCAACACCGCCAGCATGCGCGCCATGCTGCGGGGATTGAGCTTGTAGCTGTTGTTGAAGCAGCACAGCACTACGCCATGCTCGGGCAAACCGCACTGCGCCCGCGACGGCGGCTCGGCGACCACGCGCGAGGTGTCCGACGGCTGAAACGCACCGTTCAGGCGCAACACGCGCTCGCGATAGAACGGCTGCAGCGCCGGCGGCAGCGCAAACGCATCGCCCAGCACATAGTCCATCCACGGCGCGCCCGATGTGCCCGGATACGCCAGCCAGTTGAGCTGCAGCGGCGCCGGCCGCAGTGCGAACACTTCCGGGCGCCCGCCACCGCCCCAGCCGCGCAGGTCGAACAGCAGATCGATGCCCTGGTCGCGGATGTGCTGCGCGGTGGCCAGGTGCCCGAGCGCGGTGACATCGTGCAGCGTGGTGGCTTGCGCCAGGCGCGCGCGGATCTCGCTGCGGTCGTCATGGCTGGTGGCGAACAGATGCGGTTGTAGCGCCGGCTGCCGGCGCTTCAGCGCTTCGAACAGCGCGACCGTCAGCAAGCCGGTGGGATGCGCACCAAACCCGTTGGAAACGAAGCCGAGCCGCAACCCGCCCTGGCTGCGCATGGCAGTCGGCGGTAACGGGCGCAGCATCGCAGCGACTGCCTGGGCGCGCGTCCGTGCACACGCCAGCTGTTCGGCAGCGCTGGCGTCCTCGCTCAGGAAGGCGAACGGTTCCACCGCGGCAGCGCCCTGGGCCACGGCACTGCGCACCTGCGCAACAAGCGCATCCAGTTCGCGCCAATCGCACAGGCGGCGTCGCCAGTTGAGCAGTTGCGCAGCGATATATGGCTCGTCGGGCAGCAACTGGTGCGCACGCGTATACGCGGCCGCGGCCGCTTCGGCCTGGCCTGCATCTTCCAATGCGTGCCCCAGCCACAGCGCGATGCCCGGATGTTGCGGCACCAGGTCCGATGCCTGCTGCAACAACGCTGCCGCCTCGGCATGTCGTTGCTGTGTCCAGCGCACCCGGCCAAGCCGCGCCAACGCTTCCGGATGGCCCGGCTGCAGTGCAAGCGCGCGTTGTACCGCGGCCTCGCCTGCAACGATTGCGCCCATGCCGAGCTCGGCATCGGCCAGCATCAGCCAGGCGATGAAGTCGCCCGGCTGGCGTCGCACCGCCTCGCGCAGCTGCAGCAGCTCGCGCGGGACCTGCGCACTCACGGGCTGTCGCTCAACCGTGCCAGTTCGTCGGCCTGATGCTCGTGCAGCAGTCGTGCGATCAGTGCATCCAGATCGCCTTCGATGATGTTGGGCAGGTCGTACAGCGTCAGGCCTTCCACGCGGTGGTCGGTGATGCGGCCCTGCGGGAAGCTGTAAGTGCGGATGCGCTGGCTGCGGTCGCCGCTGCCGACCTGCAACTTGCGCGTCTGCGCTTCGGCGGCGGCCGCCTTGCTGCGTTCGGCTTCCACCAATTGCGCCTTCAGCCGCTTCATCGCCTTGTCGCGGTTGGCGTGCTGGCTGCGTTCGGTCTGGCATTCCACCACCACGCCACTGGGCACATGGGTGATGCGGATCGCCGACTCGGTCTTGTTGACGTGCTGGCCGCCGGCACCGGACGAGCGGAAGGTGTCCACTTTCAGGTCGGCCGGGTTGATCACGATCTCTTCCACATCGTCGGCTTCGGGGATGATCGCCACCGTCGCCGCCGAGGTGTGGATGCGGCCCTGCGATTCTGTCGCCGGCACGCGCTGCACGCGGTGGGTGCCGGATTCGAACTTCAGCCGCGAATACGCACCGCGTCCGACCACCCGTGCCACCACTTCCTTGTAGCCGCCGTGCTCGCCGGGGCTGTCGGATTCGATTTCCACCTTCCAGCCCTGGCGCTCGGCATAGCGCGCGTACATGCGGAACAGGTCGCCGGCAAAGATCGCCGCCTCGTCGCCGCCGGTACCGGCGCGCACTTCCAGGAACAGGTTGCCGTCATCGCGCGGGTCGCGCGGCACCAGCAGCAAGGCCAGTTGCGCATCCAGTTCTTCCAGGCGCGCCTGTGCGGCGGCGATCTCCTCTTCGGCCAGCTCGCGCATCTCCGGATCGTTGCGCATCGCTTCGGCCGCGCTCAGGTCGGCCTTGGCGCGCGCTTCGTCTTCCAGGGCCACGGCCACCGGCTCCAGCTGCGACAGTTCGCGCGACAGCGCGCGGAACCTGTCGTTGTTGTTGACCACATCGGGGTCGGAGAGCAGGTGCTGCAGTTCTTCGCGGCGCTCGGCCAGCGCTTCGAGCTTACGGCGCAGGGTCGGCGTCATCGGTCCTCACGATCGGGGTGGCTACAGGGGGATGTCGATAACCCGGCTTTTCCGGGAACAGCCGGTCGGCCGCGCTGGTCAAGTCCAGGTCGTTGTTGAGCGCGGCATCGCGCAGCGCGGCGGTGGGCGGATGCAGCAGCCGGTTGGTCAGCGCATGCGCCAGTTGTTCCAGTACTTCGTCGGCCGGCTTGCCGTTGTGCAATTGCTGGCGCGCCTTGGCCAGCAGTTCGTCGCGGGTGCTGTCGCCGAACGCGCGCAAGCGCTTGAGCGGCGCCTGGCGCGCGTTGGCCTGCAAGGTCTCGACATAGCGAGCCACCTGCAGGTCGATGATGGCTTCGGCCTGGTCGGCGGCTTCACGGCGGCCGCGGCGGTTGTCTTCCACCGCGCGTTCCAGGTCGTCCACCGTGTACAGGTAGGCGTCGCCGAGTTCGGCCACCGAGGCTTCGATGTCGCGCGGCACCGCCAGGTCGAACAGCAGCATCGGCTTGCGCTTGCGCGCGCGCAGTGCCTGTTCCACCTGCACCCGGGTCACGATCGGCTCGCGCGCGGCAGTGGCCGAGAACACCACGTCGGCTTCGGCCAGATGGCGGTCCAGATCGGTCAGCGGCAGCGCGTAACCGCCGTGCTGGCTGGCCAGCGTCTGCGCATGCGCAAGCGTGCGATTGGCGATCAACAAGCGGCGCACGCGGCCTTCGCTCAGATGCTTGGCCGCCAGCTCGATGGTTTCGCCCGCGCCGATCAGCAGCACGGTGGATTCGTTGAGCCGCGCGAAGGATTCCTGCGCCAGTCGTACCGCAGTGGAGGCCACCGACACCGGATTGGCACCGACGCGGGTATCGGTGCGCGCCCGCTTGGCGACCGAGAAGGTCTGCTGAAACAGGCGGTCCAGCCCGCTACCCAGCGCGCCGTGTGCACGGGCCACTGCCCAGGCATCCTTCACCTGGCCCAGGATCTGCGGCTCGCCCAGCACCATTGAGTCCAGCCCGGTGGCGACGCGGAACAGGTGGCGCACCGCCGCTTCCTCCTGATGCTGATAGAGGTAACCACTCAAGCCCGGCGCATGGGTCTCCAGCCAGCTCACCAGGCTGTGCGGGTCGTCGGACATCGCATACAGCTCGGTGCGGTTGCAGGTGGACAGCAGCGCGGCCTCGCGCACCTGCGGCAACGCGCGCAGGGATTCGAGCGCGCGCGGCAACGCGTCACCTGCGAACGCCGCGCGTTCGCGCAGGTCCACAGGTGCGGTCTGGTGATTCAGTCCGAGCACCCACAACGTCATTGTTCAGTTGCTTGCGATAAGCTGGCGGCCATTCAGGGCCCCATTTTACGGCCCGGTTGCCCCCGATGCCTGTACCGATTCGCATCCTGTGTGTTCTTTTGCTGGTCGCAGTCTCCGCCAGCGCCACTGCAGCACCCAAGAAAGCACCGCCCGCGCCGCCGCCCGGTCGCGCCGGCGCCACCTCGCTGGAGCCGGTGCTCGCCGGCGAATTCGCCTTGCAGGCCGGGCAGTTGGACGATGCCGCCCGCGCCTACCTGGACGCCGCCAAGGCCGAGGCCGGCGATGCCGGGCTGGCCGAACGCGCCGCCCGCATCGCCATGCTGGCCAACGACGACCCGCGTGCGATCGAGGCCCTGGCGCTGTGGCGCTCCCGCGCACCCTCGTCGATGTCCATGCGCAGTACCGAAGCCTCGCTGGCCTTGCGCCGCAACGACCTGCGTACCGCCCGCCGTGACCTGCTCGGCCTGCTCAAGGAGCCAGACCCGCGCGGCTGGCGCTTCGCCCTGATCGCCCTGGCCAATGGCGGGCGCGAGCCGGAAGCCTCCGCCGACGTGCTCGAAGACCTGGTCAAGGCCGGCGCCATCCCCAATCAGATCGAAGCCTGGCAGGAATTCGGCCGGCTCGCCCTGCGCATGGAGCGCCCGGCGCTGGCCAAGCGCATCGTCGACGAAGTGGTGCGCCGCTTCCCCGAAGAGCCACGCGTTGCCTTGTTGCATGCCACCCAGCTGCAGCAGGAAGGCAAGAACGACGAAGCGCTGGCACTACTGAAGAATGTCGAGCCGCAGGCGGTCAAGGATTCGGAGCTGCGTGGCGCGCTGGCGTTTGCCTACGACGCCATGGGGCAGACCGAAGCCGCCGCGCGGGTGTTGTCGACCGGGCCGCAGGACACCCAGACCTACGGGCTGCGTGCCTCCATGCTGGCCAAGGAAAAGGATCGCACTGCGCTGGAGGCGCTGTACGGCGAGCTCAAGAGCAATGCCGCCAAGCCCGACCCTGACCGCCGCCTGCTGCTCGGCAAGATCGCCGAATTCCTCAAGCGCTACGACGAGGCGGTGGAATGGTATCGCGGCGTGCCCGGCGGCCCGCAGCTGAGCGAGGCGCGCCTGCGCGCCGCCAGCGCCCTGTACGAGCTGGGCCGCAAGCCCGAGGCGCTCGCCGAAGCGCGCGCATTGCAGAGCGATGCCAGCGCCGACGACGACGCGCGTCGCGACGCCTACGTGCTCGAAGCCGAGCTGCACCAGCGCGCCGACGACGCAGCGGGCGAACTGGATGCCTTCGAGCGCGGCCTGGCCGCCTACCCGGACGACGGCGCGCTGCTGTACGCCCGCGGCCTGGCCTGGGAGCGCCGCGACGATGTCGCGCGTGCCGAGGCCGACCTGCGCAAGATCCTGGTGGCCGAACCGGAAAACGTGGCGGCGCTGAACGCGCTGGGCTACACCCTGGCCGACCGCACCACCCGCTACAAGGAAGCGCTGGCGCTGATCGACCGCGCCCGCACCGCCGACCCGGACAACCCGGCCATCGTCGACAGCTACGGCTGGGTGCTGTATCGCATGGGCCGCACCAAGGAAGCCCTGGTGCAACTGCGCCGTGCCTGGGCCCTGGTCAAGGACCCGGAAATCGCCGCGCACGTGGGCGAGGTGCTATGGGTCAGCGGCAAACAGGACGAAGCGCGGCGCTACTTCGATGAGGCGCGGCGTCTGGATCCGGACAACCGCGCGCTGCAACGCGCCGTGGAAAAATTCGGGCTATGAGCGGGACGATCCGAACACTGGCCCTGAGCGGGCTGGTGCTGGTCGGGCTGTCGGCCTGCGTCAGCGTGCCGCGCGGGCAGGGCGGTGGCGCCGCAGTGGTCGCGCAGGTTTCCGAGGGTGCGCGGCAGGCCGAAGCCGCACGCCAGGCCTGGCTGCAGGCGCATCCGACCTGGTCGTTCCAGGGCCGGGTGGCGATCAGCAAGGGCAGCAATGGTGGTAGCGGCCGCATCGACTGGCAGCAGGACGGTGCGCAGTATCGCGTACAGCTCAGTGCGCCGGTAACCCGGCAGAGCTGGGTGCTCACTGGCGACACCGCCAGCGGCGCCGGACGCCTGGAAGGGCTGGACGGCGGCCCGCGCAGCGGTCCGGATGCCGAGCAGGTGCTGCTTGAAGCGACCGGGTGGACCATCCCGGTCAACCAGATGCCGGACTGGGTGCGCGCGCTGCGCATCGCCGACGCCGGTGCCGAACGCGCCGATCTGGATGCGGCCGGGCGACCGCGTACCGTGCAGCAGGATGGCTGGACCATCGACTTTCTCGCCTGGGCGCCGGCCGGCGCCGGGCAACCCGAGCTGCCGCAGCGCATCGAAGCCCGCAACGGCGAGGCCAAGGTGCGCCTGCTGGTCGATCAATGGACGGTATCGCCCTGATGTCCGCGCTGGAGACGGGCTGGTCGGCGTGGCCTGCGCCGGCCAAGCTCAACCTGTTCCTGCAGATCGTCGGGCGCCGCGCCGATGGCTACCACCTGCTGCAGACCGTGTTCCGGCTGCTGGACTGGGGGGACATCATTCATCTTCGTGTGCGCAACGACGGGCTGATCCGGCGCATCGGCGACAGCCTGCCCGGCGTGGCGGAAGACGATGACCTGGTCATCCGGGCCGCGCGCCTGCTGCAATCCAGCGCGGGCACGCAGGCCGGCGCCGACATCCGGGTCGACAAGCGCATCCCCGCCGGCGGCGGCTTCGGCGGCGGCTCGTCGGATGCCGCCACCGTGCTGGTCGCGCTGAATGCCTTGTGGGGCCTGGGCTTGCCGGTCCAGACGCTGGCCGAGCTGGGGCTGCGGCTGGGCGCCGACGTGCCGGTGTTCGTGCGCGGTCACAATGCCTGGGCCGAGGGTGTCGGCGAGCGACTGACCCCGATCGGTCTCCCGGCGGCGTCCTACGTGCTGGTCGATCCGGGAATTCACGTGCCCACCCCGGTCTTATTTCAATCACGGGAATTGACGCGGGATGCTGCGCCCGTGAAAATAGCGGACTTCGCTTCGGGTTCCCTGCTCGACAATGCGTTCGAGCCGGTCCTGCGGCGCCGTGAACCCGCCATCGAGGCAGTGTTCCAGGCGCTGTCCAGGATCGGGACGCCGCGTTTGACCGGGTCGGGGAGCGGGTGTTTCGTCGAATTCGCCACGCGCGCTGCTGCAGAGCAGGCCATGGCGCAGTTGCCGGACAACCTGAGGGCGTGGGTCGTGGAAGGTGCAGCGCACTCGCCACTGCTCGACGCGCTGCACGCGAGACAGGTTTGATGCAGGGGCGTCGCCAAGAGGCCCAAGGCACCAGGTTTTGATCCTGGCATTCGTAGGTTCGAATCCTACCGCCCCTGCCAGTTGTTGATGCAGGTCCCTCTGCAGCAGTCGTATATGCAGGTCCCCTGCAACAGCCGTATATGCAGGTCCCTCTGCAACAGCCCGCACATCCATGTGCGGGGATTCAACGAAAAGCCCGGCATTTGGTCGGCTTTGTCCAGCTCCATCATCGCCCGCACGCTCTTTGCCGCCGCCCGAGAGATCCCATGCAAGACCAACGTAACCTGCTGGTGTTCTCCGGCAATGCCAACAAGCCGCTTGCCCTGAGCATCTGCAAGGAGCTCGGCGTTCGCATGGGCAAGGCGCTGGTCACGCGCTTCTCCGATGGCGAGGTGCAGGTCGAGATCGAAGAAAGCGTGCGCCGGCAGGAAGTGTTCGTGATCCAGCCGACCTGCGCGCCGAGCGCGGAAAACCTGATGGAGTTGCTGGTGCTGATCGACGCGCTCAAGCGCGCCAGTGCCGCGTCGGTGACCGCGGTCATCCCGTACTTCGGCTACTCGCGCCAGGACCGCCGCATGCGCTCCTCGCGCGTGCCGATCACTGCCAAGGTCGCCGCCAAGATGATCTGCGCAATGGAGGCCGACCGCGTGTTGACGGTCGATCTGCACGCCGACCAGATCCAGGGCTTCTTCGACGTGCCGGTCGATAACGTCTATGCCTCGCCGTTGCTGCTGGCCGACATCTGGCGCGCCTACGGCACCGACAACCTGATCGTGGTATCGCCGGACGTGGGCGGCGTGGTGCGCGCGCGCGCCGTCGCCAAGCGCCTGGACGATGCGGATCTGGCCATCATCGACAAGCGCCGTCCGCGCGCCAACGTCGCCACGGTGATGAACATCATCGGCGATGTGCAGGGCAAGACCTGCGTGCTGGTCGACGATCTGGTCGACACCGCCGGTACCCTGTGTGCCGCCGCCGCAGCGCTGAAGCAGCGCGGCGCGCTCAAGGTGGTGGCCTACATCACCCACCCGGTGCTGTCCGGCCCGGCAGTGGACAACATCAATAATTCGCAGCTTGACGAGCTGGTGGTCACCGACACGATTCCGCTGAACGAAGCCGCGCGCACCTGCGCCAAGATTCGTCAGCTGAGCGTGGCCGAACTGCTGGCCGAGACCATTCGCCGCATCGCCTTCGGCGAGTCGGTGAGTTCGCTCTACGTCGACTGATGCCGCATTCGGTGCCCGGAGTTCCGGGTGCCGGTACTACGTCTCGCCTGGTCGCGGGTGAGACGCTTCATCGCCGCGAGGCGGTATTCCAATCCAGGTAGTGAAACAACATGGCAAAGACTCACGAAATCAAGGTCGAGCGCCGCGCGAACGAGGGGAAGGGTGCGAGCCGCCGCCTACGTCACGCTGGCGTCATTCCGGCCATCGTTTACGGTGGCGAACTCGAGCCGGTCAGCATTCAGCTCAACCACGAGCAGATCTGGCTTGCCCAGCAGAACGAGTGGTTCTACTCGTCGATCCTCGACCTGAACCTCAATGGCGACGTGCAGCAGGTGCTGCTGCGTGACATGCAGCGCCATCCGTTCAAGCAGCTGATCATCCACATCGACTTCCAGCGCGTCAGCGCCAACGAGAAGCTCAGCGCCGCCGTGCCGCTGCACTTCATCAACGAAGCGGCCTCGCCGGCCGGTAAGTCCAGCGAAGTGGTCGTGACCCATGAACTCAACGAAGTTCAGGTGGTCTGCCTGCCGAAGGATCTGCCGGAGTTCATTGAAGTGGACCTCGGTGCCCTGGAAGTGGGCAACGTGATCCACTTGTCCGAGATCAAGCTGCCGGCCGGTGTGGAAATTCCGGAGCTGAAGCTGGGCAAGGAGCACGACGTGGCGGTGGTTGCTGCCAAGCACGTGCGGATCGAGGAAGAAGACGCTGCCGGTGAAGAGGGCAGCGAAGGCGCCGAGACCAAGTAAGCCGTCGGCCGATTCCTCGCGCTGCGCGGGATCGGCTGCGGTCACTGGCATGTCTGCACTCCGCCTGATTGTCGGACTCGGGAATCCCGGTCCGGAACACGCGCAAACCCGGCACAACGCCGGGTTTCGTTTCGTCGATGCCCTCGTCGAACGCCATGGCGTGCGCTGGGGGCTGGACGCCAAGTTGTTCGGCGAGACCGCAAAGGTCGAGATCGCCGGGCAATCGGTCTGGCTGCTCAAGCCGGCCACCTTCATGAATCTCAGCGGCAAATCGATCACCGCCGCGTTGCGGTTCTGGAAGATCGAGCCGGAGCAACTGCTCGTCGCACACGACGAACTGGATCTTGCGCCGGGCATCGCGCGGCTCAAGTTCGATGGCGGTCACGGCGGCCAGAATGGCCTGCGCGACACCATTCGCCTGCTGGGGCACGGTAAATTCCATCGCTTGCGGATCGGCATCGGCCATCCCGGCCACAAGGACCGCGTGGTGCCTTGGGTGCTGGGACGGGCAGGGCGCGACGACGACGCGGCAATCGGCGCTGCGGTGGACGCGGCCATCGATATCCTGCCGCTGGCACTGCAAGGTAATTTCAACGAGGCGATGAAGCGCCTGCATACCAGCAGGGATGCGTGATTGGGGATTGGGGATTTGCAGCCGTGCGGCATGGCGAATCTCCAATCCCGAATCCCAAATCCCGGATGTGACCCATGGGTATCAAATGCGGCATCGTCGGCCTGCCCAACGTCGGCAAGTCGACCCTGTTCAATGCGCTGACCAAGGCGGGCATCGCTGCGGCCAATTTTCCGTTCTGCACCATCGAGCCGAACGTCGGCATCGTGCCGGTGCCGGATCCGCGCCTCAATCAACTGGCTGAGATCGTCAAGCCGCAGAAACTGATTCCGACCGCGGTCGAGTTCGTTGATATCGCCGGCCTGGTGGCGGGTGCGGCCAGCGGCGAAGGGCTGGGCAACAAGTTCCTGGCGCATATCCGCGAAGTCGATGCGATCACCCACGTGGTGCGTTGCTTCGAGAACGACGACGTCATCCATGTGAACAACAAGGTCGACCCGATCAGCGATATCGAAACCATCGATACCGAACTGGCATTGGCCGATCTGGACAGCGTGGAAAAGGCGCTCAACCGTGCCGAGCGCAGCGCCAAGGGCGGCGACAAGGATGCTGCGGCGCGCAAGCCGGTGCTGGCCAAGTTGCAGGCCGCGCTGTCCGATGGCAAGGCGGGGCGTGCAGCTGGCCTGGACGATGATGAAAAGGCGCTGGTGCGCGACCTGTTCCTGTTGACGCTCAAGCCGGTGATGTACATCGCCAATGTGCTTGAGGACGGTTTCGAGAACAATCCGCACCTGGACGCGGTGCGTCGGCATGCGTTGGCCGAAGGCGCCGAAGTGGTGCCGGTCTCGGCAGCGATCGAGGAAGAGCTGTCGCAGCTCGACGACGAGGACCGCGACACCTTCCTGGCCGATCTGGGTCTGGACGAGCCGGGTCTGAATCGCGTCATCCGTGCCGCCTACAAGCTACTTGGCCTGCAGACCTACTTCACCGCCGGCGTCAAGGAAGTGCGTGCGTGGACGGTCAGGGCTGGCTCGACCGCGCCGCAGGCGGCAGCGGTGATCCATACCGATTTCGAGAAGGGCTTCATCCGCGCCGAGACGATCGGTTTCGACGACTTCATCAAGCACCGCGGCGAAGCCGGTGCGCGCGATGCCGGGCGCCTGCGCCTGGAAGGCAAGGAATACCGCGTGCAGGAAGGCGATGTGCTGCACTTCCGCTTCAACGTCTGACCGGTTGCGCGCGACCCCGATGGTCGCGCGTCTTCGGCACTGACGATCTGCTCAAAATTTTTGTTGACACCGCATGCATCCCACAACAAAATAACGGGCTGCTTCACCCCGAACCGAATTCGCCTCATCGCGCACCGGTCCGGTAGTAAAAGCTGGAGGGATACCCAAGCGGCCAACGGGGGCAGACTGTAAATCTGCTGGCTTACGCCTTCGGTGGTTCGAATCCACCTCCCTCCACCAGTTTCATGTTGTGGCATGCAGTTCCCGGCGCGGGAGTAGTTCAACGGTAGAACCTCAGCCTTCCAAGCTGATGGTGCGGGTTCGATTCCCGTCTCCCGCTCCATTGAACGCAAATGCATGGCATAATACAAAACTCGCTCACGTAGCTCAGTCGGTAGAGCACCTCCTTGGTAAGGAGGAGGTCGAAGGTTCGATTCCTTTCGTGAGCACCACTACTCAATCGTCTTCAACTCCAAACGATTACCGAGACACGCACCCATGGCAAAAGCTAAATTTGAGCGCACCAAGCCGCACGTGAACGTCGGCACCATCGGTCACGTTGACCATGGCAAGACCACGTTGACAGCCGCGCTGACCAAGATCGGTGCTGAGCGTTTCGGTGGCGAGTTCAAGGCGTATGACGCGATCGACGCGGCGCCGGAAGAGAAGGCGCGCGGCATCACGATTTCGACCGCCCACGTCGAATACGAGTCCCCGACCCGTCACTACGCGCACGTCGATTGCCCCGGCCACGCCGACTACGTCAAGAACATGATCACCGGTGCAGCGCAGATGGATGGCGCGATCCTGGTGTGTTCGGCTGCTGACGGCCCGATGCCGCAGACCCGCGAGCACATCCTGCTCTCGCGTCAGGTCGGCGTGCCGCACATCGTGGTGTTCCTGAACAAGGCCGACATGGTCGACGACGCCGAGCTGCTCGAGCTGGTCGAGATGGAAGTGCGCGAGCTGCTCAGCAAGTACGACTTCCCGGGCGATGACACCCCGATCATCCACGGTTCGGCGCGTCTGGCGCTGGACGGTGACCAGAGCGACATCGGCGTGCCGGCGATCCTGAAGCTGGTCGAGGCGCTGGATTCGTTCATTCCGGAGCCGACCCGCGACGTCGACCGTCCGTT